>JBARVV010000114.1:0-3219 GCA_049646445.1 Nodosilinea sp. | reverse complement strand
TAGGGGCTAGGGATGGGTAGGGGCTAGGGATGGGTAGGGGCTAGGGATGGGTAGGGGCTTAGCAGTGCTAAGCCCCTACGGCTGCTGTAGGGTGAGCACTTCTTCATGTTTTTAATTAAACCAACGCCTCGATCAGCGCTTCGGAGTGGGCCACCGCGCCAAACACGCCGCCCTGCATCTTGACCATCTTCAGCGCCGCCAGGTGGTTGCCGTAGTCGGTCGCGCCCGTGCAGTCTGACAGCAGCAGGCACTCGTAGCCGCGATCGTTGGCGTCGCGCATGGTGGTGTGCACGCACACATCGGTGGTAATGCCCGAGAGAATGATGTTCTGAATGCCCTTGCGGTGTAGAACTAGATCCAGATCGGTGGCATAAAACGAGCCTTTGCCGGGTTTGTCGATCACCGCCTCGCCAGGCAGGGGCTGCAGCTCAGGGATGATCTCCCAACCCGGTTCGCCGCGCACCAGAATGCGCCCGCAGGGGCCGGGGTCGCCAATGCCTGCGCCGATCTGGCGCGATCGCCACTGTTTGTTCTCCGGCAGGTCGGCCAGGTCGGGGCGATGGCCCTCGCGGGTGTGAATGATGGTGAAGTGGCGATCGCGCATTACCTCCAGCAGCTTGGCGATCGGGGCGATCGGGGCGCGGGTGAGCGACAGGTCGTAGCCCATTTTGTCGACATAGCCGCCGAGGCCGCAAAAGTCGGTCTGCATATCAATCACAATCAGCGCCGTATTCTCGGGCCGCAAATCGCCGTTGTAGGGGTATGGATAGGGTTCGGCTTCAACAAAAATTCCCATGGTTACTCTCCATTGCGATCGCATGCGATCGGACTTTTTACGACTTTCAGCGCTGCAGGCACACGGTGATGGTAGGAAGTTTCGGGGTGATTCAGACTACTCCTGCGCCTGTCCCAGTGCTCCTGGGGCACCGGTCAGCGTGCGCTTCGGCGAACAGGTGACAATCATAATGATTAGCGTCAGAATGTACGGTGACGCATTGAACAAATAGTAGTAGGCGTCAATGCCCACCGATTGCAGGGCCGGGCCGATCGCCTGGGCACCGCCAAACAGCAGCGATGCGTAGAGACACTGCACCGGATTCCAGCGGGCAAAAATCACCAGTGCTACCGCCATTAAGCCCTGACCGCTAGAGATGCGCTCTGACCAGCTGCCGGGGTAAAACAGCGACAGCGATGCTCCGCCGATGCCGGCCAAAAAGCTGCCCGCCACAATGCTGGCCATCCGCACCTTAAAGATTGAGATACCCATCGCTCGGGCGGCATCGGGGCTGTCGCCCACGGCGCGGATCAGCAGACCCCAGCGGCTAGAGCGAAAGAACCACTGCATCAGGGGCGCGATCGCCACCCCGGCCAAAAACAGCGGGCTAATACTCAGCGCCGACTGCACCTGGGGCATCTGGCTCCACCCACCCAGGGCAATCACCGGCAGCTGCGGGGCCGAGGGCTGAATAAACGGCTTGCCCAAAAAGAAGGCCAGGCCGCTGCCAAAGATAATCATGGCGATGCCCACCGCCACGTCATTTACCCGGGGCTGCTGAGACAGCCAGCCGTGAATCAGGCCCAAAAACATACCCGCCACCCCCGCCACAATCACCCCCAGCCAGGGCGACCCGGTCAGGTACGACACGGCGTAGGCGCTCATGGCCCCCATCAGCAGGGTACCTTCCAGACCCAGGTTGATTTTGCCGCTTTTTTCGGTCAGGCACTCTCCCAGGCTGACAAACAGAAAGGGGGCGCTCCCCCGCAGGGTTCCGGCAAAAATGGCGAGGGGAATGCCCCACCACCCTAAGGCTTCACTGGCCATGGTTCTCACTCTCCGTGGATGTGTGGATTTAACGCGCGATGTTTTCGGTAGGGGCACAGCACTGCTGTGCCCCTACGGTATGTTTGTGCCCGTGGCCAACCTAAACCGGGGTGGCCGTTGCCATGGGCGGAGCAGGCCGTACCTTGGGCGGACGCTCTTTGAAGATCGGCAGCTTGCCGTAGAGCGAATCGCTGTAGAGCACGGAGAGAAACACAATGCCCTGGAACACCATTACCGTGGCGTCGGGCAGGCCGTGGCTGCGCTGCAAAATGCCGCCGCTGGCCAGAATGCCTCCCAAAAGCAGGGCCACCAGGCTGGCCGCGATCGGGTTGTGGCGAGCGATAAAGGCCACCAGCACACCGCCGTAGCCGTAGTTGGCATTCAGCGATTCGTTCGCCCGACCGTGAACAGCCGCCACTTCGATCATCCCGGCCAGGCCCGCGCAGGCCCCACCCAAAAAGCAGATCGCCAGGGTGAGCTTGCCCACCGGCAGCCCCGCCACCCGAGCCGCCCGAATGTTGCCTCCGGCGGTGCGAGCCGCAAAGCCAAAGGTGGTGCGCTGAATTAAAAAGTAGGCCAGCCCGCAGGCCACCAGACCCAGCACCAGGCCGTAGTGCACCCGGCTGCCGGGCAGGTTGCCCAGCATGTGGATGTCAGGCAGGGGGTAGGTCGAGGGCTTGTTGAGGGAGCTGGGGTCCTTCATGGGGCCATTGACCATGTGGTTGAGCAGTGCGATCGCGATGTAGTTCATCAGCAGGCTGCTAATGGTCTCATTCACCGCCCGGTAGTGGCGCAGCGCCCCGACAATGGCAATCCAGATGCCGCCCGCCGCCATCCCCGCCAGGGCCATGCCCAGCTGCACCCCTGGGGTGGGCAATCCCCAGCCCCCCAGAGTGAGGCCGCCCGCCACCGCCGCCAGCCCGCCCAGCACCAGCGCCCCCTCATTGCCAATAATCACCAGGCCCAGCCGCGCCGGTAGGGCCGTACACAGGGCGCTCAGCATCAGCGGCGATGCCTGAATTAGGGTGTTTTGAAACGAGCTCCAGCTGCCAAAGGCGGCCCGATAGATCGAGTAATACACCCCCAACGGGTTCGCTCCTGCCAGAGCACAAAACAGACCAAATATCAACAGGGCCGCTATGAGTGCCCCAATCGGAATGCAAATTTTTTCGAGAAGACTTCGCCAGCGATCGCTCATGATTCTGCTCCTTTGCTTACCAGATTGTTAACAGCGTGGATGTGTTGAAGGGACGGGTACCTAATTCAGCGGTCATGGGTGGATGGTGGGCGACGGCGACGAACGCTCAGTGGTTGCTCAAAGGTCATCAGGAGCTGGTAGGCATTGCCCACTACGGCTCGCTCATCCACCCATCCACCCATCCACCCATCCACCCCCC
>JBARVV010000113.1:0-59175 GCA_049646445.1 Nodosilinea sp. | reverse complement strand
GGGTGGGCAGTGCCCACCCAGCCCTGTCAAGGCCAAACTATTCCCGAAACGCCCATAAGAGAGGGGATTCCGGCCAAAAGCACCAGGGAGTTAACTCCCTGGCTTATAGCAAAGGTCTGTTAAGCAGACTTGGGAACTCGGCTCCCAATCCTCCTCAGAGGGTTTAGGCTTTCAGCCTTGGACTAAAAGTCCAAGGCCAAGCGGTCAATTCAAGGGATCGCCCCCTAATTCGGCCCTACCTTGACAGGGCTGGCAGTGCCCACCCTACGGTAAATCTACAATATAGGACCATGGCCATGAAACAAATCCTGCCATGTACGACTAGGCATACTGCGATCAGCAACCTCTCGAAGGAGGCGGACGGCAAGTTGCTGAGGATGTCGAATAGCTCAGTTTGCCCATATAACCTGGCTTCCCAAAGAGCGAATTGAAACCATCTTCCTGGCCCACGGTTTTAACTTGGGGTCAGTCGTCGAATTTGATTGAAGACATAAGCCTTATCTTGTGGTCAACAATCCCGCCGCGTTATCCACTAACCCAAAAAATGATGCCAACCCCTCAGCCGCAAAGCGCAGCATACGCTTGTAAGCGTGGATGGTTGGCGGTGGATGGTGAAGTTATCATCATGATTTTGATGGAATGCCTGAACTTTTCCCCGAGCGGTCTGGGCAAGCTAAGAAGGCTTAACAAACTTAGCTTTCATAGTGATGTGGTGTGTGGCTAGCCCAGCGTCTTGATGGCCAGTTTATAGCCGCAGACCGATGGAATAATGGAGCAACAGGCATGGCAAGATTTGTCTCAACCCACAGCAATAGCTATGCCACTGCCTTGGACTGGTCAAAGCGGCCTGACTATCAAATCGTGCCCCCATCGCGGCTGGCCGCTAGGGCTCTGCACGCTCAGCACCAGGCTCTGCGCCGGTTGGCAAACAAGGCCCTAGAGTCTGGAGGCAAGAACGTCGCCCCTGACCGTACTGCTCAACGACTGTTTCGCCAGGTGGTGCAAGACATTGTGCAGCCAGTGGATGGGCTGGGTACCGCTAGAGCCTGGTTGCCGGGGGTGCGATCGCTCCTCCAAAGCAGCCCCAATCTCTCGACGGTGACTGCCGCCTCTGAGCGAACCGCCCAGCTGCTCGACGTAGCCAGGGCCTATCAAACCGCCCTGGGTGAGCAAGAGTTGATCGATGGGGCAGACCTCTACTGGCACGCTGCCGAGAGCAAGATGCCCCCCCAGCAGGTGCTAATTTACGGCTACTTTCAGCCTCGCCCCGATGAATTGGCCTGGATCAATGCCCTGGCTGCTGAAGACAGTGTGCTGTTTTTGCCGATCGCAGAGTCACCACTATTTGCCGATAGCCAAGCATCTGTGGATTGGCTGGTAGAGCAGGGCTGGCAGGTCATGGGTGAACTGGATGCCAGATCCCAGGGTTCTAGCGGGGGTGAGGACGTAGACGCCAAGTCTGAGCAGAACCCTGGGATCTTTGCTATCGGGGAATCACTCAGCCAGGTTTTTTGCGGGGTCAGAGACCAGGTTTCTAGCGGTGAACTGGGACAGGGTCAGCAAAATGGGGCGCAGAAACCCGGTCTCTCTGGTGCCACTACTGCCTACGCCTACAGCACCCTGGAATCGGAGGTGCGGGGCACCCTGGCCCAGGTCAAAGCCCTGCTCAACGACGGCACCCTCACCCGCGACATGGCCATTGTCGCTAGGGACGAAGTCGCCTACGGCCCCAAGCTGATCGACATCGCATGGGAGTACGGTGTGCCCCTACGAGTCCTCTACCAAACCCCGCTGCTGAGCACCCGCCTAGGAACCTGGCTAAACCTGCTGGTAGACGTGCTCGATGCCAAATTTCCCTTCGAGGGCACAGCGCGGCTACTCAGCCATGCCCTGGCCAGCAACCCCGATCGCGACTTCTGGGCCACTGCCCGCCGCGAACATCCCCAGGGCTTTGCCGCCTGGAAAACCCTGGCCCAAGACCACCTCGATCTTGACCTCGACCTCCTAGCCCAGATCAACCAAGCCCGCCGCCGCGACACCTGGGTAGATCTGTGGCAGCGTATCTTGGGTCGATTTGACCTCCGCCACCGCTGCGCCCGCTGGGCGAGGGAAAGCCTAGCCTTCAACACCTTCCGCAGTGCTCTAGGGGAACTGGCCGAACCTGAAGAGGAAATCCTCAGCTGGGGCGAGTTTCGCCAGGAGCTGCGGGATTTGCTGGATAGCTTGACCGTACCCGCCCAGCCCGGTCGCGGCGGGGTCGAACTGCACAGCCCCCGCTCGGTAGTGGGGGCCAGGTATACCCATCTGTTTGTCATTGGCATGGCAGAGGGCGTGTTGCCTGCTCCCATCAGCAACGATCCACTGCTGGATTTCTTTGAGCGGCAGCAGCTTCGCCACCAGGGAGTAATGCTGCCCAGCGCCGCCGAAATGGCGCGGCGGGAAGCGCTAAATGTCTATTTTTTGCTGCAAACGGTGACCACCGCCGTGGTCTTTTCTTATCCCCAGTTAGAGGGGCGCAAGGAACTCTTGCCCAGCCCCTACCTGGCACAGTTGGGGCTGAAACCCGGTGAACCAACCGCCGCTGCGATCGCCAGCCCCGAAGAACATCGCCGCACCATCTTGCGCCACAGTTCCTCAAATGAAGATGCGGTGCTCCTGGCTGCCGTCCATGCCTATGCCGTCGAGCAGCATCGTGAGAGCAGCGCCGCCGCCAATGAGTACGACGGCGTTATCGGCATTCCCTTCGACTATGGCGACTGGCCCTTTAGCGTGTCGCAGTTGCGGAACCTGGGCCAGTGCCCCTTCAACTGGTTTGCTAACAAACTGCTGAAGCTGGGGCCACCGGAGGAAATCGATGACGACCTCGGCCCTAGCCAGATTGGCCAGCTCTACCACCGGGTGCTGGAGCTGGTGCTGACCCGGTGGGGCGAGCATCCCGAGCGGTCGGTGGGTGATCCAGCGATGCTGCACGAAGCCTTTGCGATCGCCGAACGTGAACTCATTCCCCCCACCCTCGCCGCCTGGACTTTGCGCCGGGAAGAACACCTCCGTGTCTTGGCTCTGGCCCTGCAAGACCCCAATTTTTTGCCCACTGGGGCAGAGCCGGTTTTGCTGGAGGGCGACTTTGAAGGGAAATGGCATGGACTGAAAGTACGGGGCCGCATCGACCGGATTGATCGCACAGATGCGGGGCTGGTGCTCATCGACTACAAAACCGGCAAAAGCCGCCCCACCGGCATCAAAGACCAAACTGGCAAAGCCTGTATCGACCTCCAGCTCCCGCTCTACCGAGAAGCCGCTGGCCCAGCCCGGTTTGATGAACCCGTTGCCGATGCCTACTACTATTCGATTCGCGGTAGACAGAAAATCGCGCGCTCGTCGAAGGCACCCCAGCACGAATTGCCCGCCGCCATCGAGCGCTGCAAAACCCACTTAGAGTCGGGACACTATCCGGTGCAGCCCGATAGTGAGCGGAAGGCTTGCACCTACTGCGATTTTGATGCCCTGTGTCGCCAGGGTGACCGCCTCAGCCGTAAGGAGATTACCCATGGGACTGACTGAACAGCAAGAACGCGCCGCCTACAGTCCTAAGAGTGTGGCGGTCACGGCAGGGGCAGGCACCGGCAAGACCCACATGCTCTCGGAGCGCTATCGGTACTTTTTGCAGCAGGGATTTTCGCCCCTGCAAATTGTGGCCGTAACCTTTACTGAGAAAGCGGCGGCGGAACTGCGATCGCGCATTCGCTCCACCATCGCTACCTCTATGGGCGATCGCCCCGACCTGCTGGCCGAGCTGGAAGCGGCCCAAATCAGCACCTTCCACGCCCTCGCCGCCCGCATCTGCCGCGAGCACGCCACCATCGCCAACGTGCCCCCCGACTTTGCCGTGCAGGATGAGTTGGAAAGCCCGATCTGGCAGGCCGATGTCTTTGCCGATGCCCTGGCCCAACTGCCCAGCCACTTCTACCTGGGCATTCCTTACTCGCTGATGCGGGAGGTATTGCAGGTGCTGCTGGCCGATCCGCTCACCGCCGCTCAGGCCCTAGAGAAAGGCCGCGACGACTGGTTGCCCTGGGTAGAGCGCATTCAACTTCAGGCCCTAGAGGAATTCTTGTCACACCCGGACTGGCTGAGCAGCAAGCACACCCTACAAGCCTACGCTGCTCCCGGCGACAAACTGGAGGAGCATCGATTGGCGGCATTGGGAGCGATCGCCCTGTTTGGAGAGGGCCATGCCGCCCAGGCATTGGACATACTCAACAGCTTGAAAATTAACGTCGGTAGCCAAAAAAACTGGGGTAGCAAAAAGGCTCTAGCGGCGATGAAAGCGGCGATCGCCACGCTGCGTGACCTGGCCCGAGAGGCGATCAAAACCGGACTGATCACCCTGGAACCTAACGCCTGCGACGACCAGACCGATGCCCTGCTGCCCAACCTGCGCGGGGCCTTTGCCTGGGTGCGCGACTTCCTACAAAAGGCCAAGTACCAGCAGCGAGTTTTGGACTTCAACGACCTCGAAGTTCACGCCCTGCAAGCCCTGGCAGACCCGGCGGTGCAAGACTACTACGCCCAGCGCTGGAAAGTGTTTCTGATCGACGAATTTCAAGACACCAACCCCATCCAGGGGCAGCTGCTCGAAACGCTCACCGCCAACGCCACCCTCACCATCGTTGGCGATCCTAAACAGTCCATCTACAGCTTTCGGCGGGCGGATGTGCGGGTGTTTCAAGCCTGGCAGCAGCATATTCACCCTGGCGATGACCCTGTCAAACTCAGCCTCAGCTTTCGCACCCACCAGGCCCTGATCGCCCAAATCAACCAGGTGTTTGCCCCCGTGCTGGCCAACCTGCATCAGCCACTCGATGCCCACCGCCAGGAAACCCTAGAGCCAACGCCAGAAATTCAGCTCTACACGGTGACAGTGGACGAGGAATATCAGAAAGACAAGGGCATCGACACCAATGCCGATGCCTGCCGCCGGGTGGAGGCCCAGAAAATCGCCGACCTGGTGGAGGACATGCTGTCGGCCAAGCTGCCAGTCCACGACAAGCCCAGCGGGCAATTGCGGGAGATTCAGCCCAAGGACATCGCCATTCTGTCGCGCACCTGGGGGCCGCTGGAGCTGTATGGCAATGCGATCGCAGCTCGCGACATCCCCATCTTGCAGGCCGGGGGCGGAAACCTGCTCGACACCCGCGAAGCCAAGGATGCCGGGGCGCTGCTGCGGTTTTTGGCTGACCCCACCGATAGTTTGGCCCTGGCGGCGGTGCTGCGCAGCCCCTTCTTTGCGCTCAGCGATACCACCCTCTACACCTTTGCCCAAACCCTGCCCGAGAAAACAGGCTGGTGGAAGCATCTGCGCACCAGCACCGACCCAGACTTGAGCCGCGCCAGAGAAACCCTGGGTGAATTGCTGATTGCCCGCCGCACCGAAGCACCGACGCGGCTGCTGCAACTGGGCGATCGCCTCACTGGCTACACCGCCGTGATCGCTAACCTACCCGGTGCCGATCGCCGCCTGGCCGACTGGCAGGGCTTTGGGGAACTGGTGCGATCGCTGGAAGCAGGCAGCTTTGACGTGCTGGCCGTCATCCGTCGCCTCCAGCGGTTGCAGACTGCCGAGGTTGAAGTGCCCCGCCCCGCGCTGGCTGGGGGCAATGCTGTCAGCCTGATGACCATCCACGGATCTAAAGGATTGGAATGGCCGGTGGTAATTGTGCCCGACCTAACTCGCCAGTCGCCCCCTGACTCGCCTCTGGTGCGCTTCGACCCCGATCTGGGGGTGGCTCTCAAGCTAGAGGATGAGGACGGAGAACGACAAAAAACAGCCCTCTACACTCTGCTGGAGCAGCGCAAAAAAGCCGCCGACAGCGAGGAAAGTAAGCGCGTGCTCTATGTGGCGCTGACTCGGGCGCGCGATCGCCTCATCCTCACTGCTGCTAAATCCGCTGGCGGTGGCCTCGACATTTTGCAGCCTGGGCTAGAAGGTTTGATTGCTCCTGCTTCCATACCCTTTGCGCCAGACATGGCCCAACCCGTGGCCCCGGTGGCTCCGGCAAAGCCCGCCCTGCCCGAGCAGATCATGCTCTACCCTGCCAGGGCGGGCTTTGCCGAATTGCCGGTCACGGCCCTAAGCGACTATGCGATCTGCCCCCTACGGTTTAAGTTCCGCTATGTGGATGGCCACCCTGGCTATCATGAGGATGACGGACTTGGTGTACCTGCGAAAGAAATCGGCAAACTGACCCACAAAGCCCTAGAGCTAGGCATTCGCGACCTTGATACGTTGAGCAAACATCGCGGCAATCTCAAAAAAGAGCACGTTATCGATGCTTTAGCCTGTGCTGAACGATTCCATCAAGCCGAGGCGTTTGCCCCCTATCGCCAGGGCGGATTGGCGCGGGAGTGCCCGGTTTCGCTCCCCGTGGGCAATCTGACTCTCAACGGCATGGTCGATCTGGTGGGCGAAGACTTTGTGCTCGATTTTAAGACTGACCAAACCATGTACCCAGAGCATCACCAGTTTCAGCTCTGGGCCTACAGCCGCGCTACGGGTAAGCCCAGCGCCTACCTAGCTTACTTGCGCCACGACCACCTGCATTCCTTTGACGTAGAGGCATTGCAAGCTATCGATCAAAAGGCAGACGCTCTAGTAGAAGGTATGATAAGCGGCAACTTTGCCCCCCAATCTGCTCTTCATACCTGCGGCATCTGCCCCTACGGCGAAGCCTGTGACGCCCGCCAATCCTAAGCTGGCCAATAACCTCTGCCGGAGAGTTTGTCGGTGCTCGACCATTGAGTACAGCAATTCCAAACACATTGAATATGTTTGTCCGGGCTTTCATACCATTTTTGGGAAAGATAAAGAAACCAGCTAAGGCCCTTAGATCATGAGCAACCGCCCCCAGCCTCCCCAAAAGACATCCAACACATCTTCTCTAAAGCTACAGCGCCAGCAACAGCCACCAAAACCCTCTGCTCCTCAGCCAGTTCTTCAAAAGAAGACACCTGAGAAGAAAAGCAGCCCCTTGATTGGTTATGGGCTTATAGGTGGGGCTGCCACTATGATGTTGGGCTTATTGAGTGGCAATGGGTTGGTTACTGGGTTGGGAATCCTTGGTGGAGGTGGAGTTGTCCTAGCAGGAGGGCTCCAACGCTCCAACCAAACAGAAGTCGTCGTTAGTCAACCAGCAGCCAAGGCTCCAGCAGCAGCAGCCCCACCGCGAAAAAAAAAGCTTTCTACCTTCAAACAAGGTGATGTACTTGCGGAAAAATACCGTATTGAAAGCAAGCTAGGGGAAGGTGGTTTCGGCGCGACATTTCTTGTTAGTGATATCACCAGAAACATTCAAAATACATTTGTCGCCAAGGCACAAAAACTTACCGGCAAAGCTGAACAAGATGAAGAACTCGTCGAACGCTTTGAGCGAGAGGCAGCAGCTCTCCAGCAGGTGGGGAGTGGGCATGGTCAAATTCCGACGCTGTTTGACTACTTTGATGATCAGGGTAACTTCTTTTTAATCCAAGAGCAGATCCAGGGGCAAACTCTGACTGATGCTTTCCTGGACATGGCCAAAACAGGACATGTCTTTTCCGTTGGCTATGCCTTCAAGATCATAGATGAGCTTCTCAATGTTGTCCAACATCTCCATGGTCAAGGGCTAATTCATCGAGATATTAAACCGGACAATATCATTCTTAGAGAAGGAGACAGTAAGCCCGTTTTAATTGATTTTGGGTTGATCAAACAGACAGATGATGACAACCCTTTGCAGACAGCCACCATGGCTGGAACCCCTGGCTATATGCCTATTGAACAGCAAATGGGTAAGGCTCTTTACCAATCAGATCTGTATGCGATTGGCATGGTGTTCCTCTTGCTAACTACAGGGATGCCTCCTCATAAACTAACTGTAAATGAACAAATAGAGTTCGATCTTGATTGGACCCAAGAACTTTTGGGTGAAGACTTGGCCCATTGGCTAGAAACTGCGATCGCTCCCCTACCGCAGCATCGCTTTGCCAGTACCGAGGAAATGCGCAATGCCCTACTCGGCATTCGCGACCAGGCACTGATGGCCGCAGGTTACGGACAAGCCTTGGCGGCTCTAGGCGTAGATTCTGACCTGAGCGCCGCTGCCAAACAAGGACGCACGGCCCAGGTAAACGCCTCTGATATACGCAAAGTGGGTCAAGCTAAGAATTTACCGTCCCATCTTTCGGGTATTATCACCACTCAAAAAGAGCTCGACGCTTTCAACGTTTTGAAGCGTCTACTTGAACGCAACGGCGTAGACGGTGAACTAATAGATATGGAGGATACTCCTGAATTTTGCAATATTCATTTAACCAATCATCCTGACCTAGTAGTAGTTAGGCTCTACTTTAATGATGAGTCAAAACTTGCCTTTGCTATACCTACTGCTGATGGCTCAGAAGTAATCTATCCAATTAGCACTCTTCGTGGGATTGCTCCTAAGGCCCAAGAGATTCTTGGGCGATTGGATGTCGTCAAACAGCAAGCTGGGTTAAGTGTACAGCAGCGAGATCAGCAAGACCAACTCCCTGAAGACGACGACGATCTAATCGAAAGAGAAATTCGTCCCGTTATTATAGCTACCTTGACGGATATGTTTGGCCCTGATTTTCGCTTGCTTTCCATTGAAATAGAAGATAACCCATTCTGCGTGTACGGTCAGTTTGAAGGGTTAGAGAATCAAGCTGGGCGTATCTTTGACTATGAGGTCAGTTACGACTCTAAAGATCAGCTATCTATGGTCTACCGCCTAAATCCAGAGTGTCTAGCTCAAGAAGAAGCTGAAGAGGCTGCACAGCGAGAAGAAGAAAACCGTCTAGCCAACGAAGGAACCTATACCGTTGGTTGGCTACAGCGCAATTTTGATTCTTTCAAGGCCGCCAAAGAGAATTTTGGCATTCGCACAAAGAGCTGGGCCACACTGGCTGAAAAGCTAAATCAAAAAGCTGCCTAGCTTTCACGTTATTACGCTTGCTTGATCTGATAAATATTCAGGGATCAACTGCCCATGGCTTCATCTTTTACCTGGCTCGACTATTCCGAGCAAGATCGCCGCAAAATGCTCGATGTCATTAGCCTCTTCCGCGAGCAGACCACCCGCGACGAGCTGGGCATTGGGGCCATTCGCGACGCCTTCGCGAATCTGTTCTTTCCGGGCGTTAGCACCATCCAAACCCGCGCCCGCTACTTTCTCTTCATCCCCTGGATCTACCAAGACCTAATCAACCGCAAGACCACCGCCCAGCAGGTCGGCGGCAAACTGCGCCAGCAAGAAGTCGCGCTGATCAACATCCTGGCCGAGAGTGCTGACAACGACGGCACCATCGGCAAAGTATCCAGAGCCGCGCTCAAACGCTTACCCAGCAGCATCTACTAATTCTGGAACGTACATACAAGTACGCTCTTTTAAATGGTATGGGTTAGACAACGAGCATGGCAGGATTCGAACCTGCGACCGCTAGAACCGGAATCTAGTGCTCTATCCACTGAGCTACATGCCCTTAGGCTGAACTATTCTAGCATCTGCTAGCGGCGTTATGATGAGGACTTATCGCTTGAGACCCCTATGACCCACCCTACCGATACCGCTAATCCCCTAGACACCTTTGCTGCCCTCACTCAGGAGGCCGAAAGCACCAACTCTGAAGAGCAGTACCGCCGCAAGATGCAGCGACGGCAGGAGGTGCAGCAGCAGCGGATCGCCGATCGCACCGTCGAGAAGGGGCTGGTGATTATCAATACGGGCAACGGCAAGGGCAAAACCACCGCTGCCTTGGGCATGGTGCTGCGGTCGCTGGGGCACGGCTACCGGGTAGCCATTGTGCAGTTTATTAAAGGTGCGTGGGAACCAGCAGAGAAAGCCGTGATGGAGCGGTTTGGCGATCAGCTCAGCTTCCACGCTATGGGCGAGGGCTTTACCTGGGATACTCAAGACCGCGATCGCGACACCCGCACCGCCCAGACCGCGTGGGACACCGCCCTCAGCTACATTCGCAACCCCGAGGTCAAAACCATTCTGCTCGATGAGGTGAATATCGCCCTTAAGCACGGCTTTCTCTCGGTGGAGCAGGTGCTGGCGGGTCTGGCCGAAAAGCCAGAGCTGACCCACGTGATTTTGACCGGGCGGGGCGCACCCCAGGCGCTAATCGATCGCGCTGACCTGGTCACCGAAATGACGCTGGTCAAACACCCCTTCCGCGAGCAGGGAGTCAAGGCCCAGCCGGGCATCGAGTTTTAGTATGGAGCGCTACGCCACCCTGCGCCACATTCAGCGCCTCGACCCCGAGCGTTCCCACCAGAAAATTTGTCATCTGCTGGCGGGGTACGAGTTCCCCTGGGATGTCACCCGCGCCCTGGAGGTGGCCCTGCTGCGCACCTTCTGTATCCCCAGCGTATCGGCCCTGCTGGATAAAACCGGGGAGTTTCGCCACCACGCCCAAAAGCGCTACGACGACACGGGCATTGTGGTGTCGGAGGTGTTTAAGCACGGCTACGACAGCCCCCGTGGCGAGGCGTTTATTGGCCGCATGAATGCCATTCACCGCCACTACGCCATCGGCAATGCCGACTACCTGTACGTGCTCTCAACCTTTATCTACGAGCCGATTCGCTGGTGCGATCGCTTTGGCTGGCGGCCCTTTTGTGAGCAAGAGCGGCTGGCCTGCTACTACTTCTGGCGAGCGATTAGCGATCGCATGGGCCTCGTCGATATTCCACCTACCTACGCGGCTTTCGAGCAGTTCAACCGCGAGTTTGAGGCTCAGCACTTTACCTACGCCGCCACCAACCAGCGCGTAGCCGATGCCACCCGGCACCTGCTGCTGAGTTGGTTCCCCGCCGCCACCCGCCCGGTGGTGAACTGGGGTCTGCCCTGCCTGCTCGACCCGCCCCTGCTGAATGCCCTGGGCTGGCAGCCGACGCCAAAAGCTGTGCAGCAGGTCGCCGCCACGGCGCTCAAAGCCCGCAGTCGTCTGCTGCGCCGTCTGCCGTCCCGCACCACGCCTGAATTTTTTGTCGATCAATCTCTTCGCAGCTACCCGGAAGGGTACACCGTGGAGGATGTTGGGCCAGAGGTGCTGCGATCGCGGCTGTAGAAAGCCCCCTGGGCCAGCTGGCCAGCGCTATATGTCGGGGTTTTACCCTATTATGGGAGGCCACAGCCGCTACGGATAGATGTCATGGCATCAGACTACCAGCCCTCGCTGCTCTCCGAGACCGACCTGCGGGCGGCGGATCTATCCTGGGCCTACAACCGCCCGGCTGGGTCTGCCATTCTGGCTGACGAACTCCAGGGTTGGAAGCAGCGGGTGGCTCAGTTTCAGGCCACAGTGCGCTCTGGCCCCGCGATCGCTCAGGGCAGCCTGTTTGACCTGGCTGAGGCTTCTCCAGCCAGTACCCTTGACCCCTTTACCCTGTCGCCCCAAAATGCGGAGTTTTGGCGGGGGCAGTTTCAGGAGTCGGGCGTCCCTGCCCTCTACTTTGTGGTTGACCACGAGGCAGATCTGCTGCTCTACGTGGGCGAAACCGTAAAGTCAAACCAGCGATGGAAGGGCGTTCACGACTGCAAACGCTACATTCTCAGCTACGTAGCAGCCCACCGGAGTCACAGTCTGGCGGTGGCGGTAAATATTGGCTTTTGGCCCCACGCCGAGCGCGATCGCAAGGCCCGCCAAACCCTGGAACTAGAGCTGATTCAGCGCTGGCGATCGCCCTTCAACAAAGAAAACTGGGCGACCTGGAGCACCCCCTTTGTGGGCGGCAAGCTAGAGGCGTAGCGGCACCTCTAGGCGCATTGAGCTAGCGCCCCTGAGCCCCTGGCCCCTGCAAATAGTTCACCAGAGCAATGCCTAGCCCCCCCAGCAAGGCATAGACCACCATCGCGATCAGGTTGTTGAGGTCAAAAATTCGCGTGGCATCGGCATCGGTAGGGCTAATAAAGAGAGTAGAAAACGGTGTCATAAAGGGAGCCGACAAGTTGTAGATCGTCTGGGCAAAGGGATTGTCAGGGTTGGCGCTAGACAACCGCAGAAAAAATCGGATCGCCAGCAGCACCTCTAGCGCTCCTACCAGCAGCGTAATCGTATTGCGAAACCAGGCTAGCCTAGAGCGGCGCTGGGCCGCACGCAGTCGGGCATGCTCTTGCCTGAGGCGATAAACTTCCTGGTTTTGAATCAGTTCTCGGTCATGATCAAACTCATTGTGTCCGTGGGGTGTTTGGCTCATGGGGGTACTATCGCTTGCGTTCAATGCTCCGAGGACTGGCTGGCAAATCTCAACCTGGCCTAGCTTAGAAATGCATGCTTAAAGAGAGATGGCCAAGCCAGCGACAATAATCCCTATCACCATACCTGAATGGCGTAAGAAAGCTATAAGGCGTAGGTATGAAATAGCATTCAACTGTTAAACACTGGCCGCTAACCAGCACTGGCAAAGCGAATCTTCAGGTAGTCGTCTTCCATCTTGGCTCCAGAGGGCTGGAGGGCCGCTAGCGCCTGGGGCAGCACCAGGTTGCGGCGGTGGTTACCAATCCGCACGTTGAGTTCATCCGCCGACTTGCTCAACTCAATTTGATCTTTAGGAATACCGGGCAAGTAAAGCTCTAGGCTGTAGCAGCCTTCCTCCTGCACCACCCGCAGCGTGGTCTCTTTGTAGTAGACCTGGGTGGGGTCTTCGTCGGCGTAGAGGGTTTCTTTGAGGCGCTGGAGAGAGTTTAGGCCGCACAGTTCTTCGGCAAACAGGGGCACCTCTTTGACGGGCAGCGGGTGAAAGTTCTCGTGAATTTCGTGTTTATACTGCTGCTGCTTTTCTTTCATCCGCTGAAAGAAAGGGTCTTGTACTTCGTCAGGAATAATTCGGTTGGCGATCACCAGGTCGGTACCGACGTTGTAGAGACTTAGGTAGGCGTGGGCGCGCAGCGATTCTTTAATCACCATTTTTTCGGGGTTGGTGACCAGCCGCACCGAGGTCGTACCGGCGTCGGTGAGCACTTTTTCTAGCTCGATCAGCTGCTCGTAGAACTCGTAGGGGGCATCCATCACTTCTTTGGTGGGCAGGTTAAAGCCCGCCACCGGGCGAAAGAAGGGCTGCACCAGGGGCCGCAGCGCCTCAGAGACCGCCTGGAAAGGTTTGTAGAGCTTGCGCATGTACCAGCCCGCCACCTCCGGCAGGCTGAGCAGCCGCAGGGCGGTGCCGGTGGGGGCCGAGTCGATAATCAGCACGTCGTACTCGCCTTCGTCGTAGTGGCGCTTCATGCGTACCAGGCTAAAGATCTCGTCCATGCCGGGCAGGATGGCCAGTTCTTCGGCCTCAATGCCCTCCAGACCACGGGCCTGGAGAACGTCGGTAATGTAGCGCTTCACCGCGCCCCAGTTGCCCTCTAGCTCCATTAGGGCGTCGAGTTCTGCGCCCCACAGGTTGGGCTGCACTAGGCGAGGGTCGTGGCCTAGTTCCATATCAAAGCTGTCAGCCAGGGAGTGGGCCGGGTCGGTGCTGAGCACCAGGGTTTTATAGCCCAGTTCGGCGCAGCGCAGCCCCGTGGCAGCAGCGACGGAGGTTTTGCCGACGCCGCCTTTGCCGGTCAATAACAATACCCGCATGTAGGTGTCCTCGCCTTCTCGTTATGATTCCCTATCTCTCCTAATTTAGAGGGTTTTTAGGGTTTCGACAGACGGCCCCAGGGGTAGATAGAAGCTGTGATCCCCGAAAGGGCCGATTTTTCTTTGATCGAGTTTTTTGCCAATGGGGTTCGTTCCCCGAAATCGACGGCTGTTGATCTATGGGGTGATGTCCAACACTTTTAGATTGACCAGTAATGGACTAGATGGACGTTAAGCTTTGCCAATTTAGTAAGAAGGCCGAGGCGCAAACAGGGATTAATAGAACTGCTGTCAGGCCGCTTTGTTGAGGTGTAGGCGGTTTGATGAGTGAGCTGAACTTGGGAGTGGTTCAGGATGTCGAACAAACGAAAAAAGGACGCGATCGCGATGCGTGAGCCTAGTGATAGTGTGCTGCCGTCGAATTTGGAGTGGGAGCATCTGGTGGCAACGATCGCCCTACGGATCCGCCAATCCTTAGATCTAGAGGACATCTTGCCCGTCGCCGTCGAGGCGGTGCAGCAGCTCTTGCACTGCGATCGCGTGCTGATTTACCAGTTTGACCCCGCGTTTGACTCTGGCGGTGGCGGTCGTGTGGCCGCAGAAGCATTCTCCGACCCACAGTGGTCGCTACTCAACCAGGGGGTGGACGACCGCTGCTTTGAGCCTTACTGGTCGAAACCCTACCGGGAGAGCTCAGTACACGCGATCGCCGATGTGGCCACCGCCGACATTCACCCCAGCGATGCCGACGTTCTGGCCAGTTTTGCGGTCAAAGCTAGCTTAATCGTTCCAGTCATGGGCGAATCGCGGCTGTGGGGGTTGCTGATTGCCCACAGCTGCGCGGCCCCCCGCCCCTGGCCCAGCGAAGAGATTGACGGGCTACAGCAAATTGCGCTGCACATCGGCATGGCCGTCCACCAGGCCGAGCTAGTGGCGCAGCTGCGGGCAGATAAGGCCGAACTCGCAGATCAGGTGGCCGCCCGTACCCAGGCCCTAGAGCAGGCGAATCGACAGCTGACGGCCCAGGAGGGCGAGGGCCAGCAGATGAGGTCGGCCCTGCGCCAGGGTAGCGACGAGCGGTTTCAGCTAGCTGCGATCATCGAATCTTCGGAAGTCGCGATGACCAGCAAAACCCCCGACGGCATTATCACCAGCTGGAACCAGGCTGCAGAGCGGTTATTTGGCTACACCGCCTCAGAGATGATCGGCCAGAATGTGGCCAAAATCATTCCCCCAGAGCTTCAGGCAGAAGCAGCGGCGATGGTAAAACGCATCTACCGGGGGGAGCGAGTGGAAACCTACGAAACCCAGCGGCTGCACAAAGATGGCGGTTTGGTCGATGTGGCCCTCACCCTTTCTCCGATTCGCGATCAAACCGGCCGGGTGGTTGGGACGTCAAAAATAGCCCGCGATATCCGCCAGCAGCAGGCTGCGCGCCGCGATCGCGAGCGCCTCGAAGCCGAACGCAATCAGGCAGAATCGGCCCTCAAAGAAAGTGAGGCGCGCTGGCAGTTTGCGCTGGAAGGGGCTGGAGATGGCGTCTGGGACTGGGATATCCAGACTAATCAGCTGTTTGTAACCCACCAGTGGAAAGCCATGCTTGGGCATGCCGACGATGAAATCGGCAGCAGCTTAGACATTTGGGACAGCCGGGTACACCCGGAGGACAAAGCCCAGTGCTATGCCGACATCGAAAGGCACTTTAGCGGTGAGACCGACATTTGCCGAAGCGAATACCGAATGCGCTGTAAGGACGGCAGCTACAAGTGGATTTTAGATCGCGGCAAGGTGATCGAACGGGCCGCCGATGGCAAGCCCCTGCGGATGATCGGCATCCACACCGATATTAGCGATCGCAAACAGGCCGAGGCAGAACTGCGCCAGAGCCAGAGAACAAGCCACGCCCTTCTGGTGGCCATTCCCGATCTAATTTTGCGGGTTAAGCGCGACGGCACTTGCTGCAATTTTCTGCCCCCCAGCGACCCCCAGACAGGGCTATTTCTGCCCATTTATCACCACCTTTCCGAGATCCTCTCGCCGGATTTGTTGCAAAAGCAGTTGCAGGGTATTGAGCAAGCCTTAGCTACTGGAGACGTGCAAATTTGGGAGCAGGAAATTCTAAAACAAGGGCAGACCTACTACGAAGAAATTCGGGTTTCGGCCTGTGGAGACGACGAATGTTTGTTGATGGTGCGCGACATCACTGAGCGTAAGCAAACTGAATCGGCGCTCTATAAAAGCGAGGCCACTACCCGCGCTTTAATTACGGCTGTTCCTGATTTTTTAGTGCGCATGCGCCAGGACGGCCTGCAAGTACAGGTGGTGAATCAGGGGGCTGTGCATGTGCTCGACATCGATGACACCGGAGAAGGCCGGTGGATTACCGATTTGCTGCCCGAGGCGATCGCCCAGGAGCGCGTTCATCTCGCCCAGCAGGCCCTCAGGACTGGGCAAAGCCAGCAGCAGGAGTATAAATTTACCGCCGATGGCCAGACCTATTACGAAGAAGCCCGGATTGCGCCGCTCTCGGAGGATGAGGTGCTGGTGGTGGTGCGCGATATTAGCGATCGCAAACGCGGCGAGGCCGAACGCAAGCAGTCTGAACTCGGCCTCACATCGGCTAAAGATCAGCTAGAGCTAGTGCTTGAAGCCTCCTCAGAAGGCTTTTGGGATTGGGATCTGATCACCGGGGAGATCTACTTCTCACCCCAGTGGAAAGCGATGCTGGGCTATGCCGACCACGAGCTAGAAAACAGCCCAGAGATGTGGAAGTCGGTCATTTTTGAAGACGATCTCACGAAGACTTTGCAGCTCATTGACGACTATAAAAGCGGTCAGGCCCAGGACTTTACGGCCACCCAGCGCTTCAATCATAAAAATGGTTCTGTTGTCCATATTCTGTCGCGCGCCATTCACCTCAAAGATGAGCAAGGCAACGTGGTGCGGATGGTGGGCAGCCATGTCGATATCACCCAAACCGTGAATATTCAAACGGCGCTTAAAACCTCAGAAATGCAGCTAAGCGGCATTTTGAACAGCTCCCTCGATGGCATTATGGCCTTTCGATCGGTGCGCGATGACCAAGGCACCATTGTTGACTTTGAATGGCTGCTGAGCAACCCGACCTCCTGCGAGATCATTGGCAGGCAGGCAGGCGATATCATCGGCAAACGGATGCTAGACGAACTGCCCGGAAATCGGGACGATGGACTATTTGATCTCTATGTACAGGTGGTGGAGTCGGGTGAGCCGATTCAGCGCCAGTTTTATTACAACCACGACGGCATTGACTGCTGGTTCGAAAATATTGCCGTCAAGTTAGGCGATGGCTTCGCCGTTACATTCCGCGACATCACTGCGGTTAAGCAATCGGAAATTACGCTTCAGCAAACCAACCAGCAGCTCAACGATCGCATTGGCGAGCTGGACCAACGCCACGGCGAAATGATGGTCTTGAGCGAAATCAGCGATTTTCTCCAGGCCTGCTCGACGGTCGAAGAAGCCTGCAACACCATTGTCAACCTGATCGAACCCCTCTTTCCCCACTGCTCAGGCGGCATTTTTATCACGAGAGCATCGCGCAATCGTCTGGAGCAGGTTGCCGCTTGGGGATCGCAGCGTCACTCTAGCCCCGACTTTGAGCCCCACAGCTGTTGGGGGCTGCGGCGGGGGCGCATGCACTGGGTGGGGAAAGATCGCATCAGCCTGCGCTGTAGCCACCTTTCAGACCATGGGGCCACGGCGGCCACTCTCTGCATTCCCATGATCGCCCAGGGTGAGACCCTGGGGCTGTTTTACCTCAGCACCGAAGACCCAGAGACGATTCTGGAGGCCAAGCAGCAGCTGGCCCGCACCCTGGCTGAGCAGGTGGGCATGGCGATCGCCAACCTCAGGCTGCACGAAACCCTCAAAAATCAGAGCATTCGCGACCCCTTGACCGGGTTATACAACCGCCGCTTCCTCGAAGAGTCGTTAACCCAAGAGATTGTACGCGCCCAACGCAAAGAGCACCCCATCGGCGTGATTATGATCGACATCGATCATTTCAAGCGGTTCAACGACACCTTTGGGCACGATACGGGTGACTCTGTGCTGAAACTGGTCGGCGCGTTGCTCCAAACAAAGGTGCGATCGTCTGATATCGCCTGTCGCTATGGGGGCGAAGAAATGATCCTAATTTTGCCGGAGGCTAGTCTGGCAGAAGCCGCCGCTCGGGCCGAAGAGATTCGCGTCGCTATTGGTCAGCTGCGGGTGCCCCAAGCCAGCCAGGAAGGCCTCAGCGCGTCGCTTGGGGTGGCCTGTTTTCCCCAGCATGGCAGCACTGGCTCAACCCTGATCAAAGCCGCAGACACCGCTCTCTATCGCGCTAAGGGAGCGGGCCGTAACCAAGTGCTCGTGGCTCTATAAGTCATTTTTTGTGTATTCAATCATGCAAACGCCTTCCTATCCAGTCAACGAAGAGACTCGGCTCAACACCCTGCGATCGCTCCACATTCTAGACACCAAGCCAGAGGAACGGTTTGACCGCATTACGCGGATTGCCCAGCGGCTGTTTGGCGTGCCGATTACGCTGGTGAGTTTAATCGATGCCGAACGTCAGTGGTTTAAGTCAAGCCAGGGGCTAGATGCTGCCGAAACCCCGCGCGATATCTCATTCTGCGGTCACGCCATTTTAGGTGACTCGCCCTTTGTCGTCACAGATGCCCTGCTCGACGAGCGCTTTCGCGACAATCCCTTAGTCACCGATGGCCCCAGAATTCGCTTTTATGCCGGGGCACCGCTGACTACCGGCAATGGCAGCAACCTGGGCACGCTCTGCGTTATTGATCGGGTGCCCCGCGTGTTTACCGACGAAGATCAGCAGCTGTTGATCGACTTGGCCCGGATTGCGCAGCAGGAGCTTTTAGTCATGCAGCTCGACACCCTGGATGAACTCAAACAGCGCAATGCCGAAATGAAGCTGCTGAGCGAAATTGGCGAATTTTTGCAGGCCTGCTTAACCGTTGAGGAAGCCTGCACGACGATCGCGAGCCTGATCGTGCCCCTATTTCCGAAATGCTCAGGGGGTATTTTTATCCTCAGAACCGCGCCTGACCAGTTGGAAAACGTTGCTCACTGGGGAGAAGATCTAACGTCTGAGCCTGATTTTTTGCTGCCAGAGTGCTGGGGGCTGCGTCGGGGCCGAGTCCACCGGATGAACGGGGTCGAGCACCCGCGCTGTCACCATATTCCGGTCGATACTGCGATCGCGGCATCTCTATGTATTCCCATGGTGGCCCAGGGCGAAACCTTAGGATTGTTTTACCTCAGCACCGACAATCCCCAGGTATTGTCAGAGGCCAAGCAGCAGCTGGCGCGTACGCTGGCGGAGCAGGTGGGTATGGTAGTCGCCAACCTAAAACTGCGCCACAGCCTCCGGCAGTAGAGTGTTCACAGACCGTGCCAGGGAAAGGGATAGCAATTGGGTCATTGCGCTTTGATGTGCTGGGGCTAGGCTGCGATCGCCTCCATCAAATCCTCCGCCATATCAAAGTTGGCGGTGACCGACTGGACGTCGTCCAAATCCTCCAGGGCATCCATCAGCTTAATCAGCAGGCGAGCCTGGTCGGGGTCATCGACCATAATGGTATTGCTAGGTATCCAGCGCAGTTCGACCTGCTGGACGGTGTAGCCATGAGCTTTAAGGGCCGTGTCGAGCAGTTCTAAATCAGCAGGAGCGGAGAAGACTTCGGCTCCGGGAATTTCTTCATCGCGGTTGTTGAGGAGGGTGGTGAGGTCGTAGGTTTCGGCCCCGCCCTCCATGGCGGCTTCGAGCAGGGCCTCTTCGTCACCGGGTTCAACAATGGTGACCACGCCCTTTTGCTCAAACATCCAGCCGACGCAGCCGGTCTCGCCCAGGTTGCCGCTGCTCTTGCTGAAGGCGGCGCGCAGGTCGGCGGCGGTGCGGTTGCGGTTGTCGGTGAGCGCCTCGATCAAAATGGCGATGCCGCCGGGGCCATAGCCCTCGTAGCGGATAGCCTCAAAATTGTCATCGGCCCCCAGGTTGCCCGACCCTTTGGCGATCGCGCGGTCAATATTGTCATTGGGCACCCCCGCCGCCTTGGCCTTATCGATGGCCGTGCGCAGCTGAAAGTTGCCCGCCGGATCGCCGCCCTGGCGCGCCGATACAATAATTTCCCTCGACATTTTGGCGAAGGTTTTGCCCTTAACCGCGTCTACACGGGCTTTTTGGCGCTTGATATTAGCCCACTTGCTATGACCTGCCATACCTCACAAACGGGTGTACTGCATGCTTGATTTTATCGCCTCGAGGGTAGATGCTGCCTGGTCAGCGCAATTCGGTTCTAGGGTGCGGCGGCTTTCAGCGCAGCGCCAATTAGCCCCACCTGGGGGTTGAGCACGATATACACAGGCACCCGGTCGAGCAGGGGGCTAACCCGGCCCTTGTGGCTAAAGGCGTCGAAGAAGGTGCCTGAAACCATCAGGGTGAGGTTTTTGGCGGCGATGCCCCCAGCCACGTAGAGTCCGCCGTAGGGCAGCAGCTTGAGGGCCAGGTTGCCCGCCTCGGCTCCGTAGGCTGAGACAAAGATTTCCATGGTTTTTTGGCAGAGGCGATCGCGGCCCTCGGCGGCAGCTAGAGAAATCACCGCAGCGGGATCGATGGTTTTAGTCGAGAGGCCGGTTTGGCGTTCCCAGCTGGCAATGGCTTCGGCAATCTCTGGGGTTTCGGTGGCAAACTCGCGATCGCGCAAAAACTGATAAATCGCTACAATGCCCTGCCCCGACACCACTCGCTCGACCGACACGCGCGAGATCTGGTGCTTGTCGATCAGGTAGCGCATGAGCTGAAACTCCAGCTCGGAGCGGGGAGCAAAATCGACGTGCCCCCCCTCGGAGGGAAACACCAGGGGTTGCCCGCTGCTGGTCAGGGCAAACCCCTGCCCCAGCCCAGTGCCCGCGCCAATAATGGCCACCGGGGCGTTGCCGTCGGGTTCCCCCTCCTGCAGGGTGTGAATATCGTCGGGGGCGAGGCCAAACACGCCGTAGCCCACGGCCTCGAAGTCGTTGATCAGTTCAACCCGGTGCAGGTCTAGCTCGGCCTGTAGGCGATCGCCCTCCAGCGACCAGGCCAGGTTGGTGAGGCTGGAGGTGTTGTTGACCACGGGTCCGGCGATCGCAAAACAGGCCCGATCTGGGTCGTAGGCATGGCCGCCATCGATGGCGGCCTGGTGTAAAAACTCTTTGACCATCGGCACCAGGTCGGGGTAGGCCTGGCTAGAGTAGGTGCGCTCAAACTCGGTCTTGATCAGGGGGCGGCCTGAGGGTTTGGGTTCGCTGACTTTGACCAAGCGCAGAATGGTTTTGGTGCCGCCAATGTCACCGGCAAGCAGATAGGTCATGGCTGGGGCGTTCTCCTGGAGCGTTCTCAGGGGCTAACAAGGGCAGCAGGTAGCTCCTGGTTTAGCTTACCGCTGCGAAAGCCCTCCAGATCGAGGGTGACGTAGGTGAAACCGTAGTCTTGCAGCGCCTTTACCAGGGCTTCGAGGTCAGTGGCGGCGACAAAATCCTTAATATTTTCTGCCGGAATTTCGATTCGGGCGGTGTCGGCCTGCGATCGCACCCTGAGCTGCCTGAGCCCCAGATGCCGCAGGTACAGCTCAGCCTGGCCCACCCGCCGCAGCTTTTCTAGCGTAATGTCTTCGCCGTAGGGAAAGCGCGAGCTGAGGCAGGGCTGGGCCGGTTTATCCCACCAGGGCAGACCCACTAGGCGCGAGATCTCGCGCACCTCAAATTTAGTAATGCCGACCTCGGCCAGGGGCGACCGCGCCCCGCGCTCCTGGGCCGCCTGAATGCCGGGCCGGTAGTCACCCAGGTCGTCGGCGTTGACGCCATCAACTACATAGGGGTAGCCCCGCCCCAGGGCCAGGGGCTTGAGGGTGTCGTGCAGCTCGCTCTTGCAGAAATAGCAGCGGTTAACCGGGTTAGAGGCGTAGTTGGGGTTATCCAACTCATGGGTGGCAACCATTTCGTGGGCAATGCCGATCGCCGCCGCCTGCACCTGGGCTTCTTCAAGGTCAGCGGGCATGAGCGAGGGGGAGTTGGCGGTGACAGCCAGGGCGCGATCGCCCAGCACGTCGTAGGCGACCTTGGCCACCAAGGTGCTGTCAATGCCGCCCGAGTAGGCAATCAGCGCCCGATCCATCGCGGCGAATAGGGCTTTGAGCTGGTCTAGTTTTTGGGTCACCATGGTTGAGCTATCGATGTTGAGCTATTGATATGAAGCAGGAAATGAATATTCAAGCAGTGGAGCGATCGGCAGCATTTAGTCTGAATGCCGCGTTGCCTGAAATTCCAGGATCTTAGAGTAAAGACTGTCTACAGATTCTTGGGCAAAAAGCTCGTCCTTAAGCTTCAAGTAGTCGCCTCTACCAACATTACATGCTGCCCAAAAACGAGCAACCTCCGATGGTTCCATATTAGAGAGCAGAATTTGAAAACCTTCATGTAGGACTTGCTGCTCACTCTTAACCTCGATCATCGCCACTGATCTCCAATACAAAATCAACTGGATTAACAACTTTCATTGCGAGTTCTGAGCATCGGTTGATCAGTCGCTTGTCGCAGGTTATAAAGTATTCGCTCTCTAGTACTTCAGCACAGGCAACATGCAACGCATCAACTGTTTTCAACCCACTTTCTTCTAATTGCTTAGCTCTCTGGCGAATGGATTCATTGACACCCTGTTGCCATCTGGCTAGCTGAAGATATCGCCTCATGGCCTCTTGTTTTATGGGGAAAGGGTTGCGACTGTTCTCATACTCTAAAACTGAAGAGCTAACTAACTCAATGTCGCCTGCCTCAATCATTTGCAAAATGATGATGACAGCTTGTGATTCGAGAAATATCTTGGGCTGGGCCTGATCGTCAAAAGGACGATTGTAGGCACTGGTGTCTAAATATACTCGGGTCACGCAATTGGTTGCACCATTACTGATTTATCTTATCGCGCTGAGAAATAGGGCTGAGTTCAGGCTACCCTACAGAATGATTCTCTACACTAGCCTGTTACGAGCGCAGCACAGCTTCGTAGGCAAAGCCAGCCTGCTCCCAGGTGAAGGTGGTTTCAATTAACTCACGACCCCGTGCCGAGAGGGTGGCGCGCAGGTCGGGTTGGTCAAAGAGCTGGCCGATCGCCGCCACATACTCCTCCACCGTATTCGCTCGCAACGCCCGCTGGGGCTGGTCCACTGCTAAACCTTCCAGACCGCGATCGCTGGCTACCACCGGCACCCCCGCTGCCATCGCCTCCAGGGTCTTGTTTTTGATGCCAAAGCCAATTCGCATCGGTACCACGCACACCGTAGCCCGGTGCAGGTACTCGGCCACCGAGGGCACTCGTCCAGTGACGACTACGCCCGGTAAATTCCCCAACGCCTGAACCTCTGCCGTCGGTTTGTTGCCCACCAGGTAGAGGGTGGCAGCGGGGTAGCGCAGGCGCAGTTGTGGCAGAATGGCCTGGGCCAGAAATTTTGCGGTGTCCACATTGGCGATGTAGTCCATTGCGCCGACGAAGATCAGGCTATGGCCGCCGGGGTCGGTGCTGCGGTAGGGAAACTGCACCAAATCGACGCCGTTGGGCACTACGTGGAGGGGGGTGGCTCCGGCGATCGGCGCAAAGAACTGACGGTCTTCTTCAGTGGTGATTACTAGGTCGGTGAATTTTTGGGCGTAGCGGCGTTCGTAGCGGCGCAGCAGGGGCAGGTTGAGGCGATCGCGCAGTGGCTTCTCCGCCGTCCCGGTCTGTAACTGATTGACCAGAGTGCCGTAGAGCGAGCTGTGAATATCCACCACCACGTTCTGCACTTGCTTTCGATAGCTAGGCCGCACAAACACCTCATTGACGCTGTGTTCGCAGGTAATAGCGTCGCAGTAGCCGCCCTCGACCCACTCGTCAATCCACTGCTGCATAGCGGGGGCGTGCAGGTAGGTGGTGCTGGGGGGCGTGCCCGTGGCGAGAAAGTGGGTAAAGCGGCTGACTTTGCCGGATAGGCCCGGCTGCAGGGCGGCGGCGGTGGGCCGGGGAAAGCAGACTAGCTTGGTGACGTAGGCGGCGAGGGTGGCGACATCGTTGTCGGTGACCTCGGGCGATCGCTGCGTCACCAGCGTTACTTCATGCCGCTGCCCCAGGTGCTTGAGCAGATAAAAGGTGCGAATCTGGGTGCCTCCCAGCGTCGGCGGGTAGGGAAACGTAGCCGAAATCATCAGGATTCGCATTAGACCTGTTCTCCCAGATGGGCGATGGTGCGAGCATTCTCAGGGAGTTGGGCCTGGGCCTGTCCCTGGCTGCGGGCGTGGGCGCACCACAGATCTAGTGGTGTAATGGCTATATCAAGGACGGTATCGCGTCCGGTCAGCAGCTTGACGGTAGCCTGGGGCAGTTCCTTTAGCCCCCAGCGCAGCAGTCGATAGCGGGTTTCTCGGGCAGTGAGCGATCGCATCAGTTCGACCCCGTGTAGCTCATGCAGGTAGCGGTTAGAGCAGCCGTAGCGATACCACTGGCTTTTTAGGCTCTTCAAACTATCGCGGTGGCGGTGGTAGACCACGGCATCGGCAGCGTGGACGAGTTGCCAGTCGGTTACTTGCTGAATACGCCAGCACAGGTCGGCGTCCCCGCCTGTGGTCAGGTGGGGACGAAAGTACCCAACTGTACCCAGTACCTCGGCCCGCACCGCCAGGTTTGCCGTCTGGCCGTAGGGCAGAAACGAATGGCTAAGGGTGTTGTGTTGAGAGAGGGTGCCCTGGCGATCGGCGTAGCGCTCTAGCCAGTTTTGGCTGGGCAAGGCTTTGATCTCTCCCGCGACCAGTCCCACCGAGTAATCACTAAAGGGTTGCACCAGGGCCGCGAGCCAGCCCGGCTCGGGGTGACAGTCGGCGTCGGTGAAGGCCAAAATTTCCCCGGTGGCGGCGGCGATGCCAGCGTTGCGGGCGGCGTAGGAGCTTTGGATGGTGCTGTAGGTGAAGGCGCGGAGACGGATTCCCTGGGATGCGGCGGTAGCGGTGGCGGCTTGGAGCAAGTCGGGGGTGCGATCGCAGCTGCCATTATCCACCAGCACATAGTCCACCTGCCCGGTGGGATACTCCTGACTCAGCAGGCGCTCCACCAGCTCGGGCAAGTCAGCCTCACCGTTGTAGATCGGCACAATTACCGTCACCGAGGGATACACCTTCGGCTGCGCCGCATCGGTTGTCACCGTTGGGACTGCCATTCTTCGCAACCAAAACTGGTTCCAGTATGCCCATGCGCCAGCTAGATGTCCCGCAGCGAAATCCATTGATAAAGCCGCTATACTGCTGAGCGCAATCTGTTGTTGGCTCTATGCGTTCTCTCCTTCAGCACCCTATCGCCACTAGCCTAGTCATTGCGCTTGGGCTGTTCGCATGTGCCCCTGTTCCCAATCAGGGTGACCCAGCGTTGGACGATGCTGGGGTTATGACCGAGACACCGGCTGCACCTCCGGTTTACGAAACTGTCAGCCTGCCTGCGGCTACGGTGCATGTCGTAACTATTCCTGACCCGGTGCGCTATCCGGTGCGGGTTGCTGTCGTGGATGAGTTAGCCCAAGTTGACCAAATTGCGTCCCGGGTGTGTGAACAGGAAGGGTGCGTGGCAGCGGCGATTAATGCAGGCTTTTTTGACCCCAATAATGGCCTCACCACCTCCTACGTGGTAAAGGAGGGTGCGTTAATAGCCGACCCTAGCCAAAACGATCGCTTAGTAGGCAATCCAGACCTAGCCAGCTATATGGATCAAATCCTCAACCGTTCGGAGTTTCGCCGCTACGACTGCGGCGGCACTCCCAGCTACGACATCGACTTTCACCTGAAACCCGTTCCGACGGGCTGTACCCTGGTGGATGCGGTGGGTGCGGGGCCGCAGCTGCTGCCGCAGGATACGTCGGTGGAAGAGGGCTTTGTCGATCGCACTACCAACCGCAATGCCCTGGGCAGTCAGTCGCCCAATGCGCGATCGGCGGTGGGGCTGAAGGCGGATGGCAGCGTGGTGCTGGCGATGGCGGCGCAGGTACAGGGGGTGTCGCCCAGCGGCATGACGATGGCGGAGATGGCGGAGGTAATGGGCGATCGCGGTGTGGTGCAGGCCCTCAACCTCGACGGCGGCAGTTCTTCAACGCTGATGTACCAGGGCACGACCCATTACGGTCGGTTGAATAGCGCTGGGGAGCTGGTGCAGCGCCCGGTGAAGTCGATTCTCTGGGTGGAGAATTCCCGGTAGGGGCAAACGGTGGTTTGCCCAGTGCAAGGTCTAGGGTTCTCGCCCTGAATTGGGTGCGGCAGCGATTGGGGGATAAAGCCAGATCTGCTTCTGGGGGCGTTTCGATTGCCCCCAGACCCCGTCGAGAAGGACGTTCCGTCGTCCTTCACCTCACGGAAGGATGGGGCTGTGTATGGCTAAATTTGGGGGGTTGGCCTTTCGCAGTCTGCTGGTGGTTGGTGGGGCGATCGTTGCTTGCTTGGGATGCGATCGCTCGCGTGACGGGCGTAGCTCACGAAACAGCCTCATTTTCAGTAGCGTGGGTCAAGCGGAGCGCGACCTGCGAAAGCCCAGGGAAATTCTAGCCTCTGCCATGCTGATTCTCCAAAACTACAGAATCACATGGCAAATATCCTTTGCAATGTTTCGCCCAGCTCGTCGGTCACTAGGCGTTTTTGAGAAAAAAACGGTATAGCGATCATCCTGACAAAAGACAAACTTGTAGTGACTATTGTCAGCCACCAGCTCAAACCCCAGCCTCTTTAGAGCCTGCTTCATTTTCGAATTCATACTTGTATAGTCTCTAAACAGACTATTGATATCTGCTTTAATGTCCTCTCGTAAGGAGCCGGAGGAATTGTTGTTAACAACATCAGTAATTACGTGCTGGGTTCTGCTGCCACTATGTACGTTAAGGAGTGAGTTTTTGAGGACTTCCACTACTATACTTTTAATCTCTTCTGAATACAGGTCGCGCTCTAGAGTTGTTAAATTTATGAAATTATCTTGGTTTTCTACAGCTATTACTATTTGTTTTCTTTGAATTTCCTGGAATAAAGAAATAGTGTTTTCTAACTCCTCAATTTTCGCCTTGTATTGCTTAGCTTCATTCTCTATCTCTCTTTCAATCTCATTATAGAGATGGTTGGCAGATTGCCTTTCGTTCTGGTTTGCCAGCCGCAGCTGATACAGCTCACCTCGTAAATTTTCGACCTGCTCATTCAGATCTCTGAGTGACGCATCACGCTTGGTGACAGCCTCGCGCATTTGCTCAAGCTGATCACGCCTTTGAGCGGCCTTTTGTTGGCGGGTTTTGAGTTGCTCCGCCGTTTCCTGATTTACTGCGTGCAATTGGTCGAGCTGATTGTTTAGGGTTTTTATTTTGGCCTGCAGTTGCATGACCTGTTCATTACTTTCGACAAGGGTTTTGCGCGTTGACGCAAGCCCTCTGATCGTCGTGTTGGCTGCGTTTAGTTGTCTTTGCGCTACGGAAGTTTCCAGTCTTTGGCGCTGAAGCAGCTTCAGCGCTAGTGCATTAGTGGTGATTAATACAATTGCTAGTAGGAAGAGAAGATATATCATTGGTAAGGCCAAGATCGACCAAAGATCTTTTGCTTAATCTTTATTATGAATAACGATAGCGGTCTTCACTCATCACGCACGAGTATAGCCCAACCCAACCCAGGGCAATGCCCACCACTCCACTCATTCACCCACCCCCAAACCATCCCCCTCAAATATCCAGCGGTGGTAGAAGGCAGCCGGTGAGTGGTGTTCATTAAGATGTGTTTAGCTTGCGATCGCCTGAGTGCTGGCGACTCCAGCCTCGCCGCTGGTGACTCCAGCCTCGCTGCCGACGTAGCGAAATCCTCTTCCGTGGGTTACGGCCATTGCCTAATTTATCGGCGTTGCTGAATAGCAGTATGATCTTTCAAAATTTTGAACGAGTACTCAGTACTTGCAGGATTTGGTTCATACCCTGAATCAGCAACGCCCGAGGCCATCAAACTGCGCCTGGGGTAAGACGGCAATCCACTAAATGAGCTGGCGGCGCTGGTCGGCAGACAGAGACATGCGCAAGGGCGAAGGGGGGCCAGGTACACCAATTTTAGCCAGAGAGGCGCGATCGCAGCACAATCCGGCTTTGTGGTGCAATCTGTGGTGCAGTCTTTAGGGGGATTATCTTCCCTTAAAACCATACTCAGGCTAGATCTAACCGCTCTCGCCCCGACTCTAAACTAAAAACACTGCTAGACCTGCATCTTCGCCGCTGGTGGGCGAGGTCTGGTTTGCCCAGCCCAAGAACTATGGTTAGCGTTTCGCATCAGCTTTTAGATAATCTAGAGTCCAAGTTGACACTGCCTTCGGTAACAGTAGAAGAACCGGCCCAGGCAGCCAAGTCGGCGGGGTTACGCTACGTCAGCGACGATCGCCCTGGTCTGGGGCGGCGGCGATGTGGGCGAGGGTTTATGTATTTGGATCGGGCGGGCGATCGCATCTCCGACCCCGACGAGCTAGAACGGCTGAAGGCGCTGGCCATCCCCCCCGCTTGGGAAGAGGTATGGATTTGCCCCGTTCCCAATGGTCATCTGCTGGCCACCGGACGCGACGCCAAAGGTCGCAAGGTCTACCGCTACCATCCCGACTGGCGCAAGGTGCGTAACCGGACCAAGTTTGACCGGCTGATTCCCTTTGGCTATGCTCGCCCGCTAATTCGCGAGGTCACCGATCGCCACCTGCGCCAGCGCACCCTATCGCGCGAAAAGCTGCTGGCGATCGTGGTGCGGCTGCTTGAGGCCACCGTCATACGGGTGGGCAACGATGAGTATCGCCAGCAAAACCAGTCCTTTGGCTTGACCACCCTGCAAGAGCGCCATGTGGATGTGGGGGCGACCACCATTCGCTTTCACTTTGTCGGCAAAAGCGGGGTAGAGCACGAGATTGAGCTGAGCGATCGCCGCCTGGCCCGCGCCGTCAAACGCTGCCAGGAACTCCCCGGTCAGCAGCTGTTTCAATATGTCGATGACGACGGTGAGCGGCGGGCTATCGACTCTACCGATGTCAACGAGTATTTGCAAACCATTACCGGCGAAGACTTTACCTCTAAAGACTTTCGCACCTGGGCCGGTACCGCCCGCACCGCCCAAATTCTCAGCGACCTGGGAGCACCGACCTCGGCGACCAACGCCCAGGCCAACATTCGCGAAGCCATAAAAGGGGCAGCTCAGCACCTGGGCAACCGGGTTGCTACCTGCCGCAAGTTCTACGTACACCCCACCGTGCCCCAGGCCTACGAAGAAGGCTGGCTGCTGGAGGTCTGGCGCGAGGCGGCAGAGGCTACCGGCGAGTTTGACCTCAGCAACGATGAAAAAGCCCTGATCGCGGCTTTAAAGCATTCTCAGCAGCAGTAGATCAGCGATGACTGTGTCTCAATCGCCCATTTTTATCGTCGGTGCGCCGCGATCGGGAGCGACCTTGCTGGCGCGATGCTTAGGGATGCGGCCTGGCCGACGCAGGCAACTGAGTTTGTGAGTGCGATCGCCGTTGAGAATCACCCCATTGCCGATCTGGTTAGCTTTAGCGATTTTGGCTCCGGCCCCGAGGCCGAAAAAAATTGGTTTGGCAAACTGGCGGCGCACCTGCTCAAGCTCCTGGGTTCGCCCGTAGAACTGTTGGCTATGATAGGGCAGTCCAGCTCTCGACAGTAACCACCATGGCGGCACAGGCACAGATTGGCATCATCGGCGGCAGCGGCCTCTACCAAATGGAAGCCCTCACCGACATTAAAGAAATTCGCATTGATACCCCCTTTGGCGCACCCTCCGATGCCATTATTCTTGGTACCCTAGACGGCATTCGCGTCGCCTTTTTGGCTCGCCACGGGCGCGGCCACACCCTGATGCCCACCGAGCTACCCTTTCGGGCCAACATTTACGCCATGAAATCGCTCGGAGTGGAGTACTTAATCTCCGCCTCTGCCGTAGGCTCGCTCAAAGAGGCCGCCAAGCCGCTGGATATGGTGGTACCCGACCAGTTTATCGATCGCACCCGCAACCGCATTTCCACCTTCTTTGGCGAGGGGCTGGTGGCCCACATTACCTTTGGCGACCCGGTTTGCACTGCCCTGGCAGCGGTGCTGGCCGACGCGGTCGAAAGTCTGAATTTACCCGAGGTAGACCTACACCGGGGCGGCACCTACGTCTGCATGGAAGGCCCAGCCTTCTCGACCAAGGCCGAGTCGGAGCTGTACCGCAGCTGGGGATCAACCATCATTGGCATGACCAACCTGCCCGAGGCCAAGCTGGCCCGCGAGGCCGAAATCGCCTACGCCACCCTGGCCCTGGTCACCGACTACGACTGCTGGCACCCCGACCACGACAGCGTTACTGTCGAGATGGTGATCGGCAATCTGCAAAAGAACGCCGTCAACGCCCAGCGGGTAATTCGTGAAGTGGTCAACCGGATTGCCGCCAACCCACCCGAGTCGGAGGCCCACTCGGCCCTCAAGTACGCCATCATCACGCCGCTCGACAAGGCCCCGGCGGCGACGCTAGACAAGCTCAGCCTGCTACTAAAGAAATACCTGCCTTGATGCAGAAACCCGGTTTTTTGGCGTTGCTGAATAAAGGTATGAATCTAGGCTGGGACGGGTACATCCCCAAACGTGAGGTAGTGCAGTAGCAAACGAATAGAGTGTTTCAGCATATTCACGCACTTGGAATAACACAATGTCTTGCGGGCCAATCGAGCGAGATAATCCCTGAGTCGGGTGTTTTCTCCTTCAACTCGAGTCATATAGGTCTTGCTGACGATCTGGTCCCCATCCGGTATGTACTGGGGATACACCTTGTAGCCATCGGTGACATAGAAGAAGCACTGCCAGAGACTGACAACGACCCAAACGGATTCAAAGGTGGTTGCACTATGGTCACCGATAGTCCACGCCAGAATGCCGGGCTCAAAATGGTTTACGGCTGTCCAGATCCAGATTTTGTTTTTTTGAGCCGACGAAGGTCTGCAACTCATCGAGTTCTCCAACGTCAGGCACTGTCTCTGGATCGTAAGCATCTGGTAACAACTCACCCACGGCTTTGACCCAGGTGATGACCGTGGTGTGATGTACTCCCTTGACCCGCTCAATAGACCGAAAACCAGACTGATTGACATACATTCTGAGACATTCGCGCTTAACGTCATCGGAATAGCCTCTGGGCGGATCGTAGTGATCGATAAACTGACGACCGCATTCGACGCAGATGTGATTTTGTTTACCTTTTTTCTTGCCGTTCTTACGGATATGAGTAGCTCCACACTCAGGACATTGCATTGCAGATTACCTCTAATTCATACCCTCATTATGCAACGCCCTATTTTCAACTAGAGCCACGATCTCCATCGAGTTTCAGCGCCTCGGGGGTGAGGTGGCTTGCCCTGGCGATCGCAGCCCCCCGCCTTCACGTCAAGCCCTCTGGCCTAACGGCTAATGGTCAGAGCCTCGTCCATTGACCCTACAGCTTGGCTCGAATCGTGAACGAGTAGTCGCCGCCGGGTTCGAGCTGATAGTCGCAGCGTTCTAGAAAGCGGCTGAGGGGTTCACAGATTAGCGCCCGCCCTAGCGATGGCTCTACCCTCAGCTGGCCCTGGCGGAATCGCCATTGAAACTGCCACTCGTAGGTGCTGGCCCGCACTTCCCCTTCAATGCGGCCCTGGCTCCACGACTGGTGGGTAATGCGAACGTAGGCGGTGGTTTCAGACGGGCGACGGGTCACAGTGATAAAAGCAAGCCATAAAACGTGGGCAGGTGGCGGGGCCGGGTAAGCCTCTTACAGGTACGATAACCGTAGCGTAGGCCGTGGTCTACCCCAAATAGTGTGGGCAACGATACGACCTGAGGCCTTAAATGCGTAGGGCTAACGGTGCAATTCAAGCATGGGCTGTTCAACCCTAGACGAAAAAACGGTAGCCTAGGGAAAAGGTAAACTACGATCCCCAGCAGCGTGTTCGGCATCTTAGCGGGTGTAGGGCACGTTTTGTTTACTCTATCTTCACCGAATTGTAAGGTTGGACCCTGCCTGTGCCCAAGGTTGGCATTATATACAACGACGTTAAGCCTGTAGCCCGTCAGGCCGCTCTCGAATGGGAGGAAAAGCTGACACGCCTGGGGTACACCGTCAGGCTGGCCACGGGCATGGGTGGCATTTTGGGCTATTCTCAGCCCCAGCGCCCTGTTTGTCATACCCCTCTCGACAGTCTAGTGCCGCCCCACTTTGACATAGATATGAGCTTTGCGGTGGTGCTAGGGGGCGACGGCACGGTGCTGTCGGCCTTTCGTCAGCTGGCCCCGATTGGGGTACCGCTGCTAACGGTCAACACGGGCCACATGGGCTTTTTGACCGAAGCGTACATGAATCAGCTGCCCCAGGCCATGGATCAGGTGCTGGCGGGCGACTACGAAGTCGAAGAGCGGGGAATGCTGGCCGTCAAGCTCTCCCACGACGATGACCTGGTCTGGGAGGCGCTGTGCCTGAATGAAATGGTGCTGCATCGTGAGCCGCTGACCAGCATGTGCCACTTTGAGGTGGCGATCGGCCACCACGCCCCGGTCGATATTGCCGCCGACGGCATTATTGTCTCTACGCCTACAGGCTCGACGGCCTACTCGCTCTCGGCGGGGGGGCCAGTGATCACCCCTGGGGTGTCGGTCACGCAGCTGATTCCTATTTGTCCGCACTCGCTGGCCTCACGGGGGCTGGTGTTCCCCGATCGCGAGCAGGTCACCATTCACTCTGCCAACCCCGATCCCCTGGTTCTGATTGTGGACGGCAATGCGGGCTGCTATGTAATGCCCAAAGACCAGGTTAGCGCCTGCCGTGCCCCCTACCCGGCTCGGTTCATTCGCCTCAAGCCGCCAGAGTTTTTTACCGTGCTGCGGGAAAAACTGGGCTGGGGGCTACCCCACATTGCCAAACCGACCTCGGTTGAGTTGCCCTAGTATTCGACGGTGTAAGTTGGGTGACTATTGCTAATGGTGCTAATTGCCGGGGAGCTAGGGAGCCGGGGGGGTAGGATGGTTGATTTATTTCAGCCATCCGGTACTAGCCGGGCCTCATCGGTGAAAAGAAGCGCTAACTTCAGAAACACCTGGGGGTTGTCTTGTAAATCGCTGAAAGCCTTGATTTACCGTAGGGTGGGCACTGCCCACCAGCCTTAATTCAGTGCTATTCACCTAGGGGGTGTCCTCAGCTCTGCTCGGTGGGAATACTGCTGTCAGCCCTTAATTCCCCCAGTGCTATGGATTGGCCCACCATTGCTGTAATTATCCCCACCTACCAGCGAGAGGCGGTGCTGTGCGATACCCTGCGCAGCGTTTTGGCCCAAGACTATCCGGCCTATCAGGTGGTGGTGGTAGACCAAACCCAGACCCACCAGCCCGCCACCCAGCACCAGCTAAAGGCCTGGGCCGAGGCAGGAGAAATTACCTGGTACCAGGTGCCCTGGGCCAGTTTGCCAGCGGCGCGGAACTGGGGAATCGAGCGATCGCATTCTGATATCGTCCTGTTTATCGACGATGATGTGGTGCTGCCCCCCGGCTACCTCTACGCTCACGCCCGCACCTTTATAGAGCGGCCTGAAGTGGGGGCGGTGGCGGGGCGAGTGTTTGACCGCATGAAGCTGGCGGAGCAGGACGATCTCGAAATCGACTACTTGCCACCGCAGGCAATGGACCCCGGCATTGCCTGGTATCACATTGACCTAGTGCATACCACCCAGCCCCAGCAGGTGCTGACGGCGCGGGGCTGCAATATGTCGTTTCGGCGCGAACTGTTTGATAAGCACGGGCTGCGGTTTGACGAGCGCTTCTCGGGGAGTGCCGTGCGCGAAGAGTCTGACTTTTGCCTGCACATTCGGCCAACCGGCTACATTATTTGGTATAGCCCGGCGGCCCACCTGGTGCACCTGGGCGAGGAAACCGGCGGCTGCCACGACATCACCACGCGATCGCTCAGCTACCAAATGAATTTCTACCACAACCACTTTTTGCTGGCCCTCAAAAACCTCACCCTAAGCCAAAATCTGCGGCTCTACGGTCGCCTGTTCGACTGCCACGTGCTGGGGCATCCCCCTTGCAACAAAGACGGCAACCTGCTCAAAGTGGTCAGCCGGGGGGTGTTTTTTGTGGCGGGGTGGCTCTACGCGGTCTACACCTTGGCTACCACCCTGGGTAGACAGGGGCGGCTTTATGCTGATGTCGAGGGCTGATTTAGGGGCCGATTTGGGAGCTGTTGTCGAGGCTGCTGGGCAGCCAGGAGCGGTGTGACCCTTAGCGGTGTAATCCTTTCACGTTAAGAATTTGGGGCTTAGGAATCTGCCCTGGGTACCAGCACCCATAATCCTAGAAGTTTCCTCTAGGGCCGCTATGGCTGACGATCGAGAGTCCACGATTCGATTACAGCTAGATCTATCGCCCGACCAGCCAGGTCTGCTCGAAGGGCTAGATACCTGGCTGCGACTGGGGCTGATGCCTGAGCAGCAGGTGCGAGAGCTTTGCCAAACTCACCTGAGCTGTGATCTACCGCCAGCACTAGACCCGGCAGCGGTGCCCGATGCAGTGAATCCTTTTGTCGAAGCGGCTGAAGAATCTGTGGTCGCTGGAAATGCCCCCATTACCGATTTCATTTCGGCCCAACCCGCCGCCCGCCGCCGCCGCCAACCATCGCCCCACCCGGCCCCGCGCCGCGATCGCAGCCCCAGGCCGACTGGGGCCAACTCTTCTGCCCCCGCAAACCCGTGGCTTGGTCGCCTGATCAGCGAGCTGAGCGTGATTTGGCTGCTGGGGCTGGGGGTGTTCTTAGTGGTGCTGTCGTCGGCAGTGCTGGCGGCCACCCAGTGGGAGCGCTTTGGCGCGGTGGGCCAGTACCTGGTGCTGCTGGCCTACACGCTGGTGTTTTGGGCGGTGGGGCTGTGGTGTCGCCAGCGCCCCAATTTGCAGCTCACGGCCAAAACCCTGCAAATGATTACGCTGCTGCTGGTGCCCTTAAATTTTTGGGCGCTAGATGGGCTGGGGGTATGGCAGGGCGGGGGCGCGATTGTGGGGGCGATCGCCGCCATTCTGCTCACCCTGGCTGCCCTGCAAGTACTGCGCCAGCAGAGCAGCACTCCCCTAGAGCAGGCCAATGCCCTGGGTCTGGCCTACCTGCACACCGGCTGGGCGTTAGGTTTGGTGCCCATTCTGGCGGTCTATGCCGGAGTTCTGGCTAGTGCCGCCGCTACAGTCTATGACCAGCGGCGACGCGAGGCATCTCCTGGTTTGCGCTGGCCCACGATCGCCATCACCGCTGCCCTAGGCCTGCTGCTAGCGCGGGGGCTAACCACGTTAATGTCTGACCAGTTTGGCCAGCTGGGTCTGGCCTTTGGGCTATACGGGGCGACCTGGGTGTGGCTGGGCCAGCGCCGACTGCGGCCAAAACCCCAGCCAGCCGAGAATTCAGAGGAGCCTGCAACTCCAGAATCTGCGGGCGATTCGCGAAGCGATCCCTACGGGAATCGCACTTCTCGCTGGGGCATTGCCCTAGGGCGGGGGCTGCTGTGGTGGGGCTGGCTAATTGCGATCGCCGATTGGCTAGCCCCAGCCTTTGGGATTAGCGTTCTAGGGCTGGCCCTGCGAATTCAAGCATTGAGAAAACTGGGCAAGCGGCGCGATTTGCTGGTGGCCTATGCGATCGCCGTACAGCTCGCCTTTGTCGGTTGGGAACTGATTCCTCTCGCTCTGCGCCAGGCGATCATGGTTCCCCTGGTCGGTTGGATTGGCCCCAACAGTAGCCTCAACGCGCTCTTGGGAATTTCGCTGTTTCCCTACGTAGTGGGTATGGTGGCTCTGAGCGACTGGTACCGCCGCCAGGATCAGCCAAAGCTGGGGCGGTTTAGCGACGGCCTTGCTATAGGCAGCAATGTCATACTCACCGGCCTGAGTTTGCTTAGCGCTCCGGTACTCGTGGTGAATTTGGTGGCCTCTACCCTCACCGCGCTGGTTGTTACCCTGCGCCGTCCCCTGGCCCGCTGGCGGATTGTTGTCACCTACGGCCTGGCTCTAGTGAGTACTCTGGTTGCGATCGGCAACTACTGGCCGGCGCTGTCGCTCGATCGCTGGCTGGTGGTGATTGTCGCGCTGGCCACGGCTGCCCTGCTGCTCAGTAAAGCGCTGCCGGGGCTGTGGGGAAGCAGCGCCTGGCTCTACGGTGTGGGGCTGGCGGCCATGACCTATGCCCTGCTGTGGGGATACCTAATTGACGATGGCTTTGGCTTTGGGCTGAGCTGGGTGGGGCTGGTAATTCCGGTGGTGCTGGCGCTAATTGGTCGTCATCCGGCCAGCGTGCTGACCACGGGCATCGCGCTGCCGTTCACCCTGGGCTTGCCCTGGACTCGGCTGGTGGGGCTGAGCACGGCTACAGCGCTAACCGGGATGAATAGCGCCTTCTATCGGCGGCCTGGGGTGGCGTTTTTGGCGGTGGCCTTTGGGCTGGGCTGGGTCTACAGCAGCTTGGCCGACTGGGTACCGAGCTTTCCACGCCACCTGGCCGCTTGGGGCCTGGTAACCGTAGGGCTAATGGCGGCTTTGTGGGCCGTTTGGAGGTTTCTGGCGGCCCCGTCGGATACGGAAACACCTTCATTGGCGGCTCTGTACCAGGTGGCCTGCGATCGCTGGGGTCACATTCTTGCCGTCAGCGTTCTGGCTCTCTCCACTCTGGCCATTTCCCTCTATTACTCAGACCTGCGAGAACCCCGCCCACTGATCGTCGCCGTTCTGGCTACCTTCCTGGTGGCCCTGGGCCTGCGCTACTGGGGCAGTCTGCGCCCTCTGACGATCTACCTGGCGGGCTGGGGGGTCGAACTGCTGGTGGCGGGGCTGCTGGTAGAGCGCTACCCCACTCTGGTTTCTCTGGCGGTGCCAACGCTGGGGCTGGGGGCGATCGCCCTGGGGCTGGCGGCAACGGTAGCCCGCTCTCGTCCCCAAATCGCGTCTTCTCTATATACGCTTACCCTGGCCTACACAGGGTTGACCCTGGCCCTGCGGGCCTACACTGCCACCGCCTGGACAGGCTGGCTCGTAGTGGTAGCGGCACTGCTCATTTTAGAAGTGGGGCGACGTACCCAGACTCCCCCGACCCGCTGGCTGGCCCTGGGCCTATTGTCGGTGGGCTGGTACGAACTGGTGATTTACCAGATGCTGCTGGGTTCCGGGGGAGAAGCGGCGGATGCCCTGCTGATATTGGCCGGGGTGGCGGCGTTGATCATGACCGTGTATCGTCTGCTCGCAGGACAGCTCGATCGCACCCTCAACCTGCCCCAGATAGAGCTGATCTGGGCGGCGCACCTGCACTGGTTAATCGGCAGCCTGCTGATGCTGGGGGGCGGCATGGGCATGGGCTTTGGTCAATCAACCCTGGGCTGGCTGGGGTTGGCGATCGCCGCTGCCCTGCTCCTTTACGCCCTCAGCCAGGGGCGACTGGGTGATTCTGACGCAGTGCAGCACGCCTGGGTTTACGCCGGACTGGTCGAGCTGATCGGCTGGTTTGCCCTGGGGCGATCGCTCTTCCCTACCCTAAACTTTCTCGATCACTGGTGGGGCGTAGTGGCCTGCGCTGTGGCGGTACCCCTCTACTGGGTACCGTGGCAAACATGGGGTTGGCCCCAGCGACCCTGGCGGGCGATGGCGGTGGGGGCACCTCTGGCGATCGCAGTCTTGACAGGCGGGTTCAGCCATATCCCCACCCTGTGGGTGCTGACCGGGTTCTACGGCTGGCTGGCCTGGCATAGCGGTAAAATTCGTATTTCATACTTATCGGTATTCTGCTCAGCCTGGGCGATCTGGGTCTGGTTAGAGAACCGGTCCATTGACGATAGCCTGGCCTGGGTACTGCCCCTGGGGCTAGCTCTGGTCTACATTGCCCAGGTAGATCCGGCGTTGAAGCGCCCTGAGGGTAAAGAAAAGCGCCACTGGCTACGCGTCATTGCCCTGGCGATTGTTTTGTTCACGGCTCTGCTCACTGAACGGTGGGCAGGGCTACCGGCTGGGGCGCTGGCGCTGGGGGCGATCGCCGCTGGCCTCGTGCTGCACATGCGTGCCCCGCTCTATGTGGGCACCGTAGTTTTTGTTCTCAACGCCCTGAACCAGCTGGTTCTGCTCAACGCCGCCTTCCCCTTCATTAAGTGGGTAGTGGGCATTGTCGTTGGCATCGCCCTAATCTGGGCCGCCGCCGATGTAGAACGCCGCCGCGACCAGTGGCTGCAGCTCACTCAGAGCTGGGGGCAAGATTTAGACGACTGGCGGTAGGGGTGATAGGAAGCCCGATGAGCCGAAACCCAGTTTATAGGTCGACAGCCAAGGTTGATAACATAGCCCAGCCAAAAAACGGGTTTCGGTTCCCGCACTAAGACCCTACAACTCCTGCCATCGCCACCGCATCCAGCAAGTCTCGATGGACTTGCTCGGAGCTGCCAATCACCATGCCGGGGCGCAGGTAATCGCTGCAGGTATGCAGCGGCGGGGGTGAGTCGCCCGTAAACGTGGTGACGATATAGCCCATTTCCTGGGCCATAAAGGCCAGCACCGCACCGTCGATAAACTGCCCCCGAGCCAGGATGACCCCGCTCAGATCGCCGCTGAGCAGACCGTTAAAGTTAGGAATCTGGGCGGTTTTAGAATAATCGGTTTTGGTGTGGTAAACCCGGTAGCGATCGCTCAAATGCGGCACCAAATCTCCCATCTTCCAGCCCAGGCATATCGCCGGAGTCGGGTTCTCCACCGCGATCGCGGTGCACTCATCTAGGGACTGATCCAACGTGCCCTTAAAGGTGCCTTCTCCCCGCAGAGCGTAGTAGTAAATGCCCTGGCCGGGGGTAACGGCGATCGCCGCCTCGTACTCATCGGCATTGAGAATCGCCAAAATAATTTGGTAGTTCGAGTGGCCATCCAGGTAAAACTGGGTGCCATCGATGGGGTCAAGGGTAATCAGGTAGTCGCCCGCTGGCCCCAGGTCAATCGCTCGAAAGTACTTGGTATTGTAGGTCTGCTCGTACTCTTCACCATAGAAGCGCACCTGGGGAAACAGCCCCAGCAGCACCACCTCCATCATGGTTTGAATCGACAGGTCGGCATCGCTGAGAGCCGAGGCAAAAAAGTTGTCGCCCTTGCCGTCTTTGTCAGGCTGGGCCGCAATCTGGGCCTGAATCTGCTGGGCATAGGCTCCAGCGGTTTTGAGGTAGGGCAGCAGGGCCGTGAGAATGTGCCGAGGGGTAGTTGGGGGCAGCATGGAAAACATCTTTGGCGGTAGAGCACCCCTAATGTACGCCAATGGATGCAGATTTGTTTTTCCGGTATTGACCATCGACACCCAGTCCAAACGCAATACCTCCGATTCAAATACAGGCAACGTTGTAGGGGCAAACACCGTTTGCCCTACCCAACTAGGGAAACAAAAAGCAGGGTTTCCTCAACGAAGAAACCCTGCTTTATTTCAAACTAGGCCAGATTCCCTAGGGAATCTAACCGATCGCGCAATCCCTAGACTGCCGCAGTCTTAGCGACCTTAGCGTCAAGCTCACCCTTGGCGTACTTGGCGGCGTAGACTTCTACCGGCTGCTGCTTGATCTTGCTAGCTTGGCCAGCGGTGCCGAAGGCGGTGTAGCGATCGCTGCACACCTCGGTCATGTACTTCATCGAGGGCTTCATGAAGTGGCGAGGATCGAAGTTAGACGGATCCTTGAAGGCTGCTTCACGGATGGCGGCGGTGATCGCCAGACGGTTATCGGTGTCGATATTGACCTTGCGCACGCCGCTCTTGATGCCCTTTTGAATTTCCTCAACGGGCACGCCGTAGGTCTCAGGAATATTCCCGCCGTACTCATTGATCATGTCCAGCCACTTTTGGGGCACCGAAGACGACCCGTGCATGACCAGGTGAGTATTGGGCAGGCGACGGTTAATTTCTTCGATCCGGCTGATCGCCAAAATTTCGCCCGTGGGCTTGCGGGTGAACTTGTACGCGCCGTGGCTGGTGCCAATGGCAACGGCCAGAGCATCTACCTGGGTGGCTTCAACGAACTGCACTGCTTCGTCGGGGTCGGTGAGCAGCTGGTCGTGGCTGAGGGTACCCTCAAAGCCGTGACCGTCTTCTGCTTCGCCCGCGCCGGTTTCGAGGGAGCCGAGGCAGCCCAGCTCGCCCTCAACGCTACAGCCGATGGAGTGAGCCACTTTCACCACTTCGCCAGTCACAGCCACGTTGTAGTCGAAGCTGGCGGGGGTCTTGGCGTCAGCTTCTAAAGAGCCGTCCATCATGACGCTGGTGAAACCGTTGCGCAGGGCCGAGTAGCAGGTAGCGGGAGAGTTGCCGTGGTCCTGGTGCATGACCACGGGGATGTGGGGGTAGGTTTCAACCGCAGCGAGCACCAGGTGACGCAGGAAGTTTTCGCCAGCGTAGGAGCGAGCACCACGAGATGCTTGCAGAATCACGGGGCTATCGGTTTCATCCGCAGCCTTCATGATGGCTAGAATCTGCTCCAGGTTGTTTACGTTGTAAGCCGGGATGCCGTAGCCATTCTCAGCGGCATGATCCAGCAGTAGCCTCAGTGAGACAAGCGCCATAAAATTCCTCCTAGTTTATTCTCGCCGTTAGGCCTTCGAGTCGTTGAAGTAGGTAGCCTTACTCATCGACAATCTTAGAATAGATCTGATGATGTATGACGAAATATTTGCAAAAGCTAAAGTCAAGCTTAAAAGGCTTCCCCACCTAGCCGGGATGTGTTCACCCCGTCACTCTGCACTCATCATAAAACACTGTGGCCACAGACCACGAGTTCTACTCCTCAGGAGGTAGAAAATATTAAAAAAATGGGTCGCCTGGGATTCGAACCCAGGACCAATCGGTTAAAAGCCGAGTGCTCTACCGCTGAGCTAGCGACCCGTGTTTTGGTGCTCGTGCTTTAGTTGATTACTCATTTCAAGCACGATTAGAGATAGTAGCACATAGTTTCCGCTTAATCACGCCAGCCGAAACATGAATCTTGGGTCAAGCGGCGATCGCGGGCCTGGTTTTGGGAAAAACTGGGGCGCAATACTTTCCCCTTCCCCTCCCCTGTAGGCCTGCTCGCCCATCACCTCCATCACCTATGGATAAACACCCGACGCATCCGATTCGTCTTCATCCCAGGCCAGCATGGCCCTAGAGCGGCGGCTAGGGCAGATGCCCCCACCTTTTGGGGGTTGGGAGCCTGCCTAGCCCAAACGCTAGGATGAAAGGGACGCTGGCCGACCGAGGCAGCGGGCCAGACATTACGGAACGTAACCAATCGCTTGTTATTCGTCCCAAAATGAAGCTTTAGTTTAATGATTAATGAAGCGATTAAATGAAGCTTCACTCTTAGATACCTCCTCACCCCAAGGCTATGTTCCCTACCCATCGCCCCCGCCGCTTGCGCCAGCACCCGCAGCTTCGCCGCATGGTGCAAGAAACCTTGGTTACCCAGGCCGATTTGATCTACCCCCTGTTCGCGGTACCCGGCGATGGCTTCGCTAAAGAAGTATCGTCGATGCCGGGGGTCTACCAGCTCTCGGTCGACAAAATTGTGGAAGAAGCCAAGGAAGTCTACGACCTGGGCATTCCCGCCATCATTTTGTTTGGCATTCCCGCCGACAAAGACACCGATGCCACCGGAGCGTGGCACGACTGCGGCATTGTGCAGCAGGCCACGACCGCCGTTAAAGAAGCGGTGCCCGACCTGCTGGTAATTGTCGACACCTGCCTGTGCGAGTACACCAGCCACGGCCACTGCGGCTATTTAGAAACCGGCGATCTCAGCGGGCGCGTGCTGAACGATCCCACCCTGGAGCTGCTGAAGAAAACCGCCGTGGCCCAGGCCAACGCCGGGGCCGATATCATCGCCCCCTCGGGGATGATGGACGGCTTTGTGCAGGCGATTCGGGCCGGGCTAGATGAGCACGGCTTTGAAGATACGCCAATTCTCTCCTACGCGGCTAAATACGCCTCGGCCTACTACGGGCCGTTCCGCGATGCGGCGGAGAGTGCGCCTCAGTTCGGCGATCGCCGCACCTACCAGATGGACCCGGCCAACGGCACCGAAGCGCTCAAGGAAATTGAGCTAGACATCGCCGAAGGGGCCGACATGCTGATGGTGAAGCCCGCCCTGGCCTACATGGATATCATCTGGCGGGTGAAGCAGGCCACTAACCTGCCCGTGGCCGCCTACAACGTCTCTGGCGAATACTCTATGGTCAAGGCCGCCGCCCTCAACGGCTGGGTTGATGAGCAAAAACTGGTGATGGAAACGATGACCAGCTTCAAGCGCTCTGGGGCCGACCTGATTTTGACCTACCACGCCAAAGATGTCGCCCGCTGGATCGGGTAGATAGTTGCGCCAGGGAGTTAAGGAACCCGTTTTTTTGCAAAAGCCGGGTTCCTGTGTTTGCGAAGTTATTCAAATACCAGGGGCCACAGGTCAGCGATGGCCACTTCCCAGCCCGGTAGCAGGTCAGGGATGGTGAGTGTATCTCCATCCCTGAGGGCGATCGCTTCCTGCCCCAGCCTGAAAACCTCCACCTGGCGGCTCTCGGGGTTGATCAAAATGCCGAACTGAGTGCCCAAAACTAGGAATTCCTGAATTTCATCCCGCAGCTTGGCCACACTGTCGGCTGGAGATTTGACCTCCACCATCAGGTCTGGGGCCAGCTCGGCAAAGGAGCGCGGGCTACGCCGCAGTCGCTCAGCTTTGACAAAGGAGACATCTGGGGCGCGGGTGTCAGAATTGGGCAGCACAAAACCCGCGCTCGAGCCAGTCACCCGACCCAGCTGGCGGGGCCGCACCCAGTTACCCAAAACCCTCGATAGTTCAGTAGAGACTTCATCTGCCTCATAGCCGGATGGACTCATAACGTTGACCTCGCCATCTACCAGCTCCATGCGGTAGTCGGGATAGTCGGCCTGCAGCTTGGCTAATTCGCGGACGGTCAATCCCATGATCTGGCCTCCCGTTAGAGCAGTCTGAGTCTATTCTAGGGTTTGCCAGTGCCTGAGGTGGGCTCGTGATTTAGAGGCATTTACGCCTTATGCTTCAAGCAGAGAATTTCTGCTAATTTACCCATGACCTTTATTCTCACCAACGACGACGGCATCGATGCCCCCGGCATTGCGGCACTGCGCCAGGCGGTAAAGGGGCATGCCACCTGTGTCGTTGCCCCCGATCGCCATCTTTCGGGCTGTAGCCACCAGATGAATCGGGGTGGCCCGATCGCCATTGCTCAGCGGCAAGACTGCGCCTTTGCCATTGGCGGCACTCCAGCCGACTGTGCGCGCGTGGCCGTTAGTCACCTGTGCCCAGATGCGACCTGGGTACTCTCCGGCATCAATGCCGGGGGCAACATGGGGGCCGATATTTACGTGTCGGGTACCGTCGCCGCCGTGCGAGAAGCAGCGCTGCTGCGGGTGCCGGGAGTTGCCGTTTCCCACTACATTCAAAACCGCCGCCCCATTGACTGGGCGCTGGCAAGTCGCCTGACCACGCAGGTGCTGGAGACTCTGATGGCCGAGGCGCTGCCGCCCGGCTGTTTTTGGAACGTCAATTTGCCCCACCTGCAGCTGGGCGACCCCGACCCTGAGCTTATTTTTTGCGCCACCTGTACCCAGCCCCTGCCCACCGAGTTCAAAGTAGATCAGGGCCAGTTTTACTACACGGGCAACTACAACCAACGCCGCCACGACCCCGACTCAGACGTAGCCGTCTGCTTTAGCGGCAATATTGCGGTGACCAAAATTTGCTTGTGGTGAAGTCTAACGCTGGATCTCTACCCCAACCCCGAAATGATCGGACAGCCCGCGCAAATCTTCGAGACAGTGGGGCCAGATAAAGGAATTTTGGAGCTGTACCGGGGGAGCTTGAGCCAGACAGATGTGGTCAGTATTGGAATGCTGCCCCCCTATGAGTCTATGTACAGGGTCATTTTCGCCAGCGGTGTAGCAGACCAGTCTCGCACCGTCTAATGCCTGCCGCAGAACCTGTTTGTTGCGGCGCGACCCATAGTAGTTCAGGGCGTTTAAGTCTTGGTTGAAGTCTCCGGCCACAATCAAGCCTGCCTTTGGAAAGGCGGTCTGGAGTCGTTTCCAGTCAGCTTGCTGGGCGGCTAGGGCGGCGGCAAAGGCCTGGCCTTGGGCGGCGGGCTGCACAGGCCCCTTTTGGCCGATCTTTGACCAGCGCCAGCTCTGCCCCAGCTCAGGCAGTACCGTGCCGTACAGCACCCACCGTTGACCATTGGCCAGGGTTAGCAGGGCGGCGGCGGTGTGATCTTCGTCTACGGTTTCTAGGGACACAAGCTCCCCCGCTTTAACCCAAAGTTGCACCCAGCGCTCGCCGTCCGCCCCAGGGCGATCGGGTAGGCCACTGGCCACCGAATAGTAACTTTTGCCTGGGGTAATGCCTAAGTGGGTTTCGGTCAAAATCCAAATATCGGCGTCGATGCGGCTGAGCCACTGGCGCTGGCGCTCAGCCTGCGCCGACTGGGGGAGCGCGCGCTCAAGATTCCAGGTGGCGATTTTCATTCTGAGTTGGTAGACAGATGCAACAGAGAAAATCTCTGTAACAGCCACTACTTAACCCTGGAAACCTAGCTTTTGCATATGTTCTTTAATACAAAACCCCTCTTGCTGCCGTTTCCAGGGCCGACGGCAGGAACTGTTTATTTGCTTGAGAGTATTCGATCTGAAAGAAGCATCCGCACTATACACGCTAACCTCAGCACAACAACCAGTGCCGTATAGCTGACCGCAACCAACTAGCCCTGCTCCCTGGCTATTGGCCACAGTCACTCAGCGTGCGCTACTGAGTCCTAGTCTTCCCGACCTTCTAGATGAGTATCGAGCTAAAACGCTCTACAGCTGATAAAGGCTGACCATCATGGCATCGCTAACCTGGCTGGTCGGGGCATCAAAGAGAATTTGCCCCTGGCGTAGGCCAATAATGCGATCGCAGTATTTAACCGCAAACTCGACCTCGTGCAGGCTAATCACCAGGGTTTTGCCGGTGGTTTCGCTGAGCTGGCGCAGCAGGTCCATTAGCGCCCGCGATCGCTCCGGGTCCACGCTCGAAATGGGCTCGTCGGCCAGGATAGCGGCGGGGTCTTGCACCAGCACCCGCGCCAGGGCCACCCGCTGCTGCTGCCCGCCCGAGAGGCGATCGGTGCGGGCGTAGAGCTTGTCGACAATGCCCACCTGAGCTAAAGCCTGGGCGGCCATCGGCACCGCCTGGGGCCACACCAGTGACCACAGCGCCCTGGGCAGCGACCAGCGACCCAGGTGCCCAGCATTGACGTTATGCACCACCGCCAGGTTGCCCACCAGGTGATGCTGCTGGTAGACCGTGCCGACCAGCCGCTGCAGCCGCCGCAGTCTGCTTCTGCTTAGATGGCTAATATCCTGCCCCAGAATCGTGACGCGCCCCGTAGTAGGCACCTGACTGCCGTTCAGCAGGCTCAGCAGGGTGCTTTTGCCTGCCCCGCTGGGGCCAATCAGCGCTACCCGCTCGCCGGGGGCGATCGCTAGGCTGCAATGGGTCAGGGCCGCCACCGCCCCAAAGCGGCAGCTCACCCCCTCCAGCTGAAAAATTGCCCCAGAGTAACCAACTTTGCCGCTACTGAATTTTGCCAATTTTACGGCCCACCGCTTCGATTTCGGCGTAGTTGTCGTTACTGGTGGCGATAAATCGCTCCGCCCCAAACAGATCGAGAATTTCCTTTTGCTCGGGCACGGCGGGGTCGAGGGCCATCAGCGTGGCCTGCACTTTTTCGGCAAAGCCTTCACCGTAGCGCTCGTCGACCTCGGGGCTAATTACCCAGTGGTAGTCGTAGTAGGGCGGCGTGCGCCAGATGACATTGACTTTAGAGGTGTCGACGGCTCCTTCATCGACGCGATCGCGCCAGACCTGCTCGTTGAGCGCACCGACCTCGTAGGTGCCCGCTTCGACGAGCTTAATGGTGGTGTCGTGGTTGCCCGAGAAGCCCACTTCACCTTTAAAGTCCTGGGCGATGTCGATACCGGCCTCTTCCATAAAGTACTGGGGCATCAGCCGCCCTGAGGTCGATGACTCGCTGCCAAAGGTGAGGGTGCGCCCTTTGATCTCGGTCAGGTCTTGAAGGTCAGACAATTCGGTCAGACCCGTGGCGGCGTTGGCAATAAACACGCTGTGGAACTGTTCGTCGATGTCGCGCTGGGCGATCGCCTCGGCCCCCGGCACCTGTAGTCGGGCCTGCACCCCGGTCAAACCGCCAAACCAGACCAGATCCAGATCGCCAACCTTAAAGGCGGTCACGGCGGCGGCATAGTCGGTGACGGGCTTGTACTCGACGGGTACCCCCAGCTCGGCTTCCAGGTAGTCAGCCAGCTTGGTGTAAAGGCGCTGCAACTCTTCGGGGTCTTGGTCGGGAATGGCCCCCGCCGTGAGGGGAATCGCGCTTTGCTCGGTGGCGGTGCTATCTCCAGCCGCACCCTGCTCTGGCGCAGCGGGGGCACAGGCCCCCAAGGGCAGCAGCAACAGCAGGCTAGATGCCCCTGCGATCCACGAACGACGAATGCTCACCATAGTTAGATAGCGTTTTAAACAGCAGCACTAAATCATACGGGCGGGTCCTGGCGAAAGCAATGCCCTCCCCCCGGTATACCGCAGTCTCCAGCACCAACCAGCCGGGAGTGAATCTTTTAGTTCAGCCAGAGCAAGCCGCCTAGGACTAGCGCTACCCCGACCAGGGCCGCCCACAAAAATCCGTTGTCTTTGTGGTTAATTTCGCTGGGGTCAATCGGCGTTTCTTCAAGCTTAAGCCGGGGCCGAGAGACAGACTTTGTGCTCGAATAGCCTGCCTGCCCTAAACTTTTAGCCCCATCGGCAGACAGCTGGTCTAAATCTGGAATTTGCGTCATCCAGTTGGTGGGGCGCTGGAGCTGAGGGGCTTGCAGAATGTAGAGCAGATTTTTGCTCAGCTTGCGGGTTTCTAGATGAGGATGGCGAGTGAGAATTTGACAGAGGGCGATCGCATCCTGCTGTCGCCCCACGGCGCTGTAGGCATTCACCAGCCAGGTCTGAATTTCGCCGCCGAGCGGGGTAGCGGCCTTGGCCAGCTGAACGGCTTCCTCAAAACATTCCACCGCTTCGCGATAGCTGCCTCGCTCAAAGGCCGCTTGGCCACTAGCAAGCTGAACTTTGGCAAGGTCACGAGAATCTTCAGTCATGGGTTAAATTAGGTCTTTATCTGGGGGCTAGGCTCCTGTACCAATGTAAACTGACTTTTGTGGGATTGAGCAACCCGATGGGGCTATAAACCGATGCCAGCTAGGGACCTCTATCACAATGCTGTGTGCACAGCACTAGAGAAAGACGGGTGGATAATTACAGACGACCCGCTAGTTTTAACCATCGGGTTGCGCTCTATTTTTGTAGACTTAGGGGCTGAAAAATTAATTGCGGCTGAGCGTGGTCCCGACAAAATCGCTGTAGAGGTTAAAAGCTTTCTTAGCCCTTCTCCTATTAGCGATCTTGAGGTTGCCTGGGGGCAATATTTTCTCTATGCCGCCAGGACTCTCCAAAGACAAGAACCCGATCGTTTGCTCTATCTTGCCGTAACCGAAACAATCTTTCAAACGTTGTTTGTCGAGCTGACTTTTCCCGCTAAGTCCTACAAGCACCATATAGCAAGGGTTCTGGAACCAGCTTCAATTCTCAATACACCCAGATTGTTGAGAATTGCCCACGAGCTTGCAGGGCTTTCAGCCTCCTAAAATCGAAAGGATTTTTCTCTCAAAAAGATAATGGGAAAAGTCAGGTTTGTCGAGGAGGCCGGGCAACTGCTCTTGGCAGAACCAGGCTTTCGCCTAATTGTATTTGATTCAAACGCTGAGGAAATATTGCAATGGAAACCTTAGACCAATGGCGCAACGTTTTAGAAAAAACGCTGCAATACTATGCTGACTTACCCTATCGCTACGGCGATGTCAAAACTGATGTTGTAGTCAGTCGCGACCACAATCATTTCTTTTTAATCCATGAGGGTTGGGACTGCAGCAGGCGCATTCATGGCATGGTTGTACATGCAGAAATACGCGATGAAAAAATTTGGATTCACTACGACGGCATCGAAAGCAGCATTACCGCAGAACTAGTAGCGGCTGGCGTCCCTAAAGACCACATTGTGCTGGCATTTCATTCTCCAGAGGCAAGGGAACACACGGGCTACGCCGTGGCATAGCCACCCGAGCTTAATCGTGCCAGCCATCGTCGCCCCCCCGCGGAGTGGTGCTGTTGATAGACGCTGTGGCCCTACCTCTGGGCGAGAAAAGTATCATGACGCGGTGACCCCAGGCAGGCTGTTTTCGCTCAAGATAGATCTAGGGAATAAGGAGACATATACCGTGGTAGCCCCAGCAATTAAGCCCGAGACCGACTCACTTCAGTACGAGGCCAAGACCCTTAGCATCGCCACCGCCCTGCTCGGGGCCACCCGCGAGAAGAAAAACCTCTTCGCCCAGATGCGCGACCAGATGCGCTGGGATGACAAGATCATGGACTTCGCCATGGCCAACCCCGGCCTCAAGGTACAGCTGTTTCGCTTCATTGATGCCCTGCCCGCCCTGCGCAGCAAGCCTGAGATCGCCCGCCACCTGCAGGAGTATTTGTCTGCCGACGAGGTGGAGCTGCCCAACGTGCTGAAGGGACTGCTCAACTTCACCGACCCGGCCTCGGCCCCTGGCAAACTGGCTGCCACCACCGTCGCCCCCGCCGTGGAAACCCTGGCCTACCGCTACATCTCGGGCGAAAAGATGGACCAGGCGATCAAGGCGATCGAGCGCATGCGCAAAGACAAGCTCACCTTCACTATGGACCTACTGGGGGAAGCGGTGATCACCGAGGAGGAGGCCCAGGCCTACCTACAGCGCTACCTCGACATCATGGAGCAGCTGTCGAACGCGGCCAAAAACTGGAAGACTATCGATGCGATCGATGTTGCCGGGGGCAAACAGCTCTCCAAGGTGCAGGTGTCGGTCAAACTCACTGCCTTTTACTCTCAGTTTGACCCGCTGGATGAGGCGGGCAGCCGGGCCGGGGTCAGCGACTCCATTCGCACCCTGCTGCGCCGCGCCCAAGAGCTGGGGGTGATGGTGCACTTTGACATGGAGCAGTACAAGTACAAAGACCTCACCCTGGCGATTCTCAAAGACATTTTGTTGGAGGACGAGTTCCGTCAGCGTGACGATATCGGCGTCACCCTCCAGGCTTACCTACAAGATAGTTATGAGGATCTGCAAGACCTGGTTACCTGGGCCAAGCAGCGGGGCACCCCGGTCAGCGTCCGCCTGGTTAAGGGGGCCTACTGGGACCAGGAAACCATCACTGCGAGACAGAACGACTGGCCCAGCCCGGTCTACAGCCAGAAGGTCTCGACCGACGCCAACTTTGAGCGCATGACCCGGCTGCTGCTGGAGAATCATCAGTACCTCTACGCCGCAATCGGGAGCCACAACGTCAGGTCGCAGGCTTATGCTATGGCGATCGCCGAAGAACTCCACATTCCTAAGCGCAACGTTGAACTCCAGGTACTCTATGGCATGGCCGACAAGCTGGCCAAAACCCTGGCCGATCAGGGCTACCGAGTGCGGGTCTACACCCCCTTCGGTGAGCTGATTCCCGGCATGTCCTATCTGATTCGTCGCCTGCTAGAGAACACCGCCAACAGCTCCTTCCTGCGACAGAATTTGGAAGACACGCCGGTGGAGACCCTATTGGCGGCACCGGAATTTGCCCCCGAGGATACTGACCCTGAGCAGGCAGTGGAGTTCATACCCCCTTTCCCTAACGCGGCGGATACGGACTATGCGATCGCCGATAAGCGCACCAAAGCCTTCTCGGCCCTCAAGGCCGTGCGGCAGCAGATTGGCCAACGCTACAGCCCGATTATCGACGGCGAAGCGGTGACCACCGAGGCCTTCTTCGACTCGGTGAACCCCTCCAACCCCAAGGAGCTGATTGGCAAAGTCGGTATGGCCAGCCAGGAGCAGGCCGAACGGGCGATCGCCGTTGCCAAAGCCGCCTTTCCGGCCTGGGCCGCCACCCCCGCCAAAGATCGGGCTGCGATTCTGCGCCGCGCCGCCGACATCATGGAGGCCCGCCGCCACGAACTCAACGCCTGGATGGTGCTGGAGGTGGGCAAGCCCCTGGGCCAGGCCGACCCCGAGACCTCGGAGGCGATCGACTTCTGCCGCTTCTACGCCGACGAGATGGAGCGCCTGGATTCGGGCTACGCCTACGACTATCCCGGCGAAACCAACCGCTACCGCTACTTCCCCCACGGCATTGGCCTGGTAATCTCGCCCTGGAATTTCCCTCTGGCAATCACCACCGGCATGACCGTGGCCTCTCTGGTGGCGGGCAACTGCACCCTAATGAAACCCGCCGAGAACTCATCGGTGATCGGCGCTAAGATTGCCGAAATCCTCTACGAGGCGGGCATTCCCAAGGGCGTGCTGCAGTTTCTGCCTGCTAAGGGTTCCACCGTGGGGGCCTACATGGTCGAGCACCCCGACATTCACATGATCACCTTCACCGGCTCCCGCGCCGTGGGCTGCCGCATCTATGCCGAAGCCGCCCAGCTGCGCCCCGGCCAAAAGCACCTGAAGCGAGTGGTGGCCGAGATGGGGGGTAAAAACGGCATCATCATCGACGAAAGCGCCGATCTGGATCAGGCCGTGCAGGGGGTGGTCTACTCCGCCTTTGGCTATAGCGGCCAGAAATGCTCGGCCTGTTCCCGCGTCATCGTAGTGGAGTCGGTGTACGACACCTTTATGCACCGGCTGGTGGAAGCGACGCGATCGCTCAAAGTAGGCATTGCCGCCGACCCCGGCACCACCGTTGGCCCGGTGGTCGATGCCGCCGCCCAGGCCAAAATCAAGGAGTACATCGAAACAGGCAAGCAGGAAGCAACTCTAGCCCTGGAGATGCCTGCCCCTGACGGTGGCTACTTCGTTGGTCCTACGGTGTTTACCGAGGTGGCTCCCGATGCGGCGATCGCCCAGGAAGAAATCTTCGGCCCGGTGCTGGCGGTGATTAAGGTGAAAAATTTCGACGAGGCCCTGCAAGTCGCCAACAACACCGACTATGGATTGACGGGTGGCCTCTATTCCCGCACCCCCTCCCACATTGACCGGGTGCAGAATGAGTTTGCCGTCGGCAACCTGTACATCAACCGCAGTATTACCGGGGCGATCGTGTCGCGGCACCCCTTCGGCGGCTTTAAGATGTCGGGGGTTGGTTCAAAGGCGGGCGGCCCCGACTACCTGCTGCAGTTCCTAGAGCCACGCCACGTCAGCGAAAACGTGCAGCGCCAGGGCTTTGCCCCGATCGAAGGGGTAGATTAAGCCGATCGCCTAGCCCTACTCTGGCCGACCCTGGCTACCTATCGATCGCCAGGTCGGCCAGGGTCGGCACCGGGGTCCAATCCTCAAAGCACTGGTTTAGCACTTGTGTATAGGGCTTGGCCAGGTGCAGGAGGGGGCTAGGGATATGCTGTTCGACGACGTTGACTAGCTGGGCTATGCCGGTCTGCACTACTGCTGGCTGCATATCAATTGACGGAAAGACCATTCGGCACAGGGGCAACAGTTCCTGGGTAATGGCAGTAGCCTGTTTTTCAAGTATGGCCAGCCACAGGTAAGCCTGCATCATCGTCAGGTCTCGCAGCGTAGACCGTCGCACCTCGGCGTTGCGCAACATGCCGCGACGGCTGGTCGTATAGGGAAATCGATTGGCCAAGTGACCCTGTACCTCCAGGGCGATCGCTGGGCAGACGGTCATCAGCGCTTCGACTAGGGCAATCTCAGGGGCATCTGCAGCATAGCTGGCCGCAACGGCACAGACCCGAGTCCAGGGAATGGCAACCTGCTCTTCGGCAAATTGTAGATAGGGACTAATCAACACCTGCTCGCAGGGCGTTAGCGCCGTCATAATGGCCTGGTTGATCAGGTGAAACTGAGTTGTGAGAAAGCCAACCGTGCGCACATTACTGGTATTGCCATGGGATGTTTGCAGGGCCAGGTGCACGGGTTCAAGCTCGGCGGCGAGGCGATCGATGAGGGGCAGCATCAGCGCGTCTTTACCCAACTCAACCAAAATGCCTTCGGTATCGGAGAAATACCTGAGAAATGGCTTCAGCGATGGCTGCTGGCTATAGATGGTGAGGACTTGACGATAGACTAGCTCCACAGCTTGAGCTAGTTGATAGGCTTCTGACAAATTAATAATGTTTGGAATATAGGTGTAGAGGCTATTGGTCTTTAGCCCGGCTAGCTGACAGTAGCCGGTTAGCGACTGCCTGACACGCTTAGCTGTACCTGCTCGCCCATCAGTGGTTGTCAACGTCAGTAGATCAACCATAGGAAAGGGATTTTCGCTTTGGCTGATGGTGTTTAGAGCTGGCTTATATCGCTTGGCCCACAGAGCCAACAATCGACCAGATGAGTCGCCTACCGGCACCTGACAAGACTTCAGCATGGTTACTTTAGCTCTTTGAGTAGCAGATAACAGTGACCTAAAAAAACGCAGCCAGAGGCTAGTATTTAACGGCGTAAATCGGGTGACGATGGCCAATTGGGCGGGAACCGGATCGCTAGGGAACCAGTCTTCGGCGTGAGCCCAGCCAAACAGGGTTGCAATAGCCGTTTGATTTCAGCCATGCGGTACTAAATTCAGCCTGTTTGAGCGCTAGACATGAATAAAAAAGCAGATCTTCCACGCGATAAAGGTGATTAGCAGTTGTTTCTAACGATTCGATTGGTGCATCGATCGCTTCTCAAACCCTGTTTCGTCAATTTGATTAACTTGTTCAGTCGGCTGTGATCACCTTAAGATTTTAGATAAGTAGTGACGATCGCCAATCTGGCCAACATTTTTTTACGGCACCTATGAGTAATATAGTTAATGATCTTTAAGGAAAATTATGGACTGTGCTGAAAGCCATGGTTAATTCTTTTTCTACAAACGTATTTTTGTGAAGGTTTTGCAAACCTGATTTGATCGAGCAACCCAAGATGCAAATTTATCGTCGTATTTCAGCTTGGTTTTACTCGATAAAACAAAATTCTAGGCCAAGACAATATTTCTCCGGATTTCTGCTGCATGTTCTGAATACTAAATCAGTTACGAGCAAAACTCTACGTTCTTGAGAATCTTTCGCTGGGGTAAGCAGACCATCGTTCTGATGTCCAATTGATATAGCCTTTTCTTCTCTGCTGAAGTGCAGATAAAGAGCTGTGGCTCTTTTCTCCTGAGGCAATGGTTTATCTCGCCAGTGCGAGAAGCGCTATATATGTTGTCTCTGCAACTAGATTTACCTGGATTGATAGTGTTTAGTAAACCTTAATTGCTGAATTCATTGAGCAGCCTGATTTGTTGACGAGTAAGTAGCCTCATGTCTGTCAAGAGCGCCATTTTTCTGTATGGCGCTCTGGGGTCTATTAGTTTGCTTGGCGATAGTCAGCTATTCATGAATACCGGACTGGCGATTGGGCCGCTAACATTTGGCGAAAATTGGCTAACTCTATAAATAAGTAGGAAAACAATATGACTATGGCAGTTCAGGCTGAGCGCCACGAGCTCGGTTATTTCATGAGTGTTGTTTGCTTCAAGGCCGCCGTTGTGGGCATGGAGGAAGCTTTGGGTGAAAAGGCTGCGGCGATCGCAATGATTGCGGCGGGGCGGCAGCGGGGCAAACAGCTGGCCGAAGATTTGCACCTGGCCAACCAGGCCAGCCAAATTTCCCTAGCCGAGATCACTGACAAGTTGCGCTATACCATCGGCAAAGAAGGCACCCGCCTATGTATTGTCGACAATATTGAGCAGCACGATGACGTGTTTCGGGTCTACACCCGCGAGACCGTCTGCTGCCACGGCGAACCCGAAGGCTCTCCCCGCAAGTGCACCTATACCCTCGGTGCCATTCAAGGCTTTTTAGAAGCTTACGCAGGGCATCGTCTGCGCGGACAGCATGTTGAGTCAGTGCTGCGGGGCAGCGGTCACGATGTGCTGGAGTACACCGCGCTGTAGTGCAGCATTTGGCTGGCGCGATCGCCGATATTTCCCAGTACTACGAGCTATTGCACGGGCCGTATCGCTCGTGCTCACGGTAATTTAACTGTTTTATGGAGACTTCCCATGTCTATTAATATTGAAAAGATTGGCTATATTTTGCAAGATTTTGTGTCTGGTACGCCCGATATTCAGGGCGCTTCCTTAGTCACCCCCGATGGTCTACCCCTGGCGACAAGCATCCCCAGCGGACTGGATGAAGAGCGGGTAGCGGCTATGTCTGCCGCCATGCTGTCTCTAGGTGAGCGGATTGGAAATGAACTCGCTCGCGGCACCATCGACCGCATTTTTGTAGAGGGAATGGATGGATTTGCTATTCTGACCAGCTGCGGGGCTGATGCGGTGTTTCTGGTATTGGCCAACAAGACCGCCAAACAGGGGGTGCTGATGCTAGAAATCAAGCGGGCCGCTGGCGAGATCAAGCTGGTGCTGTAGGCCCAGGCCGATGATTTAAGCACGGTAGCTCGGTGCGATCGCCGGCTTTCTGGGCAACACCGGGCAACAGCGACCCCGTATCTAAAAGGTAACCAGCCAATGACGCCGCCACGATTAGTTGTAGCGGGCACAGTGGGGGCGGGTAAGTCCACCTTCGTGCATACAGCCAGTGCGGGCAGCGCTATTCACACCGAGCGGTTGGCCACCGACAGCACCGCTCGGCTCAAGTCCACCACCACCGTTGCCATCGACTTTGCCCAGATCAGCTTAGCCAATCGGCAAGTTTGCCAGGTTTATGGTTTGCCTGGGCAAGATCGGTTTGACTTTATGCGCGACATGGTAATGCCAACGGCCAGCGCCTGCCTGGTGCTAATCGCCGCCCATCGACCCGACACCTTCCCATCCACCCAGGCGCTGCTGAACTCATTGCAGCAATCCGATCGCCTGGCCGGCCTGGCCTCTCTGCGGCTAGTTGTGGGGCTAACCCACACCGACTGCCCAGCAGCGCTGCCCGCCGAGCAAATTAAGTCAACGCTAAACTTGACTACCGATACCGCCAGCTTACCAATCCTGACCGTAGATCCGCGCTGTTCTATCTCGGTTAGGCAGGTGCTAACCACCATTGTTGGGCTGGTGATATAGCCCGAGTACCAAGACGTTCTATCTACCAAGTTAAGAGGATTTGACCATGGGGTTGGAAACACCAGCGTGGTTACTACCGTTGCTGCCCGTCGAGGCGCTGGGCCAACGCCCAGTAGTCGCCGACCCGTTGCCCTATCCTATCCACGGGGTGGCACCGGCTCAGCTGGCGCGACCCCTGGGCAGAGACGAGCTGATCAATCAAGCGGCGGCTCACCTCCGCTCCTTGGGAAAACAGCGCTCTACCAGTGCTGTCGTAGTGTTTTGGGGGCAGTCAGGCATCGGTAAATCTAGGCTGGCCCAGTGGCTGGCCCAGCTTTTTAGGGCCGACTACACCGATGCCTACCTGTCCGCCCAGGTTCGGGGCGAGACCTCTGACTGGGGCCGGGGGCTCATTCTCAAACGGTGGCTGCACCAGCTGGGTGAACCTACCCCCGACCCGGCCATCTCCTCGACCTATCTGTCCGCTACCTGGCAAGCCTGCCTCACCAATCGCCGTGCCATTGTGCTGCTAGAAACCGACGGTTCAGCTGAGCAGTGGCTGCCCCTGCTGCCCAAGTCATCATCCTGTATTGCGATCGTTACCAGCCCCTACCCCCCCCCCGATTTACCCGAAGTGCTGGGGTTAGAGGCAACCCCCTTGGCTCCCGACAGTGCGATCGCCCTGCTGGCCCGCGCTGCCCACGCCCCTGCCAGCGCTGAAGACGACTGGGGGGCGATCGCGGCCTACTGTGATTACATTCCTCTCTCGCTCAAACTGGCTGGCACCCGGCTGAGCCATAGTTCCTTTAGTTCTCTGGCAGATTCTGTCGCTGATTACCTAAGTACCTGGCAAAATCAGCCCCAGCAAAGCGCTAAGAGTACGGCTATAGCCCATAGCTTTGTCCATTTATATAGTCTGCTTTCGCCCTCCAGCCAGGCCCTGCTGCGACGGTTGGTTATTTTACCCGCGCCGCTTATAACCCCCAGGCTGGCTACGCTACTGCTGGGTGACAGGTCAGATCCGACAGCTGTTTTAGCTGAACTGGTGGCCAATCACTGTCTGTCATCGGTTGGCCCCGAGGTTTATGTCCCCAGCCACAACCTGATTCGGGCGTTGGCCAAAGGTCAGCTCGCTGGCGAAGAAACTATCTCCACTCGCAGCCAGCTGCGCCTAGACCTGGGCCGCTGGTACGCCGACAGTCTGGTGCAGTCGGGCTGGGCCCAGCACCCCAGCCAAAAGCCTGCCCCGGCCCCAACCCTAGGGCTACCCGCTGCCTGGGCCGAGTATCACCGGGCCAATTTGGCCCAGGTCTGGCAGTGGCTTGAGCAAGAAGAAGACTGGGCAACTCTGCTACACCTGGGCTTGGGTTTGTCTAGCGCGCCGCCCGGCAGCCTCGACCCGGTCTGGTGGCGGCAGTGCCATCTGCAGCTTTTGGCCCTCGAACTGCTGGCTGGGCAGCCCACTCTGTCGGCCTATCTGCACAACAATCTGGCCAATGCTGAAGCTTACCAGGGCAATTACGATAGCGCCGTAGCGCTCTATCAGCAGGGGCTAGACCAAGTTGGATTAGAGCCTCTCGGCAAAGCTCACCTGTTGGCCAACCTCGGTGTAGTCTATGGCTACCAGCAGCTCAACGAGCAGCAGGTTTACCTGTGGCAACAGGCCTTGGTCGCCTTGCCCTCCGACAGCCCGATGGCCCAGCCCCTAATTAGCTGGATGCAGCAGACTCACCCCGCGATCGCCGACATCGTATTAAAACAAGAAACGACTACCGATGATTCATCCTCGCCCAGCGGTGGCTTTCTAGGCCGGTGGGTCAACAAACTATTTCAGTAGCGCCCCGACAGTTCATCCTGCTATGCAAGAGGTTGTTTCCCTACCCTGGGCGGCTTTGAGCTTTCGGTCAAACTGTGGGTTAATGGCAAAGGTTATTTCTACACCCGGCCCCGATTAAAAACCTTTACCCCAAGAACAACCTATGACTGAAGCAACCAATCCTAAAGTATTTTTCGACATCACCATTGGCGGTGCTCCCGCAGGCCGCATTGTCATGGAGCTGCGGGCCGATGTCACCCCCAAAACCGCCGAAAACTTTCGCGCCCTGTGTACCGGGGAGAAAGGCATGGGCACCTCTGGTGTGCCGCTGCACTACAAAGGCTCCAGCTTTCACCGCATTATCACTGAGTTTATGTGCCAAGGTGGCGACTTTACTCGCGGCAATGGCACTGGCGGTGAGTCGATCTACGGCATGAAATTTGCCGACGAAAACTTTACCCTCAAGCACACCACCCCCGGTCTGCTGAGCATGGCTAATGCTGGCCCCAACACCAACGGGTCACAGTTCTTTCTGACCACGGTGGCCACCCCCTGGCTGGACGGCAAGCACGTGGTGTTTGGCAGCGTGGTCGAGGGTATGGACGTGGTTAGCGCCATGGAGCAGGTGGGCAGCCGCAGCGGCCAAACCTCTCAGCCGGTGGTGATCGCCGACTGCGGCCAGTTGTAATACTAAATCCTGGTTGTCTACCCCCGATTGGTTGAGGGCAAACGACCGTTTGCCCCTACGGGATACTCGTTTTGATCCGGGGGGGGGTTGAACTCGGACTTGGTATAAGTTCTACACCAGTCCTAGGCCTTGGCAAGTGACTCCTGGGCTATCGTAGGTTTAGGTCATTTGCTTGGGGCATTACAGTGGTTGCAGAGAATCAATCTGTCAAAAACTTGGCTCAGCCCCAGCCTCTCTACGAGGCTGACTTCTACGCTTGGACGCTAGCGCAGTCTCATCTGCTGCAAACTCAGCAGTGGTCTGCCCTAGACATTGCAAATTTAGTTGAGGAAATTGAGTCGTTGGGTCGGCAGCAGCGCCAAGAGCTAAGAAATCGACTGGGGATTTTGCTAGGCCATCTGCTGAAGTGGGAATTTCAGGCTGAGCGACGTTCCAAGAGTTGGGTTGCTACCTTGCGGGAACAGCGGCGAGAAATCATAACCCTATTGGCCGAGAGCCCCAGCCTCAAGCCTTACCTGCCAGAAGCTATTGCTGCTGGCTTTCAGTCGGGGCTTGATCTGGTGGTGCGAGAGACGCCGCTAACCTACGATGAATTGCCCACTAGTTGTAGCTACACAACCCAGCAAATCTTGTCGTTAGATTATTTACCCGAGTGATGGCCTAGGCCTAATGAACGTGCAAGACAATAAGGTGCCCATTGCCTTTTCCTGCTAGGCCATGCCGACCTTACAGGGCAACGTTAATCTTCCTCGGGAAACCGGATTTTGACGGCACCGTTCTCGATGATAACTTCGCCGCCTAGGGCATTGATGCGATCGATCGCCTGCTGGCGGGTGGCGTCGTCAAGGGCATTGGATAGCACGCCAGCCCAAGCGTTGACCTGGGCCATTTTGCTGTCGGGGTTGCGGGCGAGAAAGTTGGCGGTGGCTTGAGAGTTGGCCACCATAAGTTCGGCATCGGGGTGGTCAGACTGGCTGGCCCAGTCGGCAGCGGTTTGAAAGGACTGCCGGGCGGCGGCACCATCGCCCAAAAATAGCAGTTCGTCGATGGCTTTGTAGCGCCAGATGTAAAAGCTGTCGTTGGGCAGGGTGGGGCTGAGGTGCGCTAACCCATCGGCTATGAGGTTTACACTCTCCTGGGGCTGGGCGGCGAAGTTGCTGACGCTACCCGAGAGAAATAGATAAAACTGTCGATAAAAGGGGTCTTTGGCAATGATGACCTCAAAAAACTCGGGGCTGAGGTTGTAGCCTGCTGTGGTTCTAACTTCGCTGTCGCCGAAATATTGCAAAAACTGAAGAAACGTCCAGTCGGCGACCAGGTTATCGAACCCAAAGGTGGGCATTTTTTGCGCTAGCTGGAGGGCCGAGGCGGTGGCCTGATCTTGCTGCTCAAAATTTTCGCTGGTGGTGGTGCCTGCCTGTAGGGTGGCCAGACGCTGGCGCTGCAAGGTGACTAACCCTAAAAGTAGGCCAACAAAAACTACTCCAGCCCCAATGGTTTTGAAATAGGACGCGGTTTTTGAATTTGAAAGTAATGACAGCAGCATGGGTGATTTTTGATGCAGCAACTGATAAAAAGCTAGAGCCTATGTCTCTGTTGAGCCTAGCAATAAGCTGATCGTATCGGCTCGGTTAAGGGGTAATTATTAACTTTTGAAGGCTGGTTTGTTTCTTAAAAAATCTTGATTGGTGGTGGACAGTGCCCACCCTACTTGCTACTAAATTGGTACACACAAACAGTGGCGGG
>JBARVV010000112.1:0-27939 GCA_049646445.1 Nodosilinea sp. | reverse complement strand
GCACAAGCTCATTCGCATCGTCTACGGGGTGTTGTCCTCAGGTCAACTCTACGATCCCGAAAAGCTGAAACCTCAGAAACCGGCCATGGCTGTCCCTTGACAGCCTCCGGACAACACAGTATCTACAAAACTAACTCCTTTACCCATCCACCTCATACTCATCATCCCGTTCCCCCCAATGCTCGACAAAAACACCCTTTTCGCCGTGTCCCTCTTCCCCTACCTGGGTTTTCTATGGTTCATGACCCGTACGAAGGAGACGCCCCGGCTGGCGCTGACCGGATTTTATGCGCTGCTGATATTTGTGGCAGTAACCATTCCGGCAGGCATTTACGCCAAAGTAGGGCTAGGCGAAGAGTTAGCTAATGTCGATTGGCTGCACGGCAGTGCGGAGGCGTTTTTAACGCTGTCGAATATTTTGGTAGTGCTAGGGTTTCGCCAGGCCGTGTTGCAGCACCGAGCCGGGCTAAAAGAGGTGGGAGAAGAAGGGCAATGAGGACGGTGAGGATCTCTCCTCATCCCCCCATCTCCTCATCCCCTGAGGCAAAGGCCATTTGCCAGAAGGCAGCCTCAAGATCGGCAACGCGCAGAAAGGCGGCTTCGGCCTGGGCCTGGACGGTGGGGCTAGCGTCGGCAATGGCGGCATCTGCCTGGGCCGCCAGCAGATTAACGTAGTCGGTAAAGCCGGGGTTGCCCCAGCGATCGGCAAACTCGGTGTAGGGCGTGGGCATGGGGCCGGGGAGTTGCCAGCCCTGGTTGTAGGCGTATTCAATAGCCCACAAGGCGGTGGCCTGCACGGCATAGGGGGCAATGGCTAAGCTGGCCATAAACTCGCAGTAGCGCTGGCAGGTGGGCTGAGCTGGAGTCGCTAGATTGAGCGATCGCTCGGCAGCCTTGGCCTCAAACCAGAGCAGCTCGTCTTTGAGGGCACCCAGCCCCGCCAGCAGCACGTCGATGTGATCGTCAGGGGCAGCCGCCAGCACGCGCCCCACCATCCGGGTAAAGTCTTTGACAAACAAAAAATCTTGTACCAGCCAAGTGTTGAACTGAGTGGGCAACAGGGTGCCGCTGTGACAGCCGGTCAGGAAGGGATGAGTAGTGGCCTTTTCCCAGGCGGCAGGGTGAGTTTGGAGGAGGGATTGGCAAGTTAAGGGCATAGTGAGCTTGGCAGCAACAAATAATTGGGGCGGTGAGTGGGTGAATTCTGGATTATAGGAAACGACTCAAGCTTAATCCCTGAAGCAGTTAACCTATAGCTTTGAAGCCGCAGTCCAGGGAATAGGCTAATTGGGCACAATTTCCGTAACAACGCGGCCACCGTCGACCACTACCGTTTCATCGTCGAGGCGACCCACGGCGCGGGAGCCACTGAGGTTGATGTCGGGGTCGACCTGGCGGTAGTTGACCTGGCCTTCGGCCACTATTGTTTGGGTTTCAACGTTCCAGTTGAGGCGATCGCTGGTCATGCGGGTCTGGTTGGTTTCGCCGATCGCCACCACATCCTGGGAGAGCACTATTTGCTGCTGGGCCAGATCCATCTGGCCCTGGCGGGCTGTAACCCTCATTTTGTTTTCGGGATGCACCAGCGTTAAGGGCTGGTTGACGGCGACCTGTTCTTTGTCCACCTGCCAATCGAGGGCTTCGCTAGTCATGTTGAGCGGTAGCTCTAGCATTTGCATCGCTACCTGGCCGCGCAGGGCAACCAGCTGCTCAGCCAAATCTAAGGAACCGCGCTGGCCAGTAACGATATCGGTAATGGCGTTTTGCTTAAACTGTTCGACCCGCAAGGGTTGAGCGCTCTCAACACGTTCGTCATTCCAAAACCAGGTCAGCTCTTTGGCCTGGAGCTTGAGCCACGGATCGGCTTGGGGATCGGCCACCACGGTACTAGCGACCACGTTGCCCTCAAGCTCCATGCGGTTTTCGCGGTTAAACACCCGCGCTTCGTCGGCTGCGGCCCGCAGCTGCGGATGCGTGCCGGTAATTTGATCGCGCATGATCAGCACGTCGTCCTGGGGTCGCCACTCCATTTCGCTGCCCCGCAAAATGGAACCATTTTTAACGCCCGTGGCCACGATATTGCCCCGCAGCAAAATAACGCTGCCGTTTTCCCGCACTTCGCCAGTATCGGCAATAACTTTGTAGATCACCTCGCCATCTTGAAAGAGGTCGCCATCGGGCTGGGTGATAAAGGCCACCTGCTGGTCGGTGCTGTAGGTGACCTCGTCGCCCTTGACCCGCCACAGCAGCTGCCCCTGTTCGTCGGGTTGTTCAAGGGTGACATCGCGCAGGGTGAGACCAGGCTCTGGATCGGTCGCCGGGTCACCGGCCCCAGAGTTGAGACCTGGGCCAGGGCCGAGCAGGCTATATAGCCCGATCGCCAAAGCCGCGATCGTAGCTCCCCCGATCGTTAACTGCCGCCATTTTGCCATGGGTCGCTCTAGGGATTATTTGCTAACTACCACGCCGTCTTCGGGCGGCTCGTTAGCAGTGGCCAGGTTAGACAGCGGACGGTAGGAGTAGGTGTGGGTAGGAGAATTGCGGGGCAGCTTTCTGATGTCGTCTTTGACGCCTTCAAGGTCGATGTAGCGATCGGCTACGTTGATCAGGCTGTCGCTGGTCATCGATCGCAGGCTGACCACTTCGACCCGCGCCCCTCGGTAGCTGGCGGCATCGGCGGCGTAGGCCAGGTCGCCATCGCCGCTAACCAGTACGGCAGTGTCGTAATAATCGACTAAAGCGACTAGGTCGACGGCAATCTCAACATCTAAATTAGCTTTCTTAGATCCGTCGGGCAGCTGCACCAGGTCTTTGGCAATCACCCGGTAGCCATTGCGCCGCATCCACAGCAAAAAGCCCTGCTGCTTTTCGTTGGTGCGGTCTACCCCGGTGTAGAAAAATGACCGAAACAGGCGTGACCCAGCGGTAAGCTTGCACAGCAGCTTGGTGTAGTCGATCTCTATACCTAACTGTAGCGCCGCATAGAATAAATTAGAGCCATCGATAAAAATGGCCACTCGGCCCCGGTTATCGAGCACCTGCTCGGGGGTGAATATGGCATCGTCGCTCAGTAAGGAATGGCTGTGATGATTGTCTAACATGGGTTTTTTATGGTTTATTAAATTGAATTTGCTGGGTTTGAAAGCGAAAGTGAAAAACGATGGGGTAATTTTTTATCAAGGGCGGGCTGCCGTTGCGGGCAGCTCTAGCCGCTGAAATACGGGAGCGGCTGCTCCCAAGAGTTGGCCGGGGGGAAGGTAGCCCCAGGCGGCGTGGTCGGCGTAGCCGATCGCTTGACCCAGAGCTTTGTCATTAAAATCAACAGCAAAGCCCAGCTGGGTATAAATCTGGTTGCTAATCTCAGGAATAATTGGCGACAGCAGGTAGGCCGCCTGACGCACCGACTCCAGCACAGCGTATAGGACGATTTCGGTCTCGGCCTGTTTGCCGTTTTTATAAAGGCTCCAGGGGGCTTGCTCATCCAAGAACTTGTTGCTGGCCTGCACCAGGGCCAGGGTCGCGGTGCAGGCCTGGCTAAAGGCCAGATGGGTATAGGCCTTCGCCACCGTATCGGTAAGGTCAGCCCCGATCGCCCGCAGGCGGTGGTCAGCTGCGATCGCCTGGGCATCCACAGCGGGCACCTTGCCGTCGCAGTAGCGGGCCGCCATTTTCAGGGTGCGGTTGAGCAGGTTGCCTAAATCGTTGGCCAAATCGGCGTTGAGCACGTTGATAAAGCGGGTTTCATTGAAGTCGCCGTCTTTGCCAAACTCAATTTCGCGCAAAAAATAGTAGCGCACCGCATCGGAGCCGTAGGTTTTGACTAGAGCCACGGGGTCTAAGGTGTTGCCCTGGCTCTTGCCCATTTTTTGGCCGTCTTTGGTCAAAAAGCCGTGGCCGTACACCCGCTCCGGTAGCGGTAGCCCCGCCGACATCAGCATGGCGGGCCAGTACACGGCGTGAAAGCGCAAAATGTCTTTGCCAATCAGGTGAGTGTTGATCGGCCACCAGTAGGCTAAGGCTTTTTCAAGACTGGGCGGCTCGCTGGGGTCTTGCAGGGCTGTGATATAGCCCAAAAGAGCGTCAAACCATACATAGAGGGTGTGCCCCGGATCGGTGGGCACCGGAAACCCCCAGTCGAGGTTGATGCGCGAAATTGAAAAGTCTTGTAGGCCCCGCTTGACGAAGCTCAGCACTTCGTTGCGACGAGCCTCGGGCTGAATAAAGTCGAGCCGATCGGCGTAGAGCTGCTCTAGCTGGGCTTGGTAGTTAGACAGCTTGAAAAAATAGTTCGACTCGTCGCGCCACTCAACGGGTTTGTTGGTGTGGATGGGACAGTGCTGGTTGGGCAGCAGATCGCGCTCTTCTTTAAATTCTTCGCAGGAGACGCAGTACCAGCCCTGCTGCTGGCCCTTGTAAATATCGCCGCGATCCCACACGCGCTGAAAGAACTCGTTGACGATGATATTGTGGCGGGGGGCGGTGGTGCGAATGAAGCGATCGCAGTCGATATTGAGCAGCGCCCACAACCGCTCAAACCCGGCGACAAATTCGTCACAGTGGGCCTGGGGCAAAACGCCGCGTTCTTCGGCAGTGCGCTGAATCTTTTGGCCGTGCTCATCCGTACCGGTAATCATCAGTACCGGATGCCCCATCAACCGGTAAAACCGAGCCACGACATCAGCCGCAATCGTGGTGTAGGCGCTGCCAATGTGGGGCAGGCCGTTGACATAGTAGAGCGGGGTCGTAATGGCAAAGGGCGGTCTGTCGGCAGGGGTAAAAGTCATACAACCAGCGGGAAAACTTGCCTGCTAAAAGGCTGAATCAACAACGGCAACCATCGGCCTGACAGCACCAGAGCCAAGCTCTAGGGCAAAACCCGATAGATCACCAGGATAGCAGCGTCAGCCAGCGGCTGACTTTTGACACCTGTATCAACCAGATGTCGACACGCATCCTAGCCTGCTGTGTCAAGGTTCCCTACATAAACCCCAGAAGATTTAAGCATCTGGTGGAGTAAAACAATCGTTATAAAACGGCGCTTGTCACGAAACGGCGCTTGTTATGAAACGGTACTTTGGGAAAACGCTCAGTCGTTAAGCAGGCCTACCCGACCCGGTGGCCAAAACCGCACTACGGCTTTGCCGATGATATTTTCCTCGGGTACAAAACCCCAGGCGTGGCTGTCGTAGCTGCTGTTACGGTTATCGCCGAACACCATATAAGAGGCTTCAGGTACTGTTTCCGGTCCCCACTGGTAGTCAGGGGCGGCTTTGATGTAGGGCTCATTTAGCACCTCACCATTGCGAATGACCTCACCATCGCGCACCTCAACGACATCGCCTGGTAACCCAACGATGCGCTTAATGAAAGCATCTCGGCGCTTGCCGGGCGGGGTAAGGCTTTCGGGCGGCCAAAACACTACAACATCCCCGTGATCAGGAGGGTTGAGGTGATAGCTAATTTTTTCGATCACCAGGCGATCGTTAATTTGCAGCGTGGGCTCCATTGAGCCAGAGGGAATGTAGCGCGCCTCTGCCACAAAGTGCCGAATGCCCAAAGCCAACACTACGCTCAGCCCAATGGTTTGCAGGCCCTCTACCCAGGGGTTGGGCTGAGTCGCCTGTTTTTTTTGCACCAAACCTTGATCTAGGACAGGCTCGGGCGGTAGCGAAGATTTATCAGGCTGATCGGCCACAGGTGTGTCCCCGAAAGTTACAGAGCAGGGTTGGCTTGGGTAGCCCTGCAAGCGTATTTGCATCGCAAGCGTTTTTGGTCTGTCCTAGTGTAGTCGATCTGCTTTGCAACCATCTGCCCCATTGGACGGCGGGTATCGCGATTTACAGACGATCAGCTGGGGTGATGCATTAGGGGACAGATCTAAGCGATTGGTGCAGTGACCCCTGCGGAAATTTCGGGAGCCAGATCTTCAGACCATAGCCCTTTTTCTTCCAGCCAGGAGCGGCTGTAAATGCGCGACTGGTAGCGCGAGCCGCCGTCGCACAGCACCGTGACAATTTTGTGGCCGGGGCCGAGCTGCTGGGCTAGCTTAACCGCCGCTGCCACGTTGATGCCCACTGAGCCACCCATAAACAGCCCATCTTTATAGAGCAGTTGATAGATGGTACGCAGCGCCTCGGCATCTTCGATTTGAATGGCGTCGTCAATGGGTACGCCTGCCATGTTGGCAGTAATGCGGCTGTTGCCGATGCCTTCGGTAATCGAACTGCCCTTAGGATTAATTTCGCCCGTTTTAATATAGCTGTAGAGTCCGCTGCCCATGGGGTCGGCCACGACGCAGCGAATTTGAGGATTTTTCTCTTTGAAAAATAGGGCCGCGCCCGCGTAGGTCCCGCCAGTACCGGTGGCGGCCACCCAGCCATCGACGGTGCCCTCGGTCTGCGCCCAGATCTCGGGGCCGGTGGTTTCGTAATGGGCCAGGCGGTTGGCTAAATTGTCGAACTGGTTGGCCCAAATGGCGTTGTCAAGCTCTTCGGCCAGGCGGCCCGAGACCTTAACGTAATTGTTGGAGTCGCGGTAGGGCACGGCGGGCACCGTGCGAACCTCGGCCCCCAGAGTACGCAACAGGTCAATTTTTTCCTGGGACTGGGTATCGGGAATGACGATCAAACAGCGGTAGCCCTTGGCGTTGCAGATGTGGGCCAGACCAATGCCGGTATTGCCTGCGGTGCCTTCGACCACAGTGCCACCGGGCTGGAGCAGACCTTTTGCTTCGGCGTCTTTAATGATGTATAGAGCGGCACGATCTTTGACTGACCCGCCGGGGTTAAGAAATTCTGCTTTGCCCAAAATGTCGCAGCCGGTCGCTTCGCTGACGCTGGGAAGGCGAATTAGAGGAGTGTTGCCCACCGTGGCGACAAAACCGTTTTTGATATCCATATCCTTCGTAACCGTTGACAACAGACTGCTGCGCCGGGGCCGACGCTGACCCATGTTCTAGCGCAGGTCGCTTCTTCATCCTACGGTAAACGGCGGGCTTCTCGGCTAGAATCGGGGTGCTTTGTGCAGTTTTGGGCCGCTTTTGAGCACGCTGCCGGAGGATGATAGTGAAGGAGAGACCTAAAGAGAGAACTCAGTCAGCGATCGCGCCTTTGCCATCTTCCCGTCTCCAGATCGGCTGCCAGGCCGGGCTAGCAGCTTAAATTGCTCAGTTCTAGGGATTCTAGGGATCGGGTTAGAGGTCTGTAACGCCTTGCTCTCCTTAGTCTGGCAGCGAGAAAAGCGGCCAGCATCTGTCATCGGAGCATAATTTTGCCGGATATTCTATTCTCGCCGCCGCTTCAAATCCCACTGCTGCCACTGTCCACTCCCCCTTGTTTCGCCTCCGGCTCCAATGAAAACCCTTGAAGCGCTCATTTTTGATGTCGACGGTACCCTGGCCGAAACCGAGCGTGACGGCCACCGGGTCGCGTTTAACCAGGCGTTTCAAGAGTTTGAGCTACCCTGGCACTGGCCGGTGGGTCTCTACGGTCAGCTCTTGCGGGTAGCTGGCGGCAAAGAGCGCATTCGCCACTACATTGACCGCTACCAGCCTAAGTTTCAGCATCAAGCCGATATCGATGAGCTGGTGGTGACGCTGCATCAGGCCAAGGCTCGCCATTTTCAAGCGCTGGTCGCCAGCAACGTGATCCCGCTGCGGCCTGGGGTGCGGCGATTGATCGAGGCGGCCCAGCGAGAAGGGGTGCGGCTGGCGATCGCCACTACCAGCGCCAAAGACAGCGTGATCCCGCTGCTAGAGCATCTGCTGGGGCCAGAGTCGCCCACCTGGTTTGAGATGATCGCCGCCGGAGACATGGTGCCGGCTAAAAAACCCGCCCCTGATATTTACAATCTGGTGATCAATGCCATGGGTCTCAACCCCGCTACCTGCCTGGTAATTGAAGATAGCCCACAGGGGGTAGAAGCAGCGATCGCCGCCGGACTGCCCACCGTAGTTACGGTCAATGACTATACCCGCAACTATGCTTTACCCGGTGCTCGCCTGGTGATCAGCCATTTGGGTGAACCCAGCCTGCCGTTTGAAGTGCTTTGGGGTAAGGCCAACAACGCCTATTATTTTTCTCTTGATTTGGCCCAAACCCTATTGCCGCATTGATGGCCCAGAGTTGTTTGCATAGCCCAGTTCAATGGTGGGCAGTGCCCACTCTACCCATCCACCCCCTCGCCCATCCACTCCCTACCCCCCATGCCGCTCTCCCAAACCCTCTGGCACGCCAATGACGACCTGGCCCAGGCCTGCCTGCACCACCCCTTTGTGCAAGGCATTGGCGATGGCACGTTGCCCGTCAAAAAATTTGCCTACTACGTCGGTCAAGACGCTTTTTTTCTAGAAGCCTTTGCTCGTGCCTACAGCATCGCTGCTGCCAAGGCCTCTACATGGGAAGCGTTCCAGGTATTTCACCAGCTCGCGGATGGGGTGTTGGCCGAGCTAAATCTGCACGGCAGCTATGCCCAGGAATGGGGGGTCGATCTGTCTGCGGTTACCCCCGGTGCCGCCACCCGGCGCTATACCGATTTTTTGCTCAGCACCGCCTGGGGGCAAGCACCGAGCGCAACGGCGATCGCGATGGCCCCCTGTATGCGGCTCTACGCTTTTTTGGGTCAGTCGCTAGCGCAGCTCGACCCGCCGTCCCACCGCTACAGCCCCTGGATAGAGACCTACAGCAGCGACCAGTTTGAACCGCTGGCCGCACAGCTTGAAACGCTGATTGATGCCGAGGCTACCGACAGCTCCACCAACCAGGCCGCTTACCGCTATGCGATGGACTGTGAACTGGCCTTTTTTGAAGCCGCCTGGAACATCGAGGCGTGATGTTCGTGATGTTAAAGAGTCAGGGTTGATTGGCTAAGAGCTGACGAACGTCTTCATCGCTGGTTTGGGAAAAGTCTTCGTACCAGTAGCCGATCGCCGTGAGCCGGTCGGGCAGGGCTACACACACCACTTCATCGACCTTGAGGCTCAGCTCATCGTAGAGGCTGGGCGCGGCTACTGGGGCGGCCACAATGAGTTGGGCAGGCTGCTGAGGCTGGATGACTGAGATGGCGGCGCGCATGGTGGCCCCGGTGGCTATGCCGTCATCGACCAGAATAATGATGCGATCGCGAACATCCAACGGTGGCCGATCGCCCCGGTAGGCGCGATCGCGGCGCTGTAGCTCCTGTAGCTCTTTGGCTGCAACCGCGTCGATGGTTGAGGCCGAAATATTCATGCCGCTAACCACATCGTCGTTGAGCACGCGCACTCCACCCGATGCGATTGCCCCCAGGGCCAGTTCTTCGCGGTCTGGCACCCCTAGCTTGCGCACCAGGCAAATATCTAGCGGCGCGTCTAGAGCCTGGGCTACTTCGTAGGCTACAGGCACCCCGCCACGGGGCAGACCAAGCACCAGCACATTGGGGCGATTGGCATAGCGCTTCAGCCGATTGGCGAGCTGTCGTCCGGCGTCGGCACGGTCTTGAAACCGCATGTCGTAGGCAACAGCATCGGGCATGGTCTACCTCCTGGGGGTCGCAGGGAAAAGGCAGGGGCTGCGATCGCGATCGTATCTCTGCATACAAACAGCTTAGTAAATATCGACTTTCACGACTTTTGCAGCTCTGACTCAAGCCCTCAGGAGCCGCCCGGCTCTGGCCTACGTTAAACAACAAAGCCTTTCGCCGGAGATAATAAACGCGGAAACATTCACAGGCTCACCCCATGACTGCCGACATTCGTCTACTCGTGCTCGATATCGACGGTACTTTGGCCGGAGAGTCTAACCAGATCAATGCCCCCGTGCTGGATGCCATTGGCCAGGTGCAGCAGCGGGGCATTGCCGTCGCGATCGCTACCGGGCGTATGTACCAATCGGCGCTGCGGTTCCACCAGCTAGTGGGCTCTGTTCTGCCGCTGATGGCCTATCAGGGGGCCTTTATCAAAGACCCCAAAACCCAAAAACTGCACCGCCACACGCCCCTGCCCCGGCAGCTAGCGCTGGAAATTTTAACCTACCTGGCTCCTATGGAGGCCAGCAACGACCTGTCGATTCATCTATATATTGATGACCAACTCCACGTGCGGGCCATTATCGACGACACCGAAGCCTATGCCGAGCGATCGGGTATTCGACCGATTGCAGCCGGGGATTTGGCCATGCTGCTGAACAACAACGCGGCGATCGAAACTACCAAGCTGCTGACGTTGAGCAACAACATCGACCTGCTCAGCGACATTTTGAGTCATTTGGGCCAGCGCTACCCCACTAAAGACCTGTATTTGACGCGATCGGTAGAATACTTCGTGGAGGCGACCCATCCTTTGGCCCACAAGGGCGAAGCCGTGCGGTTTTTGGCCGAAGACCTGCTGGGTCTTGCGCCCGACCAGGTGATGACCATTGGCGACAACTACAACGACCTGGAAATGCTGCGCTACGCGGGCATTGGCGTGGCGATGGGCGATGCGCCTGAACCCGTCAAGCAGGGGGCCGATTGGGTGGCTCCGGGGGTGGATGCGGATGGGGTGGCGGCAGCTCTACAGGAGTTTCTGCTGTAGAGGTTTCTGCTGTAGGGGTTTCTGAGGGCTTTGGATCCGGGCGATCGGGGGCCGAGCGATCTGGAGTCAGGCTGTCGTACAGGTGCGAGAGCGTAACGACACGAAAGCCCTGACGATCGATGAGACTGAGCAGCGTTGGCAACGCCTGAGCCGTCTGAACGCAGCGCTCCATCGACCCGCCGTGCATGACAAAAATAGCCCCCGGAAAAATAAAGCGGGCCAGGTACCAGGTGTTGAGGTTGGGGGTGCTGAGGGGGCGCAGGGTGTCAAACGGCACCATAGAGGCCAGCGCTACCAGCGATTCGTAGCCGGGGGTAAGCCGAATGTGGTCAACCATAGCCCGGTTGTAGAGGCCGCGCCCGGGGCGATACCAGCGCAGCGGCTGCTGAATTAGGTCGGTAATGCGATCGTGGGCGTCTTGAAAGTGGCGGGCAAATTCGGCGGGTTGCAGAATGGCGGGGGTGGTGTCGGTGGTGCCGTGGTTGGCAATTTCGTGGCCGCTGGCCAAAATTTCTTGCAGAATGGTGCTGCCCGGATTGAGGTGGTCGGTAATCACAAAGAAGGTAGCCCGCACCGGGTGCTCGGCGGTGCGGTTGTAGCGATCGAGAGCGGCCAGAATGAGGCGGGTGGAGGCATCGTTGCGATCGCCCGGCGTCGGCACATCATCAATGGTGAGAGCTACCATCTGCGCCTGGGTAGGGGCATAAAATAGCGCATCCGGAAACATCCGGGCGACCTGGGTGAGCAACTGCTGCTGGGGAAGGGCCATAGGCGTTAGCGGCTGGTGGGATCTAGACTATCGCGGAGGCGATCGCCCAGCGTATTAATGCAAAGGACTGTGAGAAAAATGGCCAGACCGGGAGCCAGCACCAGGTAAGGAGCGCTCTCGATATAGTTTTGAGCGTCGTAGAGCATGCGGCCCCAGGTGGGCACATCGGGCGGAAAGCCAACCCCCAAAAAGCTCAGGGTAGACTCGGCCAGCAGTGCGTTGCCTACCCCAATCGTAGCGGCCACAATCACCGGCCCGAGAATATTTGGCAGCAGGTGGGTTTTAACGATGCCCCAGGGCCGTGCGCCCAGGGCAACGGCGGCTTCTACAAAGGTGCGCTGCTTGAGACTCAAAAACCCGGCTCGTACCAAACGGGCCACCGACATCCAGCTCAGCCCGCCAATCAGCAGCACAATCAGCAAAAAAATACCCCGCTCTGGCCCCAGCGATCGGCGCACCGGATCGCCCAGCAGGTAGACCACCAGCAGCACCAGGGGCAGCTGAGGCAGCGCCAAAAACAGGTCGGTAACCCGCATCAGCACCACATCGACCCAGCCACCGCAAAACCCGGCCAGAGACCCAATGCCCATCCCTAAGCTAATGCCCACCAGGGTAGCCGCCAGCCCCACCGCCAGAGAAATGCGGCCTCCAATCAGCAGCCGGGCCAGCTGGTCTTGGCCCAAGTCATTGGTACCCAGGGGAAAGGTGATGCTGGGGGGCTGCAGGGCGCGGGCAAAGTCGATAGCGCTAGGCGACCCCCGGTAGAGCCAAGGACCCAGGGCGATCGCAGCCACCAAAATCCCCAGTCCAATCAGGGCTAGTCGAGCGGTGCGATCGCCCCACAGCCGCTGCCAGGCTCTATTTTGGCTGCCCGGTAGAGCAACTGGCTTGGGCGCTGCTGCATCAGTGGCCATAGCGCACCCTGGGGTCAACAATGCCATAGAGCAGGTCGGCCACCAGGTTAAAAGCTACTACCAGCACCGCATAGATAAAGGCGATGCCCATCACCACAGGCGTATCGCTGCGGTAAATAGACTCAATCAGCAGCGCCCCAATGCCCGGCACCCGAAATACCTGCTCTGTTATCAGTGCTCCGGTAAAAATGGTGGGAATATCCAGCGCTACCAGGGTGATTACCGGAATTAGCGCGTTGCGCAGCATGTGCAGGGTAACAATGCGCCAGCGCCCCAGGCCCTTCGCCCGCGCCGTTTTCACATAGTTTTGCGGAATTTCTTCCAGCATGGCGGCCCGCACAAACCGCAGCAGCACCGCCGTTTGAAACAGCACCAGCGTGGCAATCGGCATAATCGACTGCCGCAGCCACTGCCCCAGGCTACTCAGGTCGTTTACCACCAGCGTGTTGTCGTAGATAAACGGCAGCCAGCCCAGCCGCACGCTCAGTACAATAATCAGCACCAGCCCCGAAAAAAACGGCGGCGTCGAAAAGCCCATAAAGGCCACGGTGGTAATGGTGCGGTCAATCCAGGTATTTTGCCGCAGGGCCGCAACGATGCCCAGGGGCAAGGCCAAAGCCACGCTCAGCAGGTAGGCTACGCCGATTACCCACAGGGTGACGGGCAGGCGCTGAGCAATCAACTCCGCCACCGGCAAACGGCTGACGAAAGAGTAGCCCAGGTTGCCGCTAAACAGCGCCACTGTCCACTTCAGGTAGCGAATGGGAATAGGCTGGTCAAGGCCCAGCGATCGCCGAATATTCTCCCGCACCTCTGGCGTAATGGCTGGATTTGTCGCCAAATCGCCCAGTGGGTTGCTGGGTGCCAGCGCCAGAACAAAGAAGATCACCGCGCTAATAGCCAGCAGCGTTGGAATCGCAACGAGCAGGCGCTTGATCAGGTAGCCGAGCATGGCAGAGACAATATAGCGTAGGAGTAGCCTTTGACGAGTAAATTCTAAAACACCTACATCGTAGAGCGGCTGATCAGGTCGCGGGGGCGCTTTTTGAGCATTGTTGGGTCTAAATAGGTGATTGCCTCGGCGCACGATCGCACTCGTTCGATCGGCTCAAACACGTTCACCTGGTAGACGATTTGGTTGTCCCAGTCGAGGGCCGTGAGCCAGCCGCTGCGGGGGTGGTAAACGCCCGTATCAATATCGAGCCAGCCGCGCCCGGCGACAATTTGGCCGGGGTCTACACCGGGAAACGTAAACGTGATCGTGTGGCCGGTGATGATCAGTTTGTTGGAGAAAAAGGGCGTCAGGCTACTGTGGAAGGTTTCGCGAATCCAGCACATTTCGTAGCTGCTCTGCTCAGCGATCGGCAGCATGGGGTTGACCCCGGCGTGTACCAGCCACAGATCGCCCAGGTCGATGTAGAGGGGGAGCTGCCGCAGCCACTCCAGGTGGTCTTCGAGCGTGGAGGCAGAGCCGTGATAGCTGGTCAAGGTCGCCTGACCGCCGCTAAAGATCCAGCCCTGCAGGGTGGGTGGGTTGATTTTGCCGTCAACAAAGGTATCGAGGATGAGCTGCTCATGGTTGCCCCGCACGCAGCCGGTGGCGTGGCGACGCACAAAATCGACCACATCGGCGCTCTTGGGGCCGCGATCGATTAAATCGCCGACGCAGTAAATTTCATCGTCGGCCTCGGGGGCGATCGCATCCCACAGCCGCTTAAGGCCGTCGTAGTGACCGTGGATGTCGCCAATAAAAATTCTTCGAGGCATGGGGCAGGGACTCCGTGTGCTTTCATTATGCCTTAACCCCAAACTCAACTATCAATTTTCCGTAATGCTCACATGGATGAAGACCAGTTAAAGATGTATGTCAAGGCCCGATCGCCAGCGATGTTTTCCTTGGGAGAAAACGCCCATATTGGCGGCTAGATCGGGTTTGTTCTGATTATTCTCAGGCATAATAAAGACCAGCTTAGAGTTCCTACCCTATGAGTCGTTCGACCCTGCGCCATCCGCTGCCGATCTCTTCGCCGCGCACACCCGCCCGGCGGCAGCGACGGGCCGATCCTCTGCGACGATTGGCTCGTCATACCCTGGCGCTTGAGCTGAGCGCAAGACTAGGGGCCAATCTATTTTTAGTTCTGGTGGCAGCCGGTTCGCTGGGGCAGCTGGTACCTTCCCTGCAGGCCCAGGTGCAGCAGCTTGAGGCCGCCCGCGCCGAGCTGACCCAGGCAGAAGCAGCCAACACTCGCCTGCGGGCCGACTTTGACCGCCACTTTGACCCAGCCCAAGCGAGCCGAGTAATTCAAGAGCAAACGGGCTACCGCAGCCGTTCAGAGCGGCAGGTGGTCTGGACAGACTGAAGGGGATTGGATGAGTTGGTGAGTGGATGAATAAGCCTGACTTCAGCCATGATTCTTTGGCTGGCTGGAGAGTTGCTTCGTAGACTCATTTAGCGATCGCCTACATGAATGGCACTGAATTAAGGCTGGTGGGCAGTGCCCACCCTACGGTGAATCAAGGCTTTCGGCGATCTGCAAGAGCTTATCTCAGTGACAGTCATCGCCTACAGCACTGACCCACCTATCCACTTGCTACGGATAGAAGGTCGTCGTGGGTAGGCCCAGCCCTTCTTCGAGGCCCATCATCAGGTTGAAGCACTGCACCGCTTGCGAGGCCTGGCCTTTCATCAGGTTATCGATCGCAGACATGACAATCACCCGCCCGGTGCGAGGGTCGGTTTCGAGGCCAATGTAGCAGCGGTTGGTGCCCCAGGCCCACTTGGTTTGCGGGTAGGTGCCGTTGGGAAGCACCGTTACCCAGGGCGAAGCGCGGTAGAAGGCGGTGTAGATGGTGAGCAGGTCGTCGCGCACCAGTCCGGGGTCGCGCAGGGTGGCATAGATAGTGGCCAAAATGCCCCGCACCATCGGAATCAGGTGGGGCGTAAACTGCACCGTGACCTCGTGGCGAGCCAGGTGGGTGCAAATTTGCTCGATTTCTGGGGTGTGGCGGTGGTGGGTAACGCCGTAGGCCCCCAGGGAGTTGCTGGCTTCAGCCAGCAGCATGCCGGTTTTGGCCACCCGCCCGCCGCCGGAAGTGCCCGATTTGGCGTCGATAATCAGGCTCTCGGGCTGGGCCAATCCCTGCTTGAGCAAGGGCGCAATGCCGAGCAGGCTGGCGGTGGGGTAGCAGCCGGGGCAGCCGATTAGCCTGGCGTCGCGAATGCGATCGCGGAACAGCTCGGGCAGACCGTATACCGCTTCAGCCGCCGTGACCTGGTCGGCGCGATCGCCGCCGTACCACGACTGGTATGTGTTCAAATTCTCAAAGCGATAGTCGGCGGACAGATCGAGCACCTTGCAGCCCTGCTCAAGCAGCGTAGGGGCCATTGTGTGAGCCAAGCCATTCGGCAGCGATAGAAATACGGCCTGGCAGCGCTGGGCGATCGCGCTTAAATCTACCGCTTCCACCGTCAAATTTACAGAACCCGCCAGGTGGGGGTAGATATCGGTGTAGGGCTTGCCAGCGCTGCTGTCGCCGCCTAAGTACACCAGCTCTACCTGGGGGTGCTGGGTCAGCAGGCGCACTAGCTGCACCCCTCCGTAGCCCGACGCCCCGACAATGCCGACCGTAATTTTTCCTGCTGGTGACTCGCTCATGGTTCTAGGGTTGGCTAGGTTGCCGGGTAAGAGGGGCAGTGGCAGTGGCCAACGATGTCAGCACCACCGCTTTGAATAAGCACTGTAATAGTAAACCAGTAATCTCAGATCAGCATGGTTGCTTGGAATGCAGCAGCAGCATTATCAATTGCCTCAATAATTGCCCTGATCTGGCCCCAGGTGCGATCGCCTTCCTGTGAAGGAGAAGCGGTAAAGCTAGAATTTTAAGAGTGAACGTACTTTATAAAGGCTAGCCCTACCGTGCTTGACTCAACCTCGGAGATGCCCGAAGCCGTAAGCCAGCCGGCCTCCGAATTTCAGTTTGACTCGATTGAGTCGGCCCTCCACGATTTGGCCGCCGGGAAATCAATTGTGGTGGTCGATGACGAAAACCGCGAGAACGAAGGCGACGTGATCTGCGCCGCCCAGTTTGCCACCCCCGATAACATCAACTTTATGGCGGTGGAAGCGCGGGGGCTAATTTGTTTGGCCATGACGGGCGATCGCCTCGATCAGCTAGACCTGCCGCTGATGGTCAGCCCCAGCGCCTTCGAAGACGAAAACGAGCAGACCGCCTTCACCGTTAGCATTGACGCTGCATTGAGCTGGGGCGTCACTACCGGCATTTCCGCCGACGATCGCGCCCGCACCATTCAGGTGGCCATCAACCCCAACGCTCGCGCCAGCGACCTGCGCCGACCGGGGCACATCTTTCCGCTGCGGGCCAAGGAGGGCGGCGTGCTGAAGCGGGCGGGCCATACCGAAGCCGGGGTCGATCTGGCCCGACTGGCGGGGCTGTACCCGGCGGGGGTCATCTGCGAAATTCAAAACCCCGATGGCTCGATGGCGCGGCTGCCGGAGCTGGTCGACTACGCCAAAACCTTTAACCTCAAGCTGATCAGCATTGCCGATTTAATTCACTACCGGCTGCAGCACGAGCGCTTTGTGCAGCGGGAGGCGATCGCCACCATGCCCACCCAGTTTGGCGACTTTGCCATCTACGCCTACCGCAACCTGCTCGATGGGTCCGAGCACGTAGCCCTGGTAAAGGGTGACCCCGCCACCTTTGCCGACCAGCCGGTGATGGTACGGGTGCATTCAGAATGTCTGACCGGCGATGCCTTTGGCTCGCTGCGCTGTGACTGCCGCATGCAGCTCCAGGCGGCGCTCAAAATGATTGATGCTGCCGGGCGCGGCGTCGTGGTTTACCTGCGCCAGGAGGGGCGAGGCATTGGCCTGGTCAACAAGCTCAAGGCCTACTCGCTGCAAGACATGGGCCTCGATACGGTAGAGGCCAACGAAAAACTGGGCCTGCCCGTCGACCAGCGCAACTACGGCATCGGCGCGCAGATTCTCAACGACATCGGCGTGCAGAAGTTTTGCCTGATTACCAACAACCCCCGCAAAATTGCGGGCATCAAGGGCTACGGCCTAGAAATGGTCAATCGGGTGCCGTTAATTATCGAGGCTACCCCTTACAACTCGGCCTATCTGGCCACCAAGGCCAAAAAGCTGGGCCATTTGCTGATGCACACCTACCTAGTTACGGTGGCGATTCACTGGCACAGCGGCAATCTAACGGTGCAAGACCGCTACCAAAAGCTAGAGCAACTGCGCGGACTGGCCCAGTCGCTGGGGCTGATGCTGCAAGAGGAGGCCCGTCCGGTGGCGGCAGCCCTGTTTAGCCAGCCCGATATTATTGTTAATTTGGGGTTAGAAGGGGTGAGCGAAGCCGGGGCCGAAACCTGGTACCAAGATTGTAATGAGCCGAAGATGAAGGCGATCGCGACTCTGCTCGACAAACTCGCCGCCTGGTCCGATGTCGATCAGCTGGCGTTCTTGATCTCCGGTGGCAGCGACCCCTTCAGCGGCTTACAGGTGAGCCTCGATCGCCAGGTGTTCCAACGCGATGAGGTACCCACCGCCGAAACCGTCAAACCCTCCGACCTCTGCGGCGACCTAGAGAGCCAGCGCATCTACGTGTTCTCCAGCCACCTTCCAGCAGATTAGCTAGAGACTATCCGTGTAATTGCCTTCCTAAGGGGAATTATACGGAAACTGTCGGCATAACAAGGGTGCTTTGAAGGTGTTGGCGAGGCAATTACCCTTAGATTCGGAACACGATTTCAGTAAAAAGTTATTGAAGCTACTGCTAGAGAGGTAGCTCCGTAATTTAAGCTAGAGATACATACAGTAGTCTGGGGTAGAAATAGAGCCTGATGAACTTGCCTGAGTTTAAGCGTGTAATTTACAAGCACAACCCTCTTATAGAGGTTGTCTGTCAGTTGCGCTTTCCGCCCATACTCAAAATTTCTCACCAAGAGCCAGTTGAGTTTCAGGATGAGATCAGATTCCAGTACCCACTTTTTGAGGCGACTAAAGCGCAACTTCCATCAGAAATCTCAAAAATTGTGCAACAGTTTGGCTTGCCTCTACAAAGTGATACTACTTATAGCTTTAAGTCAGAAGATCAAAGATGGAATCTATCTATTGCTAAAGATTTCATCGCTCTAACTACTTCCTCATATGAACGGTATGAGCAATTTAAGCAACGTCTTGAAGAATCTTTAGAGATCTTTGAACGTATATATAAGCCATCATCCTATACGAGAGTAGGTCTGCGATATCAGGACTTGATTATTCGTTCAAAGCTTGGAATTGAGGATAAGAACTGGTCAGAACTGATTGCTAAGCATATTGCTTCAGAATTGCATGATCCAGAAATTTCTTCTTCTATCCAGACAATAGTAAAGAATCTAATTCTGAAGACAGAAAGTGGACAAATTAATTTGAATCATGGGTTGGTTACTGTGAAAGAATCACAGGAAGACACTGAAGAGATTGCTTACTTGTTTGATGCTGATTTTTATGCGGAACAGAAGATAGAGGGAAATGAAGATGTTTGGAACGTACTCAATCAGTTCAACCAGTCTGCTGGAAGGCTCTTCAGGTGGAGCATCACAGATATCCTCCATAATGCCATGCAACCCCAACCAGTTGATTCAGTACAAGCATAGTCAAACCTCATCAGGTGTTGCCTTCAATAATCATGAGGTAATTGATAGGGAAAGCGGCAGATCTATTAAAATTCAGTATCCTTCTTTTGATATAGAAATGTCTAGCTTGTCTTTGTCCTTCAGACCAAATTGGCAAGATTTGTCACCAGATAAGTTAATTCTATTGCTAAAGTGCTTGCTTATCATTCAAGCTCTGCCAGAAAGTGCTTTAGAGGAAGCTGCTGAGGAATTAGAGGGGATTTCTCGCTTCTACGCTAATCGCCTGCCTCAAGTTAATTTACCTATAATCCCTGCTAGTAGCATCAAAGGTAAGTTAAAAGCTACACAAGTTAGACCACCTATTGTTTTGGAACCTTAGATTGGCTGGTAAGTTATTGCATGGAAGAGCGGTTTATCTACCAAGCATCACGTAAAGGTTCCTCACTAAGGCAAGGGGAAATTTTGACAGGCGTAATTCAATATAAACCTGTTGTTAGTGAGTTATTACAGGAAGAACAAGAGTTATCCTTTAATCCTGTTCTTCATCCTTATACTATTGTAGTCACTCAAGATTGTGATCTGGATTGGGACTACAGAGCGAGACAAGCTGAAAGTAGTCAGCCATCGAAACTCTTAAACTCAGTCATTTTGTGTGAAATTGCAACTGCAAGAGAAATCAGAGACACAGTAGATGACATGAATAGTGCAGCGTGGAAGCTAGTAGTATCTCATCGTCATGAAAGGTTCTACTTCTTTGAGAAGATTCTTCCTGAATGTGAGATAGAGCAGGAAGGTCTACCTGAACTAACAGCTGATTTCAAAAAAGTTTTTGGTATAGATGCGGCAACTCTGTATCGTCAAATCGAACTTGGTATAGTTAAGCGACGAACAATTTTAGGTAGTCCTTACTTGGAGCATTTTTCCCGACGATATTATAACTTTCACGGTAGAGTTGCGCTGCCTTTTCAGTATGAAAGTGAGCGTGAAGGGTAAGTGTGTAGGCAACGCGGTACAACAAGTCGCTGGAGCCGACCGCCAAAAGGTGTCTGTGGGATGCAGAGGTGATTTGCTGTGGCTCAACTTGGTCATTACTATAATCACGAAATGAGAGGCTAGCTAATGTCAAACATAAAAATTGATGAAATCCAGCGTGATCTACTCAAATATAGCGGTATGCAGTATGACCCAGTACAAGCAAAAAGCTTAAACCCTTGTTTGCTGGTTGGCTTTGTACTTGACCAACTTGAACACCGCTATATCTTCGCCAAGTAGAGGCAAATGAGACGCTTGTGATCTTCAGGGCTGATCAGGCGATCGCAGAACTCAAACCTATTGCCAAAGAAAAGGAACTACGATCATCTGGCCTATGTGCAGGAGAATTCACTGTCTCGGCTGATTTTGACGCACCTCTACCCGAAGATCTGCTGAGCGCATTCGAGGGCAAATGAAGATTCCGCTAGATACTCATATTACGGACAGAGAGGTTCAAAGGGTTATGTCTAACTTAGAGCAAATTGAAGCGGCCATTCTTTCGTTGCCATCAAGTGAGTTTGAAATGCTAAAACTTTGGCTTCTCGACCTAGATTATGACCGCTGGGATGAACAGCTAGAGCAAGATGTTGCAGATGGCAAATTAGATGCACTAGCTCAAGAGGCGATCGCTGCTGTGGGCACGAAATGAGAGACTGAAAAATTCTAAGTATGGAAATTTAGTTAAGAGGTTTCTGATGAGCATCAATCTCACTCCTGACCAAGAGCGTTTTTTGAAGCCAAGCTTCAGTCTGGTAAATATCGCTCTACTGAAGAAATTTTGGAAATTGCCCTGCGTTTGTTAGACGAGTACGATCGCTCAGAAGCCGAATGGGTCGAAGATGTGCGTACCAAAATTGACGCAGCAATTGAAGCCTCTCATCACACTGCCCCAATCGATGGCGAAACGTTCGTAAACGGTATTCTAGAGCGTTTTCGGCAGACAAACTAGCCATGAGTCGCCATGTCATCAGCGCGGCCCGTACCAACCGTTACGGTTCACCCCCTAGGGCGGTACGGGAGGGAAGTTCGCCATCGCAGTAGGGTTCCTACCACTGCCGGTAGCGCCGACCTTGGCGCACCATAGTAACTGTAGAGAGTGAAAGCGCAAATGCTTAACCTGACTCACTTCAACAGTTTGGAAAAGCAAGTACCAAGAGGTTTAGAATCCATGATTGTTCGTCGCTATTTAGACCCAGTTACCGAAATCAACGCCATTCGCCGTCAGATTAACGATGCGTTTGGTGACTTCACCACCGAGGCGCTATCCAAGGCTGATTGGACTCCTGCGGTGCGCCTGGTAGACCAAGGCGATGAGTTTGTGCTCACCACCCACCTGGCTGGGGTGAGTGCCGCCGAACTAGATGTACAGGTGAGTGCTGATGTGGTGTCAATCTCCGGCACCCGCAAGCAGCCCGAAGCGATCGCCGATAGCACCAAGGTGCTCTACGACGACACCCGCTACGGCAGCTTTCATCGGCTGGTGAACCTGCCCGATGGCGTGCAAAACGACCAGGTAGGGGCCAACTTTGCCCACGGCGTGCTGACCCTGACCCTACCCAAGGTGGTCGAAGCTCGCAACAAGGTGGTCAAAATTGACCTGGGCAGCACCGAAACCTCTGTCGAAGCAGGGTAAACCCAAGCGCCAGGAACGTCAGGAAGAGGTGTCTTGACGCAAAGGTTGACATCAAGGTTGATGACTGAGAGTAAGTCATGATGACCGGGGGAGGCACTGCCTCCCCTTTTTTTGCATATTCGCGCTAGCCCAACGCCAAAATTTCTAGGGCTGGGGCTTTTCGATATTGGCATCGCCGACGGTAAAGGTTAACGACAGAGGGCTATCGACCCGTCGCGAGGCATTGCGCAGCTCTAGCCCCACAATGAGCCCATCTTCGTCGTAGTCGAGAATAAGGTTGGGGGAAGCGCGGGCGGTCTCGTCCACGTCGCGCTGGTTGAAGGCAATTTGCAGGATGTCGCGATCGGGGTCGTAGATAATCTGCATAGGGCGAAGGCGAAGGGCGACAGCGATTTAACAGGTGAATGACGGGAGGGAATACGATAGCCGCCATCATAGAGTGTTTCGGCCCCGATGGCCTATTCCTTCTGCTGGTCTACCCTTTAACGACGGGTACGGCCCTGGGGCTACGGCTGCTAAATCGTCTGGGCCAAACCAGCACCCGCACCAGCAGCCAAATCGATCGCAGTTCGCCGGGGCTGTTCCAGCGCTTCCACTGGCCGGGGCGGCAAAATAGAGCGGTAACCAGAGCCCGGTAGCTGGCCGGGGCGAGGGGGCCAAACTGCACCCGCAGCTGAGGAAAATCGTCTTTGTAACCGTTTTTGTAGTTGATGGCGGTGATGATGCCCTCCAGGGCGATCGCCTCCTCAGCAATTTCTAAATCTACCGTCATACCCACGCTGAGGGGATGCTCCGGGGAGGCCTGCTGGGTGAGGGCCACTTCTACCCCAGCCTCAGACATGAGCGTGGTAATGCCCCACCAGGTTTTGGGCGATGGGCTAGCCGGGGCGGCGGGGCGATAGACTGAGCCCGGCCCTCGGGGACGATCGTCTGGTTCAGGCCGCTGGGTACGCGGCGACAGCTTGATCACCCGGCGCAGGTCAAACCATACGTGGGAGTCGGGGCGGGGCACGTCCAGCAAAATCAGCAGGGCAATGGCGATCATGGCTAGGTTGTAGGCGCTCCATATCCAGCCCAGGGCCAGCCCGCGAGCCTGAAACTCGTAGCCAGCGCTGCCCCAGCCCGCCACCAGGCAGAGGCCGAGGTTGCGCCACAGGCTAACGGCAGTCAAGCCAAACAAAATGACCAGCGGCCAGCCCAGCTTCCAGTTGAACTGAAACCGCTGGCTGGAGGTGCCCTTGGGGGTGACCTGGAACCCCCGCGAGAAGGGGTTGATCATGGCCTGCACCACCGTGGCCGCCAGCGGAAACACCAGCACCAGCGAGTAGATATCTGACAGCAGGGCAGAGCGCGATCGCTCATTTAGCCAGGCAAACACCGTCAGCTGCACCAGGTAGTAGGGCAGAAAGTAGTAGAGCAGCTCCCGCGCCGTCGCCTGAATCGGAATTACGTTGAGAAACGAGTAGGCCAGCGGCATCAGCAAAAAGCTGATTCGGGGAATGCTGCTAAACCAGTGCAGCAGCCCCTCCAGGTGGCCCAGCCGCTGAATTGGGGTAAGCCCTGGAATCGTCAGCGGGTTGGAGTCAATAAAGAAGGCTTGCAGGGTGCCCCTGGCCCAGCGCAGCCGCTGGGCGGCGTGGGCAGCGATATCTTCGGCGGCGAGGCCAGCGCTGAGCTTTTCGTCGAGGTAGATGACATCGTTGCCCTGGGCGGCCAGACGCACCGAGGTGAAATAGTCTTCGCTCAGCGACTCGGTGACAAAGCCGCCGCTATTTTCTAGGGCGCTGCGCCGCGCCACAAAGGAGGTACCCGAGCACACGACGCTGCCCACCCCGTCGCGCATGGGCTGAATTTGGCGGTAGAAGACTTCCTCTTCGGGTGTGAGCACTCCCTCTAGGCCCAGGTTGCGGGCGATCGGGTCGGCGTTGTAGAAGCTCTGGGGGGTTTGCACCAGGCCCACTTTAGCCTGCTGAAAGAAGCCCACCGTGCGGCACAAAAAATTGCGGGTGGGCACAAAGTCGGCGTCAAAGGAGGCAATTAGCTCGCCTTGGGCCTGCTGAATAGCGTGGTTGAGGTTACCGGCCTTGGCGTGGTCGTTGGTGGGGCGAGCGATATACTCACAGCCCATATCAGCCGCTAGGGCCTGAATCTCGGGGCGGCGAGTATCGTCGAGCAGGTAGATGGTTTTGCGCGAGTAGGCCATGGCCTGACAGCCAATCATGGTGCGGCGCAAAATAAAGGCCGGTTCGTCGTAGGTGGGAATGAACACATCCACCCAGGGCTGGTAGAGCCCGCTGGCAACGTCTTGCTCTAGCCCATCGGCCTGAGACCTGCGATCGCGCACCCGCAGCAGCAGCAGCAGCTGAATAATGCTGGTGGTGAGGCCAAACAGCTCCATCCCCAGCAGCCCCAGACTCAGGGTGCCCTCCAGGGGCGAGGCCAGATTTAAAGTCGAGAGGCAGCGCCACACCAGGTAGCGAGTCACTAGGGTGAGCAGAATGCCCACCACAATGCACCGCGACCAGGGCCGAGGCCGGGGCGAAACGCGAGTAATGGCGTAGGCCAGCAGCAGCAGTACCACGGTCGGGGCGGCTAAGTACTGGGCCGCCACCATCGGTACCTCCAGCCACATGGGGGGCTGGCCCTGCAACACCTGAAGCTGAGCAAAAAGCTTGGTGATTCGCGCCTCGCCAGCAAACCAGGCCATCACGATGGCCGCCGACAGCCCTAGCGTCGCTGCCATCACAAAGGTCGCCCAGCGTACCGGAGGGCGTAATTTAGTCTGATCGGCCGACTTAGAAGCGGACTTGGTTGAAAACGCCATCGTGCTGCTAAACGGGTAGAGAGCAGTAAAATCGAGCCTGGGCATCCCCTGGGCCATGTCGCCGGGGTACGCCCACAGAAATTCTGGCGTAGTCCTCTGAGAGCCACCTGAGCGACCATCAGTATGGAGGACTCCGGTAGGTTTAAAGGGTACCGAGGGTTACTACACCTCAGTCCCTCCTAATTCTCTACGTACCAGCACGAGCAATAGATGGCGATCGCCCCAGCCTAGCGTCCCACCCCAGTGATCGCGTTTAATCGCGCTTGGCCGGGGCCGGGGCCTGGCGCAGCATGGCCTGGCGCAGCATCTCGTGGCCAAAGCTATAGCCGCCCCCCACTCGTCGCAGCAGTCCCGCCGCCACCATCGTATCGAGCCAGGGGCGAGCGGCCAGGGGCAGGCCCTGTTGGCCCCCCAGCAGCGATCGCACCATGCTGTGCTGCAGGCCAAACGACAGCCACAGCACCGCGCTTACCAACCCCGCCACCAGCAGCCGGATCGAACTGAGTGGCAGTAGCGCTAGGGGCGACTGTCCGCTCACCAGCGCTGGCAGCACCAGCATTAGTCCCAGCAGCAGCCCCAGCACAGCCACCAAAATTGCGGTATTGCGCAGGGCCAACCTCACGTCCTGATTAGGGGTTTGGCGGCTCTGCATCGCCCCGGCCTGACCGCCGCGCAGCAGCCCGACTAGCCCCAGGCTCCAGCCGATGGTCGCGCCGACGGCCCCCGCCCCGCTAAACCCAGCTACGCCTCGGCCAAAGGGCGCTAGCAGCAGCGCCCCTGCGGTGCCCAACCCCAGCCCTAGCACCAGCCCCAGCAGGCCGCAGGTCAAGGCCAGGCTGGCCAAGCTGCTGAGGGGCGCGATCGCCAGTCCGAGGCGAAAGTAGGCAAAATTCTCCAGATCAATTTGAGAGACCATCAGCCCCACGGCCAGCCCCAGCAGCAGGTTGCCGCCCACCAGCCCCATCACCAGGGCAATGGCCAACCCCACCAGCAGCCGGTACAACAGCTGACGGGGCTCGGGCAGCCAGGTGCGCTGCAAGTCGTCGAGGTAGAACAGGCGGGGGCGCGACTCAAGCTGCGCGGCCAGCCAGCCCAGGCTGGCCCGGTGCTGGGCCGGGTTGCCTTTGGTCTGGGCCAGGCGATCGTCTAGGTAGCGCTGCACCAGGTCGGCCCGGCTTTGAATTGGCGGCTGGGCTGGGTTCGTCATTGCGACTAGCATGACCAGGTGCAGGGGCAGCCGCGCCAGCTGTTGCAGCACCTTGCTGCCTTTGATCATGGGCCACAGGTCAGGGCATTTTTGGGCCAGCACATAGTCTTTAACCTGCTGCGCCGCCAGCGGAATAATATTGATACCGCCGTTGAACTGGTCAAACATCAGCCCCGACGATTCCATCACCTGGCGACGGCAGCAGAGCAGGGCGGTCTGGTTGGGGTTGGTGCGCAGCAGCGCCTCTAGGGCGGCGATAAACTTGCGCTGCTGGGGGGTAGGCAGGTGGTCAAAGCCGTCGACCAGCAGCGTGAGCTGAGCCTGGTCGATCCAGTTGGCGGCGGTGGTCTTGGCCACTCGGTACTCGCGCCACAGGGTAACGATCAGCCATTCGCGCATGGTCTCCCCCGCCCAGGCCGAGACGTCGAGCCGCACCGGCACCGGCCCGCCGCGCTTGAGCAGCAGATCGCCCACCGCCAGCAGCGTATGGGTTTTGCCAACCCCCGCTTCGCCTAAAATCAGCAGGCGACCGTCGATGCCATCGCGCTGAAACAAATCGGCGATCGCCCCCACCGAGGTCAGCACCTGGTTCTCCTGGCGGCCAAACTGCAGCCCCCAAACCCGATAGTTCATTGGGATCTCGCGGCGCGAGGCGACCAGCGGCAACCCCTGGCGATGGGCCGCCAGCTGCTGCCCCACCACCGTCGCTAGTACTCGCAGGTCAGTCGCTACCGGGGGCTGGCCAGGAATCAGCGATCGCAGGGTAGTGGTAACCATGGGGGCAACCCTCACAAAGGCCTAGTAACGGGGTACCGATCGATCGACGGTCAGGGAGTAGGCATCGATGCCACCGGTCACATTCTTGAGGTGGGTAAAACCCTGCTGGGCCAGCCAGCTGCACATCTGGGCCGATCGCATGCCGTGATGGCAGAGCACAATCGTTTCGCGATCGGCCTCAAACTGGCTGTGAATCGTGCCTGACCAGGCGGCAAACTCACTCAGGGGCAAATTCACAAACCCATCCAGGCTGGCAGTCTCCACTTCCTGGGGTTCGCGCACGTCAATCAGCTGCACAGTCGCGTCGGCCTCGGCCAGGCGCTGGGCTAAAGCCTCAACGCTAAAAGATTCGTAGGGAGCGTTATCAGAGGCAAAGGTCATAGGTCAATTTTAGGGGCAGATGGAGTAGGCAACCTGTTAACTCTGCCAGGGATGCACAGCCGGGATGCCTAAACTTACGCAACCATAACCTATCGGCCCGGAAAGGTATTGTACTCTGGGCAAGACCTGAGCCGCTACGACCCGTATTACCAGGAGACATCCGTTGAAAACCATTGGCCTGATTGGCGGCATGAGCTGGGAATCTTCGCTTGAGTACTACCGCATTCTTAACCAGACCACCCGAGCCAAGCTGGGGGGGCTGCACTCTGCCAAGGTCATTCTGTTCTCGGTCGATTTTGCCGATATGGCCGCCATGCAGCACGAGAACCGCTGGGACGAGATTTCAGGAATTTTGGTCGAAGCCGCCCAGCAGCTACAAATGGCCGGGGCCAGCATGGTGCTGGTGTGCGCCAACACCATGCACCTGCTGGCCGACGACATTGCGGCCCGCATTTCGGTTCCCCTGGTGCACATTGCCGATGCGGTCGCCGAAGTTATTAAATCTCAGGACATCGGGCGGGTAGGGCTACTGGGCACCAAATTCACTATGGAGCAAGACTTCTACCGCCAGCGTCTAGTCGAGAAACACGGTCTAGAGGTTGTCATCCCCGCTGATGATGGCCGAGCGGCGGTGCACAACATTATTTATAACGAGCTGTGCCAGGGCCAATTTAAGCCCGAGTCGCGCCAGGTCGTATTAGATCTGTGTCAAGAACTCGCTGCTGCCGGGGCCGAGGGGGTGATTTTGGGCTGCACCGAGCTAGAGCTACTGGTGGGCGATGCGGCGGCAGCGGTACCGCTGTTTCCCACCACCCGCATCCACGCCGAGGCGGCGGTCAGTTTGGCCCTGGGATCGTGAATAGTTTGGCACTCTACGAGTCTACAACCCCAACTATTGGCTCTGTCACAGACCGAGAAAGCCCAAGCTATCCAGCTTTTGGCGGCTAGCTTGGGTGGTGTGTGGGCTGGAATTGAGAAAACGCCTGGAGTCATGGGTGGAGATGCTTGTATTCGGCAAACCCGAATTCCGGTTTGGCTATTGGTGAGCCTGCGGCAGCAGGGCGCTACGGAAGCTTATTTGTTAGAAGACTATCCAACGTTAACGGCTGCGGATTTGGTTAATGCGTGGCTGTATGCCGATACCCACAGCGAAGAAATTGAAGCCGCGATCGCACCATTAGAGCATCACGGTCTCAAAGGC
>JBARVV010000111.1:0-98517 GCA_049646445.1 Nodosilinea sp. | reverse complement strand
CCTGATTGACTGACAAAAGTTTGCCTGCACACCACTCAAAGCCCCTTGTAGCAAGGGTTTGAGGCGATCAAGAGCGTTTTATGGCTTCGTGTCGCCTGCAATGCTTGTCAGCTAGGGGTTTCAGGGGTTAGCGATCCATGTTTTGTCAGTCAACCAGGCTTAGGACTGAAGGCTGAAAGTCTTATTCTCTCGTCTGGAGGGTGAGTCCAACAGTCGCTCAGAAGCACTAAAAACAGTACATGTGTTTCAAAATGAGAATTGCTGGGGACTGGGCGTGATTTCAACGGTAGTTCCCACCTTGTGCTACAGCTATGCGGCCAAGCATCTCTCACCAATCTTGACCACGGCCTTAAACCTGATGACACCCATATTTGCCGCTGCGATCGCCGCTATCTTACTGGGTGAATACCTATCTGGATGGAACATAGTCGGTGCATTGCTAATTCTCACAGGTATTCTCACCCTATCTAGGCCTCGCCTTAGAGGCACAACTCAATAGCATTGGAATGCCGCTAGCGACCTATATCCCTTACAAGAAGGGACCTGCTAAGGCTGGGACTAGGTTGGTACACAATCTAGCTTCCGTAAAGAAAAACCTAAAAGAAAAATCCGTCTTGCTCAATTTCTTCGATGGTCTGCAGCCCTCGGGTGTCGCCGACCTTGAGCAGTGCCGTGCGAGCATCTTCGCGCACGCCCAGGTCATCCTCTTCGGCAAAGCTTTCAATTAGCGCATCGATCGCGGTGTGGTAGACCACGTTGGAGGGCAGTTCGCGGCAGAGCTGGCCCACAGCCCAGGCGCAGTTGCTGCGCACCGCCGGTATCGGGTCGCGGCGCAGGCCCTCAATCAGCGGGGGAATGGCGGCAATCACCGACTCGTAGCTGACCTGGGCCATTTGAGCCAGGGCGCTGGCGGCCCAGAGCCGGACGGCGGAAATATCCGTACGCAGGGCTTCAATCAAGGGGTGCAGCGATCGCGCGTCGTGAGCGTTACCCAAGGCCCACACCAGCCCCTTGCGCACGTAGCCATTCCAGTCGGTCGCCAACTGGGCAATGAGAGGTTCTACCGCCGAAGGGTGAGGATTACGGCCCAGGGCGTAGGCCGCACTGACCCGCACCAGGGGGCAGAGGTCGCTGAGCAAGTCCGTTAGGGGAACCACCGCTCGGCTATCTTCTACTTCGCAAAAGGCCCGCGCCGCCAGCATCCGCTGCTGCGGGTCAGCCGCCGCGAGCAGGGGCAGCATGGCCTCGGGATCGTACTGGGGTGCCTGCTCCTCGTCTACGGGGCCGAGGGCATCGAGGGGGTCAGTAAACTCCAGATCGGGGTTTAGGGTGGTGAGATCGTCTTCATACATAGGGCTACTTTATCTGGTTGTGCCGCACTTTTAGCGGTGGCGGAGAGCCTCTGCAAACTTTCGTTAAGCAAGACTAAAGCGCCCGTTCCCTAGAGCGGTTTAGCACCCCGGTAGGTGAGCTGTACCACGCCACTGCCAAATGTCTCAGCGCTGTGCAGCTGCACCTCTGCCCTGGGGCCAGGTGAGCCAAACAGCGGAATGCCCTCCCCCAGCAGAACCGGAATAATCGACAGCATGCACTCATTAATCAGGCCTTCGGTGCGAAAGGCGGTCGCCAACGCCGCCCCGCCGACCAGCCACACGCGTCGGTAGCCTTGGGCTTGTAGGGTGGTCGCCAGTTCTGCGGGAGACTGGGCGGTAGCGCTGACAGCGGGCAGGTTAGAGGCAAGGGGCTAAGGGGCTGGTGGGTCATGATGTAGCTGGGTTTGCCCGGGTAGGGCCAGTCGCCAAAGCTAAGCACCTGATCGTAGGTGCGGCGGCCCATAACGATCGCATCGATGCTGCTGTAGAAGGCTTCGTAGCCGTAGTCTTCCTCGGGAATTTCGATCGCAGCGAGCCAGTCGATGCCGCCCTCAGGGGTGGCGATGAAGCCATCTAAGCTGGTAGCGATGTAAAGAACAATGTCGAGCGCCATAGCAGTTGCGCCAGAGGCGCAGGGTAACGAGCGGGATTTAAGGAGTATTATCCCCCCTGGGATGGCGGAATAACCCCATTGGGCAAAGGGCCGCCGCCGCCAATATTCGAAAGACTATTGGTAATTCTCTAACCGGCCACCCCGACAGCCGCTAGGATGAGAGCATAGTCCGGGTGTGACCGGTGCCGGGCGTGACCGGAGATGACATATCCCAGCAGCCAAGGCAGTGTCTGATAAGGCTGGCCAATCGCCCAGCTCAATTGAGCGATTGGGATTGGTAAACCAATGTCTGACTGAATTCAACGACAACCCCGGCGATACAACCAGGAGTATGGCGGCAATGGCATCTCAAGATCAAATTCGGAATTTTTTGGCCCACTGGTTTCAGTTGGGCAAACCCGTGGTGCTCACCGAGAATCGGGGCGAATGTCTACCCAACCCCATCTTTCAGGACGGCCGCTACAGCCCGTCTTTTGAAGACTGCTGGCACAAAATCATGGTGACCAGCGGCCAAGACTGCTACCTCAAGGGCACCAGCCAAAGCATTGCCGAAATGCTGTCATCCGTCTGGGATGTCACCCCCTGCGCCCGCTGCGAAATGCCTATTGCCGTACCCACCCTCGGTGTGATGAGCGCCCTCTGCCCGTGCAATGATTTGCCTACCTGGCCCAATACCGATATGCCGATGCCCCGCACGGCAATCGACAATGAGCAACACCTCACGGGCCTGCGACAGCGGCTGGGCGAATTGAACTAAGACGAGACCGCAGCAGCGGCCAGCACCTGCTCGTCTTGGCGGTTGATATCGTAAATCATAAAGTCGTGGGCCATGGCCGTATTGGAAAAAATGGCTCGCGCCTCGGCCAGCAAATCCGGCAGCTGAATGTCGTTACCAGGGGCATAGCGGGGGCTGAAGTGGGTCATAATCAGCTGCTTAACCTGGGCGCTGAGGGCCACCTGGGCCGCCATAGTCGAGGTCGAGTGCAGCCGCTGGTAGGCTAAGTCGGCATCGCGGTGAGAGAAAGTGGCTTCGTGAATTAGTACATCGGCGTTGGCGGCCAGGTCGACGGCGCGATCGCAGTAAATGGTATCGGTGCAGTACACCAGCTTGCGCCCCACCAGGTCTGGCCCGCAGAGGTCGGCTCCGTTAATCGTGCGGCCATCGACGAGCTTGACCCGCTGGCCCTGCTTCAGTTTGCCGTAGATGGGGCCTGAGGGAATGCCCATAGCCTGGGCGCGCTTGACATCGAAATGACCAGGGCGATCGCGCTCTTCCACCCGGTAGCCGTAGGCAGGCACCCGGTGCTCCAGCAGGTCGCACACGACCCGAAACTCGTCATCCTCAAACACCAGCCCCGGCTCGACGGCGTGGATTTTGATCGGCAGTGAAAAGTGAGTTTGCGAGTAGCGCCGACTCGCCTGCAAGTAGTCGTTTAGCGGTTTAGGACCGTAAATATCGATGCGCTGCTGCCGGTTGCCCGCCAGCCCACAGGTGGCCAGCAGCCCCATCAGGCCAAAAATATGGTCGCCGTGCATGTGGGTGACAAAAATGCGGCGAATCTGGCTAGATTTAAACTCGCTGCGCAAAAACTGGTGCTGGGTGCCCTCGCCGCAGTCAAACAGCCACACCTCGGCCCGCTGGGGCAGCCGCAGGGCCACGCTCGACACGTTGCGGGCACGGGTTGGCACGCCAGAACTGGTACCCAAAAATGTAATCTGCAAAACCGCCTCTGGAAAACGCAACGAGCTAGGACCGCAAACCGACAGCCCAAGCCTACCCACCTATCTTGCCACGACCCAGAGCCATTGGCCGGGGCCAGCGAAATCTAACGCCACGAAGTATCATCGACACAAGGCGGTTGTCCCTGCCGAGGGTCACGAACCAAAGCCGCAGTAATGAGAAAACACCAATGATTTCGATGACCTATTTGCTGACGGCGGGGCTGACGGGGCTGGGGCTAGCCACCACGATTCCCGCCACTCAGGCAGCTCCGCCGGGAATGCACTACGCCTGGCAGGTGCTGGGCATCGATACCGCCCAATGTTTGGGCCAGGCCCGCCAGGCGCTAGAGTCTCAAGGGCTAGAGCCGGTACAGAACGATGCCACCAGCATGGCGGGGCGTTCTGAGACAGTGACGGCCATGTTTGTCTGCATCGAGAGCCAACCTGCCACCACCACGGTAATGGTGGTCGTAGCCAGCGACAGCGACGAACAGGCCCTGGCCCTGCGTGAAGCGCTGAAGCAGGCGTTCTAGGTCATGCGCATCGTCGCCTATCGCTACCGAGAAGCCGATGTCCCAGCCTCTCCCTCACCTGAAGCCTTCGGGGAGAAAATGCTGGCATCGGTTGAACGGGTCTACACCGATGTAGCGTTGCCGACAGAGCCGCAGTACCGGCCTGAGCGCGATCGCCTCCTGGCCGATAGCCAAACCAACCCGCCCGATCTGGTGCTGGTCGATGACCTGACCAGCCTCGGCAATGGCCCTGAAGACGTCTGCCACTGGGTCCAAACGCTAGAGGCAACTGGGGCCGAGGTTGTTTCGGCAAAGGGCAACGCGATCGATCTCGCCAGCCTTCAGCAGGGAGCTGAGTTAGCCACTCAGCAGCGTCGCCGTCGCCTGCGCGAGGGGCACGCTCGCAGCCGACTTCAGGCCCTACCACCCCCCGGCAAACCGCCCTACGGCTACCGTCGCGGCCAGGGCCGCTACCTGATCGATCGCGCCACTGCTCCAGTGGTCACCGCCTTTGTGAATGAATTTTTGCTCTACGGCTCGCTGCGGGGGGCGGTGCGGTTTGTCGAAACCCGGTTTGGCAAACGCATCTCGGTGTCTACCGGGCGGCGCTGGCTCACCCACCCGGTCTACCGGGGCGACCTGCAATACCAGGATGGCAACACCCTGCGCGACACCCACGCCGCCATTATTAGCCGCGATGAGGCCGCCCAGATCGATCGCCTGCTGCGCCGCAATCGACCGCTGCCGCCCAGAACGGCGGGAGCCGCGCGATCGCTGGCCGGGCTCGTCACCTGCCAGGAGTGCAGCCAGCCTTTGACCATTTCTAAAACCGCCCCTCGCGGTCAGAGCAAAAGCTATCTCTACCTGCGGCCCAGCAGCTGCCCCAAAACTCCCCGCTGCAAAGCCATCCCCTACGACAAAGCCCTACACCGCATCGTCACCGAAATTTGCCAAGTGCTGCCCCAGGCCGTGGCTCAGTTTACCGCCAAAATTCCGGCGGGAGCACCGGCCCCCAGTAGCCGATTGCAGGGACAGATTGAGGCCAAAGAAACTGTGTTGGCCCAGCTACCTGAACTGGAAGCATCGGGCGTTCTCGATGCCGAAACGACTGCTCTGCGCCGCTACAAGCTGCGGGGCGAGGTGGCTACCCTGCACCAGCAGCTCGCTCAGCTGCCGCCAGTCAACCTGCAAGAGCTGTCGCAGTCGGTGTCGATTCCTCAGTTCTGGCTCGACCTGTCAGAAGCCGAGCGCCGCTTCTTCTTTCGCGAATTCATCCACGACATCCAGATCATTCGTCAAGGGGAAGAATGGCAAGTAGAGCTAGTATTGGTGTTTTGAAAATTGATCAAACAGTAAGCTTTCGCTTCATAAACGACGTCTTAAAGTGTTAGCAAGCCGCGCCGGATAGATATCACCAAGACTAGCATTGAATTTAGGCTTTTCTATTCCCCGTAAAGTCCAATTCATAACGCTACCAGTTTCAACTTGGCTTAGGAGCCGGTCAATGGCCTTGGCCAGTTCTGCTGCTTTTTCAGGATGATTTAATACCGTCCTCTCAAATTCATCTAGATCACTGTTGAACTTTGTTTTCAGCCCATTAATCACTTTCAATAAATAATCAAACTGCTCATTACCTGATTGCCTAAAGCTTGGAAACGGCAAAGAAATGACTTTGGAATGAGAATTGTGGCTGGATGGCTCGTTTTTGGAAGCTAAATCCTCACAAATTACTTCTGCAATGCGATATGCTTCACCTTCTGTGTAGTCTGCGTCATTAGCTTCAGAGAGGCCCAAATGTGCTGCTTTTTGGGTAATTGCAGCAACTGTGACCGACTTTCCTTTAAAGTAAAGCTTCTTGATGTCGTTGCGCTTCATGCAAAGCCTCCTAAAACTCGATGCTGTCGGGGGTGCGGGGAAAGGGGATGACATCGCGGATGTTGCCCATGCCGGTCATAAACTGCACCAGCCGCTCAAAGCCGAGGCCAAAGCCCGCGTGGGGCACGGTGCCAAAGCGGCGCAGGTCGAGGTACCACCAGTAGTCGTCGATGGGTAACCCCGCCTCTTGAATGCGGCGCTCCAGTACGTCGAGCCGCTCTTCCCGCTGGGAACCGCCGATGATTTCGCCTACCTTGGGGGCCAGCACATCCATGGCGGCTACGGTCTCGCCACCGTCGTTAAGGCGCATGTAAAAGGCCTTGATGCCCGTGGGGTAGTCGGTGACAATTACGGGCTTTTTGAACAGGTCTTCTGCCAAGTAGCGCTCGTGCTCGGATTGCAGGTCGATGCCCCAATCGACGGGGAACTCAAATTTTCGGTCTGTCTTTTCTAACAGCTTTACGGCATCGGTATAGGTGATGCGCTCGAAGGTATTGCTGATTATGTTGTCGGCGGTGTCCAATACCGTGTTGTCGATGCGCTGGTTGAAAAATTCCATATCCTCGGGGCACTGCTCTAGCACCGAGTGAAAGATGTACTTGAGGAATTCTTCGGCCAGATCCATATTGCCGACTAGGTCACAGAAGGCTTTTTCGGGCTCCACCATCCAGAACTCGGCCAGGTGGCGGGAGGTATTGGAGTTTTCGGCCCGGAAGGTGGGGCCAAAGGTGTAGACATCGGTAAAGGCCATCGCCATGATCTCGGCTTCGAGCTGGCCGCTGACGGTGAGGTAGGCGCGCTTGCCGAAGAAATCCTGGCTGTAGTCCACCGCGCCCGCCTTGTCCCTGGGGGGATTGGCCAGATTTAGCCCCGTTACCGCAAACATTTCGCCCGCGCCCTCGCAGTCGCTGGCGGTGATGATCGGGGTGTGAATCCAGAGAAAGCTGCGATCGCGAAAGAACTGGTGAATCGCCTGGGCGCAGGCGTTGCGCACGCGAAACACCGCTCCCAGGGTGTTGGTGCGCGACCTGAGATGGCCCAGCGTGCGCAGGTACTCAAACGAGTGGCGCTTTTTCTGGAGTGGGTAGGTCTCCCCATCGGCGGTGCCGTAGACGGTGATGGAGCTGGCCTGTAGCTCAACCCGCTGACCCTTACCGGGGGATTCCACAAGCTGGCCATCCATTTCGACCGATGAGCCAGTGGTGAGGTCTTTGACCACGGTGTCGTAGCCTGCCATGTCGGCGCTGAGCACCACCTGCAACCCGGCCATTGACGAGCCGTCGTTTACCTCCACAAAGGTGATGCCCTTGGCCTCGCGCTTGGTGCGGATCCAGCCCTGGATGGTGGTAGTCTGGCCCGGTTCGCCAGCGTGCAGAATGTCTCGAATGCGCGGCATAGTCGTAGGGGGCTGTAGTAGGTTGACACTGGTTGTTACCTATTCTGACCCACAGCGGCCCGTCCAGGCAGGGCTAGCGACAACAAACCTCTAGGGGCGATCGCAGTTTTTAGCCCCCACCTCCCTGTCGATCAATCTTTGATCAATCTTTAAGGAAGTTGAAGTAACGGATAAAAGTATTAGTAGCTACAAAAGCCCCTATTCTTTGCCCTTACTATCCAGAGTGCAAATTTCTTTAGGTTTTCACCGCTGGTTGTCGCCAGAGCCTAGAGATTTAGACCGCTTCTAGGAGCGAAAAAAGTTGGCGACAACACCCGCAACCCTAACGTTTCTCCGCAAAAATTTTTATGTGGGCTTTTAGGTTCAAGTTTTCTGGAGTTTGTTGGTCTCGATATTAGTTTGGCGCAGGGTGCTAGGTAAGCCTCAGGTGTGGCACAAATGTGGTAAGCCGCTCTAGACAGCAGCCCCAGCCAGCTATGTCAGCGACGTTGGGTTTGTCTGAGGGGTTCTTTTAGATCACTGAGACAATCGGCATGACAACCAGAAATTTCCCGTCTAGGGGTTGCCGATTTCTGACGTTGTGGTGTGGTTTTTCTAAAGCTCTCTAAATGGTAAAGCCTCTCAGGCTTTTCTAGTGCAAAAGGCCAGGGCTATAACCCTAGCGTAGAAGCGTTAGCTATCCCTACTTGAGTGACAAACGCGCTTCTTATCAGCGAATTTTAGTCAGCTGACTACTTACTTTTTCACGATCTGATACAGGGAGTAGGCCTGCTCAGATTGGCCAAAACGTTACATCCCATGGTCATAATTACATTTAATCACTAGGAGATTGCTATGAGTGGAAACGAATTGCGCGCCCAGGCCATTGCCAACATTGCCTGCCGCCCAAAGGTACCTGTAAGCACTCCGGGGCGGCTCGAAGATCTGTGGGCCAAGGATGTCTTTAGCCTCAGCAAAATGCAGGAGTGCCTGCCCAAGTCAGTGTTTAAGTCGCTGCAAAAAACCATCACCACGGGCGCAACCCTCGACATGTCGGTGGCCGACGTGGTGGCCGTAGCCATGAAAGACTGGGCCATTTCTAAGGGAGCACTCTACTACTCCCACATGTTCTACCCGCTGACCAACGCCACCGCCGAGAAGCACGACGGTTTTATTTCAGTGCAGAGCGATGGGTCGGTAATTTCAGAATTTTCTGGCAAAGTGCTAGTGCAGGGCGAGCCCGACGGGTCATCCTTTCCCAATGGCGGCATTCGCTCCACCTTTGAAGCCCGTGGCTATACCGCCTGGGATGTGACTAGCCCCGCCTTTGTGATGGAGACCGACAACGGTGTCACCCTCTGCATTCCCACCGTATTTGTCTCCTGGACTGGCGAAGCCCTAGACAAGAAGACCCCCCTGCTGCGCTCCAACGCCGCCATGAGCAAGGCTGCCACCCGCGTGCTTAAGCTGCTGGGTCATACCGATGTCGCTCCAGTCAACTCTAGCTGCGGCGCTGAGCAGGAATACTTTCTAGTGGATGCCAGCTTTGCCAGCGTGCGCCCTGATCTGCTGCTGGCAGGCCGCACCCTGTTTGGCAAGGCTCCGGCCAAGGGCCAGCAGTTCGACGACCATTACTTCGGGGCCATCCCTGAGCGGGTGCAGGTGTTCATGCAGGATGTGGAGGCAAGGCTCTATCGCCTGGGCATACCTGCCAAAACTCGCCACAACGAAGTGGCCCCCGGCCAGTTTGAAATTGCGCCCTTCTTTGAAGCGGCTAACGTAGCCAGCGACCATCAGCAGCTGATGATGACGGTGCTGCGCAACACGGCCAAAAAGCACGGCTTTGTCTGCCTGCTGCACGAAAAGCCCTTTGCGGGCATCAACGGGTCGGGCAAGCACGTCAACTGGTCGGTAGGTAATAAAACTCAGGGCAACCTGCTCGACCCTGGCGATACCCCCCACTCCAACGCCCAGTTTCTGGTGTTTTGCGGTGCGGTGATTCGAGGCGTGCACAAGTATGGGCCGCTGATGCGGGCGGTGATTGCCAGCGCCAGCAACGACCACCGACTGGGGGCCAACGAAGCGCCGCCGGCAATCATCTCGATCTACCTGGGCAGCCAGCTGCAGGATGTGTTTGACCAGATCGCCTCGGGCGAGGTCACCGGTTCCCAGTCTAAGGGCGATATGGATCTGGGCGTGCCTACCCTGCCGATTTTTCCGAAGGATGCGGGCGATCGCAACCGCACCTCTCCCTTTGCTTTTACCGGCAATCGCTTTGAGTTTCGCGCCGTAGGCTCGGGCCAGTCGGTAGCCGGGCCGCTAGTAGCGATGAACACCATTCTGGCCGACTCCCTAGACTGGGTGGCCGACCAGCTCGAAGCTAAACTTGGCGAGGGCGTCGAGCTAAGTGTAGCGATTCACGACGTTCTGCGCGACGTGATTCGCGACCACGGAGCTGTGGTGTTCAACGGCAACGGCTACTCCTCTGAGTGGCACGAAATGGCCGTTAACGAGCGAGGCTTGCTCAACCTGCGCACCACCGCCGACGCCCTGCCCGTACTGCGCGAACAGTACGTTGAAGACCTGTTCACCAAAGAAAAGGTGCTTACCCCGGTAGAGCTGGGCAGCCGCTTTGAGGCCTACTCCGAGCAGTACATTCAGCACATTGAGGTCGAGGCCAAGCTGGTGGTTAGCATGGCCAAAACCATCATCTACCCTGCCGCTATGCGATACCTGGGCGAACTGGCCAAGACCATCGACAGCCTCGATGAGATTGGCGTTGAGTTTGGCAAAGATAGCGTGGTCAAGATAGCCGAGCTGACGAAGTCGATGATGACCTCGGTGGGTGAACTGAGCGACATGATGACAAAGCACTTTATGTCGGTGGAAGAGCACATGCAGTTCTGCGCCCAAACCATCCGTCCCCTGATGGACCAGGTGCGGGAGTATGCTGACGCCCTTGAAGGCGAAGTGGCCGACAATCTCTGGCCTCTGCCCACTTACCAGGAGATGCTGTTTATCAAGTAGGGCTGTAGTGCCCTGAAACCCCTGCTGGTTCCCGTGACGGAACCAGCAGGGGTTTTACAATACTGTAGAAGCTCCTCCTGCCCCCTAGCAAGGGGGAGGTAAATGAGTGATTGCTTAACCGCAGGGACTTAGGGGAATATGAGCTGATTCATTGACAATGTTGCCCCATGAGCAAACCTGTTAAGACCAACGCCGCCCGCATTCTCGATCGCCTCAAGCTGCCCTACGAAATTCTGGAGTACGAGGTTGACCCCGACGACCTAGCCGCCGAGAGCACGGCTGAAAAGTTGGGCTTGCCAACCGAGCAGGTATTTAAGACCCTAGTGGCCAAGGGCGATCGCACTAGTGTCTGTCTTGCCGTCATCCCCGGCAGCGCCCAGCTCGACCTCAAGGCGCTGGCGGCACTGGCGGGCGATCGCAAAGCCGACACCGTGCCGCTCAAAGAGGTGCAGCCCCTCACCGGCTACATTCGCGGCGGCGTCACCGCCCTGGGCACCAAAAAGGCTTACCCAGTCTACGTCGATGAATCGATGCTTAGCTTCGACACCGTAGCGGTGTCAGCGGGCAAGCGGGGGCTAATGCTGTGGCTCGCCCCGCAGGACTATCTGACGGCAACCCAGGGGACTACGGGGGCATTGGCCAAAGCTCCGACTTGAGGTGAAAGTCAACATTTAAAGGGCTGCCCATCCACCCATTCGCTTGCCCCACGAAAAAAAGGACACCCCGAGGGGTGCCCCTTACTGCTCCAGCTCCAGCACAAAGCTAATTTGACGGCGCAGAGTTTAAGCTAGCTAGGCCAACTGGTGCAGTTCATCCTCAAGCTGCAGCAAAAGCTGGTCGTTACCCTGGGTCCGCGCCACTTCAATGCGATGCTGAATCGATCGCTGAATGCTGACGCGATGGGCGTCAGCCGCCTCTCGCAACAGGTGTCGCCGAGCCTTCAAAGCTGTACCAGCTGCCGCGCGTTTAGCCTGAAACACAGGCTGGCGCTGGGGAACAGCTGTTGAAGGCTGCACCTGCCCGTGGCAATTGGTGCTATAGTCAACCCCACGATAGGTATAGTTGCCAATGGGCTGAGTCACTGGCACGTGACTAACGTAAGAAAACTTCAGCGGACGACCCCGGTAGTGCCCGGTTAGTTCACTCTCTCGTACTTCGAGAGACGGTGGGTTGTAGTCGTACTCTACGCCGCGATAGCAAAGTTTCATATGGTATCTCCTGTTGACAAAGGATTTAACAAACTGCGTAAGCAGGGTGCGTTCCTTCGGGAGTCAGTCTCCTTACTTCCGTCTAGGGCTTGGCGGAGCGACTGCCCCACCCTTGCCACCAAGATGAACGTCAACGTATTCAACGCGTTTCTGTATTCGATTTTACAAAATATTCATGATGTCAGCAAGTCATGGCATTTAATTTTTGATCAATATCTGTCTCAGGGAATAGCCTACGGGGTAAGGGCTTGGGCGAAAGCAAGGGCGATCGCACGGCTGCAATTCTTTACGTAACGGGTCAGATGCCACGCGCCTCTAAGCACAAATGTTCTACCCCTCAAAGGTCAGCAAATTACACTATGCTGAATATGTAACAGTTGCTTAACAACTGTTGGCCACACGTCGCGGGGTTTCCCCTCCTATGAAATGCATCATCAATCGCCGGGCGCAGTTTTCGGCCAGCCACCGCTACTGGCTGCCCGAGCTTAGCGTCGCCGAAAATAGCCAGCGATTTGGCCCCTGCGTCAATGCCCCTGGTCACGGTCACAACTACGTCCTGTATGTGTCAATGGAGGGCGATCTCGACGAGTACGGCATGGTGCTCAATCTGTCAGACGTTAAGCACGTAATTAAAAAAGAAGTCACCGCTCAGCTCGACTTTGCGTACCTCAACGACGTTTGGCCCGAATTTCAGCGCACCCTACCCACCACCGAATACCTGGCTAAGGCGATTTGGGATCGCCTTGCCCCCCACCTACCCATCGTCAACATTCAGCTTTTCGAACATCCCGAACTCTGGTCTGACTATTCAGGTAACGCCATGGAAGCTTTTCTCACCGTTAGCACCCACTTCAGCGCCGCCCACCGACTGGCCTCACCGCGCCTCAGCTTTGAAGAAAACTGCGAAATTTATGGCAAGTGCGCCCGCCCCCACGGCCACGGCCACAATTACCACCTTGAGGTGACCGTCAAAGGCACCATTGACCCACGTACCGGCATGCTGGTCGATTTAGCGGCGCTGCAGGCTGCGATCGACGACCACGTAGTCGAGCCCTTCGACCACACCTTTCTCAACAAAGACATTCCCTACTTTGCCGACGTAGTGCCCACCGCCGAAAACATCGCCGTCCACATTCGCGACCTGCTGCAAGGCCCGATCGCTAACCTGGGCGCTCACCTTCACAAGGTGAAGCTCATCGAAAGCCCCAACAACTCTGCCGAAGTCTATGCGCCAGTGCCAGTAGATGGGGTCGCGGCGATCGCCGCCTCTGAATTGGCAACTGTGTAGTTTTACAGGCTGAAGGCAAAGGGTAAGCCCCATCGCCGAAACCCAACACCCCCCAATCAAGTCAACTTGGCTGCTATGATCTTCCCCCTCTGCGGGGGGCGCTGCTGCCTTCGTAACTTTCGTAGGCGGCTACAATGCGCTGAACTAGTGGGTGGCGCACCACATCGGCCTGGTTCAGCTGGCAAAAGGCAATGCCGTCAACCCCCTGCAAGATTTTTTGAGCCACTCCTAGACCTGAGGTTTGGTCGCTGGGTAGGTCAGTTTGGGTCACATCGCCCGTTACCACCATGCGTGACTTAAACCCTAGCCGAGTCAGCACCATCTTCATTTGGCCCGGAGTCGTGTTTTGGGCCTCATCCATAATCACAAAGGCATTGTTGAGGGTACGGCCTCGCATGTAGGCCAGAGGAGCGACCTCAATAATGCCTCGCTCCATTAAATTGGCAATTTTTTCGGGGTCGACCAGCTCGTGGAGAGCGTCGTAAAGGGGGCGCAGATAGGGGTTGACCTTTTGCTGTAGGTCACCAGGCAAAAAGCCCAGCCGCTCTCCAGCTTCCACTGCCGGACGAGTAAGAATGAGCCGCTCAAACTCGTTGTTGAGCAGGGCCTGCACCCCAATCAGGGTAGCTAAAAAGGTTTTGCCAGTACCTGCTGGGCCAATGCAAAACACCATGTCGGCACTGCGCAACGCCTTGACGTAGCGCTTTTGGCGAAAGGTCTTAGCCCGGATTAGCTCGCCCCGGCGAGTGCGGGCGACCACATCTTGGTGAATGGCCTGTAGTTCGTCAACGCGATCGGTATCGAGAGCCTGGCGCGCCGTCATAATATCGGCGCTGGTGACCGGCTGGCCCTGACCCCACAGAGGTTCTAAAGCCTGCACCAGTCGCTGGGCCAGAGCAACGCCGTTGTCTGTGCCCGCAACAAATAACTCCTGACCGCGCAGTACTAGAGAAGCTCCAGTTTGGCTAGCCAGGAGTTTGAGATTTTCGTCTCGGTAGCCAGCCAGGGCCAGAGTGCTCTCCAGACTGGGCAATTCGATCTGCAATGAGAAAGACATCTACACCGGTTGCCAGGATAGTTCAGGCTTGCGTTAACCAGTCAGGGTTAGGGCCAGTTTAGGATTTGGGACGCAGCTGGGGCTTTGGCGTTCCAGTTGATCGCTGCGATACAATGCGAGGCTTGTGGTCAGAACCGCTGTCTTGCCCACTATCTTGCCCAGAGGCACCGTAGATATCGACGTAGGCTGACCACCCAGATAGCGCTGCCGTGGCGCGCACAATGGTGCGAATAGCCTGAATATTGCGCCCGCCCCGGCCAAACACCTTACCTCGCTCATCACCCTTGAAGGCAATTCTGATCCACACTTTGGACTGAACGGAGTTTTCTTCGCAGTCGATACGCAAAGAATCGGGCGAGTCTAGAAAAGGCTCTACCAAAAACCGAACCAGTCCTGGGAAATCAGGGGCTTCCATGTCGGGGGCAAGGGCTAAAGGCAATGGGTGACCTAGACTTCAGCCTTTGCTTCGGCCTTGAAGCTGGTCTTACGTTTCTCAATCAAGTTTGCTTTTTCAAGGATGTGCCGCACCGTTTGGGTGGGCTGTGCGCCCTCTTCTAATCGGCGCGTAATGGCGGGCACGTCTAGCCGAGTTTCGTCAGTACGGGGGTTGTAAAAGCCAACTTCTTCCAAGGGTCGCCCATCCCGTCGGGTGTCGCTGTTAATGGCCACGATGCGGTAGCTGACTTCCCGCTTTTTGCCGAAACGCTTGAGTCGGAGCTTAATCATAGGGTTTAGAGCAACAATCGTAAGGGTGAAAGAGGTTCCAAATAGGTTGTGACAAGACAGCCAAACTGAATCCACAGGGTTCTAATCTTAACATCAGAAACCTCTAGGATCAATGGAGGTGCCAGAAATTGCCGAGCCGATTAGGGTTTGGTGCAGCTCCAGCCATAGCAAGCTGCACCCTGCGGGTGGACCTGGGCTTGGCATGCTGAGCTGCCTGCCTTAATCTTCATGTTCATCAAAGGGATCAGCGAGCTGTTTAGAGGGTGGCCCAAAAGACATGTAAACTGAGTAGCCAGTAACGGCGACAAGCACGGTCGCAACGGAAATGATAAGAACTATTGCAGGTTCCATAGGGTTTATGAGAATAAGAAACCACTCCATCCTATAATATTACGAACTATAAAGTGTTGATTGTGGAAGGATCCATGGCACAGCGGACTTGGTTAGGAGACGTGTTGAAGCCCCTCAATTCTGAGTACGGCAAGGTCGCACCCGGTTGGGGCACCACCCCTGTGATGGCGGTTTTCATCGGTCTGTTCTTCGTGTTTTTGCTGATTATTTTGCAGCTTTACAACTCTTCTATCGTGTTAGACAGCTTTGATGTTGACTGGCGCAGCGTAGGTCTCTAAGGATTTAGAAGGGCTAGACTGTAGCAGTTCAACTCTGACCTTTGCTCTCAAATTTGGATTCACATCCAGAATTTACCTGTCCGAGGCTGGTGTAGACTCTTGACTACCCAGCCTCTTTTGCCGTTTCATGCACAATATGTGCATAACAGCAGTAGTTCACGCAAATTGCCTGTGGGGGTTGGCCTATGAACGTTTTTGGTGTGGGTTTGCCAGAGATGGCACTGATTTTGGTGCTAGCACTGCTGGTGTTTGGCCCCAAAAAGCTGCCTGAAATTGGCCGCAGCTTTGGCAAAGCGCTGAAGGGCTTTCAAGACGCCTCGAAGGAGTTTGAGGACGAGTTTAAGAAGGAAGCCCAGCAGATTGAAAAAGCCGTTACTGCGCCTATGAAGGCGACGCTAGAGCCCGACTCACAGAAGGTTTTAACGCCTCCAGAGACTACTGCTGCTGAAGTCGAGACTGAGGCGGCTGAGGCTCCTGTAGATACCCCTGCTGAGACCCCTGTCGAGATAAGTGAGACCAATGGCAGTAGCCCAAAGGCTGAAGCTGAGTCAGCTGAACCCAATCCCCCTGTGTAATACCCTCTATATAATGTTTCAGGGTAATGTTTTGGGGCTATTGAGCGATGGCTGACCCAGCAACTCCCCCTTCGCCCTGTCTAATTGTCGGGTTGGGAAATCCGGGCGACAAGTATGTAGGCACCCGCCACAATATTGGCTTTGAGGTGATCGATCGCCTGGCCAAACTCTGGGCCATTTCTCTCAAGCCAGAACGGCGGTTCCAGTCAGAGTACGGGGCAGGGTTCGGCCCTCGACGCGAGAAGGTGTACCTGCTCAAGCCTCTGACGTACATGAATCGATCGGGCCAGTCAGTGCGGGCGGCGATCGACTGGCTCAAGCTTTCTCCGGCTCAGGTGCTGGTAGTCTATGACGATATGGACTTGCCGGTGGGGCGATTGCGGCTGCGGCTCTCGGGTTCAGCCGGGGGGCACAACGGCATGAAATCGGCGATCGCTCACTTGGGCACTCAGGACTTTCCTCGTCTGCGCGTTGGCATTGGGGCCAGCGATCGGGCTGGGGATGGGGCGGTAGTCTCCCACGTGCTGGGCAATTTTTCAAAGGCCGAGCGCGCCACCATGGATGCCGTAGTTGATACGGCCCTACGAGCGTTGGAAAAGGCCCTCACCGATGGGGTTGAGAAAGCTATGAGCCTTTATAACCCCGTCAATTTAGGCGGCAGCTGACTGTAACCTACAGGCGCAACTGCCGCGATCGGGCTGGGTGGCCGACCCGATCGCGGCAGTTTTGGTTGAAGCGTGAGGTAGGTGAAATGGAGGGTAACCCACCACGATTCAGACCTGGTTAGGTTTTGCTGGCGCTTCACTCTGTCATGGGAACAGTTAATCAGGGGCGAACCACTCGGTGCGATCGCTGCTTATTTTCTGCTGCGATCAGCGACCAAATTTAGATTGCCGTGGGGGAGGCGTACTGAGCAAACCAGCTTTGATAGGTTTGCAGCATTGAGTCATCTTGTAAAAACAACTCTAGGCGAACATTGCTGCACTGCTTTAACAATGTCGTCTCTAGACCTAAGAGCACCTGAATAGCCGTTTCAGACGACTCAAACTGGTGAACTGTGGCTTTTAAGCCCGTCTGCTGCTTGAGGAAAATATAAACTCTGATTTTTTCGCAGTGGTCATCCAAGTTTTTGGCCGCTTCCAAGAAGTTAACGGCGTCTCGAATAGTGTTTAGATTGCCAAGCGCAGTTAGAGCGTGAGTATTAGAATCTATGCTGGCGTCGGAGGTAATCGCATTTCCCAGCAGTCGAGGTTCTCCTAACTTAACCTCGACAATGGGATCACCCTCACCAATTCTTTCGACAACTAACTTCTCTCGCCGAATTGGCACCTCTACTATTTCTGTCTCTACCACTCGGCGCACGCTAATCTCGCCGACCTTAACACGCTTGCGGTTGACAACTAACCGTTCTTCAACCAGCTGAATAGTTTTACTAGCACCAGAGATAATCTGCTGACGATCACCATCGACGGTTACCGTTTTTCGTGCAGCATCAATACCCTTGATCTGGCTACTGTCAATGGTTACTTCAGACCCGGCCTGCCCTTCGTTAATTGACTGCACAACTAGGGAAAAATCACCCGCAGCTAGGGGATTCACTCGGGTTACTGTCCCAATTAGAGATCCAGAGCGATCGAGTACAGAACCGTTGACCAATTGATGTTCGGGCATAGCAGCTACAGAGAGAATTAAATAATTTAAGGATGGGGCATTGCGTACGCAATACCCCACTGAGTCTAGACACTAGAGAGATGAGGCCAGAAGATCTGACCTTAGTCTTTCTGTGGTGCTATCGCTTGACTTTGGGGTTGCCGTCAGTATCGATATCTAGCTCTTCACGGCGCACCTGCTCTCGGAGCCGTACAGTTTCCTGCTCGGTCTCTTTGTGGATGTTGACTTCTTCGCGGACGAAAGCCTGCTTCTCAGCAGTAACTTTGTCCTCGTAGACTTCCATCCGCGCTACCTCTTGATTTTCAAAGGTATGGTCAGTAGCGGCTGCGGGCTGACCGGTAACGTCGTGTCTTTCAATCACAACGCGCTCTTTAGTAATCGGTTCAGAAACTTCGGCAGCTTCGGTCTTGATTTGTTTACCAACCCGTACTTCACCTACTTTATTGTGGCTGCGGTGAGCGATTAAGCGCTCTTCGTACAGGCGGAGAGGGCCTTGGTTATCTTCGTCGCTCAAACCGTAGAAATGGGGTTCGCGATCGTAGACGTTGGCGGTGGTAGCCTGAGTGCTCGTACCACGAACGTTGGCTTCCAGAGGACGCTGCTTATCGCTATCTAATGCTTTCATTTGATCAGCGTCATTAGACACAGCAGAGTTGCTGCCTAAGAATTGACGACTAGAACGGCTCTTAGCGAGCGGTTTATACTGCCCCCGCACTTGGTTTTCATAGCTCTCGTCGACAACGGTGTTCTCGTTGTACTCAGGAAGATTTTCCACCTGGGACTTAGACAACCCATTTACGTAAACGCGGCTTTTGCTGTAGTCAAAATTGGCCAGACCAATAGGCAGCAAAACATTTTTTCCAAAAATCCACGGACCTGTGTCAACTACTACGTAGCGGAAACGACCGGAATCATCTACTAGCAAATCTTTGGCGGTACCTACGCGTTCTTCTCCCTGGGTGTGGATGGAGTAAGATTCGAGGTCACCCATCTGCCCATCAGCGAGAGTCTCGCGATAGTTAGGATAGTAATCTTTAAGTCGATGTAAAGGCATAAAAGGCCTCCTTTAGTTCGTCTTTATAGAGCATAAGAAAATAGTTCCAAGGCCTCATCGTCCAATAGAAAGGCAGAAGTGACTTCAATAGGCATAGCTTTCCGCCATTTCTGTGGAGTTACGAAGTCAAATGGTTGTAAGCATTTTGATTAACCTATCTTTATCATTGGTAGAAACAGTGACTTTGGCATCGCCACGCTGTCGTCTACCTAGCAAAGAACACCACTAGCGCTTAATCGATAGCGGCTTGATGCCCATTTGGGTAGATTGACGGTCTGGAGACTGGTACTCACTGGAGACTGGTATTCAACCATGCAATTTGGGAGGCTATGGTTGGTCGCCGGGAAGCGAGGGGGCGAGGGGGCGAGGGGGCGAGGGGGCTTAGCCGAACTGTGGAATAAGCTAGCTTGTTTCAGCCGTGCGCTAGTAGCGCACGGCGAACAAAGTGCCAGGCCCGAACCTTCGAACCTGGCACCTCATAAGCCACGACAGCCAATTCAGTTTTTCAGCTAGACTGCTACGAGCCCTCTATGGCGCAGCAGCGCATGAGTACTGGGCTCGCGGCCCCGAAAGGCCTTGAATACTTCCATCGGGTGGCGGCTGCCGCCGAGGGCCAGTACGGTGTCGCGGAAGCGGTGCCCGGTTTCTGCGATCGCGGCCTCGTCATTCAGCCCAGCTTCCTCAAAGGCCGCGAAAGCATCGGCACTCAAGACCTCAGCCCAGAAGTAGCTGTAGTAGCCCGCCGCGTAGCCCCCGGCAAAAATATGGGTAAAAGCACACAGGAAGGCATCCTCGGGCAGGGGCTTGAGGATGGACGACTGCTCGGCGATTCGCTGGCTGACTTGCCTGACGCTTTCGCCACTGCCCGCACGGTAGCGATGGTGGAGCTCAATATCGGTCCAGCCAAAGCGAACCTGGCGCAGAATGGCGCTGCCGGTCATAAAGGTGCGAGCGGCAACAATCTTTTGGTACAGGTCTTCGGGTAACAGTTCACCGGTATCGACGTGGCGAGCCAGGGTGAGCAGGGTGTCGCGGTGGTAGCACCAGTTCTCCATGAACTGGCTGGGCAGCTCAACGGCGTCCCACTCCACATTGCTAATGCCCGCAGCCCCTGTGTAGTCCACTTTGGTCAGCATGTGCTGAAGGCCGTGGCCAAACTCGTGGAACAGGGTTTCGACATCGCGAAAGGTCATCAGGCTGGGCTGGCCATCGACCGGGGGGGCCTGGTTGCACACCAGATAGGCTACCGGCAGCCGCACCTGGTCATTGATTTTGCCCCGATTGATGCAGTCATCCATCCAGGCTCCACCGCGCTTTTCAGCTGGGCGGCTGTAGGGGTCGAGATAGAAGTGGGCAATGGGGTCGCCGCCGCCGTTGAGCACCTGGAAGTAGCGCACGTCGGGGTGCCAAACCGGGGCTTCGCCGTCGGCGGGGGCAATGGTGACATCAAAGATGCGGTGGGCCAGGGCAAACAGGCCGTCTAGCACCTGGGGCAGCGGGAAATAGGGCCGCAGTTCTTCGTCATTGAGGCCGTACTTTTCTTCGCGGATGCGCTCAGCCCAGAAGGCCGTATCCCAGTGGGTGAGACTGTCGGCTTCGGCGGCACCCTTGGCGCGGGCAAAGGCCTTGAGTTCATCGAGTTCTTTGACGGCGGTATCGTAGCTGGCGACCCGCAGCTCGCCCATGAGCTTGTCGATCGCCTCCACCGAGGGGGCCATTTTGCGGGCCAGGCTCAGGTCTGCGTAGGTGGCGTAGCCCAGCAGGTTGGCCATCTCCTGGCGCAAATCTAAGATTTTCTCAATATTGGGGCTGTTGTCGAGGTCGCCCTCAGAGGCGCGAGTGACAAAGGCGCGATAGAGCTGCTCGCGCAGGTCGCGGCGGCGGCTGTGCTGCATAAACGGCCCAAAGCTGGGGTAGTCGAGGGTGATGCGCCAGGGGCCAGCGGCTGCGGTCGCGCCTGCTTCGTCAGCATCGCGGGCCAGCTGGGCGGCCAGGGCTAGCAGGCTGGGCGGTAGGCCGTCGATCTCTTCAGGGGTGGTAAGGGTGAGGCTAAAGGCCTTGGTGGCATCGAGCACGTTGTTGGCAAACTTGGTGGTCAGTTCGGCCAGGGCCTGCTGAATTTCGTTAAAGCGCTCTTTCTGTGAGCCTTCTAGGCCGACTCCAGACAGCTCTGCTTCGCGAATAGAGGACTCGACAATTCGCTGCTGGGCGGGGTCAAAACTGGCCCACTCGGCACTGGCGCGCAGCTGCTTGAAGGCGGCGTAGATGGGCTTGCTCTGGCCCAGGCGGGTGGCAAACTGCACTAGGGCAGGCTGCACCTCTTCATGGGCGGCCCGCAGCTCAGGGCTGTTTTTAACCCCCATCAAATGGCCGACAATGCCCCAGCTCCAGCCCAGCCGCTCTTCGATGCGGGTGAGGGGCTCGACTAGCCCCTCCCAGGTGGGCAAAACCTCACGTTCTAGGCTCTCTAGAGCAGCGGTGAGGTCGTCAATCAGGGTGGTAATGCCCGGCCCAATATGGGCCGTCTCAATGCTGTCAAAGGGGGGTAGGCCGGCACCAATTAGGAGGGGATTTTGCACTGTGGTAGCTGTCATAGTCACAATCAATCGTGGTAGGAGGGGACAAAACCGAAGCAGTAGCAGAGCCAGAGCCTTCTACAAGACCCTAGCCCTGGCTACAGAGCACTGTGTTTAAGTAAGAAGACAATTAAGCGAAGTCGTTATGAGTTTAAGATATAGTGTATCGCATTTATCGTAATTTGCTATGTGCCGCACCCTTTAAATGCTGGGCTGTCAAATACCATAGCCTTTATTTGAAAACTGAGCTAAATCTCTGTTGAGGCCTGGGCACTGTCTGAGGTATGGATGCTGAAAAGCTCATTTCGACGAATTATTACGGGGACTGTATTTTTCTCGCTGACGGTGGTGGTAGCGGTGATCGGCTACATGGTGGCGGGCTGGAATTTTCTCGATGCCATCTATATGGTGGTGATTACGATATTTGGGGTCGGCTATGGCGAGGTACAGCCCCTCACCTCGCCAACCCTGAAGGTGTTTACAATTTTTGTGATTATTGCTGGGGCGCTGTCGGTGGCCTACACCGTATCGGGCTTTGTGCAGATGATTGCTGAAGGAGAGATCCATCGTGCCCTCAACCTTAAACGTATGACTAAGGAAATTGACAGTCTAGAAAGCCACGTGATTATCTGTGGGTATGGCCGAATTGGTCAGCTGGTGGCTCGCAAGCTGAAGGGCGATCGCAACCCTTTTATCATTCTCGACAACGACCCCGAGCGGGTTAGTTTGGCCCAGGCGCAGGGCTACTTGATCTGCCAGGGCAATGCCACCGATGAAACCGCGTTAGAGGCGGTGGGCATTCACCGGGCTAAGTCGCTGGCAACGGTGCTGCCCAACGATGCTGCCAATGTATTCATTACGCTGACAGCGCGGGAGATGAACCCGAGCCTGATGATTTTGGCTCGGGGCGAAATGCCCTCTACCGAGAAAAAGCTGCGCCTGGCGGGGGCCAACCACGTGGTGCTGCCCGCCAGTATTAGCGCCCTGCGGATGGCCCACTTGATTAGCCATCCCTCAGCGGTAGATTTTTTATCGCAGACCGATGGCCACCAGGGGCTCAACGAATTTTTGGCGGAGCTGGATATTCAGCTCAATGAGCTGGCCATTGAGGCCGGTTCACCGCTGATTGGCGGCACCATTGGCGACATTGAGCTGAAGGGGCAGGGCACGTTTATTACCGTCGCCCTGCGCCGGGCCGATGGAGAGGTGATTATTCACCCCAGTCGAGCTACCTACCTGGCCCTGGGCGACTCGATTATCTTGATGGGCCACCAGGGCGATATGCCCAACTTTGCCCAGCAGAACGCGCTGAAGAAGGAAATGCGGTATCGAGGGGCGAGGCTGCGCTAGGGAATCGATACGGTAACGGCGGCGATCGCTACGTACATGTCGTCGTTTTTGTCGTCGAGTTCTGCGATCGCGCGTCCGGCCACCACCATGCCACCCTCCTTGAGCACCAGAGTCTTTCGGCCAAAGGGCAGCACCGCTAGCACCTCTTCCTGCCACACCTGGTCGGGGAAGGGAACCGCCACCTGCACCTCGACAATCATCTCGTTGGGGTGGTCAAGGCCCGCCACCTCCCACACGCCGGGCAGGGCATTGTGGGCAATGGCGTTGCGTACGGCTCGGGCAGCAGCCACGGTAGGGTCTTGACCGTGCTGGTCTACGCCCATTCCCATTTCAATAATCAGTCGCTTGTGGGCCACAATCAGTCTTTCCGGCAGATATTTGTAAACAACATTTTTAGCATGCTGTGGCCATCGCCAAAACGGTTAGGACTTTTCGTGTCCTCCTGGGGCGATGGCTATACGCCATTGCGCTGCCCCAGGTCTGGCCAGTATTAAGGGCCGGTGTCCTCAGCACAATGGCCAGCAGTTGGGCCAGTTCAAGCACTCCACAGGTAGAGACATCTGGCTCTAAATTCTGTCTGTGTAGCCCCGAGATGTGATGACTGCCCGGTTTAGGCCTTACCTCATGTCAGATTTACCCTCAGGACTCAGCCGGTGGATATAGCACGACCAGCTGGTTAATCTGAGATGCTGGGGTTCTGTAACAACAGACACTTTAAGGAGTCACCACCATGAGGACCGAACAACAGCAACCTGGCCCGCTTGTGATCATAGGCGGTGCAGAAGATAAAGAGGGCGACTGCCTCGTGCTGCGGGAGTTTATCCGCGCCTCTGGGGGAGTCAGTGCTCGCATCGCCGTGATGACCGCTGCCACCAGCCTGCCTGGCGAAGTCGGCGATGAATATATTCGTGTATTCGAGCGGCTAGGGGCCGAGTCCGTTGAGATTGTGCACACCGAGCGCCGAGAAGATGCTGAGCGGGAAGACGGGCTTCGCAAGGTTTCCGAGGCTACGGGCATTTTCTTTACCGGCGGCGACCAGTCGCGGATTGTCGATTTCATCAAAGGGACGCCCTTAGACGACGCCATTCACAAACGCCACCAGGCAGGAGCCGCGATCGGTGGTACCAGCGCAGGGGCGGCGATGATGCCCGACGAAATGATTGTAGGTGGATCTTCAGTATCGAACCCCAGCGTCGATGCGGTGGAGATGGGGCCAGGCATGGGTTTTTTGCCCGGTATTGTGGTCGACCAGCACTTTGCCCAGCGGGGAAGGCTGGGCCGGTTGCTGGCCGCCCTGGTGCTGCAGCCCGCCGTTATCGGCCTGGGCATCGACGAAAACACGGCCATTATCGTCGCGGGCGATGAGTTTGAGGTGGTGGGGGCTGGGGCCATCACCGTAGTCGATGAAACTACTGCCACCCACAACAACCTAGAAGGGCTGCTCAAGGATGAACCGATTGCCCTGTGCGGGGTAAAACTGCACATTTTGCCCCAGGGCTACCGCTTCAACTTCAAGACCCACACCCCTATCGTGTAACCACAGGAAAAGCGGAGGTGGCACCCCTGGCTCCACCGCAGCGGCATTTTAAGGAGACACTTTAAGCTGAATGAGCAGCGTTACTACAGCTCTTTGAGTCCCGCTGGGGCTGGTGTAATCTGTCGCTGGTGTCTACAAACCCGCTAACTACTATGACAACTCTGATCAATCCAGGTGCCATCCCTGACACCGCTAAAACGGTCTATACCGGCGACATTCTCCAGGGGGTGCCGGTAATTAGCCATCTGGGGGTGCGTGATTTAGCCCCAGGCCAAAGCCATCGCTTCTTTTTTCAGGGGGTAGAGATGGGCACTGGCCAGCACTGGTACGTGCCGGTGGTGGTGGCGGCGGGCAGTCGCCCTGGCCCCTGCGTAGTTCTGGTGGCGGGCATCCACGGCGACGAGGTCAGCGGTATTGACGCGGTGCAGCGGATCATGGCGCAGCTCGACCCAGCCACCATGGCGGGTAGCGTGGTGGCGGTGCTGGGGGTATCACGCCCGGCGGTGGAGTATACGCGATCGCACTGGCTGACTGCCCAGGGCGGCGGCTCGCAGGTAGACATGAACCGGGTGTGGCCGGGGGATGAAGGCGGGGCCACCGCCGCAGCCCGCCACGCCGGGCTGCTGTGGAACCGCCTGTTGATCAACAATGTCGAGATGGTGGTCGACTACCACACCGTCACCACCGGCAGCGACTTTACCCTGTTTATGTTTGCCGACCTGCGCCAGCCCACGGTGCGGCAGATGGCCGAGCTGTTTCCGGTCGAGCAAATGCAAAACGACCCTGGCCTAGCGGGCACCCTCGAAACGGCCCTAGTTGAGGCGGGCATTCCGGCTCTGACGGTAGAGATTGGCGGCCCTCGCCGGTTTGACGCGGCCAAAATTGCCCGAGCGGTGGAGGGCAGCCTCAACGTGCTCAAGCACTACGGCCTAGTCGAGGGGCCTCTGGGCCGCACCGCCGCCGAGGTGGGCACGGTGGTGGGCGACGCCCTAGAGACCATTCGCGCTACCACGGGCGGTTTTCTAGAGATGCTGGTGGATTTGCGCGATCGCGTTACCCCCGGCCAGCCCGTCGCCCTGCAGCGCAACGCCTTTGGCGATGTGGTGGCCGAGTACCGGGCTGGCGTTACCGGCGAAGTGGCTGTGGTGGCCCGCGATGCCGTCTGCGAACCTGGCTCGCGGGTGGTGCAGATTCTCTACAGCCAGGGAAGTTAGAGCCTGCCACAATTGGCTTAGTCAAGGCCTAAAACTGGCGGCGCGAAAAAATTAGAATCGCCACGGCTAGCAGCAGCCCAGTGTAGAGCAGGCCGTAGAGGGCATGTCCGCCCAGAACGACAGCCGTGGGTAGCAGATCCAGGCCGTAGGCGGCGGCATTGCGCAGGTTGAGGCGCTCCAGGTCGGGCAGTACCAGGTAGAGGGTGTTGGTCAGGCGTTGTACCGCCGGGTTTTCGCTCAGTTCACCAAAGGCCACCATATCTTGGCTGAGGTGGCCCATCAGGTAGACCGCAAAGGTCAGCAGAGTGGCCAGCAGCGAGCTAGTAAATACCCCAAACACAATCGCTACCGCCACCAGCAGCGCCGCCTCCAGGGTCATAAACACCAGGGCCAGTACTATGCTGCCCAGCGAAAAAGGCACGCCGCTGGCCCCCATGATCGCCGCGAAAATTAGCCCTAGGGCAGCAATCAGCACTGCTATCACCGCCGTTAGGCCCAGGTGTTTGCCGATGATAAACTCGGCGCGGCTAACGGGCTTGGCAATTAGCACCAGCACCGTGCGCTTTTCGATTTCTTTGTTGATTAGACCGGTGCCGACAAATACGGCCACCACCACGCTCAGCAGGTGAATGGCGGCCAGCCCCAGGTCGAGCAAGATCTTGTTTTCGGCCCCGGCGGCAATGTCGGGCAGCAGCACCCGCGCCACCACCATCACCAGGCCGAACAGGGCGACCAGATACAGAATGCGATCGCGAATCACCTCTAAAAATACCGTGCGGGCAATCACCCCAACCCGAGACATCACCATCGGTTCAACGCTCCTTTTAACCTCACAACTGGCCTCATAACTGGCCTCATAACTGGCCTCATAACTGGCCTCACAACTGGGCCTCCCAGTTGGCCTCACGACTGGCTGCTCACGTCTACTCCTCTAGGGTGCCCAGCCTGGCGCGGCGTTTCCAGGCTACAGGTGAGGCTTGACCACTGGGTGGTGCTGTAGCCGGGCGGCGCGTTTTCTGCCCCTAGGCCGCCGCGATTGACGGGCATGAGCAGGCAGGTTTTTTCTAAGTAATAGCCGCTGGGGCTAGCTGCCGGCCCCGACCAAATCGCCCACAACTTGAGGGTGTAGCCATCGCCGTTAGACAAGGGCTGAAAATCGAGCTGCCAGAGCGAATTTTCGAGGGAGGTATTGCGCCCCATCTGGCTGCGCACCCGCTGCCGGATCACCTGACGCTGGCCTTCGAGGTTAAGCAACCACCGCTCTACCGAGGGCCAGGGCTTGTTGTCAATCTGTTCGCGCAGCAGATCTTCGGCAATCGTTAGGTGGGTAACCCCAGCCGGTAGGGCAACAGTCTGACCCGGTATGCGGTAGACAAAGGTGCTGTTCTCAACGCTGTCGGCGACCAGGCTGGGATAGTCGCGCACCCAGCTTTGAATGCGGAAGTAAAACTGAAACCAGCTGCTCAATAGCAGGCTGAGGCAAAAAAGCAGGGCCAGCTGCTGACGCGCGGCGGCGGGCGGGTCTTTAAAGGAAAAATCCCAGCTCAGTAGGGTCGGCACCGCGATCACTGCAAAAGAGACCAGGGGCCAGGCCACCAGGGCGAGCTGTAGCCACCGCCCACCCCACGACCCAAACAAAAATAGGCACAAAATGGCCCCAGACACCCAGGGGGCCACGGGTATGCCAAAAAGCCGGACTTTATTGGCCTCTAGTGCCCAGCCAACGCCGATCGCCAGGCAGATCCAGCTAATCGTCGCCAGCAGCCCCACGGTGAAGGGCATGGCTTCGAGCCAGCGGGCCAGCAGCGACGCTAGCCACGAAAACAAACTGATGTAAATAACAGTTTGCCAGGAAAAGTAGCTCGGCGGCAGCAGCGCGTTGCCCAGCTCGACTAGCGTTTGGCGCAGAAAACTGAACAGTCCTCTTACCATTCCACCACCCCGGCCTGATTGACCAGCAGCAACAGCAGCAAAATGGCGGTAAAGCTAATGGCGTTGGCCTGCAGTACCGCCAGCGATCGCGGCGAAATGCTCCGCTGGTTTTCAACCTGGACTCGCCGGGCTCGCTTGTAGCGCTGGAGGCGGTTGTCTTCGATCGCCTCTGGGGTTGTATCGATGGGCTTGTAGCCCAGCAGCTGCAGCAGCCAAATTAGGCCCTGGAGCTTGATCCAGTAGGTGATAAAGAAGGCGGCGATCGCTACTACCACCACCACCACCGGCAGCACGTCGAGCCAGCTGTTGCTGTAAAAGCGATTAAACAGCACGTAGCTAATAATCTGGCTGCGCAGGGCCAACGGCAGCACCGCCTCAAGGGCCAAAAAGGCCACCCACCCCAGGCTGGTGGCCAGCAGGTTGATAGTGGCGGCGTACTGCATACTGGTGCGGTAGCCCAGGCACAGCTGCTTACGCAGCACCATAGCTTCTAGCACAATGGCCACCATCAGCAGCAGGCTCTGAAGAGCGATCGCCCGCAGCGGCATAATGCCAAGTTCTGACAGTAAATCGTTAAAGGGCATGGGGCGGGCAGCAAACGCCAGGGTTTAACAAGAGTTTCCTAGCGCATTATCAAGGGTATAACCTCGACCCAGCTTTCGCTAAGATTTTGTAGCGCCCCATCAATAACTACGCAATACGCAACACCCATGGTTAGAACCGGCATTGGCATTCGCACCGCTCAGCAGGGCAACGAGCGGCTCACGGGGCAAATTCATGTCTACGACGGCGAAGGCAAGGGCAAGTCGCAGGTGGCCCTGGGCGTGGTGCTGCGATCGATTGGCCTGGGCATTCAAAATTTTTTAGAGAGCCGGGTGCTGCTGCTGCGGTTTCTCAAGGGGCCGGGCCGCACCTACGACGAAGATGCCGCCATCGAGGCTCTACAGCGGGGCTTTCCCCACCTGATTGACCAGGTGCGCACCGGGCGGGCCGAGTTTTTTGGCCCCGAAGATATCACCAAGTTCGACAAGCAGGAGGCCCAGCGGGGCTGGGATGTGGCCAAGGGCGCGATCGCCTCGGGCCTCTACTCTGTAGTCGTGCTCGATGAAATTAACCCGGTGCTCGACCTGGGCCTGCTCGACGCCAATGCGGTGGCCAAAACCCTACGCAACAAGCCCGACCACCTGGAGATTATCGCCACCGGGCGCGGTGCCCCCCAGCCCCTGCTCGATGTCGCTAACCTGCACTCCGAAATGAAGCCCCAGCCCAAGTCTGTAGGCATTGAGGGCATTGAAGGCATTGAGATCTATACCGGCTCGGGCAAAGGCAAGTCGACCAGCGCCCTGGGCAAAGCGCTCCAGGCGATCGGTCGCGGCATTAGCCAAGACTTTTCTCACCGGGTGCTGATTATCCAGTGGCTGAAAGGGGGGAATGGGTATACCGAAGATGCGGCGATCGCGGCCCTGCGCAAAATCTACCCCAACCTGGTCGACCACCAGCGCTGCGGTCGCGACGCGATTGTCTGGCGCGGCCAGCAGCAGGAAATTGACTACGTCGAGGCCGAGCGAGGCTGGGAAATTGCCCGCACGGCGATCGCCTCCGGCCTCTACAAAACCATCATTCTCGACGAGCTTAACCCCACCGTCGATCTAGAGCTTCTGCCCGAAGAGCCAATTGTTCAAGCGCTGCTGCGTAAACCGCGCGGCACCGAAGTGATCATCACCGGACGCTGCAAGAATCGCCCCGCCTACTTCGAGCTGGCCAGCACCCACTCTGAGGTGTTTAACCACAAGCACTACGCCGAAAAAGGCATCGACCTGAAGCGGGGCGTTGACTTCTAATCCAGGCATTGTTGATGATGCAGACTGAATCCATTACAACAGATATGGTACTGGTGGGCGGCGGCCATACCCACGCCCTGGTGCTGCGCGGCTGGGGCATGGCTCCAGTGCCGGGCGTGCGGCTAACGCTACTGACCGACCTGGTCGATACGCCCTACTCGGGTATGCTGCCCAGCTACGTGGCCGGGCGCTACAGCTTCGACGAGGCCCACATTGACCTGCGCCCCCTCACCCGCTTTGCCCAGTGTCGCCTAATCGTCGATCGCGCCATTGGTCTCGATCTGGCCCAGCAGCAGGTGCTGTGCGCCAACCATCCCCCCCTGTCCTACGACGTACTGTCGATCGATACGGGCAGCACCCCCGCGACGGTGACCGTGCCCGGAGCGGCGGACTATGCCATTGCCGCCAAACCCGTTCCCGCCCTGCTGCGCCAGTGGCAGCTGATTGTGGAAGCAGTCGAAGCGAATCCTCACGCGCCGCTCACGCTCGGGGTGGTGGGTGGTGGCGTGGGCGGCGTGGAGCTAACTATTGCCCTGCACGAGCGGCTGGTGAATCTGCTCAGCGATTTGGGCGCATCCGCCGCCAATCTTACCCTACATCTGTTTCATCGCGGCCAGGAGCTGGCTGCCGAGCGCAGCCGCTGGACGCGGCGGCGGCTGGAGCGGGTGCTCAGGTCGCGCGGTATTCACGTTCACCTCAACGAAGCCGTTACCGAAGTCTCTCTCGATCAATCGACGGGTCAGCGAATTGTGAGAGGCGCTTCGGGGTTAATGGTAGGCTGCGATCGCCTCTTCTGGGTCACTAGCGCTGCCGCCCCCGCCTGGCTGCAGGACTCTGGCCTCTCCCTGACTGAGCAAGGCTTCATTCAGGTGGGCGACACCCTGCAAACCCTCTCTCACCCCAACGTATTTGCCGTAGGCGATGTAGCCACTATGGTTCACCATCCCCGGCCCAAGGCCGGGGTGTTTGCCGTGCGCCAGGGGCCACCGCTGACCGACAACCTGCGCCGATACCTGCAAAACAAACCGCTCAAACCCTTTCGACCCCAGCACCAGTTTCTTAGCCTAATCGAAACCGGCAGCGGCAAAGCGATCGCCGATCGCGGCCCCTTTGCGATCGAGTCGCCCCTAGCCCACCGCTGGAAAGACCACATCGATCGCAAGTTCATGGCCCGCTTCCGCGATTTGCCCGTGGGTGAGATGGCACCCGCCAAAGCCCAGGCAGTAACCCCCACGCCCCCCGCGCCCCCCTGCGCCGGGTGCGGCTCTAAGGTAGGCAGCACCGCCCTGTCTGAAGCCCTGCGCCGGGTACGGCAAGATTTCCCTCCGCTGCCGAGCGAGGCGGTGCTAGTGGGTCTGGAGGCCCCCGACGATGCCGCCGTCGTCACCGTTCCGCCTGGTCAGGTGATGGTGCACACCGTCGACTATTTCACCGCCCTGGTAGATGACCCGTTTATTTTTGCCCAGATCTGCCTCAAGCACTGCCTCAGCGATCTGTACGCCATGGGCGCAACTCCCCATACGGTGCTGGCTACCGTGCAGGTGCCCTACGCCACCCCCGCCAAACAGGCTGAAATGCTATACCAAATTCTGGCGGGCACCTACAAAGGACTCCTTGCTAGCAGCACACCCTTAGTAGGTGGACACACTGTGGTTGGCCCCCAGCTCGCCTTGGGCTTTGCCTGCAACGGCGTGGCCGATCCGGCAAAGCTGCTGCGCAAGGGCGGTATGCAGCCGGGCGACTTGCTGATTTTGACCCAGCCCCTGGGCACCGGCACGCTATTTGCCGCCGACATGCAGGGCAAAGCTAAGGGACGGTGGATTGAGGGAGCGATCGCCCACATGCTCGCCCCCAACCAGGCCGCCGCCGATATCTTTCGCGCCCACGGGGCCACCGCCTGCACCGATGTCACTGGCTTTGGCCTGGCCGGCCACCTGCTCGAAATGCTGCGCGCCTCCGGGGTCACCGCTACCCTGTCGCTCGATGCGCTCCCCGTACTCACCGGGGCCGCCGAGACCCTAGCAGCAGACATCGTCAGCACCCTACAGCCCCAAAACCTACAGGCCACTGAGTTTATTGACCCCGCTGGCACCAGCCATGCTCTCTATCCGCTGCTGTTTGACCCCCAAACCGCTGGCGGTCTACTCGCCACCGTACCTGCGGCTAAAGCCCAACCCTGCCTGGCAGCGCTCCGTCGTCAGGGCTATGAAGAAGCTGCTCTAGTGGGTGAGATTGGTGTCGCTACCGATGGAGCCTGGCGGCTGCACCTTAAGCCTGGAGCATAGACCGTCAAAACAGCCCAAAAAACAACTCAGTCAGAGAAAAGTCTCTGACTGGGCGCTGGGGAAAATGTTTAGTTGACTGCACAAATTAGATTTAGGCTAAGCCCCAAATTAGAGATTGGGGCTTAGCTGCCTACGTTGAGGCTGCTTTGTAAGCAGCCCAGCCGCCATGGGCTGAAATATCTGGCCAGCCGTGCTCATCAATAAGTTCTTTGGGGTAGAGAAATGCGATCGCAGTTCCCCCATCGGCCAGCTGCACCTCGTGGGGATACATGTGCGGCGGCTCATTGTCTTTCAGGTAGGCGTACTGCTCTGCCGTCATCACATACAGCTCCCCCGGAATCGCAATCCCGTCCGATTCAACCTCATAAATGCCGGGGTGCCAGCCATCTTTCACCGCGTGCAAACGGTAGATAGGAGCCGTTTCTGTCGCCCCTACAAACGTGGCATCCTGCAAATTTTGGTTGTCGGGCTGGCCGCGCAGGGCCGAACCACAAATAAAGACCGTGGTATTTCCGGTAGAGTCAGTCATGGCAAGCGTTCCAGTACCAGGGATAGCGCAAATGAGCTTTCAACCTACAACCTTAGAGGATCACGCTGCCCCCGGCACACTTTTTTGTATACAGTATTCTACCGCCGCCGCTAGACCAGGCGACCATTGGGTTCTAGCAGCGCCAGAGTAAACGTAGGCGACTCGATCACCAGCAGCGTTTCATCACCCCGACGAGCCAGTTTGGCCGCCATATCTAACACCTTGACAGCGTCAGTATCTTGCTTAAAAAAGCTGTAGTAGCGGTTGTTGTAGGTCAGCGCCATCAGGGGCTTGGTAACATCAGGTACCTGCAGGCGACAGGTTTGGTAGGTGCTCTCATCGGCCACCATCAGGCAGGCCTGAGGCCCAAACACCGGTCGTATGCCATAGCCCGGCTGACGATTTGGTGGCGCATAACGAGCCTCGGGTTCGTGGGCCCACACCGCATAGCCTCGGCGAGTCAGCGTAATGGCCGCTGTGAAGTCACGCTTACCCAAGCGCATCGTTACATCGATCGCTTTGTGGGCCTCAGGCACAATTTTGAGAAAGCTGTAGAACTGATTGTCGACATAAATGGCCGCCAGCCGATGGTCGGCATCGGGCACTCGAATGTGGCAAGGCGCATAGAGATCGCGATCAAATAGCAGCTTGCAGGCCATCGCCGAGGTTGGCACAGTCGACAAAGACGCCAGGGAATCGAGGCGGGTGGGGAGGCTCATAGGGCAGAAAAAATTGCTGTGGGTGGGGCTATTACCAGGGGAACAATCCCGGCAACAGTAGGTTTACTCAATCATGGGGGATAGTCAGTAATTTCCCAATGTTGAAATAACGGAGGTTTTACTACCTCCAAAAAGTATTAGCTGAGGAAAATACGGAGGCTAAGAACCGTTTGCAACATAATGCAACATCTTACCGCGTCTCACCCCGTCTACGAGAGGCAAGATGTCTCCTGTAAGGGCGATTGATTCGGCCTGCCCAAGTCAAGCTAGGGGTAGGGTTTGGCAATCCCTGATAAGGTAAAAGACAGAACCATTGCCCATTTTGAATACGTTGCCTGCGCCATGACGGCTACAGTAAATTCCCCAATTCCAGTTGTATTTCCCCTGGCGGCGGTGGTCGAACAGGGGGCGATAAAAATGGCCCTGCTGCTGGCAGCGGTAGACCCCGGCCTGGGCGGGGTCGTCATTGCCGGGCGACGCGGCACCGCTAAGTCGGTGATGGCTCGCGCCCTGCACCAGCTCCTGCCCCCTATAGAGGTTGTAGAGGGTTCCTGCTGCAACGCTGACCCTACTTACCCACCGCTGTGGGATGACCAAACCCGCGATCGCTTCAGTCTTACCCCTAATCCCGCCGAGTTGCCCACCCGCGTTGTCCCTGCCCCCTTTGTGCAAATTCCGCTGGGCGTCACCGAAGACCGGCTGCTGGGCTCTGTCGATGTGGCCCGCTCCATTCAGGCGGGGGAGAGCGTGTTTCAGCCGGGGCTGCTGGCCGCCTCCAACCGAGGCGTGCTCTATGTTGACGATATCAATTTGCTCGATGACCAGGTGGCCAACCTGCTGCTGGCTGCCCTCACCGCCCGCCGCAATCAGATTGAGCGCGAGGGCCTGAGCTTTCAGCACCCCTGCGAACCACTGCTGATTGCCACCTACAACCCCGAGGCCGGGCCGCTGCGCCAGCACCTACTCGATCGCATTGCGATCGCCCTCTCTGCCGACGGAGCCATGACCCTCGCCGATCGGGTAGCAGCCGTCGAGCAGTCCACCCAGTTTGCCAACGATCCCCAGGCGCTGATCGCCGCCTACGCCGACGAAATCGACGCCCTTAAAACCCAAATCATTCTGGCCCGCGAGTGGCTGAAAGATGTCACCATCAGCCGAGAGCAGATTCAGTACCTGGTAACGGAGGCGCTGCGGGGCGGCATTCAGGGCCACCGGGCCGAGCTATTTGCGGTGCGAGTGGCCAAGGCACACGCCGCCCTGGAGGGCCGTTCTGAGGTGACTGCTGACGATTTGCGAGTAGCGGTAGAGCTGGTGATTGTGCCCCGTTCTCTACTGCCCCAGGACATGCCGGAAGAGCCGCCGCCGCCACCGCCACCGCCGCCCTCTGACCCAGACCAGCAAGACCCTCAAGACAATACAGAGGATCAAGACTCTGACCAGGACGAGGACGAGGACGACGACACCCCCGACGAAGACGACAGCCCTCCCAGCATTCCTGAGGAATTTGTCTTCGACCCCGAAGGCGTCATCATTGATCCGTCGATGCTGTTGTTTGCCCAAACCATGGGCCGTCAGGGCAAATCGGGCAATGCCAACCTGATTTACTCAGAAGAGCGGGGCCGCTATATCAAGCCCTTTTTGCCCCAGGGGCCGGTGCGCCGAATTGCGGTCGATGCGACTTTGCGAGCGGCGGCACCCTATCAAAAGGCCCGCCGCGATCGCGATCCCAGTCGCCGCGTAATTGTCGAGCAGGGCGATATTCGCGCTAAGCGCCTGGCCCGCAAGGCCGGGTCGCTGATTATTTTTGTGGTCGATGCCTCGGGTTCAATGGCGCTCAACCGCATGCAGTCGGCCAAGGGAGCGGTGCTGGAGCTGCTCACCGAAGCCTATCAAAACCGCGACCAGGTGGCGCTAATTCCCTTTCGGGGCGAGCAGGCCGAGGTGCTGCTGCCCCCCACCCGCTCGATCGCGATGGCCCGGCGGCGGCTAGAGCGGATGCCCTGCGGCGGCGGTTCGCCCCTGGCCCACGGCCTCACCCAGGCGGTGCGAGTGGGGGTTAATGCTCAGCAGTCGGGAGATGTGGGCAGCGTGGTAATTGTTGCGATTACCGACGGTCGCGGTAACATACCTCTATCGCGATCGCTGGGGGAAATGCCGGAACCCGACGCCCCCAAGCCCGACATCAAGCAGGAACTGCTGGAGATTGCCGGGCGTATTCGTGGGGTAGGATATCAGCTCCTGATTATCGACACCGAACGCAAGTTTGTCTCCACTGGATTTGGTAAAGAATTGGCTAAGACCGCCGGGGGTCGATATTACCAATTGCCCAAGGCAACCGACCAGGCCATTGCTTCTATGGCCCGAGGAGCGATCGCCGATATGAAGAGTGGGTGAAAAGTTCTGCTTCTAGCTTCTATTTAGCGCGTTGCAGAGTCTAGACGGGCAGTATGTAAACTATAGGTATCTAGGAATTTACCCCTGCCCTAGATGCGGATCATATCTGCTGTGCACCATTGCGAGTCGCCATGGAACGTCGAGTGTCATCGTTATCCCAGGGGCAACGCCTGCTCGCTGCCATTATGATTACCGATGCGGTAGGCTTTAGCACCCGCATGTCGGTAGACGAAGAGCGTACTCTGCGACTGATTGACCGCGATCTCACCCTGATTGGCGACATCTGCCGAGAGTTTGGCGGCACCGTGCTCAAATCGACGGGCGACGGCCTGCTGATCTATTTTTTGAGTGCTGTTGAGGCGGTCTCTTGCGGACTGGAGATGCAGCGAAAACTGGTTGATTTGGCCGAGGGTCTAGAGCCTCATCAGTACCTAGATCATCGCATTGGCGTTCATCTGGGCGATATTCTAGTCAGCGAACAAGACGTGATGGGCAACGGGGTAAACATCACCGCCCGGCTGCAAACTTACTCCAAGCCCCGTGGGCTGTGCGTATCGCGCACCATTTATGACGTGGTCAAGGCCCGGCTCAACCTGCACGCCAGCTTTTTAGGACCGCTACACCTCAAGAATATTAAGGAGCCGGTACCCGCCTACCAGCTTGCCCTCCAGGCCGAAGACACCGAGTCAGGCCCCCAGGGATCTGAAGATCATACCTGCACCCTGCCTATGACTACCGAGGTGCTGCTGGACAACGCCGTCCGCACCCTCAGCACGCACACCCACAGCCTGCGGATTAAAAAGCTGGTGTTTGCCACCTATCAACAGGCCTGGGAAAACGATCCTAAGGTGCTAGAGCAGTTTGACCTCAGGGTACTGCTGCTGTCGCTGCGCGATCGCTACCCTGCCTTGGGCGACTTAGAAGCCCAGCTCCAGCGGGTTGTACTTGGGCTCAATCGCCAGAGTATCTATGTTGAGGTGACTGACACTATTCTCAAGCAGCTCCAGCTCTGGTACGGGCGATCGCTGTTTCAAAATCCTGATGTTGCCGAGCCCGAATTTACCCAGCTGACGGTGCGCTCGATCGAAGAGAACTGTCAGGCCATTGCCGATCAGTTTGACCAAAGCCCCAATGCCCTGCGGCTGCGTAAGCTGCTCCACTGCCTCTGCCACGACGGCTGGGAAAACGACCCCAGCTGTCTCAACCAAATCTACTTGCCGACGCTGATTCAGCAGACGTTAACGATCGCGCCCAAGCCCCAGGATTTGCGTTATCGTTTGGGCCGCATTGTTAAGCATCTCAACCGACGCCAGCAGTACATGCGTCTGGCCAACCAAATTGTGGCGGGCTTTCACCCCCTGTACCAAAGCCAGCCTGGATCACTCCCCGACGCTACAGCCCTAGTCGAGTCGACGGCGCTAGCTGAGTCTTTAGCCCTAGCCGAACCCTCTGGCCCCTCCGTCAGCAGTGAGAGCTACACTACGCTCACCAGCTTGGCTGGGCCTGAGCAGCCCGCCGATTTGACCACCCTCCACGGCACCCTCTCCAACCCTTTGGGCACAGGTCACGGGGAAGGTGGTCCCCGACGCGATCGCTCGTCTCTGTTCGACCTGCGGGGCGATATCGTTCAGTACGCTAACCCGCTGCGGGCCAAAATTCTGCTGTACTCCTGCTTGCACGGCCCCTTTGGCTACACGAGCCAAGACTGGTCTAACCTCAACCGCCGCACCCTCAATGACCTGCTTGAGCAAACCTTTGACTATTGCCCCACCTATACCGATTTGGACAGTAAGCTATCCATTATTGCCCACTGTCTGGGCCGAGTTGGCGAAGGCGGGCAGGTGGCTAGCGCCATTACCCAGGCGATGCGGGCCTACTATCCCCAAGACCCCAATGCCGTGCTAGAGCCTCTATCCCCGGCGGAGGCAGATGTTCCCAGCCAGGTTCCCCCTCCTGAAGCCGGGCGCGAGTTGACTAGCCGTGGCGATCGCCCCGCCGTGGTAGCTCGATCCTCCGCTCGATCCTCCGCCTAAGCCCCCTGGTTTTCGATATGAACGCCCGTGAACTGCTTGATGCCTATGCCCGTGGCGAGATGGATTTTCAAGGTAAGACCCTGGTTGGCATTGACCTCACCGGGGCCGATTTGATTGGGGCCAATATGGTGCAAGCCGATCTCGAAAACGCCAACCTGATGCTAGCCTTTCTCACGCGGGTCCGGTTTCGCCAAGCTAACTTGTCAAAAGCACGCCTGGGCGGTGCCAACCTCAACCAGGCCGATCTGTCGGCGGCTATGCTGCGGGATGCTGACCTGCACGGAGCCAGCCTGCAGGGGGCCGACCTGCGCAGTGCCGATATGACCCTAGCCGACCTACTCGACGCTAACCTCACCGGGGCTGACCTGCGCAACGCCGACCTCAGCGGAGCCAACCTCACCGGGGCCTGCCTGCGGGGGGCTAACCTGCGGCAGGAGAACCGTAAGTATGCCACCAATCTGCGGGGAGCTAAGCTGCGCCAAGCTGACCTGCGGGGCACCAATCTATCGGGCGCTGACCTGGCCTACGTTGACCTCAGTGGGGCTAACCTGAGCGAGGCCGTGCTGCGCGACGCCAACCTGAAGGGGGCCAATTTACAAGGGGCACTGCTGTGCAACGCTAACCTCAGCGATGTCGATCTCAGTCATAGCTGTCTAGAATCGGCCGATCTCACCCACTGTCGATTTCCGCGCAGTAACCTCAGCCACGCCAACCTCAACCACACCAGCGCCAAGGGAGCCGACTTTACCGAAGCCGTCATGGCCCTAGCCCAAATGGATGACTGCAACCTGGCCGACTCCCGCTTTAGCCGGGCCGACCTGGCTCGGGTTAGCCTGCGCCGCTCGGTTTTGACCAAAGCTTTGCTGGTAGAAACCTACCTGAGCCGGGCCGACCTCACCGATGCCGACCTCACCGAAGCTATTCTAGAGCGGGCCGAAATTAGCAGCACCACCATGGCCAATGTGATTCTGACCGGAACGACTATGCCCGATGGTACGATTCACGGGTAGTGGAGGGATAGACGCGGCTCAAATTCGATCTTTAAATTCGATTTAATTACTGGGAAGGAGCTGTGCCAATGTTCACCGCGCTTCTGAATTGAGGGCTGAAATTTGAAGTTTGCTTACTCCAAACTGCTGCAGTGGATCCAGCTTATTGGCGATCACAGCTACCGGGCCTGGCTTAGCTTTCAGACCTTGCTATGGGACGCGTTTTTAACCACAGCCGCTTGGCTCGAAAATGCCCTAGCTCCGATGCGGCGATCGGCGGCAGCAGGCGATCTGACTCGCCTGCGCCAAGACCTGTTAACAGAATCACAGCTCAGCTGGCATTACCTGGTGCTAGTGGTGGGGTCAGGCATCATTGCCACGCTGGGGCTGCTCTCTAATAGCGCTGCTGTGATTATTGGGGCGATGCTAATTGCCCCCCTGATGCTGCCCATTCGCGGTGCTGCCTTTGGCATTCTAGAAGCCGATCGCCCGCTGATTCGGGCCAGCCTGCTGGCTCTGGCCGCAGGTTCATGTTTGGCGGTAGCTATATCGGCTCTGCTAGGGGCCGTTACCGGGGTAGCTCAGTTTGGCAGCGAGGTGCTGGCTCGCACCCAGCCCACCCTGCTGGACCTGGGCATTGCGGTTACAGCCGGAGCTTTGGCAGGAGTGGCCAAGGTAGAGCCCAAGCTATCTAGCACATTGGCAGGAACCGCGATCGCGGTTGCCCTCATGCCGCCTATTTGCGTGGTGGGCCTATGGCTGGGGCAGGGAAATTTATCGCTCAGTTTCGGAGCCCTACTGCTCTATCTCACCAACCTGTTTGGCATTACCCTGGCCTGTATGCTGGCCTTTGTGCTGTTTGGCTATTCGATGGTGCACCGCGCCCGGCGGCCCCTGGGTATCACGCTCCTGTTTACAGCTCTGCTAGTGATTCCCCTCGGTGCCAGTACCCTACAGCTGCTTCAGCAAAACCAGCTAGAGGCCAGCGTCAAAACGGCTCTGCTCGATCGCACCGTGACCTTTCAGCGCGTCACCCTAGTCGATATGGACGCTAACTGGCTGACCAAGCCGCCCGAAATCTCTCTCACAGTGCGCGCCTCAGAACCGGTGTCGCCCAAGCAGGTCAGACTTCTAGAGCAGTTTTTAGCCCAGGAAATGAAACGCTCCTATAAGCTGACGTTTTTGGTTAGCCAGGTTGAATCGATTACGAGCACTTCACCCGATCAAGCGGGTAAAAAATAGCGAGGACATCTAAGGTTTTAGTAGTCCAGCTCTTCTTCGTACTCCGTAACTTTTTTCTTTTGGGGAATATTGAGGGGTTTGGCTTCGTAGGGTTGGCCCCCATCCTCTTCGGTCCAAACGTCTTCGGTAACGTCTTGGAAGTCGGCGTCGTAGGCTTTATAGCTGCTGGGCTCATCGAGGGTGGCCGCCTGATAGCGCTCGGCGGGCTGCTGAGCCTGAAGTGGTTCTTCGATCCGCTCGGGTTCACCCCAGTCGTCATCACTCCAGCGCTCTTCGGTGGTGGCGGGGCGGGCTTTGCTAAAGTCAGCCGGAACCTGAACCCCAGAGGGCAGCTGGTTGGCGGTTGACACCGGCATGATGTATTCGCTGTCGTCGTTGCGATCCCACGGGGCGCTGCCAATACCCAGGCGTTCTAGCAAACCAACGCTGATCTGCACCATTTTTTCTTCGGCACCTTCGAAAACAATTAGGCGATCGGGGCCGCTGCTGACCACTTCGTCGATGGAAAGCTCATAGGTGCTAATCACCTGATCGGGAATTTGGGGTAGCCCAAATGAGGCAATCACGATGGTCTCGATTCGACCATTGGTAACATCGAACTTGAAGCCGCGCACCCGGCCCAGGGGTTCCCCCGTTTCGGTGATGACTTCGCAGTTGACGAGCGTGCTGTAGGGGGCGACGCTCATTTCGTCGTCTAGCGCCGCCTCATCGTCGACTAAGATCACATCCCCAATCTGACGAATGTTGGTCAGAGCCATGACCTGCTGGGTGCTCGACACCAGACCCGACATAATATTTTCCCGTAGACCGATCGCGACGACTTCTCGCTGGTCGACATCAACCCAAACCTGGCTGACAATTCCTAGCCGCTGACCAGAATTGCGGGTGATTACCTGAGTACCCAAGAAGTCGGAGCGGAGACGATATTTGTCTAAGGTCATGTTTAATCCATCTCGTAAACCGAGACAACAGATCGCTAATCGGGTCAGGTTTGTAGGTGAACCGCCTTGCCAAAAGACAATGGAACCCCTGAGCCTGAACAGTTATCTTAACTAGAATCGTCTAATTCTACAGGAGGGAAGACCGAACTACCAGACCAGGCTAGGCGACTTGCGCCGCCTGACGATGAAGGACTGTCTAGCTCTCTTGCCCCTGCTTGGGATAAACGACTCCAGGGGGCGCTAATGAGGCTGAGGGCGGGTTGCTATTCCCCAGGGTCTGTACCGTCTGAGTGAGGTCTAACCCTGTGGTCTGTTTAAGTTGCTCCATAAAGCTAGCCAGCTTAGTGGCGCTGCTGCCACCGCCTGGATCAATGACGGTAATGCTTTCTACGTCTACATCGGGTACGGTAGCGACCAGGTTGACCAGCAGCGCCTCCAGTTTTTGGAAAAGAAAGATTTCCCGCGCATGGTCACCAGCGGCTTTCCAGGTGGTAGCCAGTTCGCGAATCCCCTCGGCCCGAGCCCGACCGTCTTCAACAATGCTGGCGGCGTCGCCCTTGGCTTGGGCCTGGGCCTGCTGACAGGCCGCCGCCGCTGGGGCAATTACGTCGGCCTGGAGCTGCTGCTCGACCTGGTTGCGGCGTTCGCGCTGAACGGCTAGGTCGGCCTCAGTGCGGGCGACCTCGGCAGCAATTTCAGATTCGGCTTCAGAGATGGCGGCCTGACGCTGGCTGAGGGCGTTTTGCAGACGGCGATCGGCATCGGCACGGGTGGTTTCAATTTTGGCTTCAATTTGGCGCAGCGAGGTGCGCTTGAGGTTTTCGGCGGCCTGGAGCGCCGATTGGGCCTTGGCCTCGGCTTCGGCTATGCGGGCATCGCGCAGCAGGTCGGCTCGCTGTTTGCGCCCGATCGAGTTGAGGTAGCCGACATCGTCGGAGATATTCTGAATCTGCAGGTTGTCGAGAATCAGGCCGAGCTGGGCCAGGTCGTCGTCGGCTTCGTCGAGCAGGTTGCGGACAAAGGCCATTTTGTCTTCGTTCACTTGTTCGGGAGTAAGGGTGGCGAGCACTCCGCGCAGGTTACCCTCCAGGGTTTCACGGGCAATTTTTTCGATGTCTTCGCGGCTTTTGCCCAGCAGGCGCTCGATCGCATTGTGGATAGCGGGCTCTTCGCCGGCAATTTTGATATTGGCCACGCCATCGACGCTGAGGGGAATGCCGCCCTTGGAGTAGGCATTGGTGACCCGCAGCTCAATAATCATGTTGGTTAGTTCCATCCGGAACGTCTTTTCGAGCAGGGGTTTGCGAATGCTGCTGCCGCCTTTGACGAGGCGATAGCCAACCTGATGACCATCGCTGACCGTGCGGCGATCGCCCGAAAAAATCAGCACTTCGCTGGGCTGACAGATGTAGTACAGGTTTTTGATGATCAAAAGCAGGCTGCCGGTGGCCCCAAACATGACCACCAGTAGGGTGAAAATCAGGCTCATAGCTTCTCCAGGGGATGAATGGCGGGGGAGGATTGAGGCAATACCGGGGGCGTGAGGCTGGCCGATAGGGGAATGCCGAGGATGTCTTCGGACTGTCGCAGAAACTGCTTCACCATTTCGGGATAGGCGTTGAGCAAGGATGCGATCGCCTTACCGTCACCGTTATCGATTACATTCACGTGGCCGAGGTGGAGACGACTAGGAATTTTTCCCGCTTCCTTCAGCACCATTTCGAGCTGCTGCACCAGGAAGATTTGGGAGGCATCAACGCCAGTGTCTTGCCAGACTTTAACCAGCATTTGGCTGGCCTGGGCCGAGGCCTTAGCATTTTCTTCCAGGGTGGCGGAGTCTCCTCGGGCCTGGAGTTCTTGGGCGCGCTGCTGGGCCTGGGCGGGCAGCACCTTTTCGACCTCTAGGCGGGCCTGTTCTAGGTGGGCGCGAATGGCCTGTAGCTCTCGCTGGGCGCGGGCGCGGGCCTCGGCGGCGGCAGCCTGGGTGCGCTCTTCTTCGATCCGGGCCTGCTTTTCCACCTCAGCGGTGATTCGGCGCAGCTCGTTTTCTTTTTCTTGAATGACGGTGCGAGACTGGGTTTGGGCGACTTCGGCCTGGCGGGTGCTGTCAGCCTCAATTTGTTCGGCTTCGGCGACGGCGTTTGACTCGGCAATTTCGGCATCGCGCACCACATTGGCAATCTGCCGCCGCCCAATCGAGTTGAGATAGTCGACGTGGTCGGAAACGCTCTGAATTTTGAGGGTGTCGAGGTGCAGCCCCAGCTTGACCAGGTCGTTGCGCACGTCGCTAGCGATGCGTTCGGCAAACTCCAGGCGGTCTTCGTTGAGCTGTTCGGGGGTGAGGGTAGCCACTACGCCGCGCAGGTTGCCCTCCAGGGTTTCCCGCGCTACGCGAGCGATTTCTTCGGCCCCCCGCCCCAAAAAGCGCTCGATCGCGTTGCCGACTAGGGCTTCGTCGCGGGCAATTTTGACGTTGGCGATCGCCTGAATATCCAGCGGTGTGCCGCCTTTGGAATAGGCGTTGGTGACCTCAATCGGCACAGGCATGGTGGTCAAATCCATCATTCTGACCGTTTCGAGAATGGGAATGCGGAAGGTGCGCCCCCCATAAATCACCCGGTAGCCGAGGGTTTGCCCATCGGCGCGGCGGTACTTGCGCCCCGAAATAATCAAAATTTTGTTGGGGTCGCAGATCTGCACCAGGGCATTGACCCCCCAAATGGTGAGCAGAAGGGCAAAGATCAGGACGGCGATCGCCCCGCCCCCCAAGGCTCGACCCCCAGATTGCCCGAGCACTGGCGCGGTTGGTGTTGCCGTCGCCAGGGTCATCGTTTCGGTCTGGTTAATTTTTGCTGTCATACCTACGTGCTCCTTGGGTGTAACAATCTCGCCGCTTCTCCCCGCTGGGCAGACGCCGTCTGCCCCTACCCATCTACCCCCTCTGCCGAGGCTACCCACAACTTGTTGTGCTCTAACCCCACCACCAGTACCGAGTCCCCCTGCTGAAATTCGCGCTCCTCCTGGGTCATGGCGAAGAAGCTGATCGTCGAGTCGCGCAGGCGCAGGCAAACTTTGCCCCGGCTGTGGGCATCGAAGGGAATTTCTACCGTGGCGATCTGGCCGGTCAACTCGTCGGGGCGAATCATGCTGCTGACCGGTCGCTGAGCGAGCGATCGCAGCACCAGGGCCGCCACCAGCCCACAAAACAACCCCATCAGTAGCGCCAAAAGAGCGGTCAGCCACCGGGCCAGATCGGGCTGTGCCCAGTTGATCAGCAGCCCCGTGAGGCCAAAAAAGCAGAGGGCAAAGGTCCAAAACCGCAGGCTGAGGAAGGGCAGCCACCAGCGGTTGCGCAAAGCCGTCAGCGTTTGGTCAATCTGGGTGCCTGCATCGATATCATCCACGTCGATGGACGTTTCGGCATCGATATCAAAGTCACCGGCAAAATCGACACCGTCGAGTCCGCCAGCAGCAGCCAGCAGCACAAAAATGCCGCCGACTATAAAACAAAGACTATAGACCAGCATGGCTTGACGATACCTCGCGTGGTTAGCCTAAGAGTAGTCCCGTTGCCAGGGTACTCGCGTTGCCATGGCCTACGCCCGTTTCTTCACTGTCCTTAATTAGATGAGTTTAATGGTGATTGAAGTACCCGAGATGGTTCACCAACTGTTTGCTATGGCAAGTTAACCGAGATGAACCGCTATTCTCTATCGAGTAGCGCTCTGGGTCTCTAGGTCGATGCCAAGCACCTGGGTATACGCGCCCCGCGCCTGGGTGACGCCAATGGTGCGCTGGGCCGATTCGATCATGGGGCGGCGCAGGCTGACCACAATAAACTGAGCCGACTCGGCCTGGCGCTTGATCATGCGCGAGAGGCGCTCGACGTTGGCCCCATCGAGGAACATGTCAACTTCGTCGAAGGCGTAGAAGGGAGAAGGGCGATAGCGCTGCAGAGCAAAGATAAATCCCAGCGCCGTGAGCGATTTTTCGCCTCCAGACATGGAGGCCAGCCGCCTGACCGGCTTACCCTTGGGGTGGGCGACCAGGTTGAGGCCGCCGTTGAAGGGGTCTTCGGGGTCTTCGAGCTGGAGGTGGCCGTCGCCATCGGAGAGTTCGGCAAAGATGGTTTGAAAGTTAATGTTGACGGCGTCGTAGGCTTCGGTAAACGCCTGGCGGCGCAGGGTGGTAAAGGTTTCGATCCGCAGCAGCAGCTCGGTACGCTCTTCTTCGAGGGTAGTGAGCTTGTGGGTGAGTTCGCCCAGGCGCTCTTCGGTGCGGTTGTATTCTTCCAGGGCCAGCATGTTGACGGGCTCCATGGCCTCCATGCGGCGCTGGAGCGATCGCAGCTCTTTGCGTAACTCCTCTAAATCGGTTTCTGGCGGAATTTCGGGCAGCGGGTCGGGCAGCTCTGCCGCCTGGGTGGCTAACAGTTCCTGGGCTTCGCTTAGCTGCTGCCGTCGCTCCTGCTGGGTTTCGATCAGCTTTTGGCGCTCCCACTCCTGCTGCTGGGTTTGGGTGCGCTGGGCACGCAGGCGCTGTTCTAGCTCGTCGCGGGCCGCTTTTTCAGCCGCCAGGGTTTGGTCGAGAGCCGCCATTTGCTGGCGCAGCTGGGTAATTTCGCCATTTAGCGCGGCCTGCTGCTGCTGAAGCTGGGTGAGCTGATGGTCGCGATCGCCCTGCTGCTGAGCCAGGGTCGTGAGGGTTTGGTGGGCCTGGTTGAGGGCGAGGTCGAGCTGCTGACGCTGATTGTGCAGCTCTTGGAGGCGGCGCTCGGCGGCCTGGAGTTCTTGCTGACGATCGCTGAGCTGAGCCTCTAGCTGCCCCACGGCGGCCTGGGCCTGCTGCCACTCGCTGTGGGCCTGGGACTGCTCTAGCTCGCCGAGGGCCTGCTGCTGACGGGTAATTTCAGCTTCTTGCACGGGTAGAGACTCGGCCAGCTCTTGCAGACGACTCTGGGTACTGGCCAGCTCTTGCTGGTGCTGGCTGAGCTGGGTTTCGAGGGTGGCGCGCTGCTGGGCCTGCTGCTGCTGCTGGCTTTGCTGCTGCTCGCCCGCCAGCTGTAGCTCGCGGTACTGCTGGCGCTGGGCTATCAGCGCTTGGGAGAGGGTTTGCAGGGTGGCGGAGGTGGTGTTGAGGTCGCGATCGCAGCGTTCCAGCATCACCTCAATATCGCTCAGCCGCTGGCGCAGGGCCTGGGCTTCACTAGATTCGGCGGGTTCGACGGTGCCAAAGTGCAGACTGCCGGAGCGGGACGACACGTTGCCTCCGGTCATAGCCCCGCTGGTTTCGAGAATCTCGCCCTCCAGGGTGACGATGCGGTAGTCGCCCAGGTACTGCCGGGCGGATTGCAGCGTGTCGAAGACCACCGTGCTGCCAAAGGTGTAGCCAAAAATATCGCGATAGCGCGAGTCGCAGTCAATTAAGTTAACGGCGTAGTCTAAAAACCCGTCGGGGCGCTTCCATTCGGGCACGGGGGTAAAGCGAGGCGCGCGAATTTTGTTGAGCGGCAGGAAGGTGGCCCGCCCCGCCTTGCGCTGCTTGAGGAACTGAATACCCTGGGCCGCTACCCGGTCGTCTTCAACCACCAGATAACCCAGTCGGGCTCCGGCAGCAATTTCTAGAGCCAGCTGATACTTGGGATCGACCTTGCCCAGCTGAGCCACCAGGCCGCTGATGCCCGCCAGGCCGCTTTCCAGCAGCAGGCGGGTGGCGTAGGTGCCCTGGCTCTCCTGCATGGCCTGGGTCTGGGCTTCTAGCTTGTCGAGCTCGCGCTGCTTGTCGCGCTGCTCTTTTTGCAGGCGGGTTTGGGTATCGCGCTGCACCGAGAGTTCGGCCTCGGCGGCGGCAATTTTGGTGGCGGTCTCCTGGATGGCGGCTTCGGCGGAGGTAAGCCGTGCGCTTAGATCAGTATCCTCGGCGGCGGTGGGACCATCCCCCAGCGTGTGACGCTGCTCGGTTAAGGCTGCGATCTGCTGTTCTAGCTGGCGCAGCCGCTCCTGCAGCCGAATCTGCTCGGCCCGCTGGGGTTCGATAGCGCTGCGCAGGGTTTCGATCGCCTGGCGCATCTGGGTCTGCTGCTGAATGCTGGTTTGTGACGCCGAGGCGATCGCCAGAGTGGCCTGACGGCGCTCCTCTAGGGCCTGCTGCACCTGGTCTTTTATCCCGCTGAGGGCAACCAGCTCCCCCGTCGTCAGCGACGCGATCGATTGCCCCACCTGCTCCAGGTCGCGCTGCTGCTGCTGACGGGCGATCTCAGTATCGCGGCGCTGGGCGGCGGCCTGGTTGGTAGCCGTGCGGTTTTCCTGTTCCTGGCGCTGGAGCTGGCGCAGCTCGGCCTCGTGGGTGGCGACCTGGGCCTGGAGGGCCAGGTGCTCGTCTTCGCCCATAGCGCGAATGCGGGTATTGAGGGTGGCCAGTTCAGCCTCCAGAGTGGCGATCGCCCCCTGACCCTGGGCAATGGTCGCCGCCAGCGCGGTAGACTTGGCCTCGCCCTGCTCCAGGGTTTGGTGCAGGGCGGCGATCGCCCGCTGCTGGCTCTGCCACAGCAGCACCGCCTCCCACTGGCTCTTGGCCTGAAACGTTTCTTTGAGACGCTGATACTTTTCGGCCTTTTGCCGATCCTGGGCCAGGCGCTCTAGCTGGGTCTGTAGCTCGCGCTCCACAATCCGAAAGCGTTCTTCGTGGTCGCGCACGGCCTCTAGCTTGCCTCGGGCCTGGTCAATTTTGCGGTCAAAGGCCGCGACGCCGGCCAGCTCGTCGATAATCTCTCGCCGCTCGCGGGAGTTCATCGAAATAATGCTGGTGACATCGCCCTGCAATACCACGTTGTAGCCTTCGGGGTAGACGTGAAACCGCTGCAGCTGCTCGTGCAGCTGATTGAGGGTGCAGGGCTCGCCATTGATGTAGTAATTAGATGTGTAGGTGCCCTGGCTGGTCACCCGCAGCCGCCGAGTCACGCTCCACTCGCGGCCAATAGGTAGGGGGACAAGGTTGGCATCAGCCTCCTCAGAGGTGGAGATATCTAAGGTGGGGGAACTTCCACTGCTGCCGTTGCCATTTTTGCCGTTGGCCAGATTGCTATGGCCATTGGCGTTGCCGTTTGAGTCGCTCGCCGCCGCATCATCGCTGCCCTCCATCAGCAGTTCGGTGGGCACATCGCTGAGGTCAAAGGTAACCGTGACACTAGCCTCAGAGGTCGCCCGCCGACTCATCTGGTTTTGGTTGACCAGGTCGGGCAGGCGATCGGCCCGCATTCCCTTAGAGCTGGCCAAGCCCAGGCCAAACAGCAGCGCATCTAAAATATTCGACTTACCCGAGCCGTTGGGGCCAGAAATAACCGTGAACCCAGGCAGCAGTGGAACCTGGGTCGTACCCCCAAACGACTTAAAATGGGACAACTCGACGCGCTTGATGTGCACTGGCCAGCGTTACCTCAGGCTTGAAACAAGTGTACTACAGCAGAAAAGTTTTGGCCACTCTTTTTTAGGATCCACAGCGCCGCTGGGTGCTGCTTGCCGACTAAGTTTAGTGCAAAACCCTTATTTTGGACGCTAGATGGCGGCAAGGCCCGCCCCAGGTTTGAAGCCAAGCGTCATCTTATCCACTAATAAGGGCTGGAACCACATTTTTTCTGGGTAATACAAAACCGGGTGGCACAATAAAGGAGAAAGTCTATCCCCAAACCCCGTGAGCCAGCCTACCCCGCCACCCCTGTCTCAACCGGTGATTTTGGGCTTTGACCCCGGACGACAAAAATGTGGTCTGGCGATTATGGGGCTAGACCGCATGCTGCGCTACCAGCAGGTGGTTGCCGCTGATGCGGTGATGGATGAAATCACGGCCCTGCGGCAGCAATTCCCAATTTCGATGATTGTGCTGGGGGACCAAACCGCCTCCCAGGGCTGGAAAGATGCTCTCAGTCAGCTGCCCGACCCGCCTCGCGTCATGCTGGTGGATGAACGATACACGACCCTAGAGGCACGCGATCGCTACTGGCAGATGTATCCCCCCTCGGGGCTGACGGGGTTGATTCCTCAGTCGCTGCGCAAAATTTCTCGCCCGATTGACGACATTGTGGCTATTTTGCTGATTGAGCGCTACTTGAACCGACTGACGGGGGTGTAGTGCGGTTTCTCCTGGTTAGGATTGCCTATTTGGAGTGGGGGAGTAAGGGAGTGGGGGAGTAGGAGGAATTAGCGTGGCGTTGAGTGTTGGAGTAAGCGTCGGAGTAACGGCATCAAGTTTTTGGCTTCAGGTTGGTTAAAAGGTCATTGGCGCGATCGGTTCAATATCTGGATCGTGACCGCCGATCTGACTGGTGCGCAGGATCCAGGCGGATGCGCCGTAGGTGAGAAACTTGTGCACCACCACATCGCTAGCCTTGCGGGGAAACACCGTGCGCCAGCTGCCCAGGCCCATCAGCAGGTTGCGCAGGGGCTCTTCTTCAATGGAGCTGCCCAGGTTGAACTCGTTCTTTTCCCAGGCAGGGCGCAGGCCACCCAGGGGTTGCAGGGTGCTTTTCAGGTCTTTGCCAAAGGTGGTGAGCTGCCGCAGGGCGGCTGCCTGGTCGGGATGGTCTCGGTTCCACTCGCGCAGGGCGTCGGCGTGGTGCTGTAGGCTTTCGGTAGAGCTTTGCAGACTGGCGAACAGGGCCTGGTTTGAATCTTGGGAGCAGTTGTTGGAGGGGCCGACGAAGGTGCCGCCGGTGCCATCGCCGATGCGGTAGCGGGCGGTCATGGCCTGCAAGTGGGCTTCCATACGGGCCAAGGGAGACCTGCGCTCGTCGTCAAAGTAGTAGTAGCGTTTAAAGGCATCTAGCTTGACCAAAACGTCGCAGGTGGGGCGGGTGCCCAGCCAGCCCCGCTGGCGATCTCCCTGGTACCTCGACCAGTGAATCGTGCCGGCAATTAGCCCATCGATATTGTGGGCGTACACCTGGTAGTAGCGAATCTCAAATCGGCGTTCGTCGGCCAGGGGGTCGTGCACCACCTCGGCGCGACCGTAGGCAAAGTGGCCAAAGAAAATGGGGGTGGCGGCGGCGGGCTCTTTGTTGTTGCCGCCAATGCCGCCGTAGGTGTGGAGTAGGAGGGCGCGATCGCCCACATGCCACTCGTCAATCGCGGCGGCGATCGCCTCCGGGCGGCCGTTATCCTGCGCGGTACACAGCACCGAGCCAATTTTGCCTTTCTGGGCCACCACATCGGCCCACGATTCTTGGCGAATGTAGCGGTAGGCGGCTTTAGCGCCGCCAAACACAACCCGCTGGGGCTGCAGCCGAAACAGAGCCCGGGGGCCGAGGGATTGAACGACGAACTGGCCAGTAGCGTTCTGCGCGCCGTAGATGTACCAGCCCGACTCGTTATAGGGTGATGTTTCAATCGCTCGCATGGTCGATGGATCGCTGCCGTAGGCCGCCATTGTTGCCACCGGGGGCAGGCTGACCACATCCTCAGCCCCATCAAAGGCGCGGCTAGCTCGATTAAAGTGCCGCACCTGCCACTGATCGGTAGCCCCGATCGGGGTTACAAACTGCACCAGGCCGTAGTAGCGCCCGGTGACTTCCATGGGCTGGGTATCGATCACGAGCGTTACGCCGTCTTTGCTCAGGACGACTCGGGGCGTCTCGACGGCTACAATCATGTCGTCGTCTGGCAGCGACCCGGCCAGCGATTCCAGCGGATCGACCCGCAGCCAGTGGTTTAGCCGCACCGGATTAATCGTGCCGCCAAACTGGCTGGAGTATTCGGCATCGGCGCTAAAGTGGACGTCGTGGGTAACGGCCTGCACCAGCTTTTGGGTTAAAGGACGGTCTGACCAGCACAGCTTCACCACCTGCCCGACCAGCTTTCGATGATCTGCGGGGGCGTGGTGAATTTCATAAAACACGCCGCCAAACCGATGGTCTTTGGGGGGCAAAATTAGCCGCCCTACCCAGTCGCTAATGGCTACGTAGTGAGCCAGATCGGGACACCGATCGAGGGGATAGCTCTGGTACTGCACCAGGGGATTGGCCTGAAAGATATCGTAGTTGCTCGACTTGCGATCGCGCCCTAGCCCAGGTTCCAGCAGTTCGCCGCGCAAAATAGCCTGGATGGTGTCGATGGTCTGGCTCAGCGAGCTGCGGCCATCGGGCAAGATCAGCTTGGGGTCGAGAATGCCCCCCGGCACCTGGTGGCCCACCGGCCCCATGGAGATAAAGCTGATCTTTCCCCGCCGCTTGGCCCGGTTCCAGTAGGAAAGTGGGAACAGTTTCCAGCGGCCCGGAAAAATCTTTGGCCCCAGCTTTTCGATCCCGTCTTTCTCGCCGGACAGGTGGTAGAGGTGCTCCAGCTTCAGCAGATTTATGTTGGCGCTGATCACCCCGCCTAAGGAAATTACGTCGATGGGGGCACCGATCGCCCGTTTCAGGTACGGGGCACTGGCGCAGCACATTTGCCCGCCGCCGCTGTAGCCAATCAGCGTTACGGGGGTACCGCTGCCCACCGGATAGCCGTTCTTGACCAAGCCGTTAAACACCACCTGAGCAATGCCCTGGTTGTAGAGAGGGCCGTAGCGCTGGTCGGCGGAGACGCCGACAATCAGCACGTTGCGAATATTCACCAGCAGCCCCAGCACGCTGGCCGGGTTAGCAAAGCGCAGCTTGTCGGCGTAGCGCCACAAAAACGACAGAGGCCGGTCTTCATCCAGGGGCGCATTCATCACCGAGTAGGGGATGATGCCGCGAATCAGCGCGACGTCATCGGGTAGGGCCAGGGCCAGGGTATCGAGAAATTCTTCAATGTCGGGCAGGTACTCAAAGCTAGAGATGCCAATGCCGTCGAGATAGACGATATAGCGGCTGACCTGGCCGGGGTCAGCGATCGGTTCGGCCAGTTCTCCGGCGTTGACGGTGGAGTTGATCTCGTCGTCGTACCACCCGGCCCACCAGCCCAGGGTTTCGAGCGGGGCCAGCAGCCCGGCCACCACCAGGGCCACTAGGCCAATCCAGACCAGGTTCAGCACCAGCGGCAGCGGGGTAGGTAGCCCCGCCAGCCAGCTAAACCACCAGGTGCGAAAGGGCCGCAGCAGGATCAGCACAATGACTGTCAGCACGGCGATCGCAGCCAACCCCAGCAGCGGCTTCAGGCTCTTACCCAGGCGCTCGGCATTGGGGCCAGCATCGACAGCAACGACCGATGCACTGGCTCCGGCGATCGCTAGAGTGGTCGGTTCCCCCGTCACGGCGGCCATGACGTTGCCCTGATTAAACGCGGCCATGCGCTGGTTAAACTCCTCCTGCCAGCGGCTGGAGGTTTCGGCCAGGTTGTCGCGGTACGCCTCGACCAGGTCGCGGCGATTGGTGACCAGATCGACCCCGGCGGCCCGGTTGGCCATCCGCTTGCCCAGGTTGGCGATGGGCCGACCAACGGTGTTTTGCAACACCTGCATTAAAATCCAGCCCAGGGCCACGTAGCCAAAGGCATTGCTGATGCCGGTACCCGCGATCGCCGCAACGCCCACCACCATGGCCAGCAGGTGCCACACCGACAGCAGGTTGAGAATCGGCATCCCCAGATAGGGCAGCGCCCCCAAAAACGCAAACAGCAGCGGCGCGTAGGCTGCCCCCAGCACCGTCACCAGCTGGCTTAGGGGCACGTTCGTTGTCCATGGGGCCAGGGTGACCAGCCAGGTGCTCAACACCAGGGCCAAAAAGCCAAAGGCAAACAGCACCACATTGATAGACAGGCTGAGGGCAAACCGGGCAGGCCGCACCTGGTTAATAAATAGAACAATACTTTGACCAATGCCCTGGGACAGTCCCGCCAGCAGCACCAGCAGCAGCGCCAGTCTTTGGCCGCCGGGGATTGTGGTGGCAATGCGAAAGGCTTCCTGGTTGAGGGCAAAGATGTACCCCAGCACGTCCCAGAAGCGATCTAGCATTGGCCCTACCTCAACGGTGTGTCGAGATTTTACTCTACGGGTAGGGCCAAAACGGCCTCTGTTGGGTTAAATGAAGGATTTTGAGGGCAATGTAGGTGAGTTCGTAGTAGCCGTCGGCTGTCTCAGCGTGGGTGAGAAAGTCGTCAAAGGTTTTGAGCTGGGGTTGAGTCTGTACTATAGCGATCGCCTGCTGCCCAATGGCCCTATGCTACCTAGCTGTCACATGGACAATGCGAGGCTCCAGATTGCTTCGCAAGGCGGCGCGATTTGCTTTGCAACGCAGCGCGAACGCTAATGTAGGGCATTGGGAACCGGGCACCTTTGCGCTTAGCCAAGATTTGGGCAATAGCTATAGGTACCCAGTCCCTTTCAGAGATGCGGCTTACTCGATCAAGATGGTTTTGGTGAGAATAGCCATCCACATTTCGGCTTCGCTCAATGACCTAGTCTCAACGTTGGGCGGCACCGGGATGGGGTCGCTCCAGTCGTTGGGGTCGGCGTAGCCAAGGGCGTGGAGGATTTTGATGGTGCGGTCTATGGCGGCCAAGCTGCCGTAGAGCATGTGGCGCACTTTCTCGGGGTTTAGGGATCGGGTCCCTCTGTCGTTAGGTCCAGAGTTGGGTGGTAGCGGCAGCGACCCGGCCTCTTGGTTGGTCGATTGGTTATCGCTGGCTTCTGGCTCTTGATAGTCAAACATCGGTTCTGTTTCCTTTTTTGTTGGGGAAGAAACAGAACGCGAAAACCCCAGCCACCCACGCTTGAAGTGCAAACTGAGGGGGCTAGGGTACCATGTGCCTAGCCTCGCAATCTGCCTTAGAGATTTGCGGGGTTAGCTGTCTGTTGGTGTGCCAGCACCTTCAGACAGCGCTAAGATTTTCGAGTTCTGCGTAACCACCGCTCTGCTGAACGGCTTAACGCAAGATGATAGTGGTACAAAAGCTCCCCGTCAACCGTGGAGCCAAAGAAAATGCTAGGTGGTCTGGCCATCTAGCGGGCTACGCACCGCCAACCCACCGCGGTTGAGCACATGGGTATAAATCATGGTGGTTTTAACATCTTTGTGGCCCAACAGTTCTTGCGCGGTGCGAATGTCGTAGCCGTTTTGCAATAGATGCGTGGCAAAGCTGTGGCGAAAGGTATGGCACGACACTCGTTTCTGCAAACTCGCTACCCGTACAGCATCCCGTAAGGCCCGCTGCAAGCCCGTCTCGTGCAAATGGTGACGCCGAACCGCCCCACTGCGTGGATCTCGGGATAGGCGATTGGCGGAAAAAACGTACTGCCAAACCCACTGGCGATCGCCGCCTGCATATTTTCGTTCGAGGGCAAAGGGCAGGTAGACGCTGCCGTAACCCCGGTTGAGATCGTCTTCGTGCTGTCGCCGCACCTGCTCTAGGTGAGTTTGCAATGGCTGGATCAAGGTTTGAGGCAGCACCGTTACTCGGCTCTCGTTTCCCTTGGTGTTTCGCAAGACAAGCTGCTGTTAAGCAAAATCTACGTCTTTGACCCGCAACTATAGACCCTCTCGCAACCGCAAACCACTGCCATAAAGCAGTTGAATCAGCAGTTTATGAACTCCTTGCAAATGCTGAAGTACAGCCTGCACTTCAGCTGGAGTGAGCACCGTTGGCAAATAGCGCGATGGCTTTGCTCGAACCGCATTGATCCCCAACAGTTCCTTCTCTAAAACCACCCGATAGAGAAACACAATGGCGCTCAATGCCTGGTTTTGAGTGGATGCTGCCACCTGTTCTTGTACCGCCAGATAGGTCAAAAACTGAGTGACCTCTGCTGTGCCCATCCCCTGTGGGTGACGCTTGTTGTGGAACAAGATATAGCGGCGAATCCAGTAAATATAGGTTTGCTCCGTCCGGTAGGAGTAATGCTTGAGCCTTAGGGCATCTCGTACCTGGTCTAGCAGCTTTTTGGGACGAGGCGGTTCCATAACAGACTCCGTACATAAGTATCAATTGCAACACAATAGTACTTATGAACTTCAGGGGGAAAACGGAAGATATACGGATCTTGTCTGCCTATCTACTGCTGAGAGGGCTAATATGCAGATTATTCGCCGCCTATCTACCCCCCACGGGTGGATAGGCAGCAGATAATCTGCCTATCCACCCCATAATGGGGATATAGGCAGATTAGATCAGTCCAATAAGTTGTTAGCCTGAAAAATCTGGTAGATGTGCAGCTTTCTCATTTTTAGTTGTTCTAATCTAATCTGCCTCCCTCGACTTGCAGCACACTCTCACCGTGCTTAATAATGATTTTCACCCAGTCGAACTTGTAGATTGCTAGACCGGAGATAGCTGTAAAAAGGAGAGCAACTATGATGATCGCTCCTTGCTTCAGAACAATTTTTTTCTTCTGTTTCTGCTTGCCAGATAATTTGCCATCACCATTAATGCCTAGTTTGTTCAGCATGTCTCTATACCTTTGTGCTCGTGAGCTAAATGTACACTCGGTACACGTAGTGGGCGATCCTACATGGTTCTATATTTAGGAGGCATAGAAAATCCCTGAAAGCCTTATAGACCAGAGTTATCTGTCGGAACCCTGACAAAATAATAAAATAAAAGCACAATGGTGCTAGTAAAACTGTAAATCCTTACCAGAGGGGGCTTCCACACAATTCAGCTTTGGTCATCAAATCGTTGGGAAAATCAATATCGCTCTTATCAATTTCATCAATTAGAAGGGCATTGATGTTTTATCAAAGGCTAACAAACCCAATGCACACCGACCGTCGAGAGGTTATCGGTTAGAATTTCAGAGTTGTCTGCGGCGGGTGATTGGGAACGTTAGGTTCCTGATTGACTGACAAAACCTGTGAAAGACCCACTACTTCGTAGGTTGGATGGCGCGATAGCAGAACCCAACAAAACTGCCTCTGGCATTGGGTTCCACTGCGTTTCACCCAACCTAACCTCCAACGTTTTGTCAGGCAACCAGGTTAGGTTCAGTAACCGCCTGAATACGTATGAAAATCGCCGTATTACTACTACTATTTACAGGCTTAATCGGCTGCTCACCTAATGGCAGCAGCGGCCCACCCTCTGCAAATGAAACTAGCGCAAGTCGCCCTCAGATCAAGGAACGTGTCAAATTCATTGAGCAATACGTAACCTTCCGCCGCGCATACGATGAGCTGGAATACGATATGTTCTATCAAAATAATGGCGGAGGCATGGTTCCAGGGCCAAGCGATTGGGATATCAAGATCCGTGCCATCGTACCAGAAAACAGCCTAAACGACTGGATTCCCCCGGACGCGCAGCCACTGCAAAAACCAGCGTCAAACTGGCTGGCCACCATGCCAGGCAATATAACAGTAGACGGCGTAACAGAGTGGTATGAAACGGCAAGCACCGAAGTTGGTGTAGATCGGGCAAATTCAGTTGTTGCCTACCGCAATACCACAAATCCAGATTGAGATAGAACCGCCCCACAACAATGCGATCAACCGCATAGAAAGCCCTGCGGCTACTGCGATTGTCGCTACTGCGGTACCCATACCGATACCGATTCTGCCGGGCAGGAAAATTCAGCCCAGCCCTGATCATTCGTGGTCACGGGTTCGCCAATGTGCTCAGTGATGTCAATATAGGTGCGGTTTGGTTGGCCAATCTCCATCCATTTGCGGCCCGTGTTGCCATTGGTTAGCACCACAGCCATGCCGCCTGGGTGCTCGGCATCGCCCAGCCGCGTCCAACCAATCGTGTTGGGATGGTCAAAATAGTTGTACTGATCGCCGTAGGCATAGGCATGGCGGGCTGCTAAAAACTTGTCGATTAAATAGCGGTGGCTGTCTAGCCAAATTTCGTATTCGCCGCCGTCGTTACCTACGTCGGTGTAGTGAGCGCCGTAGTAGTCGGCATAGAAAATGCAGGGATAGCCCTCGCGGCGCAGCAAAATTAACGCATAGGCCAGCGGCTTAAACCAGGGCTCCACCACCGATTCCAGGGTTTGCAGCGGCTGAGAATCGTGGTTGTCGACTATGGTGACGGCCAAATTGGGCTGATGCTGTACCAGGGTGTTGTCGAAAATTTGTCTCAGGTCGTAGCCGCTGCCGCTTTTGCTGGCTCGATAGAAGTTGTAGTGCAGCGGCGCATCGAACAGATGCACATCGGTTCCGATCGCGCTAATAAAGCGATGCAGATTTTCGACGTTTTCCGACCAGTATTCGCCGACAACAAACAGGTCTTTGTCCGACTGTTGACGACAGTAGTTGAACCACGGCGGCAAAAAGTCGGCCCGCACATGCCTGATAGCATCGAAGCGAAACCCGTCTACGCCGGTTGTGTTGACGAACCAAGCGCCCCACTCCTTGAGGGCGGTGCGTACTTCTTCTGCGCCCAGGTCGAGATCGCAGCCCATCAAGTAGTCGTAGGCCCCGCTCTCTGAATCGGTGTTGCCGTCGAAGCTTTTGCCCTCAAAGATATAAATCGCTTTGAAATCTTGGTCGTTGGCGTTGTAGTCGACAGCGTCGAAGTTCCACCAGTGCCACTCCATGTCAGAGTACTTGCGATCGCGCCCTGGAAAGGTGAAATGGGTCCACACCTTAACCGGCTGCAAATCGCCGATCGGGGTCGTGCCGTTGCCGGGGTCGTGGGGAATGGCTTTGGCCTCTTCGGTAGCATCTGCCCCCATCATGTGATTGAGCACGATATCGGCATAGACCTCAACGCCTGCCGACTTAGCGACCTTTACCGCCTCAATGTACTGATCTTTGGTGCCGTACTTAGTGCCGACGCTGCCCTTTTGATCAAACTCTCCCAGGTCGTACAGGTCGTATACGCTGTAGCCTACGTCGTAACCGCCGCTGGCCCCTTTGTAGGCTGGGGGTAGCCAAACCGCCGTAATCCCTGCCGTAGCGAGATCTGGAACTTTCTCCGCAAGCTGGTTCCAGAGACCGCCATCGGGCGGCAGATACCAATGGAAGTACTGCATCATTACACCATTGGGGCTAGACATACTGCGATCTCCGGGTGGTGGAAATGGGATTGGCCTCCTCAATATTGCAGATGCCTTAAGGGCTTAGATCTGCCATCGGAGATAGTTCAGCGTTGGAATTGGCTGGGGGCGCGGCAGTGTCACACCTTGCAGATGCGATCGCGCATCGTCATCGGCTGAGCCGCCGCTAAAAAACAGCCGCTTGCCCAGAGTTATAGCTGTTTCTGTCACCACGTCTGCCACAGCTGCGATCGCATGAACGATCTACAGCGACGCCGTTACCGCATCGCGCTGGGGATGGATCGCCTTTGCCCCTTGCAGCGTCGTATACAGGCGGTTGAGGGCGTGCAGGTAGGCGTGGGCCGAGGCCACCACAATATCGGTATTGGCGGCGTGGCCCGAAAATACTCGATTTTCGTGCCGGATGCGAATGGTGACTTCACCCAGGGCGTCGATGCCCGCTGTCACAGACTGCACCGAGAACTCGATTAGCTCGTTGGGGATATCTACCACCCGGTTGATCGCCTTGTACACCGCATCCACCGGGCCGGTACCGATCGCCGCATCCATCAGTTCCTGGCCATCGGGGGTACGCAGGGTGACGGTGGCGGTGGGCTTGGCGCTGTCGCCGCAAGACACCTGCACCAGATCTAGGTGGAAGTGCTCGGGGGCCTGCTGGGTTTCGTCGTTGACGATCGATTCGATATCCCAGTCGGTGATTTCTTTCTTCTTGTCGGCCAGTTCCTTAAACCGCAAAAAGGCGCGGTTGAGAGCCTGGTCGTCTAGCTCATAGCCCAGCTCGCGCAGCCGGGTGCCAAAGGCGTTGCGGCCCGAGTGCTTGCCCAGCACGATCTGGTTGTCGGTGAGGCCGATGGAAGTGGCGTCCATGATCTCGTAGGTGAGCTTGTTTTTCAGCACGCCATCCTGGTGAATGCCTGACTCGTGGGCAAAGGCGTTGGCCCCCACGATCGCCTTGTTGGGCTGCACAAACATGCCGGTCAGGTTCGACACCAGCCGCGAGGTCTTGTAGATCTGGCGGGTGTCGATATTAGTTAAAGGCGCTTCTGAATCGGCGGGGCGACCAAGGAAGGGGTTGTAGAAGGCGCGGCGCACGTGCATGGCCATGACTAGCTCTTCCAGCGCCGCGTTGCCCGCCCGCTCGCCGATGCCGTTGATGGTGCATTCCAGCTGGCGCGCCCCATTTTTCATGGCTTCGAGGAAGTTAGCCACCGCCAGACCCAGGTCGTTGTGGCCGTGGACGGAGATTACCGCCTGGTCAATGTTGGGTACGTTTTCTTTAATGCCGCGAATCAGGCCGCCAAACTCGGAAGGCGTCAGGTAGCCCACAGTGTCGGGGATGTTGACCGTGGTCGCGCCTGCCGCGATCGCCGCCTCCAGCACCTGATACAAAAACTCCGGGTCAGATCGGCCCGCATCCTCGGGCGAAAATTCCACATCGTCGGTGAAGGTTTTAGCGTAGGCCACCATCTCAGGCGCGATCGCCAGCACGTCCTCCCGACTCTTGCGCAGCTTGTACTGCATGTGAATGTCGGAGGTGGCCAAAAACGTGTGTATGCGGCCCTTAGCGGCGGGCTTGATCGCCTCTCCGGCCCGCTCGATGTCGCCTTTGGTGGCGCGGGCTAAACCGCAGATGGTGGGGCCAGCGGCGGTACCCACTTCGCGGGCGATTTTCTGCACCGCCTCAAAATCGCCTGGACTGGCGAAGGGGAACCCAGCCTCGATAATATCGACCCCCAGCCGCGCCAGCTGCCGCGCAATCACCAGCTTTTCCTCGACGTTTAGGGTAGCCCCCGGCGACTGTTCGCCATCGCGCAGGGTGGTGTCGAAGATGAGAATGCGATCGGGGCTGGGCGGGTTGTGCATGGTGACTCCCACAGAGTAGACAACGGGGGTGCTAGATCGAGATTAGGGCCTTTTGCAGAGGATGACCACCGGGGGATGCCTGGCGCTGCACTGGCCCCAATAAATGTAGCGATTCTAACTATTCTACCTGTCTCAAGTCGGATTCGCTATGACTTAGGCGGGAGTATTTTGAGCGATCGATGACAGCGGCCCAGTCGTGCCTCAACTTGACCTACAGCAAGAACCGAACGCCTACGTAGACGCTAATCACCACCAGCTGTAGCGCCATCAGCGGTAGGCCATAGGTCAAAAACAGGCGAAAGGAAATCGGCTTGCCGTGCTGTTCGGCAATGCCTGCCGCCACAATGTTGGACGACGCCCCCACCAGGGTGCCGTTGCCGCCCAGGGTGGCCCCAAACATCATGGCTGCAAACAGCGGCAAAATCTCCGGCGGAATCTGCCCGGCAAAGTCGGGCGATAGCAGCTCTGGCCCCACCAGGTTTACGTTCACCAGGTATTCCTTCAGCAGGGGCACCATGGCCACCACCAGGGGAATGTTGGGAATCAGGCTGGAGAGAATGCCCGTTATAAACAGCAGCAGCATGGCCCCCAGGGCAATGTTTTGGCCAATCACTACCCCCAGCAGACCCGAGGCGGCGCTGATCACCCCGGTTTCTTGCAGGCCGCCGATTAGCACAAACACGCTCATGAAAAATACCAGGGTGCTCCAGTCCACATCGCGCAGGATGTTTTGCACGGTGTCGATGCCGCTGTGGTGGGTGAGCAGCAGGCAGAGGGCGGCCCCCAACAGCGCGATCGCCGCCGGCGAAATGGGCACCGGCAGGCTCTCGCCCACCACAAACAGCACCAGCACCATCGCCACGATCGCGCCGCCCAGGGCCAGCATGCGGGGATGGTTGACCGTCGGGTGGGGCAAATGGTCGAGGCTGTCCAGCTTTTTGTTCCAGGTGTTGGGAAAGAGAATCGGCAGCATGACGACGATGGTTGCGATCGCCACGACGCCCCCCAGACTCAGCTTCATCAGATAGTCCAAAAAGCTCATGTTGATCGAGCTGCCCACGATAAACGTCGCCGGGTCGCCGACGATGGTGAGCAGGCCAGCGCTGTTGGCCACAAACACCATCAAAATCAGCAGCGGCACAAAGTTGATATTCAGCTCCGCCGCCATCGGGGGAATCAGCGGGGCCAGCAGCATCACCGTGGTGGCGTTGGGCAGCATGGCGCAGATTGGGGTTGTGATGGCCACAATGCCGAGCAGCAGGCGTTTGCCCTCGCCCCTGGCCATAATCACCATTTGGGTGGCCAGGTACTCAAAGATTTTGGTGGGTTCAAAGGCCCGCACCATTACCATCACCCCAAAGAACAGCGCCAGGGTGGCGTGGCTCTGGCTAATGTAGGCGATCGCCTGATCGAGCGTGAGCACGTGCAGAAAAATCAGCAGCATTGCCCCCAAAAAAGCGGCAATGGTCAGATGCAGACGTTCGGTAGCAATCAGGGCTAGTACCCCAAAAAAGACCACCGACGCGGTGATCTCAGACCAAGTTTCCATAGCCTGTCTCCTGTTGTGGTGCTAAACAAAATCCCTTCGATGACGGTCATCATCGAGGGGTAACGGTTGTAGGAGAACTACGGATAGCGCTAGAAAATGCTTCCAGTACGTTCTCTCCCAAGGCCGACGGAGTTAGCTGACGGGCGAGGGGTGAGAGATCCCCTTCTCTAGCGATATGATTCGCCCTGAGATAAGCCCCAAAGAGTGGTTCCTCCGCTTCAGCAGCCCTTGGCTGGGCGCTGAATTAGGCAGCGTAGCTATTGTACTGTCTGCGAATCTAGCACATTTTGCCCTTGGCAACCACGAATTAATCTGCACCCCGATCGCCCGACTGGGTCACGCCTGGCTATCTGGCCGTCAATCAGCGCTGAGCCTGGGGAACGTGGATTTATTAAAGTGACATTTTTGGGTAGGGGCGTAGGCGTAGCCAAGCCATAGGCTTTACGGTTGTTCGCCCTCATAGAGAATCCAACCGTACAAGTTATTTAATCCACAATTCTAGGTATCAGACGCATCAGAGTCCTGTCGTCTTTGGCGCTCAACCAGCTGTAGCAAAATCTCTTCGTGCACCTGGCGAGTGATCGGGTAAAACCGGGCCAGCCCGATCGCCGCCAGCAGCAGCACCATCGGTACCGGGCCGATAAACACCCGAATCGCCAGTAGCGCGCTGTCAGACTGCTGGGTGGCCTCGCTGACAAACCCCGAAAACTGTAGCGCCAGACTGACAAAAAACAGCCCCAGGGCCAGGCCCACCTTTTGCAGCAGCGTCATAAAGGCGTAAAAAACGCCCTCCCGGCGCTGGCCGGTCTTGAGCTCGTCGAGTTCGATCACATCGGGCAGCATGGCCCAGGGCACCACGTAGGCCGTGGCCACTCCAAAGCTAATTACAACGCACAGCAGATATAGAAACGCCACCTGCCCCGGCTGCACAAAAAACAGGGCAATCTGGGCAATAATCCAGACGCCAATGCCGATGTAAAAGGCCTCCTGCTTGCCCAGGCGACGGCTGAGCTGGTTGACCACCACCATCATCAGAATGGCGGTACCCTGCACCAGCAGCGCCGCCAAAAAGTACGAGTCCAGCCCCATCCAGAAGGTGGTGTAGAAGGGAATAATGCTGGCGGTCATTTGCAAAGCCAGCCAGGCAAACAGGTAAATGCCGACCACAAACAAAAAGGCCCGATTGGCAAAGACCACCTTAATTTGGGCCGGAAACGATAGCGGCACTTCGTCGGTATCAGCGGGCTGGAGCGCATTGCGCTGCACCGCGTAAGGGTAGGTGCCCCAGACGCACCACAGCAGCGGCAGCACCGACAGCACCGAGCAAATGCCGCCCAGCACCAGGTACTGCTGGCGCAGATCGGTAATCGACTGGGTGATTACTAGACCGAGCCCAAGGGCTGCGATCGCCCCAAACAGCGACGACCCCAGCCGAAAGGCGGTCAGCTCGGTGCGCTCGTCATAGTCTTTGGTGAGTTCGGCGGTGAGCGTGGTGTAGGGCAAATTCACCACCGTATAAAACACCTGAAACAGCAGCGAAATCACCACGTAATACCAAAACCTGGCGGCATCGCTCTCCCACCCCGGCACCACCCAGTTCAAGAAAAACGTCACCCCAAAGGGAATCGCCCCCAGCAAAATCCAGGGGTAGCGGCGACCCCAGCGGGTGCGGGTTTTATCGCTCAAGTAGCCAATAAAGGGGTCGTTCACCGCATCCCAAATCCGCCCGATCGCCAGCACCGAGCCCGCCGCCACCGGGCTCAGACCCGCCGCCGTGGTCAAAAAGATCAGGTATGAAAAGGCCAGCAGGTTAGCCGTCATGCCCGGCCCAATGTCTCCGGCACCAAAGGCCAGCTTGCCCCAGAGCGAAAACGGTTTGGGGGCAGGGCGGCCAGCGCTGCTAGACGAAACGTTGGAATCCATAGGTCGGGTGCTCGGTAAATGGAGAAATCGAGGACTGGGCGATGATCGTGGATGTATAACAATTCAAACAGCGTCCTCAGTGTATTATTTCCCCATTGCAAAACGCCCTACACCAAGTCCAGCTTAGGAACTGTAGCGCTGCTCTAGGCAAAACTATCGTTACGTAGAGGAGCTGAGTAGAGGGCTGGGCAACCATAGAACAGCAGTTTATCCGCTAGGGCGATCGCCTAGGAGAATGGCCATGGCTGATTTCCACGTAAGTTGGGACGACTACCACCGCGACATTGAAAAGCTGGCCGTCCAGATTTACGAATCGGGCTGGGAGTTTAATCAAATTGTCTGCCTGGCCAAAGGCGGACTACGAATCGGCGATACCCTCTGTCGATTGTTTGATGTACCGCTGGCCATTTTGTCTACGGCCTCCTACGGCGGGGCCGATGGCCGCACTCGGGGAGCGATTACCTTTTCCCGCGATTTGAGCATGACTACCCCCAGCCTGGGCAGTCAGGTACTGATCGTCGATGACCTGGTCGACTCAGGCTATAGCCTAAAAAAATCGATGGACTGGCTGCGGCACAAATACGGATTCTACATCGAAGACCTGCGTACGGCGGTGCTGTGGTACAAAGCTGACTCCATTCTCAAGCCCGACTACCACGTGGTCTATATGCCCGACAACCCGTGGATTCACCAGCCCTTTGAGCGCTACGAAAACATGTCTCCAGCCGAGCTAGCCGCTAGTTATCAACCTGAGCCGGCCTCTTAATCGGGGCAATTTTGGCAGGAACAAGCTGCGCCGGGGCCGCCGAAGCTTCCGGCGATCCGTAGAGGCGCTGGTAGCTCCAGTAGCCCGCCAACAGCGTGACTAAGGTGAGGGAGGCAATGCCCCCGGCGCGGCACAGCCCCTGAATAGCCTTAGAGGCCCGCAGTGCCGTGAGGTAGTCGCCACGCTGGTAGGCCTGGCGCAGATTCATGGCGCAGGCCAGGGCCGGAATGCCCAGGGGCGGAAAAATGACGAAGGCGGTGAGCAGCACCCGATGCCACCGGGCCGGCGGGCAGGGCTGGCCCTGAAACAGCTTGTAGCTGCCCCGCCACTCCACCACTGGCTGATCCTGTACCTGCCCGGTCAGCTCAAAGCTCTGCACCTCGTCTAGCTGCCATTTGATCATCAGGGCGCGAATTTGGTCGGGCAGAGTGAAATAGTTGATGCCGACTCCCACCGGACGATGCACCTGAATCCGCAGGTTATCGTACTGGTGCTGGGCCACAACGGTAATCTGTGGGCGCAGGCCCAGCTCTGTTTGCAGGCGCTGGGAAAGGGCGCGATCGCGGTGAGCCTGGTGCAGGTGATGCAGCTTCAGCCTCGCCTGGTCGAGGTTGAGGTCGTTGCAGAGGGCCAGTTCCCAGTCGTGGGCAGCGGCCTCGGGCTGGCCCAGCTGTTCGTGGGCATGGCCCCGGTGTAGGTAGGCTTCAGCCAGGTTGGGGTTGGCGGCAATGGCGGCATTAAAGTCGGCCAGGGCAGCGGTGTAATTTTGCTGCCGAAAATACAGCAGCCCCCGGTTGTAGTGAATCAGGGCGTGGCCGGGCTGCTGCTCCAGGCCCCGCTGCCAGTTGGCCAAAGCCAGGTTTTCCTGCCCCTGGTGACAGTAGAGCAGGCCACGGTTACCGTAGGCGCGCACATTGGCGGGGTCGAGGGCGATCGCAGCGGTAAAGTGGCTCAGCGCCGCCGCCGTATTCCCCTTATGCCAATGGGCCTTACCCAGCTCAATATGAATATCAGCTGGATAGGGATAGCCGTCTAGGGCCTGGGGCAGCACCGCCAGCGCTGCATCGACACTGCCCTGACGAATCAGGGTTAGGGCCTGTCGATAGCGATAGCGAGCCTGCTGACGGCGCAACCAGGGGGTAAGGTAGAGTCCCATGAGCATTGAGAATTATTTATGAGGAAAAGCAACTATCCTCATGATTCCCCGCGAATCTTGCCTTGTCAGTGAAGCATTGCGAGATCGTAACGGGCAGCGCATTGTTTTTGGCGCATCTGTGCTGGCGCAGTTTTACCGGTGTTGTCTGTCCACCCGCTCAGTCCACTCGCTTAGCCAGCGGTGGGGTCGTCGCCAGCCCTCGCTTCAGTCTCAGCCGCCTTCAGAGCCACCGAAGCAACCGTTATGGTAAGCCTTGCCTGCTCTAGGTCAGACAGCGAGTCCCAGGCACTGGCCGGAATCGCCCGCAGGTTTAGATCTAAAATTTCGCCCCGGCCATCGCGCAGCGAGTAGGCCAGGGGTCGGGCCAGCACCGCCAGGTCATCGATGTCCCAGCTGGGTAAGATATCGCTTACGCACCTCACCAGCTGGTCGATCAGGGGCTGACCGCTGCGGGCCAGGCTAGTCGCTGACGTAGCCAGGCTTTGCAGTAGCTCACTAGGCAGCCGCCCCTGAAACTGACGCAGCTGATCGAGCACCAAGGTCGCTGCTGTCAGGCCCAGGTCTGGAGTGGGTTGAGCCGCAGTCTGCGCCTCGTTCATTTGAGTTGTGATTTGGGCCGCTAGGGTTTGCCATCCCGCCGCGATCGCAGGGCTAAGGTCATCATCCGCCAGGGCGTCAAACTCAGTCTCTAAGCTAGTCAGATAGCTCTCTGCCTCTGGGGCCAGCGGCTGCCAGGGGTACGCCGGTTCAGCATGAAGAATCGTGGCAAGCAAATCGTGTTCGGCGGCCATAGCGGACTCAGAGGCAAAATTAGGATTGTGGGATGGCTGGGTCATAGCATTAATCTACAGATGCACGAGAGGATAACGGTACCTGATGTCAGTGGATACATTGTGCCGCTAGAGGATTCCGTACGGCGTGAACAATTTGCCGATTTTACTAGTCGGGAGGGGGAGATTTGGGGCTACCCTCCAGGGTAAATTCCATCAGTTCGCCATCCTGACTACCAAATCGCAGCGCCATGCCCAGGGCCAGGGGCACCTCGCTGCGGTGAACCAGCTGCCAGGAGTCACCATTGCAGTAGTAGGATCCGTTGCGCGACATATCCCGCAGGTAATAACAGGTCTCTGGCACCCCCTGCTCAAACTGAGTGCGGCTAAAAATTTCGGCATGCTGCCCCGACACCCAGGGCTCTAAAATCACCAGGTCATTGTCGGGCAGCCGCCCCACCCGCAGATAGCCATCATAGAGCCGCCACATCCGAGACGGATTGTTTAGGCAGCGCAGCACCACCGACTGGGTCGACTGTAGATCTTGGCCCGGCAGCTGGGTCACCGCTAGGCTAACCTCGTGCAGCAGGTGTCCCTCAAACTGAGGATGCTGATAGAGCACCGGCAGCGTCCAGGCTGTATGGTTAAACCGATACGCCGTCAGCAGATGCTGCCGGGCCAGGGCCACGGCCTGGGCTATGGGCTGTCGCTCGGCCAGCCCCCGGGCCAGCACCTGAATAAAGCTCAATGCCTCGTGGTCGGCAATAGAGTCACGCATTGCCAGTACCGCTGGCACACCGTGGTGCAGCAGCACTTCCGCCAGGCTGCTGCGGGGAATAACCTGCTGCTGAAGCAAGTCGGGCTGGGCTCCCCAGCAGGTGTTAAATACCGCCAGGCGAATGCCGTTGGGCACTAACCCCTGGGCCAGTTCGGTACCGCTCAGGCTGCCCCCCTGGCGCAAGAACAGCAGCCCCCCATCGGGGGCGGGTACCCCATGCCCCGCATAGAAAAATACGTTGAAGTACCCGGTTTCTAAGGCTTTCAGGAGGGTTTTAGCATCGGGTTCGATCAGGGTTTGCACTTGGCACACAACTGGGCTAGCCCCCTGATAGCTGAGCCGAGAGGCGCTGAGTTCTAGCAGCTGCTTGAGGGCTTCGGCCTCCTGGGGCAGCTGCAAAACGTTCTTAGCCCCCCCGGCGCTGCCCGGATCATCCTGCCCTAGCACTAGCAAAATGCGCAGAGAGGTGTCTGGCTCAGTCTCCAGCAGCGAACCTACAGTGCTGGAAGTCCGGCTGAATAGCACCTGCGGCCCCAGCGATAGGGCCGGGCAGCCAGGCTGAGGCTGCATAATTTCCCAGGGCACGCTAATTAGCTCGTGGGGACGCACTTCTAGCCGTAGCTTGAGCGGCCGATTTTGGCCAATGGCCATACCCAAGCTGCGCTCTAGGGTCTGGCGAATGGGGCCGTCAAACAGCCATTCCCAAAGGCTTACCCCCAGTCCCTGCATCAGCCGCCCGGTTTTGCTTCCGGTTTCCGCCTTAGGGGCCACCCGATCGAGCAGATCATCGAGATGAAACTCTGGGACATAGGCCGAGGGCACGTGGGGCACCCCTGGCAGCCCGCGCAGCGAAAAAAACTGCTGCCAGTTCTCCCAAAGCTGGGCCATCTGGCTATCCCATAGGCGATCGTGGTGAGCATAGCCGCCAGGGAACGGGCTTTCTAACACCCAAATGGCATAGTGGTTGGAGTCGACCTGGGTGAGGCGATCGATGGCAAGGCTGAGGGTGAGAGCATCGGACGACAGCATAGACAGGCCGAAATTAACAGGGCCAAAAAGATAGATCGAGGAACTGAAGTAAGCCGACTAGGGCAAACAGCGGCCCGATTGGGCTGGGGTAACCAACTCTAAAAAGGTCGCTGCCCTATAAAGTTGGCTACTCTGCACCCAGCCTTGATCGCCGGGGGCCAGCAGCCGTTGGCTCAAGTTAGGCTCAGCAGCTGGAACTGGGGGCTGGTTTGTCTCCTGGGGGCGCTGCTCTAAAGACGTGCCGGACGGAATAGAGCAAACCCGCAGCTGCACCCAGTCAACATCGTCAGCGTTGGTTTGGCGGCTGACAACTCTTAGAACGCTACCGGTCGCTACTGCTGCTTCTGGCGCTGCTTCTGGCACTGCTTCTGGCGCTCCTGGGGCGGCCAGCTCAGCGTTCGCTGGTGTCTTGGGCTGCGATCGCAGCAGCAGTCCGCCGGGCTCAAGGCCGGGGATGGTGGCCGAGGCCTGCTGTGACTGCCAATACGACCCCACGCGCACGTCAACGGTAGCGGCTAGAGCAGTGACGGGCAGCGGTTGTCCCGCTAGGGCTGCGGACCAACTCGACTGCAGGGGCTGCAGCGCCGCTGGGGTCTGGGGCCGACGGCTCCAGGCCAGGGCCACTGCCCCTAAAATAGCCAGCACCACGGCTATACCCCCAAAAAACGGGCCCCAGGCCATACCTGAGCGGGCAGGCCTGACCTCAGCCTGCGTCGCTGGGGCAACAGCTTGAGTGGATGGCGGCACGGTCTTTGGCAACGAAGCGGGCACAGCCCCCGAATCGAAATCAGGAGTCGTGTTGGCCTGGCGGAGGGAACCGGAAGGGAGGGTTGGTAGGGCACCCAGCTGAGGGATAAACCGCATCAACCCAACGGTGACATTGTCGTGACCGTTGAGTCGATTGGCCTGCTGTATCAGGGCTTCGACCGCAGGGTTAATCGGGCCAGGGGCGTTGGCCAAGGGCGCAAGTAGGTGGGGGGCCAGGGCCTCAACTCGGTCATAGTCGCTGAGGCCGTCAGAGCAAAGCAGCAGCACTACTCTGTCATCAAGCAACAGATGCTGCACCGTGGGATAAAGCAAGTCAGAGTCGCTAATGCCTAGAGCCTGAATCAAGGCTCCCCCGCTGGGTAGCTGCACGGCCTCAGAGTAAAGGGCATAGCCCATTTGGGCTTCCCGCGAAGCGACATCGTCATCGAGGGTGATTTGGTAGCAGGTGCGGGGGCTAACCCGGTAGGCCCGGCTATCGCCCACGTGGGCAATGGAAACGTAGGGAAAATGCACCAGGGCCACGACTACCGTCGTACCCATGCGGGCTCGGGCCGATCGCCGTTCGTCGTTATTGCGGGCGGCGATCGCGTCGTTGGCCAAAATGATCGCCTGCCTAAGGCGCTGGGCGATCGCAGCAGGAGGCAGGTGGGGCTGCTGGGTCAGCGGTTCAAGCTCCTGCTGCAGCAGCTGGATCGCGGTTTGAGAGGCCACATTGCCCTGTTCGTGGCCGCCAATGCCGTCGCACACCAGCAGCAGGGGCGGGGGCTCGCCCCCCTCTGCCCGCCCCGACAACCGCTGCTGGCGGAGGTCTTTTTCGGGGTAGCAGGCGTCTTCATTGCGGTCGCGGGTAGGTCCCTGGTCAGTATCTGCCATCCACTCTACAGTCACCAACAGCCCCTGGCCCAGGGTTTGAATCGCTCCCTCTAGCTCAGCCAGCAGATCTTTGGCAGAGGCTATGTGCCCATCCTTGAGGGCATTGACCAGCCAGCCCAGGTAGGGGCGCACCGGAGGCTGAGCCGTAGCCACCAGGGCGTGCCACCGCTGGCCGAGCTGGGCCAGGCTAGGGCTAGCGTCATCGGCCACCAGGGTCGTGAGCCGCAGCAGAGCCCCATCGGCCCGGAGCTTGTCTAGCTCTAGCAAGGTCGCAGCCACCCGCTCGGTGGCCAAAACAGGCCATAGATTAGCAACCTGCCGCAGCCAGTTCAGCTGCTGCAGGGCCGAGCCGTGAGTCCAAACCTGGGCCAGGATGGGCAAAAACGCCGCCTCAACCTGCCCGCCTTGGGAGGAATCTAGGGAAGAGCCTTCACTTTTAGCCGCCGGATACGTGATCCGAACGCTAATGGGAGCCACATCGAGCAGCAGCACAGTCGTGGACAGCCCTGATTGCTCTGGAGTCAGGTAGGCGTAGGGGCGGGGAATGTGCTGCGTCAGAGCAATCAGCTTTAAATAGTTCAGCACCGAGGCTGGCATCTGCTCTAGGGGCGGGGTGGGATGATCGGGTCGAGTGTCTAGCCAAAGCTGATGCCCTGCTGGCGTCGGTTTCGAGCTATCGCTCCAGACCAAAAATCGGCCTGCGATCAGTGAACCAGAGCGGGTTGCCATTGGCCCATCACCCGCCGCTAGCAAAAAGCGGTACAGCAGCGGAGTCTGGCAGACCTTACAGTGGCTGGCAGGTGGGGTCGCAATCGACCGACAGGACGGATTAGAGCACTGGATCACGATCCTCGGGGGCAGATAAACAGCTCAGAGTTTCTACTGGATATGTTTCTAAATGGTATCTAACCCCAGAGTATCTAACCCTAGTTGGAACCACTGGGAGATGCTGCCCCCTAGATCTAACGGCCTTGCTAAACAAAATCAGTCGCCCCACCCGCTTCTCATCATTTGGGCAGCATGACCTGGGTATAGAGGCCTGGTGCGATCGCCTTAGCCAGCCGTCTCCTCGGTTTCAATCCGGGGTAGGCCCATGCTGTAGTTAAGGGCGCGGCTTTTGAGGTTGTAGCTAATCGCCCCCTGCTGCAAAAGCTGGCGCACAAAATGCTCTAAATCGGAGCCGATACGGCGTAGATTGTAGTCGGTCAAATCTTCCCCAGCAGCGGCATCGACCAGGCGGTCAAACTCGGCGTAGACGGCCTTGAGCGCCTCTTCAGACCAGTTGAACTCATTGTCGGGGTCGATGTCTAAGGTGAGCTTATCGTCGCTGGGCACCAGTTCGTTGTTGGCAACGATGGCGGTATAAATATGGACGTGCCGGGTAGTTGATTTGAGCATCATAGCCAGGTTTTGCCCCTTGTGTAGTCGGTCTTAGGTGGTTTGCCCCAGAATGGCCCAGAATGGCCCAAGATGGCGCTGCTCTTGTGATTGTATTGTGATTGTATAGCACTGACTCCCTATCGTAGAAGAGATACTAACAGGGTCTAAAACAGGTCTTTTTTGCCTCGCAGTCGGGCAAAGGTTTGCACGTCTGAGGCGCTGGTGGTGGTCTGCCGCAGGGCCGCACTGTCCCATCGTAGAAAGGGATTGGTCTGTTTCTCAAGGCCTAGCTCAGCGGGCACCGTGGGCTGGTTTTGGGCACGGGTCGCCTGTACCTGCTCCAGGCGATCGCGCAGGGCCGCATTGGCACCATCGACCGTAATAGCAAATTTGAGATTGTTGAGAGTGTACTCGTGGGCGCACCACACGCGAGTAGTGTCGGGCAGCCGCCGCAGCTTGCCCAATGACTCCATCATTTGCTGGGGGGTGCCCTCAAACAGGCGACCACAGCCCCCGGCAAACAGCGTATCGCCACAAAATAGCTCGCCCCAGCCGGTATCAATCATAGGGGCAAAGTAATAGGCAATATGGGCACGGGTGTGGCCGGGCACAAAGAAGACCTCAGCCTGGCGACCGCAAAACTGCACCCTATCTCCCTGCCGCAAAAAGTGGGTTTGCCCAGGAATGCGACCCCGGTCTTCGGCCCCGCCATAGACCAAAGCGGCCGGAAACTGCTCCAACAGCTGACAATTGCCCCCCACATGGTCGCTGTGATGGTGGGTATTAAAAATGGTGGTCAGCGTGGCTCCAAGGCGTTCTAACGTTTGGAGTACCGGAGCGGCATCGCCTGGGTCCACCACAGCCGCCTGACCAGAATTGGCATTGTAGAGCACAAAAATATAGTTGTCGCGAAAGGCCGCTACCCGATAAATCTCCATCCTGTTTTCCTTGATCTGCGCCATTTTTCCGTGACTTTTCTATCGAAGGTCTACCCTTGCCGAGGCTTTAATACAGGTTTACTGAATCTTCACCAGCGGCCCAACCGTAACTTCTAGGAATTGGGCATGCTTGAAGAAGATGAAACTGTAGCGATCGCTACGGCATCGCCCGTAGGCTTTGGCCTGGGCCTCTACTATCGTCACTCCTGAATCGAGGATTTGCAATCATGGTGTCGTCTCTACCCGAAAACCCTGCCTCAAATATTCAAGCCCTTGTCAGCACCGTCATTCAGCAGGGTGTTTTGAGCCGCCGTGACCACCTCACTCTATCGACGGCGATGCTCAGCAACCCAGCGCTAACCTCCAGCGATCGCCATCACATCAACCAGGTGTTCGACAGTATTCGGGCTGGGCGAGTGCGCCTGGCCGACTAAGCTTATCTCCAGGATAAAAGATCTGCGCTCTGACTCACCCCAGGGCGTTTTTTGCGGCTTCAGCTTTTTGCTCCTACAATTTAGAGCTTAGAGCAGCCAATTGGGCCGCTATGGCCGCCGATGGGCGATGTCCCGGTGGGCCATGTCCCAGTAGGCGATATCGCTCTGTCAGGCTAAGTTTCAGAGGGCCAAGTTTCAGGGGTTAACACCTGTGCGTCAAAAACGCCCTCGCTATGGCGAAACCATCATTGAAGAAAATTATCGGCATACCCGGCGACACCTGATTCGTGGAGCGATCGCCCTGGGGTTTGTCGTCTTTTCAGGGATACTCTGGTATCGCTTCGTCGAAGGGTGGAGCTGGCTCGATGCCACCTACATGGCGGTAATTACCCTATCGACCGTGGGATTCAGTGAGACTAACCCGCTTAGCCCCCAGGGGCGGCTGTTTACCATTGTGCTGATCATGATGGGGGTCGGCGTCCTTGCCTATATTCTTAACAACCTTACTGAAGCGGTTGTACAGGGGCACTTTCAGGCGGGGCTACGTCTTCTAAAAAAGCGCAGATTTATGGAATCGATGCAGGACCACTACATCATTTGCGGGTTTGGCCGTACCGGTCAGCAGGTAGCTACAGAGTTTGCAGCCGAAACCATTTCGTTTGTCGTGGTCGACTCCCAAGATGCTGCGATTCATGCAGCAGAGCTATTGGGGTACACCGTCCTCCAGGGCGATGCGACCCAAGATCAGGTCCTCACGATGGCGGGGGTGCAGCAGGCTCGCTGTCTAGTGGCGGCCCTGCCCTCCGATGCTGAAAATCTCTACATTGTGCTCTCGGCCAAAACTCTGTCGCCTCAGATTCGCGCCATTGCCCGAGCCAGCAGCGAAGAGGCTATGCTCAAGCTCCGGCGAGGTGGGGCCGATGTAGTGGTGTCGCCCTACATTACCGGCGGCAAGCGCATGGCTGCCTCGGCAGTACGGCCCCAGGTCGTAGACTTTTTAGACGGCATTCTCACCGGGGCCGAGCGGACAGTCTACGTCGAAGAGTTTTTGCTGCTGCCCGATAGCTGCCCGATTGTCGGCAAAACCCTGGCTGAAGCGCAGCTGGGTCGCCAGTCGGGGGCGCTGATTTTGGCCATCCGCCGCGATGATGGAGCGCTGCTTTTTGGCCCCACCGCCGACACCCGCCTCTATCCGGGCGATATGGTAATCACCATGGGAAACACCGACCAGCTGCGGTTGCTAAGCCAGATTATTAGCCCCATTTAGTAGCCAATCGAGACTACCAATGGCTAGTCAATGAATCCCCATAGCGGTAAGTCCTTGCTCAGCGCCACGATGATCAGCCACAACTAGAAAACGGCCAGCAAAATCAGGGACATCGCTGAGGATTTAGAAGGTTCCAGCTAGGGCCTCAACGCAGCGATCGCAGATCGTCGGGTCATCGCTGCTCTCGCCCACATGGGTAGAGTAGTTCCAGCAGCGATCGCACTTCTGGCCTTCCGCATCCACCACGCCAATGCCCAGTGCGTCTGACTCGGTACTGCACTTTAGCCCCGCCAAAGGGGCTGGCGAGTCTAGCACCTCCACCTGGGAGACCAGGAACAGGTAGCGCAGCTCATCAACGTGGTTGGCACCGGGCGCTACGGCATCGGTGGGGTTCATCGCCGCTAGCTGCTGCCGCAGATCAGGATCGGCCACGTAGATTAGGGCTTTTGCCTCTAGAGATGAACCAATATCCTTAGCGGTACGGGCCTGCTCCAGCACCCGGTTCACCTCCTGACGCACGATGCGTAACTGGTTCCAGGTTTCAGCCAGTTCCGGCTGCTGCCACTGGTCGTCTAGCTGTACCCAGCCCGCCTCAAAGACCGATTTGTGGGCCATAGGGTAGGGCAGATTCTGCCAGATGTCTTCGGCCATATGGGAGAGCACCGGGGCGATCGCGCGGGCCAGGTTTTCGATTGCAATCGCCAGCACCGTCTGGCAGCTGCGCCGCCGAGGCGAATCTGCTGCACTGATGTACAGCCGATCTTTGGCGGCATCTAGATAAAAGTTCGACAAGTCCACAGCGCAGAAATTCTGCACGGTCTGAAAGAACCGGAAGAACTGGTAGCTTTCAAAAGCGTCGGTGATGTCGGCAAACACCTCGGTCATGCGGTGCAGCATGTAGCGATCCAGCTCCGGCAGCTGGTCGTAGGGCACCGCATCTTTCGCCGGGTCAAAGTCGTGCAGGTTGCCCAGCAGGAATCGCGCCGTGTTGCGAATCTTGCGGTACACATCCGACATTTGTTTGAGAATGTTGCCGCCCAGGGGCACATCGGAGGAATAGTCCACCGACGACACCCACAGGCGCAGCACATCTGCCCCGTAGGGCGGATCCTGCTTTTGGTTTTTGCCGCCGTTGATCACCACAGCGGGGTCAACCACATTGCCCACCGATTTGCTCATTTTGCGGCCCTGTTCATCCAGGGTAAAGCCGTGGGTGAGCACCGTTTTGTAGGGAGCGCAGCCGTTCACCGCCACGCTGGTCAGCAGGCTCGACTGAAACCAGCCCCGGTGTTGGTCAGAACCTTCTAGGTACATGTCGACGGGATACTTCAGCTCATCGCGCTGCTGAGCCACCGCCGACCAGGATGAGCCGGAGTCGAACCACACATCCATCGTGTCGGTACCCTTGCGGTAGGTGCGGCCGTTGTTGCGGTATGGCTCCGGTAAGAGTTCCGCCTCCGACAGCTCCCACCAGGCGTCGGAGCCTTTGGCGGCAAACAGGGCTTTAATGTGGGTCAGGATATCCTCATTCAGCAGCGGCTCGCTGGTCTCGGTGTCGTAAAACACAGGGATCGGCATGCCCCAGGTGCGCTGGCGCGAGATGCACCAGTCGGAGCGATCGCTCACCATGGCGGTAATCCGGTTTTCGCCCGTAGCCGGAATCCACTGCACGTTTTTGATGGCCTTCAGCGCCGCCTCGCGGAACCCCTCTACCGAGGCAAACCACTGCTCAGTGGCGCGGTAGATTGTCGGCTGCTTGGTGCGCCAGTCGTAGGGGTACTTGTGGCCATAGGGCTCGTGTTTAAGCAGAGAACCCGCCTTTTCCAGCGCTTCAATGACGGCGGGGTTGGCATCCTTGAGTACGTTGAGCCCCGCGAAGGGACCGGCAGCGGCGGTCATGTCGCCCTTTTCATCCACCAAGCTGAGTATCGGCAGCCCGTAGCGCTGACCAACTTTAAAGTCTTCCTCCCCGTGGTCAGGGGCGGTGTGGACCAGACCGGTACCCGATTCGGTGGTGACATAATCGCCGCCAATCAAAATGGAGCTGTCGCGATCGAACAGGGGGTGGTGATAGGTGGAATGCTCCAGGGCTGCGCCCTTGATTTCGGCTTTGAGGGTGAGTTTTGAACCCAGCACCTGGGCCATGCGATCGCACAGATCCTTTGCGATAATCAAGTACTTGAACGGTGTACCAGAATCCACCTCCACTACGGCGTAGGTCAGCTCTGCGTTCACCGCTACGCCCAGGTTGGCCGGGATCGTCCAGGGGGTTGTGGTCCAGATTGCCACGCCCAGCTTGTCCAGGTAGGGTTCCAGGGCATCTTTCGCCTCGGCAGACGCGCTCACCATTGGGAAAGCGGCGTAGATGCTGGGGGACGTATGGCCTTCGGGATACTCTAGCTCAGCCTCGGCCAGGGCCGTTTGAGAGGTCGGGCTCCAGTGCACAGACTTGAGGCCGCGATAGATGTAGCCCTTCAGGTACATCTGGCCAAATACCTCGATCTGGGCCGCTTCGTAGTCGGGGGTCATGGTCATGTACGGGTGTTCCCAGTCACCCCAGATGCCGTAGCGCTTGAAGCTCTCTCGCTGGCGATCGATGGTTTTGAGCGCAAAGGCCTTTGCCTTGTAGCGCAGCTTGATCGGTGTCAGGTTAGCCCGCGCTTCGGGGTCCATGGCCTGAAGCACCTTCAGCTCGATGGGCAGACCGTGGCAGTCCCAGCCGGGCACGTAGCGCACCTTGCGACCCTTGAGCAGCTGATACTTGTTAATCGTATCCTTCAAAATTTTGTTGAGGGCGTGGCCAATGTGCAGATCACCGTTGGCGTAGGGCGGCCCATCGTGCAGCACAAACACCTCGCCAGGGTTGCTGGTCGACAGGGTTTCATAGATTTTGTGCTCGGCCCAAAAGGCTTGAATCTCAGGCTCGCGCTTGGTGGCGTTGGCCCGCATATCAAAGCTGGTCTGGGGCAGAAGAACGGTATCTTTGTAGCTTTTAGAGTCTGTCACAGCCTGAGGTCGACTAAAGGTGAAGAATTGCTCGCGCCATTATGGCAGGTGGCACATTGAGACATCTATATACATTAGGCCAGGTTGAGGGCAATTGCAGGGTTAATCTGGTTAATCGGGGTCGGCGGGGAAAGAATCTCCGCTGTCGGCCCAATTTTCGTCATCGGCCCAGTTGGTGTCTTCCGTATTTGCCCCGACCTCAGCACCACGGCTGGGTGAGCCGGTTGGGGCTTCTGTCATGGTCTCTTCAACGGGGCTAGCTGGATCCTCGGCGGCAGCGGCCTGGCTGCGATCGCCCAAGTCAGACCCGTCAAAACTTTCGGTCGCCTCGGTATCGACAATGGTTACGATTGGAGGCTGAGCTTGGTTAGACCTTTGCTTAGCCGTTGCCTGAGCCGCTGCCTCGGCGGGGAAATCGGTTTTAGCCGTAGATTGAGCCTTATTTTTAGCCAGCGGCGAGGGGCGTGGCGGAATTTCGATTACCGCTCGCTTGGGTTTAGGCGTGGTCTTGGCTTTCACCACATCTCCCACCCACGCTTTGAGCCCGGCCAATCTGGCCCCAAGGCCCAAGGACTTTTGCTTTGCAGCGATCGGCGGCGCTGGTTGGGGCTGCGATGCTGGCTGGGGCGGTGATGCTGGCGATCGAGGCGATCGCTTGGCTCTGACAGGCGGCGAAGAAGGGGCCTGAGCTGATTCTGCAACGACAGGCTCACAGGTCTGGCCTGCGGTAGGCGTGGATCGATGAGAAACGGGCTCCAATTCATCTACGAACTCGTAGTCCACATCTTTAAGGGATGAAACTCGAATTTGGCTGGTGGCGATCGCCGGATCACCGGGCAGTCTGCCGTCCTCCGTTTGCGGCAGCCAGCGCCCCAGAGGAGTTCCTTTCACCAGGTTCAGCGCAACCTGCTTGAGCTGCCGACCAAAGGTAGGCCAGGAGTCTGCCGTGAGGGGGGTTTGCAGATCTAGCGGGGTGCGCTTGCGGCGCAGGGTCAGGGTTTGCCAGCCCAGCCAGCCCAGTAGCACAATACTGGCCAGGTGCCCCAGCAGCTCGGTTGGCGATGTCTGAACGGCGCTAAACCAAAGCACCAGGCCGTAAAATGCGCCTACCCCACTCCAAAAGAAGTCGTGGCGGCGGTGCACTTCCGGGAAGAAAAAGGCGGCTCCATACAGGGCAATACTGCCTAGCCAAACCGCGATCGCTAGAACCTGAACCCCCATACCGCTGGTGTATCCGCAACCTCAACACCACTACTCTATCGCGGCTGGCCAAGACCGAATCCTATTTGGCGATCGCGGAACCGATCCCTCTCACCTATCCACTTGCCGACCTACCCGCTAGCTCTCTAGCAATGCTCTGGCTAAGACGCCCCTGCTTTTTTAGAAAACAGCACCAAAACAGTCTTAATAATCAGCTGGATATCGTAGGCCAGGCTCCAGTTTTTTTGGTAGTCGAGATCCATCCGAATCACGTCCTCAAACTTTTTCACCGTAGAGCGACCGTTCACCTGCCACTCGCCAGTCATGCCGGGCTTGACGTCCAAACGCTGCCACTCGGGCACGTTGTACTGCTCAATTTCATCCGGGGTGGGCGGGCGAGTGCCGACAAGGCTCATGTCGCCTCTCAGCACATTCCAAAACTGAGGCAGCTCGTCTAAACTGGTGCGACGCAGCAAGCGGCCTATTTTGGTAATTCGGGGATCATTTTTGTTTTTGAACAGCGGCCCTTCAACCTCGTTTTCAACCTGGGCCTTGAGAGCTTCAGCATCAATTACCATCGAGCGAAACTTCCAAATTTCGAAGCGCTTACCCATCCACGAGCACCGCACCTGCTTAAAGAAAATCGGGCCGCCGTCTTCCAGCTTGATAGCCATCACAATCGGCACCGACAGCACTGCGGTAATCACCAGGCCAACCAGAGCACCGATAATATCTATAGCGCGCTTGCCCCTAGAGGTCACCGACGGATGAGCCGTCAGCGCCACAAACCGCATTTCGGGTCTGGCGGCAGGGGCTTCTGGCTCCCCTGGCACCGCCTCAAAGGTGAACAGCTGCTCTAGATCGGTGAGAGCAAGTACCATGCGCACCTGTTCCTGTACGCCACGCAGCACCATATCCATACCCTTAGCTTTGCAGGTGCGGTAGCAAATAACCAAAGCCCCCAGGCCGCTACTGTCAATAAATCCGGTTTGGCTGAGGTCAATGATGATCGACTGGGGGACTGGCTGACTGAGGCAGTGACGCTTGACCTGCTGCTCAAACTCAACTGCCTCAACCACAGTCAGCGTAGAGGGTACACTAACCACACAGGTGGCTAAATCCTCAGCAGCGGGCTGATGGGCGGCCACTTGTGGATCGTGATCTGGAGCAATGGATGAGGTCATACCGGCATCCCTGGTAATGATTAGTGCAGTGGTTACTGTGAGGATTTCCCTAACAATGAAAACTATAGAGTGTTGATCTCATATTGCCCTGCCCCTGGCCTCAGCTTCAACGAGTCTTAATGAGTCGTTGATAAGTTGATTAGGAGCAGCGGCATGTTCCTTGCCTTTACGGGCGCGGGAAACCACGGTTCCAGGTCAGAGGTGTTGTTTTCTAAGCTACCAGCAATTGCCGCAGTACGTAGGGCAAAATGCCGCCGTGGCGAAAGTATTCTACTTCATCTAGCGTGTCGATACGGCACAGCAGGGGCACCGTGGTGGTGTCGCCCTCCGCTCGGTGAATCACCAGGTTAACCGTCATACCGGGCTGAATACCGCCGCTGAGGCCGGTCAGGTCAAAGGTTTCGCTGCCGTCGAGGTGCAGCACACCCCGGTGTGTATCATTTGTGAACTGGAGAGGCAGCACGCCCATGCCCACCAGATTAGAGCGGTGAATGCGCTCAAAGCTCTCGGCCACCACCGCTTTGACACCCAGCAGCAGGGTGCCCTTGGCAGCCCAGTCGCGGGATGACCCGGTACCGTACTCTTTGCCTGCAATCACCACTAGGGGGGTACCGTTGGCCTGGTACTTCATAGCCGCATCATAAATGGACATGTCGGTACCATCGGGCATATAGCGGGTGACTCCGCCGGAGGAACCGGGCACCATTTCGTTTTTGAGGCGAATGTTGGCGAAGGTACCGCGCATCATTACCTCGTGGTTGCCCCGCCGCGACCCGTAGGAGTTGAAGTCGGTAGCCGTCACGTTGTTGCTCACCAGATAGCTGCCCGCTGGGCTATTGGTCTTGATTGCCCCAGCCGGGGAGATATGGTCGGTGGTAATGCTGTCGCCCAGAATGGCCAGGGGGCGCGCTCCGATAATATCGGCAAAGGCCTGACCGTTGACGCTAGGGGCCATATCGGCAAAGTAGGGCGGGTTTTGCACGTAGGTGCTATCGCCGTTCCAGGTGTAGGTTTGGCTTTCTGGGGTGGCGATCTGCTGCCAGTCGGCGGTGCCGGTAAACACATTGCCGTAGCGGCTGCGAAACATTTCGGGGGTCAGCGCCTCAGCCATCACCGACTTAATTTCAGCGCTGGTGGGCCAGATATCTTTTAGATACACCGGGCGGCCCTCGGTATCTTGGCCGATTGGGTCAGTTTTGAGGTCAATGGCCAGGTTGCCTGCGATCGCATAGGCGACCACCAGCGGCGGCGAGGCCAGGTAGTTGGCCTTGGTGTGGGGGCTAACCCGGCCCTCAAAGTTGCGGTTGCCCGAAAGCACAGCCCCGACCACCAGGTCATTTTCTTCAATGGCGCTGGCAATAGGGGCTGGTAGTGGCCCCGAGTTGCCAATGCAGGTGGTGCAGCCGTAGCCCACCAGGTTAAAGCCCAGGGCATCCAGGTCGGTCTGGAGATTGGCTTGTTCCAGATAGTCAGATACCACCTGGCTGCCGGGGGCCAGAGAGGTTTTCACCCAGGGTTTGACGGTCAGGCCTTTTTCTCGCGCTTTGCGGGCGACCAGGCCAGCGCCAATCATCACCGAGGGGTTGGAGGTATTGGTGCAGCTGGTAATGGCGGCAATCACCACGTCGCCGTCGGTGAGGGCGTAGTCGGTACCCGCCACAGCGACCGACTGCTTTTCGCTGTAGTCTTTGCCGCTAAAGGTAGGAAAGTCAGAGGTTTTGAACTGGGATGCTAGCGCCGCCAGGGTCACCCGGTCTTGGGGGCGCTTCGGCCCGGCCAAAGATGGCTCTACGGTGGCCAGGTCGAGGGACAAAGAATCGGTAAAGATGGGGTCGGGGGCATTGGCCTCGCGCCAGAGCCCCTGGGCCTTGGCGTAGGCTTCGACTATGGCTACCCGCTCAGGGTCACGGCCCGAGAACTCCAGGTAGCGGATGGTTTCGCTATCGATGGGAAAGAAGCCGCAGGTGGCACCGTACTCGGGGGCCATATTGGCGATGGTGGCGCGATCGGCCAGGGTGAGGTGGTCGAGGCCACTGCCGTAAAATTCGACAAACTTGCCCACCACGCCTTTGGCTCGCAGCATTTGCACCACGGTAAGCACCAGGTCGGTGGCGGTGGCCCCCTCGGGCAGCTGCCCGGTGAGCTTAAAGCCCACCACTTCGGGAATTAGCATGGAAATGGGCTGGCCCAGCATGGCGGCCTCGGCCTCAATACCGCCCACGCCCCAGCCCAGCACCGAGAGCCCGTTGATCATCGTGGTGTGGCTGTCGGTACCGACCAGCGTGTCGGGGTAGGCAGTGGTTTCGCCATTTTCGTCCTTTGTCCACACGACCTGGGCCAGGTATTCGAGGTTGACCTGGTGGCAGATGCCGGTACCTGGCGGCACGACGCGGAAATTGTCGAAGGCGCTCTGGCCCCAGCGCAAAAAGGCGTAGCGCTCAAAGTTGCGCTGAAATTCTTTTTCGACATTTTGGCCAAAGGCGTCAGCGCTGCCGAAGGCGTCGACCATCACCGAGTGATCGATGACGAGATCCACTGGGGAGAGAGGATTAATCTTATCGGGATCGCCGCCCAGGTTCACCATGGCGTCGCGCATGGCGGCCAGATCGACTACAGCGGGTACGCCAGTGAAATCTTGCATCAGCACCCGGGCCGGCCGGTAGGCAATCTCGCGCGAGGAGGACTGGGTCTGGAGCCAGTCGGCCACGGCCTGCACGTCTGCCGCCGTGACCGATCGCCCGTCTTCGTGGCGCAGCAGGTTTTCGAGCAGCACTTTAAGGCTGAAGGGCAGGCGGCTGATATCGCCCAGGGTGGCGGCAGCGGCAGGCAGACTATAGATGGTGTAGGTGGTGGTGCCGACGGTGAGGTGGGTTTTGGCGTTAAAGCTGTTCACAGGGCTGGGGCTCTCCGAGTCGCGACGGGCATCGTGGTTAGCGTTGCGATCTTATTACATCTACAGCCCTGCTGCGCTGTAGGCTGTGTTGCCAATCGGGCCTCAGCTAGCGACTGGTGCCCTTGGAAAAGAGACCGCCAAACAGCGATCGCTTCTCAGGAGTGGGGGCAGCTGCTGCCCCAGAGCCTTTAGCCTGGCGCGGCTGAGCGTCTGTCACCGTCACATTGAGCTGCTTGGCATATTTGAGGGCGACGACGTTTTTGGGGTTGAGGCGCAGGGCCTGCTTAAAGTGCACCTTGGCCATCCCCGTTAGCTTACTGATCAAATAAGCCTGCCCCATCAGGCAGTGGTAGCTGCTGTTTTGAGGATCAATTTTGAGGGCGTCTTTGAGTTCTTGAATGGCCGCCTGAACGTTTTTACCTTTGAGATACTCTTGGGCACGGCTGTAGTGGCGCTCAGCGTACATTAGCCCAGCGGCGGCCTTACTACCAGAGGGTACATCAGCCAGCGATTCGGGAGCTAGGGTAGCGGGGGTGATCAGCCCGGCGCGCTTTTCGCGGATGACGGGGGCTCCCATTTTGCGGCGCAGGTAAACCAGGTTCAGCTCACTTAGCTGCTGGGTACAGGCTTCAAAATCGCCCACCGACTTGTACTGGCGATCGCACACCTGATCAACCGCCTGCTCGTAAAACACGTCAACCTCGGGATCGGGCAGCGCCAGCAGCTTTTTGCTTTGTTCACTGGTAGGGTTGAGCTGCTGGTCGCGGCTCAGGCGGCGTACCTTAAAACGCAGCAAAGCCAGCACTTCGTTGCGGCCCTTATCTTGCTTTAGGCGCTGGTAGGCAGGGTTAACCAGCTTGGGCAACACCTGGCCAGCAAACTGGCACAGTTCCGGCGCTACATTAAGTAGGGTATCGGGGTGGAGTTGTTTAGCTACGGTTCGATAGCGCTTCAGAATGCGGCGATCATCTGCTGCTACCGACACACCCAGCAGTGCGTAGGGGTCGGTAAAGCGTTTTAGCCACTCAGGGGAGAAGGCAGCGTGGGGCATTCAGAGGCAGAGTTGAGGGAGGTATCTCTATCTTCACCGATTAATCCTAACCTCATAACTATGCTCCGGAGAGCAATGTCGATTCTTTATGCCAGGCTTATACTGGTTTCACGAGCTAGTTCAACCAGTTCTAAAGGTTTTACACTCCAAGGGTTTCACAAAGGGCTTCATAGGTGGCGAAGCAATGATGTTGGCACAGCGTTCCCGTCGAACAGCCGTTATCTTAGCGTGGGCTGGAGTTTTCACCCCCGGGCCTATTCCTCTGTCAGGGTTGCATAAGTTTTACCTGGGTCAACCTTTTTGGGGAATCGTCTATTTACTTCTGGGCTGGACGCAAATTCCTCGAATAGCCTGTGCTATTGAGGGGTTTCTGCTGCTGACTCAGCCGGCTGAGGCCTTTGGCGCGATCAATGTTCCGGCCCAAGCAGTAAAGGTAGGCGTCAATCCCAGTCAGATCAATGCCCTGGGGAAAGCCCTACGAGAGCTAGATACCCTACGCCAGGAAGGACTGATTTCGGAGCTTGAATTTGAGCAGAAGCGCCGCCTACTGCTCGATCAGGTAGCCTAGCCAGACAACACAGGCAGAGACCAGGCGGTAAGTGAGCCAGACGGTAAATGGACTGGGTGGTAAAGGTTATGTAGGTACTTTGTGCTGAAGCGTTGGCAAACTCTGAGGGCGCAGATCAATCCCCTCGCTAGTCGCCTGAACCAGGATCCAAACTATCGGCTGCGGTCTTACCAGGAGGTAGATCAGGCGGCCCGTCTGGGCTTTACCCTCGACGTGAACCGGGCCACGGTAGATGACTGGCTACAATTGCCGGGGCTATCGATTCGTCAGGCCCAGGGGCTGGTGCGCCTGCGCCAGGCCGGGGTTCAGTTTCACTGTTTAGAGGATGTGGCTGCGGCCCTGGGGGTAGCGTCAACCCAGCTCGTTCGCCTGGCCCCAGTACTGTCGTTTTGCTACTACGACGATCATAGCGGTGCTTTGCCTACGGTAAGTCTCAATCAGGCTACGGCAAACCAGTTGTGTAGTGTGCCAGGGGTGTCTCCGACGTTGGCCCAGGCGGTGGTGCAGGAGCGATCGCACCGTGGCCCCTACCAAGATCTAGCCGATCTACAGCGCCGCCTGGGGCTGGCCCCAGATTTGCTGCAGGCCCTAATGTATTACCTGCGGCCTTAGCCCTAGTGCGATTGAAGTAATCGACAAAGGCCAAGATCTTGGCGCTGCCTTCGGAAAGGACTTTGAGATGAATAAATACATCGTTACCCGTGAAGAGATTGAAGCCTATGCGGGTTTGGCCAAAACTCACTTTCTAAATGAGAATGCAAAACGCATCAATAAGTCGCTTGGCGATCTAACTGGGTTGACCGGGCTGGGCTTTCACATTATCGAAATAGCACCGGGCTATGAATCGACCGAACTCCATCAGCACTATCACGAAGATGAATGTGTCTACATTTTAGATGGAGAAGCAGAAGCCACCATTGGCGATGCCAAGTACTCGGTTAAGAGCGGCGATTTTATTGGCTATCGGGCCGGTGGCGAACCTCACACCCTCAAAAATGTTGGTAACGGTATCCTCAGATGTATTGTCGTTGGTCAACGGCTAGAGCACGATGTGGCAGATTATCCGCTGAAGCAAAAGCGGATTTATCGGAACCGAGGACTGAAATGGAATCTCGTTGATTTGGACCATATTTCTGAACCAGCTGCCGGGAAAAAGGCCTGAAAACCTCTGGAACTAACTGTTGAAGAATGGTCGCTATTTCCTACTAAATACTGATCGCCACTTTTCCCTGCACCTGCCGCTGTTCGAGATGGCGAATTGCCTGGGGAACGTCTTTGAGGGGATAGGTGCGATCGATATAGGGAATGATCTTGCCCGCTGCTAAGAAATCGCTCAGGGTCTGTAAGTCTGCCTGATTGGGCTTTGACTCCAGAAACTTCACTCGGCGATCGCGGGTTTTGCTCACCCAGGGGCCAAGCAGCATGGCCTGGAAAAATTTGGCCGTAGAGCCCCCCACCATTACGTAAGTGCCCCCGGCGGTCAAGGCGGGTAGAAAATCAAAAAACGGGCGGTAGGCGGCTGCGTCCAGAATCAGGTCGTACGGCTGCCCCGGTTGAGTGGGATCAGTCTGGGTGTAATCGATGATGTGATCAGCGCCGAGGCGGCGCACCATATCTACTTTTTGGGTGCTACATACCCCTGTCACCTCGGCCCCAAACGCCTTGGCTATCTGCACTGCAAACGACCCCACCCCACCGGAGGCCCCATTCACCAAAACCCTTTGACCGGGCTGAATCTGGCCCACGTCCCGCAGGCCCTGTAGGGCAGCGAGACCAGATACCGGCACGGTAGCCACCGATTCGAAAGAAATATGGGCGGGTTTGCACACCAGGGCCGCTTCCGGCGCACAGACATACTCAGCAAACGTGCCAAACCCCGATTCTGACAGGTCGCCAAACACCTCATCCCCCGGCTTGAATTGGGTGACCGCTTCGCCCACTGCTTCTACCTCACCGGCCATGTCTGTCCCAAGAATTTTGATGGCGGGTTTGCGTAGACCGCCAAAGATCAGGCGAATTAGAAAGGGAGTGCCGCGCATCAGGTGCCAAACGCCTGCATCTACGGCAGCGGCGCGAACTCGTACCAGAACTTCGTTGGCCTCAGGCACGGGCTTATCCATTTCTTCCAGCTTCAATACATCCGGTGAGCCGTACTCGGTTTGGGCGATCGCCTGCATTCGGTCCCGACTTTGGGTATCTCCCTGCGATGGCGCGACGGTATTGGTCATCATTACGGTTCTCCTACGGGTTAGAGGGCTGGGCTGTCTATAGACTCAACGCCTAAACCCCTACTTACACTGTAAGTTTAACTTACGGCGTAAGTTTGTCAAGATGAATCACAGACTTTATCTGCTATGAACACCAGGAAAGCATCAATGGCTAAGACAGTCGACGCAGAACCAGCCCCGCAGCTCCCCCTGAGTCGGGAACGGGTGTTGCGGGTCGCCTTGCGTCTAGCGGATCGGGGCGGAATTGAGGCCCTGTCGATGCGCAAGCTGGCCGAGGAATTGGGGGTAAAGGCGATGTCGTTGTACAACCACGTCGCCAACAAGGAAGACATAATCGACGGCATTGTCGATGCTGTGATCGGCGAGATTGACCTACCGACGCTCCAGACAGATTGGAAAACGGCGATGCGGCAGCGGGCGCTTTCGGCCCATACCGTGCTGCTGCGTCATCCCTGGGCGACGATGGCGATCGTGTCGCGGGTCAATGTGGGATCGGCGATGCTGCGCTATGTAGATGCCACGCTGGGCTGTCTAGTGGAAGCAGGTTTTTCCTATGCCGTGGCGGATCATGTCTGGAATGCGATCGATAGCCACATCTATGGGTTCACCCTTCAGGAGTTGAACTTTCCGTTTGAGGCGGCGGAGTATTCAGCCGTGGCAAAAGACTATGTAGCCATGATTCCGGCAGATCAGTACCCCTATTTGAATCAGCTCACCCACTACGTTATAGAGGGTCGGCATGACGGTTTACATGATTTTGAGTTTGGCCTAAATTTACTCCTCGATGGTTTGGAGAAATGGTGCATTCAGGCCCAAGAAGCGATCGCCCAGGGCCGCCCAGAGAGTTGATAGACCGGTGAGTTAAATAGACTAAATCGGAATTGAAAAGCAGTCAATTCTTTGCCTGAAATCGAATGATTTTACAGTTACGGCGTACGTTTACATGTAGAGCGATTTATTGCCGATAAAGTCTAATGACGGTCGGCTCCAACTTTGATCGTATCAAATTCTCAGTTGGCTACCCCCGCCCGATGAAAGAACGAGAGGGTAAACAGAACGGCGGCCAAAACAGCAGCGATAGTGCGGATATGATTCCAAAATGTCCAATCTGTCAAGTATCTGGCCCAGAGCGTTGCCCCTGCTGCACTGTCAGGTTTAACCGCTGCCAGGGCATCATTCAGCGGAATATTGCCCGCGATCGTCACCCCAATAGTGCCGATTAAATAGAGCAGTGTGCCGATCAGCCAGTAGAGCGCACCGGGTTGATGCCACTGGCTGAGGGCGGCGATCGCCACCGCCAGCCCTACTACCGCCGGACCAAAGAACGCCGCCATAAACCAGGGATTGATCACGGTAATGTTGATCGATTGCATGGCAGCAATCCCCGCTGCGGTTGTTTGCTGCCCCAGCGCCTGCATTACAAACGTAGAAAATGCGAAGAAAATACCTGCTGTCAGCGCACTCCCAACTGCCGCAAACAGGATCAAAGGTAAGCGAAAATTTTGAACAATGGCCATATAGCCTCCTACAGCAAAAAGAATTAAAAGCAAACGTGGGGGAATGATGAGGCGTAAACACTCATCATTCCCTGCCATTACGGCTGTCTGTAAGTGCAGAGTTAGCCTCAATAGGACAAACTTGGAGTCTGACGAAGGTAGGTATTATCGGTCAGCTGCTTCAAAATGAAGTCAGCAATATCAGCCCGAGAAATTTTGAGTTGGGAGCTTGTATCGGTGCCAGGAAAGCCGTGGCGGTATTTGCCGGTGCGATCGCCATCTAGAAAGGCACCCGGTCGCACAATCGTCCAATCGAGCTGGCTCTGGCGCACGTAGTCCTCCTGCTTTTCATGGTCGGCAAACACGTTCCGCAAAATCAGGCCGAACATGACGTATTTCCAGTAGAAGTTCAGATTTCCCCAGCTGTCGCCTGCGCCCAGGGTGGACTGGCAAATCAAACGGCGAACGCCTGTTTCCTCCATGGCTTGGATAATTTGGCGCGTGCCCTCGGAGCGGACGGTGCCGCTCAGCTGCTTGCCAGACCCCAGCACGCAAACCACCACCTCTTGCCCCTGGATCGCCTGTTTCACCGCCGCTAGATCGAGCACATCGCCCTGCACTCGGCGAAGTCGGGGATGCTGGATATCGAGCCTAGCTGGACGGCGAGCAAAGGCTGTGACCTGATGCCCTTGATCGAGGGCCTGTTCGACGACCTGGCGACCAACTGTACCCGTTGCTCCAAAGATGATCAGTTTCATGGAATTGCCTCCTGAATAATGACATGTTTAGAGTACGGAGATGGCCCAGGCGGCGCTTTTGGAGTTTTGCGGTTTTATCACTTTTTTGCGGTGAGTTGTGCGATCGGATTGAAAAACCTAAAATGACCCCAGTGTTTCGCGGTTTCCAGGACGGTCTGTCAGTGCGCCGTTGGGCCATTGTCGGGCCACTGTCGATCGCCAGAGACGGTATTTGCGCTCATGGCCAATCCCCAACCTCATCCCGTCTTAACCCCAATAGGTTCGTCACCAGAGGTCCTATCCCTACAGACCGAGACGATTCAGCTTGAGCATTTGCAGTTCCCGCCCGGCGAAGGTGAGGTTTACAGCCCAGACAGCCATACGCTGTTTGTCAATTTGACCACCCGGCCCATTCACTACCTGCAAACTCAGGCGGGCCAGACGCATACTGGATTGTATCGACGGGGCGACTTTACCCTCACCCCCGCCGGTCTGCCCTTTTTTGCCCGCTGGCAGGGCACTGAGAATTGTCTACAGATTCAGCTCACCGATCGCTTCCTGCGATCGGTGGCCCAGGAAACGCTGGCGGGCCGTGGCGATCGCCTTTCGCTGCTGCCCCTGTTTCAAAATCGCGATGGCCAGATCGAGGCGATCGCCACCATGCTGCTTTCAGAGCTACAGCAAAACCAGCCCGGCGGCGCGCTATACCTGGATTCGTTAGCCAACGTCCTGGCGGTGCAGCTCCTGCGTAACCATGGCAGTACCCAGGCACCATTGCCCAGCTATGAAGGCGGGTTACCTATGCACCAGCTCGCTCGGGTGTTGGACTACATTGACGCCTATTTGACTCAGGATTTGAAACTGGCAGACTTAGCCCAACTACTCAGCATGAGTCCGTTTCATTTTGGCCGTCTGTTCAAACAGTCGATGGGCGTGTCACCCCATCACTACCTCATTCAGCAGCGAATAGAGCGCTCAAAACGGCTGTTGCAGCAGACCGATCGGGCCATTATCGATATTGCCTTGGACTGTGGATTTAATAGCCACAGCCACTTTAGCCAGCAGTTTCGGCAGCTGACGGGCACCACACCCAAAGCGTACCGTTCAGGTTAAGCCCCCCTGCCCTCCACTAAAAGCTCTCCTGGGGTAGACGAAAGTTCTAACCAACTTTGGCAAGCTGAAACTCTTTCGAGTAATTGCATTGCCGTCGTTAGCCAGAGTATTTGTGTGACCCCCTCCAACTCTGTCACCGTTCCCCCCATGGACACCTACAACCAGAGGCTGGTGTCCTACCTGCATCCTCCTGACTGGGCTAACCCGGTCCCTGCGGAACGCTACAACCTGGTGGTAATCGGGGCCGGTACAGCGGGGCTGGTCACCGCTGCCGGAGCCGCCATGCTGGGGGCCAGGGTGGCGCTAGTCGAGCAGCATTTGATGGGGGGCGACTGCACCAATGTGGGCTGTGTACCCTCCAAGGCCATGATCCGCTCGGCCAGGGCTGTGCAGGACGTGCGCCAGGCCCATCGCTACGGGGTTCAGGTGCCTGAGGGGATGAAGGTCGACTTTGCCCAGGTGATGGAGCGGCTGCGGCGGGTGCGATCGGAAATTAGCCAGAATGACTCGGCCCAGCGCATTCAAGATGAGTACGGCGTAGATATCTTTTTCGGCCAGGCCGCGTTTTCTGGTGCCGACACCGTGACGGTGGGGGAGCAGGAGCTGCGGTTTCGCAAAGCCGCGATCGCAACCGGATCCAGCCCCGTTCAGCTCCCCATCGACGGGCTGAAGGAATCAGGCTACCTGACCAATGAAACCGTCTTTAATTTAACCGCCTGTCCGCCCCGCCTGGCCATCATCGGAGGCGGCTACATCGGCTGCGAACTGGCCCAAACTTTCCAGCGCCTAGGGGCACAGGTGACGCTGCTGCAGCGGGGCGATCGCATTTTAGAAAAGTCTGACCCAGAGGTCTCTGACCTGATGCAGCGCATCTTTAGAGAAGAGGGCATCGACCTGAAGCTGAATGCCCAGGCTCAGCGGGTAGAACGGCAGGGCCAGGAAAAGGTGATCCATTACCAGCAGGGTGACAATACCTATACGGTCACTGTGGACGACATTCTGATCGGGGTGGGACGCCAGCCGAACATTGCAGGGCTGGGGCTAGAGCGGGTCGGCGTGGAGGCGGACCCCAAGCAGGGCATTTGCATCAATGACTATCTGCAAACCACTAATCCCCGCATCTACGCCGTCGGCGACTGCTGCATGCGCTGGAAGTTTACCCACGCGGCCGACGCTGCGGCCCGCATCTTGATTCAAAATGCGCTGTTCTCGGTGTTGGGCATCGGTCGCCGCAGGCTGAGCGGGCTAACCATGCCCTGGTGCACCTACACCGACCCCGAAGTCGCCCACGTGGGCCTGCCCGCTAGCGAGGTGGCCCAGCGGCAGGATGTGCGCACGTTTACGCTGTCCCTATCGGAGGTGGATCGAGCGGTTACCGACGGGGAGACCGACGGGTTTGCCAAAATTCATTTAGATAGCCACGGGGATAAAATTCTCGGGGCAACCGTGGTGGCCCGCCATGCTGGCGAGATGATCAACGAAATTACCCTGGCCATGGAGAAGAGCTTGGGCCTGGGGGCGATCGCCAACGTGATTCACCCCTACCCTACCCAGGCGGAGGTGATTCGCAAAACCGCCGATCAGTACAGCCTCAGCCGGTTTACCCCCCTGATCAAATCGCTCGCCACCACCTGGCTGCAATGGCGACGGTAGCGGCTACGCCACTCCAGCCCTTGGGTCTTCACCCGCATTCTGTAGAAACAAATGCTGTAGAGAGAGTCACCAGCCGTAAGCCGTAAGCAGTGGCCTTCTCGCCCCCCGAAGGTGAGATTTGGGCGTTGCTGAATTCAGGGATGATTTCGCAAAATTCTAAACGAGATTTCAAGGCTTTCAGGCATTGATTCATCCCCTGAATCAGCAACGCCCGATCGCGGGGATGGTTAGCTAGCCTAGCTAAGGAGATTCGCCGTGATCCGGTTTGAATGACTTCAAGTTGAGGCAGCGATTTCATGGATTTCCTCGCGGTTTTGGCCGCAACAGTGACAGTGAAAGTGAAAGACTTTGCGGACGGTTTTCGCAGTGTGGCGATCGCGCCCCATCTGATGCGATTGAGACGCCCCATCAGGAGATTCAGCCTCGACCGTCATCGTGCGCTCTTGGCAATGACTACACTCGGCAAACTGGTGGTTTTGCATCAGCTTGACCATAGCCAGCAGCATCACTGTGTTAGGTGACTGGGGATAGCAGTGTGGACAATGCCACGCATCAAATTCCATGCTGCCCAGCTTCAACGCCACCTGCTGAGCCTCATTCAGCAATTGCTGGTCATCCGGTTTCACATTGACCATCGGCTGCTGGCAGACCCGACAGTGCGGAACTCCCCTCATTTCATCGGCATCATCTTGGTGGCGAGCATAGACAAACAGAGGCAACACGTCAGCCATAATCAGGCTGGCGATAATCGGCACAGCCAACAGATAAACGATAATCCCAAGCGCCGACAAATTCCCTACAACGGCGTGGGGCGATCGGCCATCATAGTTCTGCATCACACAAGCATATAGAAAAACCGTTATCCACAAGACAACTGTCGCAATCATGCCGATCGTGGTGCTATTTTCTCGATGGGAAAAGTGGCGGCGAATGCCCCATTTCAGGCAGGCATACATGGCTAGAGCAAATAGCCCCGTACCCAACACAACCACCGCCACCGCCACCCCTGCAGTCAAAAAACCCGTCCCCAACAACAGCAAAAACATCAGAATAGTTAGCACTAGCAGCCCAATCCAATCCTGTTGATCTAACCTACAGATCGGTAGCCGCGTCGGGTTGCTCCACAGGTTTTGCCGATACCCCTGGGGGGGCAGCGTCACAGGCGTAGGCGATGCGGTCGCGAGAAGGATCTTATCGCCCAACCAATAGGTGACGGAGTGGCGTGGAATCGAGGATGCTGAATGATTGGAATCCGTTTTAGTCATCGGCGAGACGGGCTGATCTTTTGGTGCTGGAATTTGATGCTGGGCTAAGGTTCGCAATGCCCAATATCCATCTAGCAACAACCCCAACAGCAGCAGCAAGAACAAGTAACCAGGGTGCCAGAATTCTAATCGTGTCAACAGCCACAGCGGCAACCAGCCGTCGTGCAGCGCTTGGGCAATCGATCGGGTACCGGCGATCGCCGCTCGATTAAAGTTGCCCTCTGCCAACGGCGGCAGAATTTGTGTTTCGATAATCTGCGTGGCTTGATCTGGCGTAAACTGCTCAATGATGCCCCGCCCAATGGCAATTTCGGCCTGCTGGGGTTGTGCCGTCAACAACAGCAACACATCGTTTGATTGACCAGTACGGTCAAGTTCCCGCGCTGCCAGCAAATCTGCCGCCACGCTTGCCGCCGTGCGCTCAGTCGCCAGCACCTCAACCGTGACCACCGTCACGGTGCCATGGTCGGGGTTCAGCTGATGGAGCAGTCGGTTAAGCTGGCGCTCAGTCCTGGCACTAAGCACCCCCGCATCATCAACGACCCAATTGCCGCCCCCCACGTTGGGTCGGGTCAAATTATCAACCGTGATAGCCGGACTGGCGATCGGGATGAGCCCACTGATCAAACAAGCGCTCAACACCAATATGCTGAGGCGAAGCCAGCGCTGTATTTTTGGGGTCTTGTCAATGGTTAGCCATGGAGAAAATCTAGATCGCCAAATTCGCTTTTGCAAAGACTGTTGCATTAATTGAAGCCAAACTCTCACAGGACTGGATTGAATGCAGCCAATCTTAGAGAACCCGATCCGGTGCGATCGTTAACTCTATTGAAAACCTACCTATGGTCATCAGTCGCAGCCCCCTTCACCCGTTGGTGAGGTTAGGCCTGCTGGGCAGAGCGATCGCGTAACCGATACGGGCAAGTGCATCCCCCTGTTGCCAATCGCGGGGGAGCCGGGGAGTTGAAAAGCCAGGGAGCTAGTTGGCTTATTTCAGCTGTATAGAACTAAGCAAAATCGCCGGGCTTAGCGGCAACCCACTGTGCATCGTTCAACTGGGCAATCATCAGTACGGCAGGTTCATGGCCAACGGTGCCAGATAGGTGGCCTTTTTTGCCCTTATCGTTCGGCTTAGTTTGCTGATCGCCACCAAAAGATACGTCCCCTGGCCCCATTTCAACCCGTTGGCCGTCCATGGTTTCTACAAACCAGCATCCGGATAGGGGCACAATCCACTGAGGTTGAGGATTTTCGTGCCACTCGCCGACCCAGTTGACGGGCAGCTCTGTGAACAGAATAGTTGCCCCAGACGTGAGCAGACGGTTATTCCACTGGGGGGCTGTGCCTTCGGCAATACTGCTTTGCTCAAAGTTGGTTAGCTCGCACTGGGTCTGGTGACTAATGCCTAGCTCATCGGTCCAGACGTGCCAGTAGGTGAGGGCGGGTTGTTGTGGATTGCTGGGGTTGGAGGACCGGTTAGCTGGGGTGGCATGGGTCACGGCTAAATCTCCTAGATATTAGTGGTTCAAAGACAGAAGTTTGATTTGGTAAAAGTCCTTGAATTGCCTGTAGCAAGATCCTTGGCCTAGTGGAGTAGTCTTGCCGCACTTAGGTTAGCCAAGTAGTGGATAGATTTCCTAGAGCTGAACCACGTCCAACCGAGAGTTGGCGAGCCGGTCCATCCACCCGGCCAGAAAGTCGTGGTTGGCAGCCTGTTCGGCTGGGTTGGTGGTGTCGGCGGCGTGGGGCAGCAGCCCCTGCAGCGAGGCGCTGGTGACGCAAAACATCGATTTTTGAAAGCTTTGGCAGATTTTCACCCGCACATCGTCGAGGCCGCGCCCCTGAGATTGGTAGAAAGCGGTCAGGTAATCGGGCAGATAGTGGCGCATATCCTGCATTAGCAGGGTGGGGGGAATGCCCGCACCGCCGATCGGTAAGGGGTCGGCGTAGAGAGCCCCGTACTCAAAGCGACCCTGATCGACAGAGATTTGGTTGGCCTGGGCGTTGTAGGAGACTGTACCTAAAAATGGGGTGCCCCGAAAGAACACGGCCTCTACGTAGGGCACGGCTACATCCATTAAGAAGGTCAACTCCGCCGACTTGGGCAGCAGGTCGTAGCGGGTGCCGCTGATCTCGACGGCGTAGGTAATGGGGTTGGCCGCCGCCGCTACCAGGCCAGCTTTGATAAAGGCCACCACCTCAGGAATGGTTTTCACCTGGTTCGCGTCGTAGGCATCGGACAAATCGATAAATAAGTCACTCATAACCCGCCAAAACTGACCCAGGGCGCTGTAGTAGGCGAGCTGGCGCACCTGCTCAGGCAAAAAATCGGGAAACAGACCGTCTAGCCCCCGCATAGCTGGGTTTGACTTAATTTTGGCCGCGATCGCCGCCCGGCTCCTCTGCAAAAAATCGTCGCTGTCGAGGTATTCGTCTAGCTGGCCGCCGCCGTGCCAGAGCATTGTTTTCATGCAGTACTCGGCATACTCATAGTTGATCCGATCGTGCCACCAGTGGCGCAGCAGTTTTGGCAGCGTGACCTGGCCGTTAAAGTACTTAAAGAACGGAAACAGCACCAAAAATTGGTGGTCGGCAATGTAGATCAAGTTGTCTGAGTAGGCGTCGAGCACAACCCCATAGCTCTTGAGAATGCCCACCACCTCCAGCACGTTGGTCTCGGTGTCGGGCAGCAGCGCCTCGGCCCCCAGCAGCTTTTGAATGAACGGCTCTAGGGGATGGGCGGTAGCGGTAGCCAGGGGTAGAGTTTTGGTCATGGCACAGAGACCTGGGCGTTAGGGGGCAATAGGGATAGGGATAGTAGGCACGGGCTTGGTCAGGGCCAAGTCGATTAGAACGGTATCGGCTAAAACGGTATCGGCCACGGCGGCGGGCAGCGTAGCGGGGGCGAACCGGGTTCTGGCTTGCACAGACCCCTGGTAGGGCTGGTGCAGTACCAGGGTGGTATGTTCGCTCCAGCGGGCTAGCCAGTTGGGCTGCAGGCCAAAGGCTATAATCAGCGCGGCCAGACCCAGGGCGGGGGCGCGATCGCGCCAGCTAACCTTTGGCAGCACAATGTCAACCTGGGGAAAATGGGTGGGGGCTGCGATCGCCAGTCGGCCAAAGAAGGCCCGGTTGACCAGCAATAAAAAGTACACCGCTGTCAGCCCTGAGCCCACCATACAGAGCAGCGTCTGCACCGGAAAGATCAAAAAGCTGCCCCGAAACACCAAAAACTCCGAAATAAATCCCACCATACCGGGAATGCCAGCGCTGGCCATCACCCCCAGGATCATCATCGAACCCACAAAGGGCAGCCCCCGCTCGGGGTTGAGCAGGCCCCGCAGCACCGTCAGGTCGCGGGTGCCGGTGGTTTTGTACACCACCCCCACCAGCAAAAACAGCAGCGCCGAAATCAGCCCGTGGCTGATCATTTGAAACACCGTCGCCACAATGCTCAGGGGGGTTGAGGCCGCCGCCGCCAGCAGCACGTAGCCCATGTGGCCAATCGAGCTGTAGGCCACCATTTTTTTCATGTCGGTTTGGGCGATCGCCGCCAGCGACCCGTACAGCACGCTCACCACGGCCCAGGTCGCCATCCAGGGGGCCAGCGCCATCCAGGCGTCGGGCAGCAGACCCAGGCCAAACCGCACCACGCCGTAGGTACCCAGCTTCAGCAGCACCCCCGCCAGCAGTACCGACACCGGGGTCGAGGCCTCCACGTGGGCATCGGGCAGCCAGGTGTGAAACGGAAACAGCGGCACCTTGATACCAAAGCCCACCAGCAGCGCCACCAGCAGCGTCACCTGCTGGGCCAGAGGCAGGGCGGCGGCCAAGCCACTGTCGTAGTCAAAGCTGGTGTTGCCCGACAGCCACACCAGGCCCAAAAACGCACCTAAAATCAGCACCCCCGACAGGGCGGTGTAAATTAAAAACTTAGTGGCGGCATAGCCCCGCCGCGCCCCGCCCCAAATCGCAATCAGTAGGTACAGCGGAATCAGCTCTAGCTCATAGAAAATAAAAAACAGCAGCAGATTGGCGGCCAAAAAGGCTCCGGCCACAGCGCTGTTAATCACCAGCAGCAGCACGTAGTAGAGGCGCACCCGGTGCAGCTTTGGATCAGTAATATAAATAGCCACCAGGCCCAGCAGGCTATTGACCGCCAGCAGCGGCAGCGACAGACCGTCGAGCCCCAGTCGATAGCTTAGCCCCAGCGGCTCTACCCAGGGCAGCAGTTCCTCAAACTGAAACCCCGGTGTGGCCAGCTCAAACTGGGTCGCCAGTAGCCCTACCCAACCCAGGGTAAACGCCAGGGCCGCACCACTAATCAGCTTGGCGGTCTTCGAGTCAAGTGTGCCGGGCCACAGGCACAGCGCCAGGGCACCCACCAGCGGAATTAAAATTAGCGTGCTTAGCATGGCCAATCGTTACCAAAGCGTCCAGGTCATGAAAATTCCGAGTAGCCCGACCCCGGTAACAATGGTCAGCAGGTAGAGCTGCGACTGGCCAGAGGCGCTGTACTTCAGGCCCTCGCCACCAAACAAAGAGGCCAGCCCTACGCCGTTGACCAACCCATCAACCACGTACAGGTCAAACCAGCTGCTCAACCGGGCCAGGCTCGATACGGCAGCCACTACGGTTTTGTCGTACAGCCGCTCGGTGTAGAAATCGTAGGCCAACAGGTCTTGGGCAATGCGCAGGGGGCGATTCAGCGATCGCGCCAGCGACTTAGACAGCGATACCCTAGAACCCACGGCCACCCCCACCCATCCCGATACCAGCACCAGGACTGTAACCGGCGGGTTGATATATTCCCAGGGCGGCAGCAGCGCCAGCTGGCCCATAATCAAGGGCACCAAAAACGTTACCACCGTCAAGGTAACCATGGGCACCGCCATCGGCCAGGGCACCTCGGGGGCGCGACGGGTCTTAGGCTGAGCATCGCCCAAAAACACCAGGCGAAACACCCGAGTCAGATTCAGAGCGGTGAGACTATTGACAACAATAAACACGCCTGCCAACAGGGGATGTTCGCCACTGAGAAAATCGGCTCCCATGCGCAGTCCCCAAAAGCAGCCCAGGGGCAGCACTCCCACCATTCCCAGCGCACCGGTTACGTAGGCCAGAGTGGTAGCGGGCATTTTTTTGCCCAGACCGCCCAACTCAGTCATGTTTTGGCAGTTGGTGGTGGTAATGATCGACCCCACCGCCATAAAGATTAGAGCTTTGGCTACGGCGTGGGTAAGCAGCAGCATAAACGCCACCCCGGGCCACTCAGTACCTACGGCAATAAACACTAGGCCCAGGTAAGCGCTAGTGGAGTAAGAAAAGGTGCGCTTTAAGTCGATTTGGGCCAGCGCCACCAAGGAAGCCCCGATCGCCGTCACCGTACCCAGCGCGACCAGGGTGCCCAGGGCTACAGGCGACAGCACTACAATGGGCTGTAACTTAATCAGCACGTAGGCCCCGCAGGTGACCACCACTGAGTTTCTCAAAATAGAGGCGGGGTTAGGGCCTTCCATCGCTTCATCTAGCCACAAGTGCAGCGGAAACTGGGCACATTTACCAATCGGCCCAGCAATCAACGCCAGCCCTAGCAGTGTGGCCATCGCTGGCGAAAGCCCCTCTATCTTGACCCATTCGTACAGGTCATTGAAGTTGAGGCTGCCTGCCAGTGAGGCCAGAGCCACCACCCCCATCAGCAGCAGCACATCGCCAATGCGCTTGGTCAAAAAGGCGTCGCGGGCAGCGGTGACGACCAGCGGCTGGGCATACCAAAAGCCCACCAGCAGGTAGGTAGAGAGCGTTAGCATCTCCAGCAGCGAGTAGGAGACAAACAGCGACCCGCTCAGCACCAGCCCGCTCATAGCTGCCTCAAAAAAGCCCATCAGGCCATAAAACCGGGCCAGGGCCCAGTCTTTTTCTAAGTAGCCCAGGGCAAAGACCTGGGCCAGCAGACTCAGCCCTGTGATCAGCTCTAGGGCACCCAGGTTAAGCACCGAAATGTCAAAGGCCAGGGTGAGGTGCAGATCGGCAAAGTCAAACCACGAAAACAGCAGCTCTTGAGACCCCTGATTCCAAATGCCCCGAAAGGCCAGGAGCCCGTGGCCAAAAGCCAGCAGGGTCATGGCGATATTCAGGTAAACCGCCGGCCGAGGGCCAGTACGGCGCACCAAACCTGTCGACCAGGGCAGCGACAGCAGCGCCCCGATCAGGCCATAAACGGGCAGCAGCCAGCTGGTTTCTACAAAAAACTGGGTCATTCCGACGCTCTCTGACAACACCTCACCCTTTGCACCAATGGCGCTATTTTTATTCTCTGCCTCAGGAGTTACCCGAAGGGCACAGAGGTACCTAGGGGCGATCGCCCCTAGCCGCACTATCGCAGCAGCCCCAATGCCCAGAAACTGCCGAGACAACGACCACATTGCTCAGGCTTAACTTTCTCAGCTTAGGCGGAGGCGAAAACGCCACAATTTCAGCCTTCGGTTCACTATGACTTAGATATTCTACCTGATTCCCAATCGGCCTCTCAGCCTAGAAACGGTTAGTCTTCAGGCCAATCTGTAAAAATGCTTAAAGTCAGCGATTAATCATCAAAGCCAGCCTGAAGCGCACTAAGGGCGAGAACGGCAACTGCTAAAAAGTGAGCAACCACTCTTAACTAGGTGTGGATAGATTGCGACAGAAAAAGCTTTATGTCATAAGCTTTAATAATACTCAACATTAGCAACAATCATTGGGGCTTATATTGCAAAAGTGACTACGGACACCTATGCTTAATCTGTCATCAAGAATTTTTGGGCAACCCAACATTTTTGCTTCCAGAGGCGCTTCCCGTTTTTTTATTTCTCGGGAATCGTTTTTCGTGCCCGAATAACTGGTAAAACGTGTTAGGTGAACCTAGGGTTGTCTAACTATATAAGGAGATATCGACTATGCCAATTGCTGTTGGAATGATTGAAACACTCGGGTTCCCAGCCGTGGTAGAAGCGGCTGACGCAATGGTAAAAGCAGCCCGAGTTACTCTGGTGGGCTACGAAAAAATCGGCAGCGGGCGCGTTACTGTGATCGTGCGGGGCGATGTATCTGAGGTTCAGGCTTCTGTCGCAGCAGGGGTTGAGAATGTCAAGCGCGTCAACGGTGGTGAGGTGCTCTCTACTCACATTATTGCCCGTCCCCACGAAAACCTCGAATTTGTGCTGCCCATTCGCTACACCGAAGCAGTAGAGCAGTTTAGAACCTAGGTTCCACGCTTCTTTAAGGTTTCAGATTCATCAGTTTGAAAGGTATTAGGTCTGCCTCAGTACTATTGTCTAGTAAGCGGCAGGTCTAGCCCGGCATTCGATTAAGCGTCTCTATCTCTGAAAACAAAGGATACAAAATAATGGCAATTGCTGTTGGCATGGTTGAAACGTTGGGCTTCCCCGCTGTGGTAGAAGC
>JBARVV010000110.1:0-11331 GCA_049646445.1 Nodosilinea sp. | reverse complement strand
ATTATGGGCCGACTGGGCGCTCCAACTGATAGCACTTAAACCCCACAAACAGCGCTATTTTCAGCGAGGTTTCTATGCTCTATCTCTGATGCAGCAAGCGCTTTAGGTGCGTTGTCACCCGTTAAGCACCCACGGATAAGATTCCCATGAGAAGGCCCAAATTCCGTAAGGAATTGCAGGCAAATCTGAAACTTTATGGAATTTTTATAGTTAAGGCTGGAAAATGCCCTGGGCTGGTACCCACTGGGAGCGTTCGGCGTTTAGGGCTGGATTGAGCTAACTTTGGCGCGATAGAGCAGGCGATCGCCCTGCCGATACCCCACATGGCTGACCCGCACCAGCTGACCTGGCGCAGGATGGCCTGACCTGGGCTGATGCACCTGAGGGTTAAACGGCACCTCTGCGCCGACTGCGTCAATGGGGGTTAGTCCCCAGTGCTGTACCAGGGCTTCTACGGGCCGCACCAGCGGAATGAGCTTTTGGGCAGGCAAATCGGGCTTTTGCTGCGCTGCGTGGACGGCGGTGGGCCACTGCACCAGCCAGGGTTCTAGCTGGGCGATCGCCTGCTGCTGTACCTGCTGGCGCACTGTCTCGGCCTGGGCTGCGAGCTGGTTCTGGAGGCGATCGCACTCCTGCCGCAGGGCGTCTAGCTGGTGTGCGGCTTTAGCCCCAGGACTGGCTTTAGATTGCAGCGACCCGGCAGAGCTAAACCTGTCCACCAGCGCCTCCAAAGGCACCCCCAAAGCCTCGCTCAGGCGCTGCAGCGTGGATACCCGCAGGCGACCCACCTGCCCTCGGCGCAGAGCATCAATGGATGACCGAGGGACACCGCTGGCCTGGCTCAGCGATCGGTAGCTGGCCAGGCCGACTTGGGCCATCAGCGATCGCAGTGCCGGACTGTAGTCTACCGAGTCGAGATTCGTTTTTGCCATCACCCCTGCCCGCCTGAATGCTGTCCTAAAATTTCAGATCCAGCTCTTCGGGGGGGCGAGTTTGCAGATCTGAGAGCGATCCGTCATCGGAGGCACCGCGATCGCGCATGCTTTCGCTCAGCGGATTGCGGGCTGGAGCTGGAGCTGGGGCCGCAGGCTGGGGGGCTGGAGTGCCTTCACTACCGCTGGGAGCACCGCCACCACCCTGGTTGATAATTATGGGCGGGTTGGGCCGAGGGTTAAAGGTTTCAAAGGTAACGGCCCTTACCAGGGGCGGATTTTGGCCATCGGTTACCCGCAGGGTGACGGTGGTGGTGCCCGATGGGCTCAGCGGCATCGACAGGGCACCCTGTAGGCCAACGGTACCGGGGGAAGGCAGCAGCTCGACTTTAGCGGTAGAGCCACCTTCGACCTGCCAGGCCACCTGGAACCCAGGAATCTGCTGGCCTGGCTCAACCGGCACCAGGTACTTAGGCTGGGCCTCGCGTCCGTTGATGGTAAACGAGGCAATGCGTACCGGACGTGGTTCTATACTGACCACCTCGCTCTGCTTGGCGGCGATCAGCTCGCGATCGCCCAGGTTAATCGGCACTGGGGTAAGCTCAAACTGGTACTGGCCCACATCTAGCATGCCGCTGGGTACGCCCTGGCAGATCAGACGGTCTTGCAGCTGGCAAAAGGGCTGCAGCGCGTCGGGCAGCGCCACCTGGCCAGGGTTTTCGGGGTCGCGTAGGGTAAAGCGGCGGCCCCCCAGGGTAGCGCCATCGGGGCGCTTGACCACCAGCAGCAGGTCTTGCAGGGTCTCAGGATTGGTGACAATCCAGCTAACGCGAATACCGGTCTCGGTAACGGCAGGGGCCATATTGGCGGTGCTGGCCGAAACCTGAGTGCCCGCTTCGGAGTAAATTACCTGGTCAGGGGCAAGCTCGACCACCGTTGGCTGGGGCAGATCGGCCACCGTAACCAGGCTGCTCTCAGCCACCACGGGAGCCAGGTTGAGTGCTATATCGGGCAGCAGGGTGAGCTCAAAGCGATACTGACCCGGCTCGCGCAGGTCAAGGGGCACCTCGCGGCAGGTCAGCAGCCGTCTAGTTTGGTCGCAGTAGGGCAGCAGGTTGACCGGTAGCCCCTGGGAGAGGTCGTAGGTCTCAGGCCCGTACACCAGGCTGCCATCGGGGGCGTAGCCGCGCAAAAGCATGGTTTCGACCTGGCGGGGCTGGCTCACCTGCCAGCTCAGTTGGGGGGTTTCAGCCAGAGCTGTCGCATACTGACTCTGGGATGGCGACAGATCGAGCACGTGGGGAGCAGGGGGCGTGCGCACAAAAGCCCACCACAAAAGCCCACCCAACCCACCTAAAACACCTACCCCAGCGGCGATCGCCAATCGCCGTTGCCAGCGCGGGCGCGGTAGCGGCGGGGGCGCTGGCGTTAGAGTAATAGCTGACGCTGTTGCAGCTTCCTCCACCGTCTCATCGACCTGGAGTTCTGGCTCCTGCCACTGTTCAATTTGAGACCCTGCCATAGTCAATCACTATCCTCACATTCCACGGCAGTACTACAACCGTCACAATTGGTTCATCATAAATGGTGACGATTGCTGGTGGCATTTTACTGCTCGACCGGCAATCGTCGGGGAGACCTCAGGGCCGGAGCCGGAGATCGTCCCCAGTTTCTTGCCCGTATTGTTTTAGCCCATACTGTTTTAGCACTGAGGTGCGATCGCCATGACCAGCTTCTCTCCAGCCCAGCCCGAACCCGATGACTTTCCCCTAGAGCCTGGCCCCATTGAGCAAGTACCCTGGGGGCAAGACCAAGACGACGATCAGATTCAGATCTTTGAAGGCACCTGGTCTGACTACACCGCCGAGGTGGCCGACGTGCTGCGGCCCGGCTTGCGCTACCAGGTCAAGTATGAGGGCACCTACTGGACCGCCGTTCCGGTCGAGCCAGGGGTCGACCTTCAGCCCGGTGCCCTGGTTGTTGTACTAGGACGCAAAGGCAACGAACTGATGATCAGACCTCTCCCCAGTCCGCAGCCCAGTAACCCAGAGCACCTGCCAATGCCATAACAACCTAAGCTGATGTAGCCAGAGTGACTGAGGTTGAGCGTCAGTATCGCACTGGAGTACAGACCGCGATCACCCACCGAATTGAGCGATTGGAACACTCTTTGAGCAGGCATGGGAGAGCAGGCATGGGAGAGCATCCCTACGGCCCGACTCAAGTGGCGGGTTTAGCTACACCCATGCGAATTTCAGAGCAGAACGACGCCGTTTGTACCGCATCCCCAACTTTGAGAACGCTGGTGCGCATGCGCAGGTTGGGGTTTGCAAACCAGAGGCGTTCTTCTACTTGGCCAGCCTCGGTAGGGGTCAAGATGGTAAGTACTTCGTCGTCTACCCGGTAGCGGCCCTGAACAGCTGGCGATGAGAATGCTGCCTGCACCAACACGCCCTCCCCTGCTTCTGTAGGGGTAAAAATTACCAGTAGGGCAGTGCCTTGAGTTTTTTGAAGCTGACCGTCGATCTGACTATCTTGGTGAACGCGCAGGCCGCAGGCAATTTGATCAGGGCTGTGGCCCAGGGACGCACAGGCGGCCGCCAGGTCGCTATCGGTGGCAGGCAAAAACTCAATTACCAAATTAGACTGCCCTGCTTGAGAACTCTGCCCCGCCAGATTGTGGGTGGTGCGCTGGGAGAACCACTTGCCGGCCAAAGTTTCAAAAAAGTTCACAATGTCCATGGGGATAATCTACGTTTTGCCAACTAGTCACAGTCTTTAATTCTAGGGTGAAGCGATGCGTTTCTGGCCTAGCGTTTCTGGCCTAAGTATTGCCTAAGTATTGAGGATTACTGGCGCTGAAACAATGCCCTTCAACAACTCGCTAATTGAACTCGCCAATTGTGTATAAATGTTTCGACACAAAAAGTGCCGCACCCCTTTTCCCATAAGAATTAGAGAGCATCACAGAGTGATAAGCTAACGGTTACACTTTAAACCGCTTTTATAACGCTGTTCTTGTAAATTGGTGACGCCTCACATGACCGCAGTGAACCAGGTACCTTTGTTGCTTCGCGCCGCCCGCCACGAGGTGCTAGAGCGTCCCCCGGTATGGATGATGCGCCAGGCAGGGCGCTACATGAAGGTGTACCGTGACCTGCGCGACAAGTATCCGTCCTTCCGCGATCGCTCCGAAAATGCCGACCTAGCGATCGAGATTTCGCTACAGCCCTGGCGTGCCTTTCGCCCCGACGGGGTGATCATGTTCTCCGATATTTTGACGCCGCTGCCGGGCATGGGCATTCCCTTCGACATCGTCGAGAGCAAGGGGCCTGTCATCGACCCGCCCATTCGCACCCAGGCGCAGATCGACGCGGTGCACGAGCTCGACCCCGAAACAGCGCTGCCCTACATTCGCACCATTCTGCAAACCCTGCGCAGCGAAGTGGGCAACGATGCGGCGGTGCTGGGCTTTGTAGGCTCGCCCTGGACCCTGGCGGCCTACGCCGTGGAGGGTAAGACCTCGAAAAGCTATACCAATATCAAGGGTATGGCCTTTAGCGAACCAGCCATGCTGCATACCCTGCTGGGTAAGCTGGCCGACAATATCGCCGCCTACGTGCGCTACCAGATCGACTGTGGGGCTCAGGTGGTGCAGCTGTTTGATTCGTGGGCCGGGCAGCTCAGCCCGATGGACTACCGCACCTTTGCCCTGCCCTACCAGCAGCGGGTAGTGCAGCAGGTGAAGCAGACCCATCCCGATACGCCCCTGATTCTCTACATCAGCGGTAGCGCTGGCGTGTTTGACCTGATGGGTGAGTCGGGCGTTGATATCATCAGCGTGGACTGGACAGTGGATATGGCTGAGGCTCGCCGCCGCCTGGGTCCCAGCATGGGCGTGCAGGGCAATATTGACCCCGCAATTTTGTTTGGTTCTCAGGCGCTGATCCGCGATCGCATTCTCGACACCATTCAGAAAGCGGGCAATCGGGGCCACATTCTCAACCTGGGCCACGGTATTTTGCCCGGTACCCCCGAAGAAAATGCTGCCTACTTCTTTGAGACGGCTAAGAACGTCGATAAGCTGCTGGCGACGGTCTAATTCACCGTGTCATCCTGTGTAGGGGCACAGCATGCTGTGCCCCTACCTAGAAACATTGGCCATGCTTACCCTCACCCAGAGCCACCTGCGGCAGCTAGAAATATGCCCCCGGCGCTACCAGTACGGCTACCTGGAGCAGGTGCCGGTGCCCACCGACCCGGAGATGCTAGAGCGGCAGCGGTGGGGCACCCAGTTTCACCTGGTGATGCAGCAGCGCGAGTTGGGCCTGCCCATTGAGGGCTTTCTCAAAGAAGATGCGGCGCTGGCGGCGGCGGTGCAGGGGCTGCTGGCCGCTGCACCGGATCTGTTTGCGCCCCAGGGCGATCGCTTTCGCCAGAGCGAGCACCGCCGCACTCTGGCCTTTAACGGCTACGCCCTGACCGCTATTTACGACCTGCTGGTGCTGGAGCCGAACCGGGGCCAGATTATCGATTGGAAGAGCTACCAGCGCCCCTCTAAACAGGCGCAGTTGGCCAAAGAGTGGCAGACTCGGCTATATCTTTATTTATTGGTCGAAACTAGCAATTTGTCCCCCAAGCAGGCCTCGATGACCTACTGGTTTGTGGCACCTCCCGGTGCTGAGGCTACCGCTGAGCCGCCCAGCCGCATCACGATCGCCTACAGCGAGGCCCAGCATCGTCGTACCGAGGCCGATTTGCGGCGGCTGACCGACTATCTCACGGTGCTGTTAACCCCCGGCGGCGATCTGCCTCAGGTGGCCCCAGCCTTGGGCTACTGCGCCCAGTGCCCCTATGCGGTGCGCTGTCAGCGATGGGCTGAGCGCTTTGGGGCAGGTGGGAGAATGACCTTACCTGCGATCGCAGACATCTCTGAAATTCCCCTGTAGCAGGAGCAAAAGTATTTCAGGTGTCGGTTGATTCAGCTGATTCCTAGGGTGGTGCGCAGTGGCGACGATGAGGCTCTGTTCCTAATTCGAGATATTAGCGAACGCAAACGCGGAGAGGCCGAACGCAAACGCTCAGAGGCAGCGCTCCAGCAGAGTGAGGCCCACCAGCGGGCCTTGATCTGTGCCCTGCCCGATTTGATTGTGCGGCTAAGAACTAACTTGCAACCATCTCAAAGCAAAAGAAAACCCCTGAAAACCTTGCGGCAGGGGTTTTCACTATTTAAGCGGGTGGGGGGAATCGAACCCCCATCATTAGCTTGGAAGGCTAGGGTTTTACCACTAAACTACACCCGCAGATCAGTGGATATATTATCACATTGTGCCTGGCAGCTGAGCAACTGAGCGGCTCAACTCATGTGCAGAGATTGGGGTTGAGCTGCTTACCTGAGCCGCCTTTTGATGGATACGATACCGGATGCCTTGGGCTAAATCTTTATAATGAGACACTCAACCACTGGTTAAGCGGCGGTGTGGTTGGCTCCTGGTGAGCGGAGTCCCAGGCTTGAGTTTGGTGGTGTGCAGTGGTTGGCTGCTGTTGTCTAATACGTTAGGGTTTGCCTGTGTCTGCATCTGCATCGACAGCATATTTACTGGTGGTTCACGGTAGCCGCGACCCCCGGCCTGGGCAGGCCATGGAGCGATTGGCTCACTTTGTGCGATCGCAGGAGGCCGGGCTGTGGGGAACTGGCAGCCGCTCTAAAGACCGCAGCGATAGCAGACGATCTGCCTCCGCCCGGTTGGCCAGCGGCGAGGCGTCGCTCCTGCTGCGGCGCAGTACGTCTCTAGATGGTTCGAACCCAGACCAAGATGCTTCTTTTTTAGGCACATCTGGCCTTTACCGGGCCAGAGTATCGCTGCCCGATGCGGTCAATGGGCCTTTAGTTGGTACGGCCTGCCTAGAGGCCGAGGCGCTGCCCCTGCACCGGCAAATTATTGAGTTTAGCCGTCGGGCCTGCGCCGCTGGGGCTCAGCGGGTGCGGCTGGTGCCCCTGTTTTTGCTGGCCGGGGTGCACGTTATGGAGGATATTCCGGCTGAGGTTGAGCAGGCTCGCCAGGCGCTGCCGGATTTGACGCTGGAGGTTTGTTCTCACCTGGGCAGCCACCCCGGCCTGAAGGGGCTTTTGCGCCAAAAGCTGCAGACAACGGCGATCAAAACGCCCATTGTGCTGGCCCACGGCAGCCGCCGACCGGGGGGTAACGACGCCATCTGTACAATGGCCCAGGCGTTGGGAGGAACGGCGGCGTTTTGGGCCGTTGCCCCTAGCTTAGAGTCTCAGGTCATTCACCACGTCCAGGCTGGGGTGCAGCGGGTTGCCATTTTGCCCTACTTCTTGTTTGCGGGCACCACCACCGATGCGATTACCCACCTCACCGAAGATCTGGCCGAGCGCTTTCCCAAAATGGGGTTTCACCTGCTGCCGCCGCTGGGCCCTTCGCCAGAACTCGCCCGCCTAGTCATCGACCTGGCTCTAGACCGGGTGCCCGCTCGGGGCCCGCAGCCCTCTGTTCCCATGCAGCGAGTCGCCTTCCGCCACGGGATTCATTCTTCAATGGTGTCGTAGGCCCAGCACCGTCGAAGCCTAGGTCTCTGGGGCGATCGCCCCAAAGAGCCGGGCTTGGGCCATCGCATCCTGTCGGCTCTTGCCGACAACGGTCTACTCTAAGGAATGGTCAAGAGATTACGCCATCCCTTTCGCCACTACTGTCTGAGTTTTGAGCACGCTTATGGTGTCAGCCGCTTCTGGGCCTCACGGGGGCCAACCCTACGGCAAGGTGTATCTGGTGGGGGCTGGCCCTGGCGATCCGGGCCTATTTACGCTGCGGGGTAAGGGGCTGCTGGAGGGGGCCGACGTCGTGATTCACGATGCCCTAGTCAGCGCCCCCATTCTGGCCATGGTCAACCCCCAGGCCACCGTGATCAATGCGGGCAAGCGCCGGGGCCGCCACTCCCTGGGTCAGGAAGAGATCAACCAGCTAATTATCGACCAGGCCAGAGCCCATGCTGTAGTGGTGCGGCTGAAGGGGGGCGACCCCTTTGTATTTGGGCGCGGCGGCGAAGAAATGGCGGCTCTGGTAGCGGCGGGCATTGCGGTGGAGGTGGTACCGGGCATTACCGCTGGAGTGGCGGTACCGGCCTACGCAGGCATTCCGGTAACCCATCGCAGCCAGAGTTCGTCGGTGACCTTTGTCACGGGTCATGAGTCGACGGGCAAGTACCGCCCGAAGGTGAACTGGCGCGCCCTGGCCCAGGGGTCTGAAACAATTGTGGTGTACATGGGCATTCACAATCTGGGCACCATTACGTCCGAGCTGCTGACCGCCGACCTCAGCCCCGATACGCCTGTAGCGCTGATTCGCTGGGGTACCTATCCCCAGCAGGAAACGCTGATTGGCACTCTGGCAACGATTGTGGTCCAGGTGGCTGAGACGGGGTTTGAAGCCCCAGCGATTGCGGTAATCGGCCATGTCGTAATCTGGCACGAGGTCTTTAACCCCTGCCGCCCTACCGGCACCATTTGGCCCTAGGACTGTTCGCCAGCCTTTACAAAATCCAGCACTTCGTCGCACCAGTCGATCCAGTCTTGCTCGTAGCGCATGCCCCGCCGCAGGGTGAGGTAGCGAAACTGCTCGGTCTTGGGCGGGTCTGCGATCGCCTTGTAAATCACCTCCATCGCCTGATATTCGGCCAGTTTTTGGCCGTGCAGCTGGCGGCGACGGTGCAGCTCTTCAATTAGCAGGGGTTCTGACACGAATGGGGCGGCGAGCACCTTCACCAGCAGGTCTTCGCGAATGGGGGTGGGTTCACTGGGTTCGGGGTACCAGCGCGCGAGTTCTGCCCGGCCAGGGTCGGTAATGCCATAAATTTTTTTGTCGGGCTTGCCCGCCTGGGGCACGGTTTCGTAGGTGACCCAGCCCTGCTGCTCCATTTTGCCCAGCTCGCGATAGATCTGCTGCTGGCTGGCCTGCCAGTAGCAGCTGACGCTTTCTTCAAACCGCTTGCTGATGTCGTAACCGCTGAGAGACTCGCGGCACAGCACCGCCAAAATCGTGTGGGACAAGGCCATAGGGAAGGGGGTTTGTTTGCCCATTGACATACTCAACTGTTTGAGTATAACCTTTTGATATATTACACAACAATTTGAATATCCATTTGTTGAATATCCACTTGTTGGATAATGCTTTGTTGTTAGGCATCTAGGTGTTGGGCACCCAGGTGCCGCGTTTTGATCCCCCTCTAGTCAAAGGTGCCGTCATGACCGAGGCTCCCGCTTCAGTTGATTTAGTTTCTGTTCAGCCTCGCCCCGCCCCTGTGACGGCAGACGATGAGGCCAAGAGTCCCAGGCGGTCACGCATTCGCCGCTGGTGGCTGCTGCCCCTGGTGACTGTGCCCCTAGCGGTGGGAGTAAGCCTAAGACAGCTTAGCCAGCCGACAGATCCGATCGCCGCTGCGCCGCTGCCCGTTAAAACCGTTGAGCTAGCGCCGGTTGAGGGCTACAGCGTGGAACGCCAGTACACGGGCGAAACTGTGGCGAAACGCAGCAGCGCCCTGGGATTTGAGCAGGGCGGTACGGTGGTGGCGGTGCTGGTGCAGGAGGGCGGTACGGTGCAGGCCGGTCAGCCTTTGGCTCGCCTCGACACCCGCACTTTAGACGCCCAGCGGCAGCAGATCGCTGCCCAGCGCGACCAGGCCGTAGCCACCCTGAACGAATTGCAGAATGGCCCCCGCCAGCAGTCGATCGCAGCGGCCCAGGCGGCGGTAGGCGATTTGCAGCAGCAGCTAGCCCTATCGCAGACCCAGCGCGATCGCCGCGTCGATCTCTACGCGCGCGGGGCGATTTCGCGCGAAGAACTTGACCAGCAAACCTTTGGCACCGGGGCGCTCCAAAATCGACTGGCCCAGGCCCAGAGCGAGCTAAACGAGCTGCAGGCCGGGACTCGGCCTGAGCAGGTTGCGGCCCAGGCGGCCCGCGTGCGCCAGCTAGAAGCCAGCATTCAGGCGGTGGATGTGGACCTGTCGAAGGCGGTGATTACGGCCCCGTTTGGCGGTCGAATTAGCGATCGCCCCGTAGACGAAGGCGTGGTAGTCAGCGGCGGTCAGACCGTGCTGCAGCTGAGCGAAGGGGGCGCAACCGAGGCCCGCATTGGGTTGCCCGCCGAAGTGGCCGACAGCCTATCTATTGGCAGTGCCCAAACGGTAGCTGTGGGCGATCGCACCTTTGCCGCCACCGTTACCGGGCTGCTGCCCGAGCTGGAGTCGACCAGCCGCACCGTCACCGCCGTGCTCACCCTGGAGACCCCTGACGATCTCACCCTGGGCCAAACTGCGCGGTTGGTAATTACAGAAACCCAGCCCACCGCTGGGTTCTGGCTACCTTCTACCGCCCTGGTGCAGGGCGAGCAGGGGCTGTGGTCGGTATATGTAGCTGAACCCAATCAGGATGCCGCCGCCGAAGTGGCTCGCCAGCCCGTAGAAATTGTGCACACCGAGGGCGATCGCGTGCTGGTACAAGGACTGGTGGAGCCGGGCGATCGCGTTATCACCGCTGGCACCCATCGGGTGGTGCCGGGTCAGGCGGTTAGCTTCCCTGAATAATGCCCCTGAATAATTCCCCTAAAGAACTCTAGGGTCGCTGCCTAGGCCCACTCTCTGTAAGTGATCGTTATGCCCCTTGCGCTTTGCCCCAGCCGATATAGCACAGCTCCCAGAGTCGATACACTTGCGTTAAGTTCTGACAACTTATTCAGCGAGGAAATCACTATGGCCGGGGTGCCCACGCCAGGTCTAGACCTAATCAAAACCTTTGAGGGCTTGAGTTTGCAAGCCTACCCAGACCCCAAGACCGGGAATTTACCCATTACTATCGGCTGGGGTTCGACCCGCAACAAGAATGGTCGGCCCTTTAAACTCGGCGATCGCATTAGCCGTGAGGAAGCCGACGAACTCCTGATGATGCAGGTCGCCAACACCTATCTGCCGCCCCAGCAGCGCATTCCCGGCTGGAACGGGCTGAATGACAACCAGCGGGGGGCCGTTCTCAGTTTTGCCTACAACCTGGGAGCCAACTTCTACGGGGCCAACGGCTTTGAAACCATCTCGCGAGTGCTGCGCAACCAGGAGTGGCAGAACATTGAGGCCGCCTTAATTCTCTACCGCAACCCCGGCACCAATGTAGAAGAAGGACTGCTGCGCCGCCGCCTCTCGGAGGCCAACGTGTTTCTGGCCGGTACGCCGGGGGTAGCCCTCAGCACTGCGGGGCAACGGTATTTGGCGGGCGGGCGCACCTCGGTGCCTGGATCTAGGCTCAGCCGCGAGGCCCAGACCTATTTGGCCAATCGGCCCAAGGTTGTGGCGGGCGATGCGGGCGCGCCGCTGCCCGCATCGCCCGCGA
>JBARVV010000109.1:0-4218 GCA_049646445.1 Nodosilinea sp. | reverse complement strand
AACCGACTATCGTGTCAAACAACCCCTGTTCTTTCAATCGTGCTGGCTCTCTTGGGCTTCTCCGATGGCATTACAATACCGGCATTCTCAGGGCTTGAACAGCGTTTCGCCAAAATGAGAATTGCTGCCTGTTCATACACCGCCTTGACCTCTGGTGACCCATACCCTTTCACCGCCACCAAGGAGACTCCCAACAGCGTATTCAGCGATCGCTCTTGCTCCAGCCGTTTAGGGTTGACGGGCATGGTTTGGAGGAGCGCGATCGCGGCGCGAAACGCCTGAATCGCCTCCGTATTCGCGTAAATGCGCTGAGCGACTTCAGCGGCGTTCAGGTAATAGGGCACCGCCTTTGAGAACAGTCCTGCTTTTTCGTAGTGAGCTGCAACCTGAGCACTGACGGCATCTAAGCCTTGAGCCTGCAAGGTTTCTAGAGCTTGGGCAATGCGGCGGTGTAAGAGTCGCCGCTTAGGGCGGCTGATGCTGTCGTAGGCGACCTCTCGAAGTTTGTCATGGCTAAAATCGTAGGTGTCGCCACCCTGCTCTCGGATAATCCGGTACTGCCAAAGCTCATCTAAGGCGTCGACGATCGCGTCTTCGTCTTCACCACTGGCCTGATGCAGCACCCCTAGGGTAAAACTACGCCCGACCGCTGCCGCTAAATTGGCGACCTGCCTAGTCGCCGGAGAGAGTCGGGCAAGACGCGCCGTCAGAACGGATTGGACTTTGGGCGGTAGATGATTGGCATCTTCTGCGGTCGCCTTGCCTCCGGCGACTTGGGCGGAACCGCTGTCCGCTCGGGCAAACGATGCCAGCAGGTTGGTTCGCATCATTTCTACAACAAATAGGGGATGACCCTCTGTTTGGCGAAACAGGACTTGGGCCTGGGCGGCATCTAGTGGATGGTCGGCAACGTAGGCAGCCAGGGCAGCCGTGGATTCGAAGTCCAAGCGGTCTAGGGCGATTTCAGTCACCCGCTCATCCCGATGGAGCGATCGCGCTAGCCCATTTAACGGATGGGCCTCATCCACCTCTTCACTGCGAACCGTCCCGACAATCAGCACCGACAACTCAGCGGCAATGCGGAGGAAATATTGCAACCATTCCAGGGTTTCTTGGTCGCACCACTGTAAGTCATCAACAACCAGCAGCAGGGATCTCGCCCCCATCCCTTCAGACGGTGCCAATACCCGTTTAAAGGCTTGGGCGATCGCCTCATAAAAGTACTGCCGCTGCCAACTCTCAGTCAGCGGTTGCGCCTTGGGCAGATCCGGGTGTTCAGCTAACAAATCAGGGAGAAGGCGCGTCAACTCCGACAACCAAACATCTTCCAGGGTGTGTAAGCGAATCTGTGCGCTCAGGCATCGTAACCAATCGATAACGGGAGCATAAACCAAACGTCCCTCGGCGGCATAGCATCGAGTGCGAGCTGTCGTCACGTTCTGCTTTTCGCAATACAACACCAGTTCTTCTGCCAGGCGAGACTTACCAATGCCAGCTTCACCCTTGATTAACAGGAGTTGGGCATACCCGGAGATTGCCCTGCGCCAGGTCGCGTGCACTTCCGCCCATGCTTGGGTTCGTCCTACTAGCGGCGTCGCCACCGCCACAGAAGGACTTGATGTTGACTCCGCCAGACTTGGGGATTGAGATGCCGTTTGAGTAGGTAGATTGTCCTGCTGGAGCAGGTACTGGTAGGCGTCACGGGTGGAAGGACTGGGCTCAACCCCCAGGTCTTGCTTGAACACTAAACAGCAACGCTCATACATAAGAAGGGCGCTAGCGCGATCGCCTCTTTCCAGGTGCAGCTTCATCAGAGTTCGATACGTCACTTCGTGCAGCGGATCGAGAGAGAGCAGACGCTGCCCATACCCAATTGCCGCATCGTAATCCTGATCGACTTCGAGCAAGGCGATCAGACTTTCTAGAGCGCTAATCGCTTTTTGATGGAACTGCTCGCGTCGAGGAATGACCCAATCTTCGTAGCACTCTGGCAACAAATCACCGCCATAGATGTCCACGGCCTGCTGCAGATACCCAACTTGAGCAGCAGTATTTTCCTTTTGCTCCGCCAGCTGTGCCAAGTTTAAGCATTGCTCAAACTCAAGGGTGTCTAGACCAAAAAAGGTTTGAGAATTCCACTGGAGAGTCTGGTTGCTAGCCTGAATAAAGCTGTTAGCCTCTGGCAAACGTTGGCGCAGCTGGTGAAGGGTTTGCCGTAGATTGGTACGAGCTTGGGCATCAGAAGATTCTGGCCAGAAGCGGCAAGCCAAAAGTTGACGAGATTGAGGAGCTTCTGAGTAAAGGAGTAAATAAGCTAAAAGTGCCTGAGCTTTAGCCCCAGGGAGATACACAATGGACTGCTGTAGATAATGCAGGCTCAAACTCCCTAATAACTGAATCTGTAGATCAGGTGGGTCGTTCATTAGGGAGATTGAGATATTACTGGTCGAGAATTCATCTCATGAAAGCTATAGCGATCTTGCGTGAATCGTGAAAATTCGCAGGGCAGGCGTCCCGCCCGCAAGGGCAAGTGGCCCGTCCTACCTGCATGAATCAATTCGGATTGCTATATCCTCCCTAGCATTATCCATGAGCTAGACTAGAGATGGCTTAAAGACATCTTAAAAAATACGAATCTTATTGAGAGTAGCAACGAGATTGAAGAGGTCCTAGATTCTACAATTCGCAATAAGGTAATTAATCGAGCTGCTCTTAAAAAGGTTGCAAACAATACTGACCTTACCTCGAAAAAGTGGACATTCCCGAAGAGTCGATACCGAAGGAGAATGTTCAGATGACTCAAAAACCGCGAAGGACATTTACAGACGAGCAAAAAGCAGATGCTGTTCGCATCGTGGGCCAATCGGGTAAACCGGTCAGCCAAGTGGCTCAAGAAATGGGCTTGACTGAGAGTGCGCTGCGTAAATGGGTGAAACAAGCTCGAATTGATCGCTCCGGTGACGCCGAGGGTTCATTGACGTCTGCTGAGCGTCAAGAATTAACGACGCTGCGTCGAGACCTAAAACGGGTGAGGATGGAGCGCGATTTCTTAAAAAAAGCCGCGACCTTCTTTGCTCGGGAAAGCTCAGACCCTATGAGCTAATCCAGAGGAAGAAGGTCAATTTTCCGATTGCCCTGATGTGCCGAGTCTTGAAGCAGTCCAGGAGTGGCTATTACGCCTGGTGCAACCGCCTCGCTTCCCGTAGAACCCAGGAGAATGCGATCTTGTCTGACCAGATTCAACAGATTTATGATGCCAGTCGCCAAAGCTATGGGTCCCCTAGGATTCAGGCGGCCCTGGTGGCTCAGGGCTGGAGCGTCAGCCGTCAACGGGTGGTGCGATTAATGGTTAAACTCGGCATCAGCGCTCGGTCTCGACGTAAATTCCAGGTGACGACTGATTCTAAGCATGTCTGGCCCATCGCTGAGAACCACTTGAATAGAGACTTTACGACGACAGAACCCGACCGGGTGTGGGTGGCTGACATGACCTATATTTGGACGTCCGAAGGCTGGCTGTATCTGGCCGTCATCATCGATCTATTTTCTCGCAGGGTAGTGGGATGGTCGATGGCAGAGCATATGCGTACAGAGGTCGTGTTGACGGCCTTGGAGGCTGCATTAGGGCAACGCCAACCGGCTCAAACGGGGCTGCTGTTCCATTCTGACCGAGGCTCTCAATATGCCAGTGGGGAGTACCAGGAGGCCCTTCAGCAGGCTACGATAAGGGGCAGCATGAGCCGTCGAGGTAACTGTTGGGATAATGCGGTGGCTGAAAGCTTCTTTGGCACCCTCAAAACCGAGTTGATTCATCCTAGAATCTTCTCGACTCGAACGGTTGCCCGCACCGTTATTGCCGAATGGATTGAGGTTTTCTATAACCGACAGCGGTTGCATTCAACCCTCGGATACCTATCCCCAGTGCAGTTTGAAGATAACTATTGGCTCTCCCTAGAGGGCGTGAAGGCAGCTTAAATTACTTGTCCACTTTCTTGAGTCAAGATCAGTTATGCAACCAGCGGCTCAAGCGGCGTTATTTGCTTTGGGCCTGCACCCCTCGACACGGGACATAGGGCAACCACCGGGTCAGACTGACCTCACCTCGCTGGAGCAAGGCCATCACCATCCACAGGCAAGTCGTCAGATGGCCCCGATGCGCCCAGGGCACCGATTGACCCAACCAATCGTTCAAGGCATTGTAGAGAGGGGGAGTTCTTT
>JBARVV010000108.1:0-7861 GCA_049646445.1 Nodosilinea sp. | reverse complement strand
CCATTAGAGCATCACGGTCTCAAAGGCTACGCGCACAGGGCTTCGGGGTGGGGGGCAAAAAATTTAGCTTCTCAAACCCAATGACCTGACCGTGCTGATCTTTCATCAAAATCACTTCGTCCCTGGTTTCCTCGGCCTCTACTTCGTCTTGCGGATTGCCAACCCAGACAACCAGTGTGTTGCCTATGCAGTCATAGAATACTTTCACCTCTGCCATATCTGCTCTCTTAATTCGGCCCATTGACTGTTAGCTCAATAGACCTCGTCATGGCTACCGATATCGACAAAGATAGCCTTGTCGTCTTCTGTGAAATAGAACATTACCCGTGCGTCGTAATCCACGCTAAAGCTCCAAAACTCTTTTAATTTTCCTGATAGTTTGTGGGTCTTTAAGCTCGGGTCAAAGGGGTCTGCTGTGAACTGCTCTAGTTTTTGCCAAAACCTGGCCTCTAGGTCTGCGTTCCCTTTGATGCGTTTTTTGAAGGCGCGCTTGAAGGGAGAACTAAAACTGACTTCCACAGGTTAATCCTCAATCAATTGCCTTAATTCATTGATATCAGAGGAAAATGTAAGCTCACCATTTTGCTCCTCTGCCTGGGCTACCTCGAAGTTAGCGTAAATTTCTTCACGACGTTCTTCGCGGAGGTATTGCTGTAACAACATTTGAATTTCGCGCTTTTCATCTGTAGAAAGATTTTTGATGACTTCGACCACATCGCTAAAAACCATTTTTTATTAGCCCTCAATGTACTTTTTTCAATTTTAATATTTGCAAGGTGAAGGACGCACGGTAGACTTTGACAAATAGTTACTTATTACTTGCGAATCTTATCTAAACTTGGATTTACTTAGGATGATGATGGGCGGTGCCACCTTACTAGTCTTACCTGAACATTTAAACAATAGAGGTGATTTTGTTCTTGTAATATATGTAATGAGGATGAGTATCGTCAAACAAGGATTCAAAGGCAATCATTAAGCTTGCAAACAGCATGTCGTTAGAAATTGAGATACTAGACTTTAGTGATTCTACTGTGGATTTCAAAAAACGCAGAGTGGCAGATTTAAGGAAATGACCGTTGATCATGTCTAGTATGCTTAAACCAATTTCGCTCAAAATCAAACTTATTTTTAATAGCCTCTCTGAATCAAACTCAATTAACAAATCATCAATATAGCAAAAGATCTTATCTCTGCATAAATCACACGATTTACGTGTTTTAAAAAACATATCGCAGTTGTCAGGCATGACCGAGCAGCCTATTTCATCTTCTCGACTAGCGATGTCATATAGGACTAAAGGCTTGACTACTTCCGAGATCTCCGACAACCATTTTTCTGGCAAAAATTCAGGAATAAGCCGACGGGGCAACTTACTAGTATGCTGCAATAGTTTAGTAAGAGTAGCCTCAGTTACCATACTATTCTCGATAGAATGGCCATACGTATAAATTATGTTTGGATGATTTTCTTGAGAAAACAGCTTGTCATAATCAGCGTCCATTGCTACGAGATAATCTGCTGACCCAGATATTATTTCAGCTGCATACTTCTTAGCTTCTGGTTTTCCTCCGACATCTTGAACTTTTACTGAAAATGGACTAAGCTTATCAAATATGCATTCCCAAAAAGGAACATCATCGTCTCCTTCTACATATAATATTTTCTCAACTCCATAAAACTGGTTCAGTACATTTTTAGCTTCAGTTGAGTATGAAAAATCAACCATGAACTAATTCCTCCATCTCCAGAATAGAATCACGATATTTTGAAGCAACTTCAGGTGAATGTGTAGCTACTATCACCTGAGCATTAGGATTAATTTTTCGAACTGCCGGGATTATTTTTCTTTGCCAAGCTATGTGAAGCGACAGTTCAGGCTCATCTGCAAGAAAAACATGTGTTTGCTGGTTTTGCAAAAGAGCCTCAACCAATAAAATAATTAACTGCTTCTCTCCTGATGAAAGGCGAGTGTATTCAAGTTCACCATAATTATTAGCTATAATCAAACTCCCTGACCTGAACTCAAAAGATTTCTCAGGAACGAAATCTTTAATGATATCTAAAAAAACGTCTATATGAGAATAGATCTCCTGAGTTTGGCTTTTGGCTTCCAACGACAGATCAATTATTCGACGAGTTTTCCGTAGGGCTTCCAGCGGCTTTATGTCAACTTCTTGAATCGAAAGATCTTTTTCATCATCAGGAGATGTTGGGATTTTCTGAATTGTTTTTTCAATGGAATCTATGTGAAATCGAATTTTTTTCTCTATCTCACTATCCCAAGAATTCAATTGCTTATAAGCTGTAACAAGGTGCTCCCGCTCATCATTCTTGTTAAACCCAAGTCCATAATTAAATTCGGCTGCATCTTCTTCTCCGTATAGTATTGACGCTAAGACATCTTTTTGTAGCTTTGCGGAAACTTTCTCAGCCTCTTGTGCTAGCCTTAGCCGAAACTGCGTAAGTCCTTGAAGAGCCTGGTTCAATCTATAGTCAACAGGAGAAATCATTCTTGAACCATATCGGTCTCTAACCTCATATTCATCGTCGTTTCGCAATCGATAGACTGACAATGAGGAAACTGAAACTAAGGAATCCAACTCTTTCCGCACTTCTAAAGATTCTTCATAAACCCTGCGGCGCATAGTAGGCGGCATACTTTTGTTGTCACTTCCCAAAAGACGAATAAGTTGTTTCTTCCGAGATATTTGATATTCGGCAACAGGAAAAGGGTACCTATCATTTTCTTTTTTAGTCACACGAACCGTTTTTTTTGATCTCCCTTCGGATAAACTAATTTTCACTAAGCTAAATTCATTCTCAACGAGTTCAGAATTGTCCACTGTCAAAACTGCATGCAGAATATTCATGAAAGTTGTTTTGCCTGTACCATTTTTTCCGATGATAATATTGACATCGGGCTTAAATGAGCACTGGGCATCAAACCTGTGCCAAAAACCATCAATTTGCACACTCTCAATTTTATACAACTTCAAGCTTCCCTTGATTCACGACTGTGATAATCAAATGTTGCTGCATCAACTTCCTTCGTGTGCTAATCAGCCTTTCAGCATAGGATGTATTCTAAATTTTCCTGAAAAGAATGCATCTTTAAACAAAAATATTATTCACTATGTTATGAGTTTCAAGATAGCGGATATAGTACCTTGCTTACATCTTAAGTAAATATTTATCTTTTCAAGAATTACCTGTATATGGTTGACGGCGATCGCTCGCATGTGTAAACTCATCCATTAAGCCGTTCGACCTGAGCGGTGGCTCCACAGAACTCGAAAACTTTAGCGCTGTCTGAAGGTGTGTCAGCACCAGCAGACAGCTAACCCCGCAAATCTAACCAGCAGATTGCGAGGCTAGGCACAAGGTACCCTAGCCCCCTCAGTTTGCACTTCAAGCGTGGGTGGCTAGGGTTTTCGCGTTCTGTTTTCTTCCACCAACTAAAAGGAAACAGAACCGATGTTTGAATATCTAGAACCAGACCCCAGCGACGACCAAGAAGCTGGGGCACTGCCGCTACCGCCCAAATCTGGGCCAAATAGCAAAGGAGCCTGGTCCCTAAACCCCGAGAAAGTGCGCCACATGCTCTACGGCAGCCTGGCGGGCATAGACCGCACGATCAAAATCCTCCACGCCCTGGGCTACGCCGACCCCAACGACTGGAGCGACCCCATCCCCGTGCCGCCCAGCGCCGAAGGCCCAATCACCGCCGCCCAGTGGATGGTGATTATGACCAAAACCGTGCTGCTAGAGTAGCAGGCAACTCAGATCCCAGGGTTCTGGTGCGGGTCTTGGTCTCTAGGCCATAGACCCCGCCAGAACCCTGGGATCTCTGCGGGCGCACCCCAGACTTAGGAAAAAGTTTGCGATACTTCAGTAATGCCCCTGTTGCTAAAGTCCCGTCGCTCACCGCCAGATTCTATGACCGCCGCTAACCCCCTGCTTGCCCTCGACTACCTACCCGCCCTAGAGTCCCTGGGCGATGACTACTACGACATCGTCCCCGCCGCCGAGTTTCCCCAGCAGATTCTGCGCTTTCGCAACGACGACCTGGTGCGGCTGCTCGGCCTCGACCCCGCCACCGTCAGCGATGAAGACTTCATTGAGGCGTTTGGCAAATTCCAGGGGCGCGAGCCATTTTTGGCCCTGCGCTACCACGGCTACCAGTTTGGCGAGTACAACCCCTTTCTGGGCGACGGGCGCGGCTTTCTCTACGGCCAGGTGCGCGGCACCGATGGCAACCTCTACGACTTTGGCACCAAAGGCTCGGGCACCACACCCTACTCGCGCGGCGGCGATGGCAGGCTCACCCTCAAGGGCGGCGTGCGGGAGGTGCTGGCCTCCGAAGCGCTCCATGCCCTGGGGGTCAACACCTCCCGCGCCTTTAGCCTGGTCGAAACGGGCGAGGCGCTGTGGCGCGGCGATGAGCCTTCACCGACGCGATCGGCGGTGCTGGTGCGCTTTAGCCAGTCGCACATTCGCTTTGGCACCTTTGAGCGGCTAGAGTACCTCAACCGCCCCGACCTAATCGCCAAGCTGCTGGAGCACGTCATCGACGTTTACTATCCCGAGGCGCGGCTGTTTACCGATGCCCAGGAGCGGTATCTGCATTTTTATAAGGAACTGTGCGATCGCGTTGCCCGCCTGGCTGCCCAGTGGATGTCGGTTGGCTTTTGCCACGCCGTGCTCAACACCGACAACATGTCGATCACGGGCGAAAGCTTCGACTACGGCCCCTACGCCTTTATGGATGGCTACGACCCCCGATTTACCGCCGCCTACTTCGACTACGCCGGGCGCTACAGCTACGGCAACCAGCCGCTGATCTGCCAGATGAATCTCAAGGCGCTGCAAAAGCCCCTGAAGCTGATCATGCCAGAGGCCGAGCTGGAAGCGGCTCTAGATCCGTTCAAAGACCGCTACGAGGCCTACTACCAACAGCGAATGCTGCGCAAGCTGGGCTTTGAGCACCTAGACGCTGAGTTGGCTGCCGCCCTGGTCAGCCAAACCATCGAGTTGCTCAGCGCGGTCGAGGTGGGCTATCACGATTTCTTTTTTGCCCTCACCCAGCAGTTCTCCCCCCAGTGGCGCGAGGACAGCCGCGAGATCTTTAGCACCACCCTACAGGCCTCAGACCCAGCGGCGGCAACCCAGCTAGACCCGTGGCGACAAATCTATCACCGCTGTTTGCAGAGCCTAAATGCTGAGGCGATCGCCATCGTGGCCCCCACCCTGCAGCACAACAACCCCGCTACTGTACTGCTGCGCCCCGAAATTGAGGCGATTTGGGAACCGATCGCCACCGACAATAACTGGCAGCCCTTTTACGAATTACTTAACAAAATTCAGCAGCCCTTTGGGCAGAGCTAGGCGGTATGAGCAGGCCGCTGCGATCGCCCCTTTGCACCAGCCTCTCCCAGCATAAAAAACAACTTCCTCTGATTTGGCAACATATATAGAAAGTCCTTTAAAGTACCCGAACCCATGGCCGACAATTCAGATTCCAACAATTCCCTCGCCCCGACAACCGTAGCCAAAATTTTGCAGTGCTTCAGCGGAGCCTTCGTCGCTGGCACCATGGCCGTACTGGCCTACCGCTTGATGCTCTCCATTGCCGCTAACTTTGCGGCCCATCCGGTAGTCTCAGACAACCCGGCGGTGGCCAACATTTCAGCGGCAGTCCGCACGCTGGTAGTCGGCATGGCCGCCCTAGGGGCGGGGGTTTTTGGCTTGGCCGGTCTAGGCTTGTTCCTGCTGGGTATTCAGCTCCTGGTTCAGCGCCTCATGGGTCGGCCCGCCCCCCAACAAGAGCAGTAGGCTAGTCACCATAGACTGTTCCCAGCAGCAAAGATGCTGGGCAATCAGTCAGTAACGAACACTTTGTCGGGGTTATTTTTGTTAGGTTAAGGTAGTCCTTAACCTATCGCTTAGGCATGGGTTAGGGCTTTTAGCTTGGCCTCAACCAGAGTCGAGAGATAGATTTTTGGGTTGATCACCGCTCAGAGCACAAATCAGAGCACAAATTTTTCTTCAGTCAACGGGGCAAAGTTATATATTTAATAAAGAACGTTTGGTAAAAAGCAGCACTCCTCAACAAGATTCATGGTTGTCACTCCCAGTCTCAGCACTCTCAACTCGCTCCCTCGCACCAGGGATGCCGACATGCTGAGACAAATTTTTACAGCCATCGACGCTACTAGCTGCCCCTACACCTACAACTTTCACATGCACACCGCTTGCTCCGACGGCAAGCTCACCCCCGCCGGGCTGATGGAGCAGGTGGTCGATATCGGCCTCAGCGCCTTTGCCATTACCGACCACCACACCGTCAAGGGCTATCAGCAGGCCAAAGCCTGGCTGGAAGACTGGCAGTGGCGCAACCCCACCTCGTTGCGTAGTCGGCGGCGGGGCAAGGGGGGTGCGGTACCCCGACTGTTTACCGGCGTAGAAATTACCGCCATTTTGGCCGAAACCGAAGTGCACATTTTGGGCTACGGCTTTGCGCCCAGCCACGATGCGATCGAGCCCTATCTGCGCAGCTACGCGCCCCGAGGCGATGCCAAGCTAGCGGCAGCGGTGATTGCGGCAATTCAATCGGCTGGGGGTGTTGCGGTGCTGGCCCACCCGGCCCGCTACCGGGTATCGGCCAAGAACCTGATTCCTGTGGCGGCGGGCCTGGGCATCGATGGGGTGGAAACCTACTACGCCTATGCCAACCCCGAAAATTGGGTGCCCTGCCCTCGCCATACGCCAGCGGTAGAGCAGATGGCCCAAGACTACGGCTTGCTGACCACCTGTGGTACCGATACCCACGGGCCTAGCCTGCTGCGACGTCTGTAGACCCTATGGCTGACTACGCGACCCTCAAACGGGTACTTGAGCACGGCATCAAGCAGCAGGAAGCCCGCTACGGCCTCATGGATGAGGCCCTGCACACGCGGGTTTGGCTGCAGTCTCAGCCCACCGATCGGGTCTGCCTGTTTTTTCACGGCTTTACCGCTGGCCCCTACCAAATGGAGCGGATTGGCCAGCACTTTTATCGGGCGGGTTATAACGTGGTGGCCCCGCTGCTGCCGGGTCACGGTCGCGCTGGTCACTGGGGTAAAGACAACCCGCCGCCCCTGCCCACCGACATCGAGGTCTACCAGAAGTTTGGCCTGCAGTGGCTGAATTTGGTCAGTCTGTTGGGCGATCGCGTGGCGGTAGGCGGCCTGTCGGGGGGCGGTACCCTGGCTAGCTGGCTGGCGCTGGAGAGACCAGCCCAGGTCGATCGCGCGGTACTGTGCGCGCCTTACCTGAGCGCCAGCAGCAGGGTGATCGACCTATTTGTGCAAAAAGTCGATGCCTACTTTGCCTGGGCTACGGCCCCGAAGCAAATCGTTGATCCAGCCACGGCGGCCCAGGCACCGCCTTTGGGCTACTCAGGCTTTACCACCCCGGCCCTGCGAGCCGTACTTGAGCTAGGAAAACTGTGCCAGCAGCGAGTAAAACAGGCTCCGATTGCCCCCACGTTTACCATCTCTAGCGAGAGCGATCGGGCTGTCAGCAATTTTGACCACCAGCACTTTTTTGCCGCCGCCCTCAAGCACCAGCCCACCAGCTGGCATGTGCTGTTCAACAAAGTGCTGGATATTCCCCACACGATGATGACGACGCAGGAGGGCAACCGCTACCAGCACCTGCTCAACGTGATGATTCAGGCCTTTATAGAAAGCGACCCTTAGTGGTGCAGAAAACTCTGTAGCAGTCTCAGAATGAGAATGAAACGACCTTGGAGAACTCAATGCGGCAGTCTAGAGTGTCTCGTTTGGACTGAGAGGCGCAGGCAGGCGGTGGATTGCAC
>JBARVV010000107.1:0-21760 GCA_049646445.1 Nodosilinea sp. | reverse complement strand
CGGTTAGCCAGCCCCCAACCGCCATGAAGGCGCAGGGGAACAGCAAAATGCCGGACCAGCCGATAAAAACAAAGCGATCGCGCTTTAGCCAGTCATCAAGGACGTCGAACCATCCTCGCTGGGTTTGCGCGCGTCCCATTGCTATGGTCATACGCGAGTCTCCGTAACTATCTAACAACAAGGTATATACACGGAAGATAATGGCGCTTACTCCAACCTCGGGCCAGGCACTTGATCTTTAGTCAAGTCAACCACCCCGAAATTATGAGTAGTGTTTACTATTCTTTACCGTAGCTATCATTATAGGGGGTATTTTTAAGAGAGCTTGCCTAGAAGGCCAGATGATCTGTAGATTCTTATGGCTTTGATAAGTATTTTTACTTATTCCTTCGGGATGAATTTTGACTGAACTATGTCCCAGCGTTTTTCTGCCGCTGAGGCTTGTGTTGATGATCTTCAGTCATCTAATCAAAAGGCTCAATTAGATGGCAGAACAGAGCCGCAGATATATGATCTCAACCCTTTACACTTATATATAGAAAGGCGAGCTTCGCGAAGGCCGTCTGAATCCCTACAACTTACTGAGTACCATTCGACTATGTTCACGATTGAGTTAACGTTGAAGCACACGGCTATGCCTCTCTCTGTGCAAAAAAAAGAACAGGGCGAGGCGGAGGCGCTCTATAACTCACTAACAGAAGGTCTGCGTAGCGGCAGCGGACAACTGGTTGAAGTGACCTGTGATCAGCAACCCCACAAGCGCATCAGCGTTTTGGGCAGCGAGATAGCAGCTGTTCAAATTTTTGAGAAGAGCGGTACAGCTACTGCATCAGGACGCCCCCCTGGCTTCTTTGCGCTCAGTAGCGATCAGTAACGGTCATTTTAGGGAGCCTAAACTATTGCCTGGCGATGCTGTGACGGCTAAAGATTCTAAGGCGATTAGGGTTAGTAATTTGCAGTTTCAATGGCCGTCCGGGCAGACAGTGCTAAAGGGCTGCTCATTGACCGTTCAGCCTGGCGAGTTTTGTATGCTGCTAGGCAATAACGGCAGCGGCAAATCGACCCTGCTCAAAATCTTGGGGGGGTTGCTACAGCCTCAAGCTGGGGAGTGGTCAATTGGAAAACCAGTGGGGTTTGTGTTTCAAAACCCTGATCACCAGTTGGTAATGCCTACGGTGGGGGCCGATGTGGCGTTTGGGCTAGTCGATGAGCGTCTTCCTCTAGCGGAGATTCGCAATCGAGTGGATGACGCTCTAGCAGCAATTAACTTATTAGAGCTGAAGCGGCGACCTATCTACGCCTTGAGTGGTGGACAGAAGCAGAGGGTGGCGATCGCAGGGGCGATCGCCCGTCACTGTCACGTGCTACTGCTCGATGAGCCGACTGCTCTGCTCGATCCTGATAGCCAAATTGATCTAGTTAAGCGAGTACGAGACTTAGTCAAAGAGCGTGGGTTAACTGCCCTATGGGTAACCCATAGGTTGGTAGAGCTTGATTATTGCGATCGCGCCTTTTTGCTGGAGGCAGGACAGGTACTTGATGAAGGCAGCCCTAACCGCCTTAAGCATCGCTTGCAAAACTAGCCGCAGTTCTCTTAAGGTAAGGATCAGATCGGCCACAGACCGCAGCCAATTCGAGCCACTGACTCTACAGCTAAGTCACACCTGGAACTCTTGGTAGTCTAGAATTCTTGGTAACATGGAGGCTTGAGTCATTTATTCAGGTTGTTATGGTTAAGCGTTCTCCCTTCGACAGCACCCAAGTTATGCGACGCACCGAAGACCTGATTCGGGCCGCCTCAAACCGCTATCGGATTACGGTACAGGTGGCCAACCGGGCTCAGCGGCGGCGCTTTGAAGATTTTGAAAACTACGAAGACCCTAAAATGAAGCCCGTACTGCGGGCCATCATTGAGATGTCTGACGAACTGACCCAGCCAGAAATTATCGGCGAATAAGCACGAATGGATCGGCAAATCCTAACGGGTCAGCGGTTTACTAAAGAAGGTCAGGGGTGGCGTCTGGGCTGGGATGCCACCGCGCCCGACTACAAAGGTCTGCTAGGAGGAGCAACTTGGGCGATCGAGCTAACCGAGGCTGAGTTTAGTACCTTTCGCCGATTGGCAGTAGACATTAGCCAGACTATGGCTGCGATCGCGGCTGAGCTTATGGAAGCAGAGCGGATTACCTGTGAAGCCGAGGCTGATGGACTCTGGCTGGAGGTAGAAGGATTTCCTGATGCCTACAGCCTCAGATTTATTTTGGCATCGGGTCGTCGCTGCGAAGGCGAATGGGACACCTTCGCAGCCCAGCAAATCGTTCAGGCTATTCAGCATCTGACGCTGTTTTAGTACTTCCACAAACCAAACATGAGTTTTCAAGTTCTACTAGAGCTGCAGTCTTAATGTGCTAAGCTAAGCAAGCACAATTGAAACAGACCGGGGCGTAGCGCAGCTTGGTAGCGCACCACTTTGGGGTAGTGGGGGTCGTGGGTTCAAATCCCGCCGCTCCGATTGAGTTCTAAGACCGGAATCACCTACATGCTAGGGGTTCCGGTTTTTTAGTACGGGTGTATCTCGTCGCATCTGGTCGCATATAGACGGTACTTAAGGCCCAGTTAAGGCCCACGGTCGAATAGGGGTTTTAGGCTCCCTTCTTTATGGCCTTGTAGCACGTTGTAGCATGAAGGCGACAAAACCACCCCTTCTCGTGAGCACTATTAGGGATCGCTACACAGTTACACGGTAGCCCTTTAACCCTTGTCAGCTATGGGTTAGAGGGCTACACAGAAGCTTGCGCGGAGGACTACACAGAACACAGAATGTAGTATGAGGCCCTAAAATTCAGGCATCTTTGTTTCCCCGACGCCATGCAGGTATGTTCTGACGACGGTCTCGACCGAGTCGCCCAGCATCTGGGCCACTTGGGCGGGGGTGTTGTCTTTGAGGGCGTGGGATGCGCTGGTGTGCCTGGCCGCATAGGCAACCCGTTCATCAATGCCTGCCCGCCGACACATGGGCTGCCAGTAGCGGCGGTTAAAGTTCTTCTCGTCAATCGCCCCGCCTTTGGGGGCCAGGAAAATCCGATCGTCTAGTTTGTCGCCTGGCTGTAGCCGCCCGATCAGTAGCTCCCGCATCTTGGCGTTCAGGCCCAGCTGCCGTTCTACTCGGTTCTTGGTCGGCCCCACCACCCGTGCATAGCCCGCCGTCCTGCCGTCAGGGTTGCGCCGGAGGTTGCGCCGGATGGTGACGGTATTGCGCTGAAAGTCAACGTCCTTCCAGCGCAGCTCTGCCCCCTCGCTGGGCCTCAGACCGAGGTTAAGCAGGGTACAGGCAAAGTCGTGGTAGTGCAGGGCGTGTAGATCGCTCCTAAAGGCGTCTAGCAGTTTGGTGGCTTCATCCTTCTCCAATGGCTTGCGTTTAGGGTTTTTGAGCTTGGAGTCCTTGACGCGCTTGATGCTCTCGAATGGGCTGCTCTCCCAGTGACCTTGATGAATGCACCAGTCACTGAAGCCCCGACGTAGCAGGCTGATGTTTTGGTTTAGGGTTGTCGGGGCTTGGCGGCTGGCTAGCAGCTCCACGAAGGCGCGGGCATCGTCGGGGGTGAGGATATCACGGCCAAAACGCTGGAGGTTGGCCAGTACGGGGCGGTACTTGGCGGTAATGGTTTGCCCGCTAGCCTCACCCTGGCAGTGCTGCATGAAGCGTTCCCATAGCGCTACGGTGCTGAGGCGCTCGGGTTGGGCCTCAGCCTTGGGCCAGTAGCTTTCCAGGGTAGCGTCGAATCGCTCTAGGGCAATATCCCGCTCGATCTGGGCTGCTTTACCCTGAGCGGCATTGCGGTTAAAGGGGGTATCAGGTAGGCCGGTGCTGTGGCGATACAATTCCCCCTGGTATGTCCACCGCAGGTAGAGCATTCGCCCGCGAGTGACTATGTGGACTGCACCGCGATCGCGTCGGGCCGGTAGTTTTTTCCTTGGCATATCAACTGGCCTGTTGTTCTGTATTCTGTGTGATTGTGTGTTGACCCAGTTCATCGCGGGCATCGGTGAGCGCCTGGTTCAGCGCCTCAGCTGCTGCTATCTGGCTCTCGTCAAGGTCTCGTATTTTTGCCCGGTAGGACGCAATTACGGTATGCCAGTCAGCGGTGTATGGCAGGTCTAGGGTCTGCTGCCAGTCATTTCCCAGCGTGGCGTTTAGGTCTGTGGTGCCAAACTCTAGTGCCCAATGGTATTCGAGCCATTGCACCGCCCAGTGATCACGGCCCTGATAGCTAGCCTCTAGCCAGTTGTAGAATGCCAGCTTTCGAGTCTGGGAGGAACGTTGGGTTAGGCAGGCATGGTGCAGCCACTCAGCCGGGGGAGCGTGGCCGTAGGTGCTAACGAAACGCTCAATCGCGTCATCAGGTCGGCCCAGAGCCTGCCAAGATTCGCGCCGCCAGCGCCTGAGGTTGGCAATTTTTTGGCGGGTATCGCGATCGACAAACTCGGTGAGGTGGTTCAGCATCAACTCTTCCTGGTGCCCCTCGTCATCCCCAGCGCCGAAGTCAAACCCACACTCAGGGCAGACCTGGGCGAAGACTAACGCCTCAGCGCCGCACTCAGGGCATGTTTTGGTTGAGATGTCGCTGTCGGGGGGTATGGTGCCATCGATGCTGTAGTCCTGTGCGGCCATGGGTGAGCCAAACCGCTTAAGGTTGCCGCCAAAGTCGAGCAGTAGGAAGTCGGCCTTCCCTGGGGCGGGTCGGCTTCCCCGTCCTGCTGTTTGGTGGAATAGCGCCCGTGACTTGGTAGCCCTGACATATAGCACGACTGAGAGGATGGGCAGGTTAAACCCGTAGGCCAAGCAACCGACCGAGCACAGCATCTGCACGTCCCCAGCTTTGACCTGCTCAAAGATAGCCAGGCGATCGCGGTAGGACGTTTCCCCAGCAATGATGGCGGTGCTGATGCCAGCGGCCTGGAATACCTCAGCCGTCATTTGCGCCTGGCGAACGGTACTACCAACCATCATGGTGGGCCGATCAGCCGCTAGGCGCTGCCATTCTGCGACGATGTGGGCTAAAGCCTCTGGTCGGGTCGCCTGGGACGTCAGTTCGGCGTCCATATAGTCGCCGCGCCTAACGTGCAGGGTCTTAAAGTCAAAGACATTGCCCAGGCTAAACGCCCGACAGGGCACCACAGCGCCTAGCTTGACGGCCTCTGGTGGCTGTGGCCCCACAATAACGTGGTTATACTTCTGGCCTAACCATTCCCATGCAGACAGCCGCCAGGGCGTGGCAGTGAAGCCGATCTGCACAGCGCCAGGGTATGTGGCAGAAATGCTGTCATAGGCATTGTGAAAACTGGTGACATGGCATTCGTCGGCAAGGATGAGGTCTTGATGGCCCAGCATATTCAGGACGGTTTTGCCACGGCCTAGGCGGCTGGCGATCGTTTGCATACTGGCCACGATGACGGGGGCGGTGTCATCAAAGGTGCGATCACCCTGCAGGACAGTGCAATTAACGCCCAGTGCCTTGAGTGAGTCTGCCGTCTGGTCGAGTAGGACGGTCAGGGGCACTAGGAAGACACAGCGCCTGCCCCTGGCAGTGGCATCGCGCATAATCCACGAAGCGACGATGGTTTTGCCCAGGCCCATGAGGGCCACCAGGCAGACGCGGGTTTTGCCGTCACGGATCGATTGGTAGAGTTGGCCTACCATGGCCTGCTGGTAGGGGCGTAGGGTGATTTTCATAGCTATCACTCCCCAGCCGTGAATCGATAGCTGTTCTTGCGAACCTCCTCCACAACGCCGTACCCCTGGCCCGCCATCTGTCGGCAAATGTCAAGGGCCAGGGCCGCAGGCTGCCGCCCCAGAATTTTGGCGTAGGCCCTGATAGCCTGAACCTGGCTGGCGTACAGGTCGCGGATCGAGACGCCCTCCGCACCCGCTGCCCGCGCCACCTCCAACACCCGGTCGATTAGTGCCGCCATGTCAGTGCCGCCCCCCACCTCACGTTGGATGAGGCTGAAGCTCTCGTAGCAGCAGAGCACAAAGCCGTGGGCATGGGTCAGCGTCGCTTCGCTCAGCACCTTGGGGTCTACGGTTGGGTCGCAGGCCCAGCCGATTGAATGGAGCACCAGCGCCACCCTCAGGACGTGGGCCGGTAGCTTCCTGGCCCAGGCAGTGATTGCCCGGTAGTCGCGGCTGAACAGATGCTCACTATCAGCCACCAGAGTTGTGAGCAGGCAATCGGCCTCTGGCGATAGGCCAATCTGCTCGACTGGGAACTGGAGCAGTCGGGGGTAAATACCCTCTAGCAGGGCAGGCAGGTGCAGCTGGCCAAGAGTGCGACGGGGCGGGAACGACGGCACCCGCAGGAATAGGAATCGCGCTGCTAGCCCCTGGGCATCCTCTGGGTCGCTGAATGCGCTGGTGAAAACGCCCGGCTGGATACCGCCTGCAATACACAAATTATTGGCGTAGGCATAGAACGACTTTTTCTCGTCCACCCGATCAACAGCCGTTTCGGCCCCGTCCCAGAGGTTGATTAGGATGCTCTCCCCCTCGCCCCGACCATTCCGGTATTGGTCGAGGCCGTCGAACAAACCCCTAAGTTCGTCTCTGACCCACGCCGCCCCCTTGCCCTCTTGCTGCCCTAGGTTTTTGACGATCGCCTCTGGGGTCGAAACGCCGAAGACAAAACGCTGCCGGGGGGACGGTTTGTCTGGTTCGGGGTCTTCGCGCCCCGCCGCTGCGATCGCCTGATCGTAGTCCTCCCTGTCCTGCTGATAGCGCTCGTACTCCAGGCGCTCCAACCTGTTGAGGTAGGCGGTGAGAATTTTCTGAACCCTCGTTTTGCCGCTGCCGCTTTCCCCGACAATACAGCCCCAAATGATTGGTGGCTCACTGAATGACCCTGCCGAAATGCTGGTTTTGCGGGGCAGGAGCGACCCGGCCAGGGGCAGCAGGTAGGGCATGAATGCCAGTTCAGCGACGTTCATTACTGGGGCATCGCGGGCGATCGCATCAGCCAGCGTGGCAGGCAGAAAATCAGCGATCCGGTAATCGCCAGAATTGCGCCGCTGTTGCTGGATGGTTTGCAGCCGGGCTATATCCTGGGGCTCGATGTCGCTGGCGTCGTCTCCGCCACCAGCGCCCAGCTCCTTAGCCCTCGCCCTGAGCAATTGTGTGGCGTCGTAGGCGTTCAGCCCCTCGGTTTTGCACCACAGGCCCAGTTCGACCTGAGCCTGCTCCAGGGTATGGTAGCTCTCAGCCTGGAGCAGCAGCAGCTCATCTACCTTGGCCTCAACCCGTGCGCTGTCAAGCTGTACCGCCCTCTCGCGTTCCCTAGCTGAAGGCTTGCGTTTTGGCGGGCTACTCGGTCGGTGGCCGTCGCTCTGACGCTCTGGCAGTGGGGCGATCGCGTTACGGATGTCGGCAGTGGCGCAATCGTTGGAGTAACAGGAATATGCCCCAGTCTTAAGGTTAATGCCCAGGTCGTTACCCCCACAGACGAGGCAAATATATTTGCCGTCTTTTTTGGGGCTTGGCTCCAACCTGTCGAGGTAGGTACGAATGTCAAACCCCTGCCCAGGGGTGTTAATATAGCCATGAAAATTCATTGAAATTAAGCCCTCCAAAGCTTAGAGAATCTAAGACCCCGCCCAACTCCCACTGGACGGGGTTTTGCTTTGCAATCATTAGACCTGGCTGCTAGGCTGGCTGGCCAAAAACGCCTCAACAGCCCGGTGGTGGGTGTCTGGGTTGGCCAGCCAATCCCTGATCATCGTGACGTTGTAGAGAATTAGGCCGTGGCTGGGTTGAAACCAATGAACTCCTTGCAACAGACGTGGTTCAACGCCCTGACGTCTGTCGCCTAGCCGCCAAACTTTGAGAGTGGTCTGGCCGACTCCTAAATTCGCCTGCGCCGCCCGCCGAGTTAGCAGTTGGCAGCGATCAAAATCGAAACAAGTAATTTGCGTTTCCATCGTGCGTAGCGATTTTTTAGCGGTGCTTTTCTGCCTGTTTGCGTCAGCTTACGTCCACCGACCGAGGAAGGATCGGTTTTGAGCGCACGACACCTAAACCCAAGACTGGCAAGGGTTTCAGGCGGTTTTGAGGCTATTTTGGAACCAGAAACGTCTAAAAATTGGTGCTAACCGTGGTTAGTTCAACCGCATTTGGCCATCGCGCCAACGAACACCCCGAACACCTACCAGCAGCCGGTTAAGCATTTTGTTGCGGGCTTTGAGCTTGGCCTGGTAGTCCTTTAGGTAAGGCCGCAGGTCGGATCGTCCCTTCAAACGCTTTTTGATAGCAAGCTCAATCCATTCATCGAAGACTGGGGCCACGTCCAACACATCAGCGCCATAGGTGCCTGGTAGGATGCTGCCATTGCCTCTCAGGCCTTTACGGCTCTCCTTCACCGAGAGAGTGCCATCGTCCAGCGCCACCTGCATAGCCGACTCAAAATGTAGCGCGATCGCCAGTTTGAGGGCATCTCCAGGACATTGAGGAAACGGGGTACTTTGGTAGATGCTTAGTATCGGGCCTAGGGTCTCCCAGTCTTTACTAGCTGCTGATTCCAATAGCTCCCAACCAAAGAAAATCAGGTGATAGAGGCTGATGTAGTACCCGGTTTCTGCACCAATCATCTGTCCTTGAGGGGTGGCCCGACTGAAGGGGCTTTTACTCCCAGAGAAGTACGCCGCCACGTCAGCCGCGATGTCTTGGTAATGTTCAAGCGTCGTGGCCATGAGTTGTTTTTGATCATTCGTGATGCACCGCAACGCGATGATCGACGGAGGAAGTGCGTTGATGGCAAGCTCAAAGTCCATCGCCGCCCGTTCGTTGGAATGTTTCATAGCGCTAGCTATACCGTTAAGACTTGGTTAGACTTCCATGCTTCGTAGGCCGCCGTATCACCCCTAAAAATGCGCTCCACCAACGGGGCATGGGCCGCTATCCGCCGCCGCGCCTCTAGCAGTGTCCATTCATACTTGACGGCCATCCGTTGGCAACATTCCTCATCAACAGCAAAGTAGCTGGTGCGATCGCTGCTTTTGCTCATGATTTGCCCCCCTGGGTAAGGTCGGCGGGAAGCTCGCCAGATTTTTCAGCTTTTGCAACTTCTTCAGCCATCACAGACTCAACCAAGTTGCTAACAGACCGCAGGCGCTGATCGGCCAACCGTTCAATTTTGGCCTTCAGCACTGGATCAACGTATGCAAATAGCTTGGCCTTATCTGTAGCCACAGTCTCACTCGGATACATAATTCCCCTCAATGCTACTGGAATGGCGGTTTTTTGGGCTAATAGTAGCTAACCCGTAGAAAAACTGTAAAACCATAGTGCTACCACCATGACGCACCTATGCTACCATCGCTCTCAAGAAACGGTTAACCCGTCTTACCGGGTTGCCGCGATCGCCCCACTTCTTGAGAGCTATGACACAAACCAAGACTCGCGCCCCGGTGGTCGCCTGCACCGATACGGGCATTCAGGCGATTGAGCGCATCAGCTTTGACCTGGGCAACCGATTCAACGCCATCACCGACGGCAAGACCCTACTGAATTGGCCCAGCTATTGCGCCAGCCTCAGCAGCCGCCAAGACCTCGACTATAGTGCCGCCGACTTCAAAGCGGGCCAAAGCTATCGGGTAGATATCGGAGCTGGAGCCTATAAGGTCGGCGCGATCGCAGGGCAGCTAGGTAGCAAACCCACCTTTGGCGGCGACAAATGGCTGAAGGCGCAGCCGTTCCTATTTGCGGGTCTAGCCGGGTTGGGCATTGAGCCCCAGGCCCACATCAAAGAGTTGCGCTGCACCGTGCCCGACGACCAGGACGTAGCGCAATGCACCCCGTTTAAGCGCCTGGCGGGCCAGATCTGGGAGTTCAAGGTGAATGGGCAACCCTACGCTGTTCGCATCGACCAGGTGAAGATTGCCGCCGAGGCCAAGTTTGCCTGGTATTGCGCCATCAAGGATGGTCTGTACCAATACCCCAGTTACCTCAATGCAGTGCTCGACCTGGGCGGGGGAACTGCGATCGCCCGTCTGTTCACCCCCAACGGGACCATCGCCCGTGACTACGAGCTTGTTATAGACGGTGGCACCAGTGCCCTAGCAGTCCAGATTGCCGGTGAGGTGGGGCTGCTGGGCTGTGAAGGGCAGATTCTAGACGCGATCGCAGACGGAAGCTTTGCGGTTCATGCCGTGAACATCAAAGCCGCCTACGATGCTCTGTTGCCCCAGTGGGTAGACAGTATCCGCAGCGACATCAACACCCGCTGGAAGTCAATCCAAAACCAGTACGCCCAGATCCTTATGGTGGGTGGCAGCGCCCCGCTGTTTGCCCCATTCGTAGCGAAAAACCCCCGTTACATCGTCGCGCCAAATCCTCAGTTCTACGCCCTGGAGGGAATGCAAAATGCCTAGCGTCGTCATCCGCCCCGCCCTGGTGGGCAAGTACGCCATCGTCCTAGAAGATGTGGCCACCGCCCAAGACACCAGCGCCGCCGCCATCCTTCGCCAGCTCATGACCGATGCCTGGGGGCCAAACCTCGAAAATGCGCCCATCGGCCAACCCGACAAGGGTGGCCCGGTCAACCCGGTAGTCATGCCCGACAACCCTACCAGGTTAGCCCGACAGGACAACCCACCCACCCCGGCAGGACAACCCGTCAAACCTGACGACCTGTTTGGGCAAAGCGCCTAACCCCCTGACCCACGAACCCCGGTTAGTACCATGCAAATTTCCCAACAGACCATGGCTCTAGCCCGCCGCCTGCAAGCTAACAGTGATCGCCCATTGGCTCAGCGCCAAGCGATTCGTCGCGCGATGTGGCTACAGGAGCAGACCCGTGTCCTTCAGGAGCAGCTGGCCGACTACCACCGCCAGCGACCCCAGCCCGAGTAACCGCGATCGCACTGTAGATGATTGGCTAAAGCCATCTCCTACTAACCCCGGTTAGCACCATGATCTACCGACTCATCAACTCCCTACTCCGCAGCGGGCGCTACCGAGCGCAACGCCTGTGGATGCACACCCGCAACCTTCGTGTTTTGCTCTGGCGGCAATCGCCCGGCCTGCTGTTTCAGGTCGCTTTTGTGGTGCCCCTCGTTGGGTTACTGCTGCTGTGGGCGCTGGTACGATTGGCCCCACTGTTGGCCGGTCTACTGCTTGCCTAGCGCCTGTTTTTGCTGCTGCTCTCAGGGTGTCGAGCGCTCGCCCTGTGTATTGGTAGGTAACCCGCGATCACGCAGCGTCGCCACTTCCGAGCAACCCTTACTTACCCGGTAAACACCATTATGGAAAGCATCAACAAACCCCCTACTGTGCCATTGGAATATCGTCGAGAGGCAATTGCTGGTGCCTCACCCATTCAAAACATCTACCTGGCCCCGGTTCCCTGGTGGCAAAACCGCCGTCACTGGGCTGCCGGTGGCATCGCGGTGGCCGCCCTCTCTGGTATTGCCTTCGCCTTTGCTCAGTCAGGCCGCACCGGGGACGAGGGCACCTATCAGAGCGAACTGCCCGCCCCTAACTACGAGAACGTGCTCGCGGCGGCCCAGGACCGGCTCTCGGGCAACTACGAAGACAGCCGCCTGGTGCTGACCGATGTCGGTCGGTCGGTGCTCAACAATGAGGCCTATCGCTATCGCCAGCAGGCGGAACAAGCGGTGCTGAAGCCCACTGACCCCTGCTACCAGCAGCAGCTCATTTGCCCCCTCAACCGCTACCAGCGCGATGCCCAGGTGATGTTGGACACGGCCAAGGGCGATCGCGATTGGCGACAGGCTAATGCGGCGCTTTTCCGGGTCGAGGCTGTGGAGGTGGCCCGCTCGCTGGCGGCGCTGCCCCAAGACCCGCCGACCAACCTGGCCGTGGTGGCGATTGAGAACCTGGTGCAGTACCACGACCGGCAACACTCCTTGTCTGAAGAGGTGCAGGCCCATGAAGTTAGAGACTAACCCTCTGCTCTATGGCTCGATTGGAGCCGCTGCCCTGGGGCTGTTCTGTGGGCTGCAACGGCCCGCCAGCAATCTCACTCCTGCTGACCTAGAAGCCTTCGCCAATGGGGCTCAGATTCGCTACGAAAAAACCTATCCCTATCTGCCTGCGGCGCTGGTGCTGGGTTTGGCATCGGTGGGCTGCGGGGTAGCCTGGGCGTTGGGGGGAGAGCAACCTAAGGTCGCGATCGCAGGCCCTCCGATTCAACCCGAGCCGCAGGGCTGGAACGGGCAAGTGCCTTTCGCTGGGGCGACCGAGTCCTTTCGCGTGGGCAACCCCGCCGCCATCCTCGCCGCCCGCATGCGCCCCACGCTCATTTCGGCTAACCCCAGAATCGGCAAGGGGCTAACGGTGGCCCACGCCTACCGCCAGGCCCAGGTGAAGCACGGCGCGGTGGTGTGGGTGATTCAGCCTAAATACCATCCCAAGGAACACGGCTATTGGGAGCAGGCTGACAACGTGCTCGGGTTCATGGCCGATTCTCTAGAGAGCAAAGAAGATATCGACGACATCTGCGAGCAGATGCAGAAATTCATCTTTGCCTGGCGGCAGCTGCCCCAGCGGCCCAAGGTGCTGATCATCGACGAGCTGGCGATGATGAAGACGGCTTTCAAGGCCTGGTACGACGGGTTCTTAAAGTCGCAGCTCACGATGGAATTGTCGTCGGGGGAGACGGACGACCGGGCGCTGTGGGCCATTACTCAGTCGTCGCTGGTGGGCGATATCGGGGTCAGCGGTGGCATGCGGGCCACATTTGATCTGCTGACCATTCAGACGCCCAGCAGCCAGAGCCATCTGGAGAGCCTGCGGAAGTCGGACACCAGCATTCCGCCGATTGAGGATGAGGTGATTTTTGAGCGATCGTTCTCGCCGAAGCAGGCGGTCTTCTACCACTCAGAAATCAAGGAATGGCTGCCGATGGTGGCCTATGAAGTGCCGAAACCGAGTTACGCCCCTGCAACGGCAGGTGCAACGGACGGAAACCAAGACGGGGTAAAGCTTTCACCTCTGGGTGAAACGAACGTTGCCGCGTTTTCAGACCCCACTTTAGCCCCGGATCTGCCCCTAATCATCGCGGTAACCAACGCTTTAGCCCAGGGGATGCCCCGCTCCCAAGTCATCAAAGAGGTGTTGGGTTGCACTGGCAAGAAGTACCAGGAGGGCTCCGATTTGTTTGACCGCATCAAATCCATCATTGAGGAAAATTCCTAATGGCTAGCTCCAAGAACAATCAACTCGCCAACAGCAACAATGGCCCCGAGATCATCGACGGGCAAATCATCGACATTACGCCTCAGCTATCCTCACCGGGGCGGGGCAGCGGCGTCCAGCTCGCGCCACGCAATGCCATGCGCTCTAACGTGCAGGATGGCGGCTGGTTTGATGCCACCAGCGGCAAGCGCAAGCCCATTTTTGTCATCACGCCCAGCACTGACCCCTGGAGCGTATTCCCGGTCATTCGCGCGGCGTTGAGCTGTCTGAAGAATCATCCGTTGCAAACCATGGGTGGAGCCTTCATCTCGGTGTGGGGTGGGCTGTTTGTGCTCTCAGCGGGGCTGAATGTGCTGCAAGGGAGTGCGGTCAAAGCGGGGGGCGATATCTGGAACCCGGTGGTGGCTGGGACTAACTTCGGGGCCATGTTGGTGGTGCCGACGCAAAGTATCGCGGGCAGCGCTCATAAGGTCTTGACCGGGGAAGAACGAGTGGGGCAGCCGATTGAGACTCGTCCCTACACTCGCGCTGTAAAGGTCGGGGAATAGCGATGCTGTTCTGGCGGATCAGAACTCGGTCTCTGCTGGCCCTGGCGGCGTTGTTCGTCGGGGCCGCTGTTTTAGACCTGAAGCAGCCGGGGCAGGGGCATTTCTATAGCCCGGTCTATGGGGTGAGGTCTTGGTTCAACACCCATCAACCTGCAGCGTGGCAGTTGGTGACCAGGGTGCAGGGTAACGATGCTCGTCTGCAAGCCTGCGTGGCGGTGGCTCCTGACCCGGTTGCCCTCGATGCCACCAAGGCCGAACTGCGCAAGGCGTTGGTGGGGGAATCGGAGGCGATCGCCCTGGAGTGGTTGGGGCAACCTGCCTGTGCTCTGGGTAACGGGGTCTACCGCTGGGCCTTAGACAATGGCCTGGCCCTCGATGTGACGGTGACCGATGGGGAGGTGACCCACAGTGAACTCAACCGTTAAAAACTACAAACCCCACTGGTCAGAGCTGCCGCCCACCTGGCGCTACGTCATCGGCACGGCGATGCAGGCGGGCGAGCTGTTGCTCAAGCTGGGCTGCGTGGGAGCGATCGCCGCCTCAGTCTGGGTCATGGTCGATAAAGAGACCAATGAAACCTGGGGGGCAAGGTTTAGGAAAGTCAGCGCCGTGGCTGAGGCGGTGGCTGGGTTCTACGACGATGACTTTAAAGCCCTGATCAGCAAGGGTGATGTGATTGCGGGCTACACGGTCAACTCGGGCTTTGGCATGCGGATGCACCCGATCCACCAGGAGATGCGGATGCACTCGGGTATTGATTTGCCGACGCCGGAGGGGGTGCAGGTTCATGCGATCGGCTACGCGGGCGATCGGGTGTCGGTGCGCTGCTGGAGTGACCCCAAGGGCTATGGCACGGTGGCGGATATGACCAGTTCGGCGTTCCCCGAGATCACCTTTAGGGCGGCTCACCTATCCCACTGCAAGGGGGGAGAGCATCGGGCTGGGGCGGTGGTGGCGAAGACGGGTAACACCGGCGGCAGCACGGGCGCTCATCTGCACTGGGAGCAGTTGCAAGGCGGTGTGGCCCAGGCTCCGCAGAAGGGCTATTTGGTCTGGGCGCTGAATGGCCGCAAGCCCAATGAGCGGCTGGGAGATACGATCGCGCTCTACCAGGTGATCGTCGCCAAAGAGTCGGGCGGTGACCACACCGCCGTCAACCCTGACACGGGGGCGCTGGGCCTGGGGCAGGTGATGCCGCAAAATCTCAACTGTTCCTGGGACGGCAAACCCAAGAGCAACTGCGGCTGGGATTACGATGTGCTGGGCCGCGATGTGTCGCCCCAGGAGTTTTTGCAGAATCCCGAGATACAGCAGCAGATTGTGGGGGTCAAGTTGGAGAGTGCCCTACAGCGGCAGATTCAGGCGGGCCACGATATGAATACTGCGGTGAAGCGGGTGGCGGCGGAGTGGTATTCGGGCGATCCTGAGCTGGCCCACGATACTCGTCCTCAGGCGGGCTATGAGTCGATCAAGAGCTATGCCGATAGTGCGGCGGAGAAATTCCACCGGCTCCGGCAGGAGAACCTGGAGAAGTAGGCCCACACCGAGGGATAGGTCATGGTCGCTACGCCCCTACCCGAGGCGATCGCACAGAGGCCACGCAAGGGACACTGGACGGTAGTTGGGAGGGAGAAGACATTGAAGCAATTCCATAAGCAGGGTACCTCAAGGGAGCTACTTCTCAGGTTTATCGGATTTTTGAGCGTCACCAAAAGCTCGGAAGAGCCCTACATACCTGACATTTCATGCGCTATCTAAAACAATTCCCGATTTTGGACGTGACATGGTGTAGTAATGCCATAATTCCTGCGTAAGACCTGTGGATTAGCTACTGCCGTGCCCCCTGTGAGCCGTTAACGCTCAACATTGACGATGCTGCCCCAGCCCCCCGTCCGCCGTATCCTGATTCTTGCCGCTAACCCGACTGATACCGGTCGCCTGCGGTTAGATGCCGAGGTGCGCGAAATTCAGGAAGGGTTGAAGCGATCTGCGGGGCGCGATCGCTTCGAAATTACCTCCCGCTGGGCGGTGCGCACCGACGATCTGCGCCGGGCCTTGCTAGAGCATGAGCCTCATATCGTGCATTTCTCGGGCCACGGCGAGGGGGAAGATGGCCTTGTGCTGGAAGACGGTCAGGGCCGAGGCAAGCTGGTCAGCACAGCCGCGTTGACCCGACTATTTAAGCAATTCCCCGGTATCGAATGTGTGCTGCTCAACGCCTGCTATTCCGAAGTGCAGGCTACGGCCCTGGCGGCGCTGGGGCCATATGTGGTCGGCATGAATCGGGCCATTGGAGATCGCGCTGCGATCGAGTTTGCCAAGGGCTTTTACGATGGCCTGGGCTACAACCGCAGCTACCCCGACGCCTTTGAGTTTGGCCTCACCGCCATTGACCTGGAGGGCATTCCCGAGACCGCTACCCCGGTGCTGAAGCAGGGACTGTCTCCCACCCGCGAACCGGAGCCTGCCCCCCAGGATGGCCCCGAGGATGCGAACGACCCGCGTAAACTTACCCCGGTGCCCAACCCCGAGGCCTCCAATGCGCCCAGCACCCGCATTTTCCTCAGCTACAAGCGCGGGGTCGAGCCAGATGAGCCGGTGGCCCTGGATATTTACCAGGCTCTGAGCAGCCAGCACCAGGTGTTTATCGACCAGACCATGCCCGTGGGCACCCCCTGGGTGGAAGAAATTAAGCACGAGATTACCCAGGCCGATGTGCTGATTGTGCTGCTGTCGGCCACGGCGCTGCAAAGCGAAATGGTGCAGCAAGAGATAGAACTGGCCCATGAGGCTGCTGAGCAGCGGCACGGCCTGCCGAAGATTTTTCCGGTGCGGCTGGCCCATACGGCCCCCTTTCCCTATCCGCTCAACCAAACTCTCGACCCGTTGCAGTGGGCCTTTTGGGAAACCCCCGCCGATACCCCCCAGCTGATCGCCGAGCTGCAGAGCGCCCTGGCCGGAAACCCGCTGCCCATTGACACCGAAGCCGCGAAGCAGAAGCTAATGCAGCGCAACGTTCCTGCTACCATAGCTCCGCCCACGCCCCTGGCCCAGCCGCCCGCTCACCACACACCTTTGGCGATACCGCTAGAGCCCCCCGAGGGGTCGATGGACACTGACTCGGAGTTTTATATCGAGCGGGCCGAGGACGCCAAGGCGCTAGCGGCCCTGCAGCGCAAAGGCGGTACGGTGACGATTCTCGGCCCGCGCCAGATGGGCAAAAGCTCGCTGCTAATTCGCACCATTACCCAGGCCCGGCAGCAGCAAAAGCGGGTGGTCTTTCTCGACTTTCAGCGGTTAGAGACCGCCGCCCTCACCGAAGATGATCTGTTTTATCGCCGCTTTTGCGAGTGGATGACAGTAAGCCTGCGCTTGCCTAGCCAGGTGGATGCCTACTGGGATAAGTACAAGTCTCTGGGCAACCCGCTGCGCTGCACCTACTACGTGCAAGACTATCTGCTGGCGGAGGTAAACCAGTCAATCTTTCTGGCTATGGATGAGGTAGATAAGCTGATTGCCGCCCCCTTTCGGGATGAGTTTTTCTCGTTGCTGCGCAGCTGGCACAACGAGCGGGCCGTTGAGCCAGTGTGGAAGCGGCTCGATCTGGCGATGGTGACCTGCACCGAGCCCTACCAGCTGATTCAAGACCTGAACCAGTCGCCTTTTAACGTGGGCACCTCGCTGACGCTAAAAGATTTTAACGAGGCCGAGGTGGCCGAGCTAAACCGCCGCCACAATGAGGTGCTCAGCCCCGTCGATCAGCAGACCCTGATGACCTGGGTGGGTGGCCACCCCTACCTAACCCGCAAGGCGCTGTACGAGGTGGCCAGCGGTAACATGTCCGCCGCTGGTCTCTTTGATGCCGCCACCTTCGACCAAGGCCCCTTTGGCGGGCACCTGCGTTATCACCTGTTTCGTATGGATGACAAAGCACCCTTAGTGCAGGGGATGCTGCAAGTAATTCATAGCCAAACCTGTCGCGACGAACAGGTGCTGCGCCGCTTAGAACGGGCGGGCCTGGTGCGGCGCGTGGGTCGTCAGGTCCAGCCCCGCTGTCATCTTTATGCCGAGTACTTTCAGGAGCACCTGCGTGGATAAGCCGGTTGTTTTTACCACCAGTGGTACCGTTCAGGCCCAGGATGGCACCTATCTGACTCGGCAGGCCGACGCTGAGCTGTTTCAGCTCTGTCGTCGCGGTGAGTATGCCTACATTTTGACCTCGCGGCAGATGGGCAAGTCGAGCCTGATGGTGGCGACGGCGGAGCGCTTGCAGGCCGAGGAAGGAGTGCAGACGGCAATTGTGGATTTGCAGCGGCTGGGGGCGCAGACCACCACCGCCGACAAGTGGTACTTTGGCCTACTGACGGAGCTGGCCCGCAAGCTCAGACTGCTGCCAGAGCTGATGACCTGGTGGGAAGCCCACGGTGCCCTGGGCGAGGCCCAGCGGCTGGTGCAGTTTTTAGAAGATGTGGTGCTGCCCCAGGTGCCAGAGCGGCTGGTGGTGTTTATCGACGAAATCGACAGCACCCTGAGTTTGGGCTTTACCGACGACTTTTTTATTGCCCTGCGCTCCTGCTTTACGGCGCGGGCCGAGAATGCCGACTTTGAGCGGCTGTCGTTTGTGCTGCTGGGGGTAGCGACGCCCAGTGAGCTAATTGCCGACCAAAAGCGGACGCCGTTTAACATCGGCAGCCTGGTCGAGCTAAAAGACTTTGCGCTACCGGAGGCGCTGCCCCTGGCGGCTGGGTTTGGGTTGCCCACCGCCGAGGCGCAGCAGGTGCTGGGCTGGATACTGAAATGGACGGAGGGGCACCCCTACCTGACCCAGCGGGTGTGCGAGGCGGTGGTGCAGCAGCCCCGACCTGCCTGGACGGAAGCGGCGGTAGATGGGTTAATTGGCGAGCTGTTTTTTGGCGAGCGGCGGGAGCAAGATAACAACCTACAGTTTGTGCAAAGCATGTTGACGGGGCGCGCCCCGGAATCCGATGTGCTGGGGGTGTTGGGCATCTATCGGGCGGTGCAGCAGGGGCGGCAGCCGGTGTACGACGAAGACCAGTCGATATTGAAGGCGCACCTAAAGCTGGCGGGGATTGTGAAGCGGGTGGGGACGGTGCTGCGGGTGCGGAACCCAATCTATGCCCAGGTGTTTGACCTGCGGTGGATTCGGGAGCAGTGGCCGGAAAGCTGGTGGGAGCGGCTGAAACCGGCGATGCCGCTAATTGCAGGGTTGACCGGGGGGGGGGTGCTGTTGGGGGGCTTGTCGGTGTATGCCTTGGGGCAGCGGAATGTGGCCCTGGCCCAAGCTCAGCGGGCCGATGAGGCGGCGGAACAGGCGAGTGCAGAGCGGGAACGGGCGCTAAAGGCGGAGGCGGATGCAGAAGCAGCCCTGAACGATGCCAAGGTCGCAGAAGCGGATGCTTTGGAGCAAAAGGACGTTGCCGAAACGGCCAGTGAGGAAGCGAATGAGCAGCGGCAACAGGCTGAGGTGGCGCGGCAGGCCGAAGCGACCCAGCGGCAGCAGGCCGAAGCGGCCCAGCAGCGAGCCGTAGCGGGCGAAGCCGAAGCCAACCGCCAGGCCACCATTGCCCAAGTACAAACCGGCATTGCTGAGGAGAATGCGGCGGCGGAGCGGGTGGCCACAGCACGGGCAGAAAATGAAACGAAACGGGCAGAAAATTTAGCCCTCAATGCCGACATCAGGGCCGAGAGTTTAACCGTAGAAAACCTGATGGCGGCCGACCTACAGTTCAATGCCTGGCTCAAAGCTATGGAGTTGGGGCAGGGCATCCAAAGCCTTGAGGCCCAAGCACTGGCCCCCACCCCTGTGAGCTACGCCAAGCAAAAGGCTAATGCTTCAAATCGCTTCAGTGCGCCCCCATCTAGGGACATTCGCCCCGAGGCTAAGCTGCAGGCCGCTTCTGCTCTGCGAGAAATCTATAACTACCCCGGCTATTTACACCGCAATACCCTGGCAGGCCATTCGGATAGGGTCAGGAGTGTGAGTTTTAGCCCGGATGGGCAAACCCTCGCCAGCGCCAGCGACGATGGCACCGTCAAGCTGTGGAATGTCAGCGGTCACGAGTTGCGTACTCTGGAAGGCCATTCGGATAGGGTGAATAGTGTGAGTTTTGCCCCAGATGGGCAGACCCTCGCCAGCGCCAGCGCCGATGGCACCGTCAAGCTGTGGGATGTCAGCGGTCACGAGCTACAAACTCTGGAGGGCCATTCATCTGGGGTGAATAGTGTGAGTTTCGCCCCGGACAGCCAAACTCTGGCTAGCGCCAGCAGCGATGGCAGGGTGAAGCTGTGGGATAAAAGCGGTCACGAGTTGCAAACCCTGGATGCTAATGCTTTGCCAGCAGGCGTAAGCTTCTCCCCAGATAGCCAAACTTTAGCTGTTATCAGCTCAGTTCCTGGTGGTAATGCTGTAGGTGCGGAAGCATCTAGTTTTTTGACGTTGTGGGACATTAGCAATCACGTAATACAGAGCGAAGAAGAATTTGATGGTTTTAGCGAGAGTGTAAGTTTCGCTCCCGATGGTAAGACCCTAGCCAGTGCCAGCAGCGATGGCACGGTGAAGGTATGGGACCGTAGCGGTCGCGAATTACAAACCCTAAAAGGCCATTCGGATCGGGGCAGGAGTGTAAGCTTTTCCGCAGATGGCCAAACCCTTGCTAGTGCTAGCGACGATGGAATGGTGAAATTGTGGGATAAAAGTGGCCGGGAATTGCAAACAATGGAAACCTATTCAGGTGCAAGTTGGAGTGTGAGTTTTGCCCCGGACGGCGAGATCCTAGCCAGTGCTCATGAAGTTGGCACAGTGAAGCTGTGGGACAGAAATGGTCAAGAGTTGCATACTCTAGAAGGTCAATGGGATATCTGGAGCGTGAGCTTCTCTCCAGATGGTCAGACCCTCGCCAGTGGGGGCAAAGACGACATAAGACTGTGGGATAGAAGTGGGCGGGAATTACGCATATTAGCCAGTACATATTGGAGTTACAGTGTAGAGTTTGATCCCAGCGGTGAGAAAATTGCTGCTGCCACCGCCGACGGAGTGAAGCTGTGGAATATCAATGGTCAAGAGTTGCATACTCTGGAAGGTCATCCGGATATAGTCTGGAGCACGAGTTTTGCTCCTGATGGTGAGACGATTGCCAGCGCCAGCGCTGACGGCACAGTGAAGCTATGGGATGTCAGCGGCCGCGAACTACAGACCCTAAAAGGTCATATGGCTGATGTCAGGAGCGTGAGTTTCAGCTCCAATGGGCAGACCCTAGCCAGCGCTAGCGACGATGGTACAGTGAAGCTGTGGGACATCAGTGGTCATGAACTGCAAACCCTCGAAGGCCATTCGGCTGGTGTCAAGAGTGTAAGTTTTTCACCGGATGGCCGGACCCTCGCCTCCGCCAGCGACGATCGCACCGTCAAGCTGTGGGATGTCAGCGGTCGCGAACTGCAAACTCTGGCAGGCCATTCGTCTTCGGTCTTGAGCGTGAGTTTTAGCCCGGATGGGCAAACCCTCGCCAGCGCCAGCTCCGATGGCACCGTCATCCTCTGGAACTTTGACCTCGATGACCTAATGGCCAAGAGCTGCACCTGGCTGCGCGACTATATGACCAACCCCGCCACCCCACCCGAGCACAAAGCCCTCTGCAAAGACGACCTGCCAGAGCTGGCTGCCGCCCCGCGACCTGCCCCCGTGCGCTGGCTAAACCCCATAGCCTCTGCGTTTACGACCATTACAAAAGCTCTGGCCTGGTGACTGCGGCATCTATCAAATGGTCAATTCTGCGTAGCATTGGGTGCCGAGAGCAAAGGAGTATTCCAAACTATCTCAGCAGCTCATAGGGCTTCACTGATTAGAGCCAATCCCTAAAAGAACCTGAGTTCGACAAGGAAAAGAGTGCCGAAAGAAAGGCTGAGGGTTACGCTCAAAGTATTGAATTCTAAGCACCTCAGCCATGTCTTTGAGTCTAGCGCGCCTCGACCTGACCCAGATTTTCTG
>JBARVV010000106.1:0-205463 GCA_049646445.1 Nodosilinea sp. | reverse complement strand
ACCTCCGGTCACAACGGCTTTAAAACGTCTTACTTGTTCTACCGCTAAAGCGCCGAAGGGGCACAACTCTATGTCGTATCTTGGGGGGACAACCTTACGTCGGGTGACACAGTGCAATGCCCCTACGAGATCTTTGTTTTGAGTCGGGGTTTCTCAGAGCGGATTTGATATAACTTGCCACCGTCGTTGACAGGAAGCCTTGCCCCTGGGGCAATCTGGCTATGCCATTTGCGCTGTGCCTGCCAACGACCGATCGCCTCTTCCGCTGGTCAATCTATTCAATGAGCGAATGTCACTGAGTTGAGATTGGTGGGCAGTGCCCACCCTACGGTAGAGCAAGGCTTTCAGCGATTTTGAGGGCTTGTTTCAGTGGCATTCATTCAAGGGTTGGCTATTGCATTAGCTCTTCGACTTTTTGGAGCAGTTCTGAGGTCGAGAACCCTTTGGTCAGGTAGTCGGTCGCGCCGACGCGGCGGGCTTCTTCAAACCAGTCTTCCGATAGCCTGCTAGAAACCACCAGCACTGGCGTTTGAATATCGCTTTGACGACAGCGATCGATCAGGGTAAACCCGTCCATATTCGGCATTTCAATATCGGTGATGATCAACGCCGGTAGGGGGTTGGCCTGGAGCCAGTTCCAGGCTTCTAGGCCATCGGCGCAGGTGTGAGTCTCATGGCCTTGGGTGGTCAGGCTGGCCTCCAGGCGGCGGCGCATCAGAGCCGCATCATCCACAATCAAAATGGTGGGGGTGGTAACGCCCGTTTCTGGGTAGCTGATCGGGTCGGTCAAGCCCGCTTCTGCCGCAGTTTTCGGTGCAAGATGCAGCCGCTCTACCAGGGCTGGGGCGTTGAGCACGGGCAGCAGCGTGCCGTCGGGTTGCAGACTCATGCCCATCAGCCCCTCGACCGGCTGGAGGGGGGAGGGTAGCGGATTGATGATTAGATCGGTCTGGCCCAGCAGCTCATCGGCAATTAGCCAGGCGCTATGGCTGCCCAAGCTCGACTGCACCGAGACACAGATGGCGGTATTATCCGGCGATCGCCGGGTGCCCTGGGGCTGCCAGTAGTCCAAAATGTCTAATCCGGGGATGGTGCCATCCGCCGTCTCGACCTGCCAGGAGTGCAGGGCATTGAGGTCGGTAACAGGGGTGGCCTTTAGCGACTCGAACAGGGTGGTGGTGCGAATATCTTCGGTGGGAATGGCAAAGCTGCGATCGCCCGCCTGTATCACCACACAAGAGACCAGCAGGTGGGGCACCGGGAACTGGAGATGAAAGGTGGTGCCGATGTCCAGCTCGGTGTCGAGGGTGAGTTTGCCGCCGAGTTTTTGCATCTGCGCCACGACGACATCCATACCCACCCCGCGCCCGGAGAGGTCGCTGACCTGAGTTTCGGAACTAAACTCAGGTTGACAAATCACCGCCAGCAAATCTGCCGCTGTGTCGGTTTGGATGAGGGGTAGCCCCAGCGATTTGGCCCGCGCCTGCACCGCCTGGGCATCAATGCCGCGACCGTCATCCTCGACATCGAGCTGATAGGCGCTGCCCTGCCGCCGCAGGGTCAGGGTGAGCGTCCCCTGCTCAGATTTACCCTGCCGCTGGCGATCGGCCACGGGTTCGATCGCATGGTCAAAGGCATTGCGAATCAGGTGGAGCAGGGCGGGCTCTAGACTGCGAGCGGTACCCACGTCTAGCTCGATGCGTTCGCCTACCACCACTAGGCGAACCGGCTTTTGAAAGCGGGTGGTCAGATCGCGGAGAATCGCCCGCGCCCGGAAGCCCAGATTGCTGAACGGCACTAGCCGACTGTCTTCCACGGTGGTCTGCAGCTTGAGCACCCGACTGTCGAGGTACTGCAGGCTGTCTGTCATTTGTTGGGTTGATTTGCCGGCCTCGGCCCCCAGCTCAGACAGCCTGAGGCTGGTTTCTAGCAGGCGGTTGACGGTCGTATAGCCTTGCCGATAGCGCTCCAGCGTGGGGCGACTGCCTCCCCGCACCGAAATTTTGAAGTTGTCGAGCAGGGCGTAGTCTTCTTGAATTTGGCGCAGCTGGGTGGCGTACTGAACGCCCTCCTGGGCCAAGGCCACCATCTGTAAAATTTGGCCCTGCAGCACCTGATACAGACCCTGGGTGCTTCTAGCCGACAGCAGCGTGCTGATCAAGTCTTGGGCTGACTGATCTAGCTTGGCCAGGGGCACAGGAATTTGCACCGTGTCTTGGCTAGGGTTGGCGGCGGTTGGGTCGGGGTTTGGGGCCACAGCTGCAGCATCGGCTGGCGCTGGGGTCGATACCCGATCGCTGGCGGAGAGGGCTGGCTGCGATCGCGTGTCGGTATCGATCGCAGCCAGATCAAACGGCTCAATCACCCAGGTTTGGGCATCGGGGGGCAGCACCCAATCGTCCACTGGGGCGGCGATCGGCTCGGGGGCTGGGGCGGCGGGGCTGGCCTCGGCGGGTTCCTCAGCAAAGTCTAGATCCAGGCCATCGAGGCGATCGAAAAAGCGCTCTACGTCTCCTAGCAAGTCTCCAAAGTCGGCCGCCTCCGCCTCCAGCCTGTTGTCAGCAACCTCAGGAGCGGCGACCTCCACCGCTGCCGCCGAGGCAGGCGGCACCCGTTCTTTGCTCAGCACCAGCTCAAAGGCGACCGGCTGCCCTGCCTGGCTAGCGCAGTCTTTTAGAGCCTGGAACAGTCGGGGCCACTGGCTGCGCCAGAAGGACAGGTCGAGCTTGCCCAGCAGGGTCTCGGCCTGCTGGAGGAGGTCACTCCAGCCCACCGAGAAGTCTACGTCTTGGCCAATTTGGCCGAGCTGATCGATCAGGTGGCGGGCGATCGGAACAATCGATTCGGGCAGGGGGCCGGAGGGCGGCAGCTGTTCTAGGGCAATTTCTAGATCTAGCACGACAAGCTCTAGCCCCTGCTGGGCAAAGTCTTGCTGAATCTGTTGTTGTTCAGACCACTGGGGCAAATAGGCCTGCTGCACCTGGTCTCGGATCTGCTGCAGGCGCTGCAGGGCGGGTTGCAGCTGAGGCGGCTGGCTGCGATTGGCGATCGGCAGCGTGGCCGCGATCAGCTCGCCTGCTTCTACCAGCATGTCGTTGAGCTGGCGGTCTTCGAGCGGCGGGGCCGTAGTCAAATGGCGCAGATCGGAGAGCAGGTCTTCGAGGCTGGTGGCAACCTGCAAAATCCCTTCAGCCCCTACGGTCACGGCCCCGCCTTTGATCGTGTGAATGACCCGATACAGAGTTTGAATCTCTTTGGCCCACGACTGAGGCTGTAGCCGTGCCGCCTGGTCGAGGTAGGTTTGTAGGCCCTTTTGGGTATCGACCTCGAACATACTGCGCAGTTCCTGCTGCAGCTGAGCTTCAATCAAATCCGCAGACTGATCGGGGGAATGGCTGCCGTTATCCGGGGCCGAGGCGGCTTGGTCAGGATTAAGCATGGTGGTTTAACAACGGAAGATCAGGGTGAACAGGCGTCAGGTCGAGAAGGGTGGGCCAAGCAGACCGTCAGGGGTGAACCTCGATCGCATTAGGCTCTGGCTCTGGCTCTGGCTCTGGCTCTGGCTCTGGCTCTGGCTCTGGCTCCGCCGCTACGTCGCTGCTGGCATTGGCCTCAGCCGCCGAGGCGGGGAATGCCGCAGGGGCTAGAGCGGGCAGGTGAAAATAGGTGACGTTGCGATCGAGGCTGCGGGCGATCGCCGCCAAAGACTGCGACTGGAGGCGGGTAGCGTGGGCCTGAGTGGAAGTGGCGGCGGCAACCTGGGCCATGGTCTGAATCGATTCCAGGGTGGTGTCGGCTCCACCTGCGATCGCCTGACTGACCTGAGTTACCTGCTGCCCTAGGGTCGCCACCTGAGCCATGGCGGTGCGAATGTGCTCCAAGGCCTGATTTGACTGGCTGATCCCCGAGCTGAGACTGTCGGCCTGCTGGCTAATGCCCTCCACGTCGTGGTTTAGACCCGACACCACGGTTTGAATCTGCTCGGTGCGGCGCTGCAGCAGCACCAGGCTTTGGTTGGTTTCGGCGGCCAGATCGTTCACCTGGCTAGCAATGGTCTCAAACTCGCGAGTGACAGCGGCAAACTGGGTAGGGTCTTGCTGTTCAGAGGCGCGGGTGGACAGCATGGAGGCGTTTAGGGCCAGCACCCGCGTCAGGGAGGCAATCCGCTTCTGGTCTTTGACAAACTGGGTGGCCAAATCGACGTAGCTGGTCAGGGTTTGGGTGCGGCCAACCATCTGCTGGGTTTCTCGCTGCAGGTTGCCCACGTCGCTGTTCATGGTGGCCATGTCCTGCTGGCCCTGGGTTATGGCTATCTGCCCCTGGGCGATCGCATCGACGGTCACGGTCACCTGCTGCCGGTGCTCTTGAGACAGGGTTTGAATGGTTTCTACCAGCGACTGAACCCGGCTGACCGACTGCACTTGGCGATCGGTCTGACTGGCCATCTCTACGGCTAGGGTTTCTACGTCACCAGCCGACTGGGTAATTTCTGTGGCCATAGTCGATACCGGCGCTAGGGTCTGACCCAGCCGCTCAATTAGCTGATTAAAGGCGGCGGCCAGCTGGCCCATCACCGTCGGGTTAATCGCCGCCGTAGTGGTCAGATCTCCCATTCTGACGGCTGAAAAGGCGCTCACGAGCTGGTCTAGCTCGTGCTGCAACGCCTGGGTCTGGTCGTCTAAACCGGTGGTGTGCTGGCCAAGCTGCTGCTCTAGATCGGCCTGGGTCTGGGCCAGCCTAGCAAAGGTCAACTGCAGGTGCTGGGCCAGCTGGTCAATGGTGGTGCTAAGGGCCGCTAGTTCCCCCTGGCCCTGGCCTGTGAGGCGGCGGTCAAAGTCTCCTTGCTTCAGGCTTTCGATCGCCTGGGTGGCGGCTACGATGGGGGCGACGGTGCGCCTGGCAAACCAGACCAGGGCGATCGCCCCAGCTCCGGCCACCGCTGCCGTGCCCAGCAGCCAGATCAGCATCTGCTGCCGAATTGAGGCCAGAGCGATCGCCGTATCGGTGGTGAGCAGTGCCCCCAGGTTGGGGTCGCCCAGGCCATCGATGCTGCCTACGGGCGCGTAGCTAACCAGCGCCTGGCCACCGGCAGCCGGGCCAATGGCGGCAGCGGGCTGCCGGGAGGCATGCTGTTCCGCTATGCCGCTAAACGTTTGCGCGACCGGACTGCCCAGATAGCTGGGCTGGCTACCGGCCACAAACTCGCCCGCCCCGGCGAAGAAATGCCAGTTGCTGCCGCCTTCTGAATGGTGATCAAACAGCGGCGCGATCGCGGCCAGGGGAATCTGCATCCAGATTGCCCCCACTGGCTGGTTGCTGCTGCGATCGATCACCGGGGCCACCAGTTCGATCTGCCCCTGTTCATTGGCCTCGGCAGCGAGCGTGGCTAGGGTCGTCTGCCGCGACTGCATCGCCTGCTGAAAAAAGTCGCGATCGCCCAGGTCTTCAGGCAGCGGACTGCTGGCATCAGACTGCACCAGAGGCTGGCCCTGGGGGTCGAGAAAGGCCATACTGACGGCTTCGCTCTCCGCCACCACCTGATTTAGCACCTGTTTTTTCTGGGCCGATGGCGTCGCCAGGCGGCGGTCACGTTCTGCAAACATGGCCAGGCTGGCGACTAGCTGGGCGTCCCGCGATCGCTCGGCCAGCACATCCCGCAGGCGATCGGCCAGCAGCTGAGCCTGCCCTAGCTGCTGCTGTTCGGCGTTGCGAATGCCGACCTGGCGAGTCATCCAGGCCGTCAGGCCGCCGATCGTTACCACCGGCACGACTCCCACGGCGATCGCCAGCAGCGTTGCCTGCCACCGCAGCCCAAACGCCGCCGTCGTGGGCTTCTGTGGGCGATGTCTGGCACCGGTTGGAGGCGTTTTTTCCGCTGCTTGGGGCCTGGGGGGAATGGCAGTTGACATGAAATCACCTGGATAACGATTCAGTTAAATGAGCAGAAGAACTAAATGAGCAGAACAGCAGACCCGAGGCTCATGGGGTGCGCCTGGCCTCCACTGGAGCGAACACCTGGGTATCGCCATCATCACCGGAAGCCTCGAATTCAGCCGGCAGCTGGAAGAACTGAATGGTTTCCAGCAGCTGGTACGACAGGGCCTCCATCTGCTCCGACTGCAGGCGATTGTTCTGGGTCAGTCCGGCGGTTTGGGTGGCGATGTCGGTAATCGTGCGTACCACCGCTGCCGCTTCCTGCACCGCCCCCACAATGTCTTGGCTCACCTGGGTGACCGCCGTTTCGGCCTCGACCGCCGCCACCGTCACCGTTTGCACATCGCTAAACACCTGCCGAGATTGGCCCACCCCCTGGGTAAACTCTTCCACCAGCCCTCCCAGCCGCTGCACATCGGCATCGACGGCAAACACGACGCTTTGAATCTGAGCGCTGCGCTGCTCTAGCGTGGTCAGGCTGTTGTTGGTTTGCTGGGCCAGCTGGCTGACCTGGTTGGCAATGGAGCTAAACTCTCGCGCCGCCACCACAAACTGGCGGGGGTCGCGCTGTTCGGCGGCGCGGGCGGCCACCAGAGAGGCGTTCAGGGCCAGGGTTTGGGTCAGAGAGGCCACCTGGGTCTGGTCTTGAACAAACTGATCGGCCAGGCCGACAAATTCGCCCAGGGTCTTCATCTGCTGAATGATCCGATCGCTGCCTTCCTGCAAAATGCCAATCCCCGAGGTTAGGTTGGTAATTGCCTGCTGGCCTTCAACCACCGTCGTCTGCACCGCTTGCAGAGAGGCGCTGGTGGTTGCGACCTGGCGAACGGTGTCCTGGGCCAGGGTCTCGACCTGGGCCGTCAGCTTCAGAATTTGGTTTACCCCGGTCACCTGCCTGTCGGCATTGGCCGCAATCAGGCTGGCCTGAGTTTTTTGCTGGTTTGCGCCCGCCGTCACCTGCTGGGCCGTATCCGTCACCTGATTGAGCACATCCGACAGTCGCTCAATTAGGCGGTTGAAGGTATCGGCAACCAGGCCGGTGGTGCGATCGCTCACCCGAGCCTGCACCGTCAGGTTGCCCTCTTCTACTTCCGACACCACGTCTAGCAGGTGGCTCACCTCTCCCTGCAGCAGTTCGCTCTCCAGGGCCAGCGAAATCAGGTTGGCCACAGAGCCAATAAAGGTTTGCTCCTCAGCCCGCCAGTCGCGGGGGCTGCCGCTGTGCTCACAGCGCAGACTGCCCACCACGGTACCGGCAATCTGAATCGGCACCTCCAGTAGGGAAACGGTGGTTCTAGCCAGGGCGTTTTGAGCCTTTAGCTCGCGGCTCGCTCCGTGGACAGCAATATTGGCCACGCTCAGGGTTTGGTTCTGGGCGATCGCCCCAAAATACTCCGGCACCTCGGCGGTAAACAGAGAGGTCACGACATCAACCTCACCCCCGCCCTGCTGATAGCGGGTCAGACACAGCAGCCGAGTCTGTTCTGGCTGTAGCAGCCAAACGCTCACCCCGTCTAAGCGCAAAGTCCGAGCGATCGCTTCACTAAAGGAGGTCGCCGCCGCCTGGGCATCCCCTTGAATCAGTGCTTCGTGACGGGCCAAGTCAGCTAGCACGTCGTTTTGTAACCCCAGCTGCTCAGCATTCTGTCGCAGGGTGGCCAGCAAGCCCTGAATCTGGTCGCCCATGCGGTTCACGTTCATGCCCAGAATGGCCAGTTCATCATTGCCTCGCACCGGCACGCGGGCGTCGAGTTGTCCCTGCCCCAGCAGTTCCACGGCCCTCGCCGCCTGGCTAACTGGCCGGGTAGCGCGCCTAGCCAGCACAATCCCCAGCAGTACCGCCGTAACTCCAGTCAGCAGCGTACCCACTACAATCGTCTGCAGCAGCTGGCGCTGGGGCAAAAACGCTAGGTCTGTATTACTGGAAGTGACCACACTCCAGTTCAGGGCATCAAAGCCCTGCAGCGGCGCGTAGGCATTGAGAAATTCCTGACCCTGGGCCGTCTCGATCCAGGCCTGACGCTGTTTTTGAGCGTTGACATTGGCGAAATTGGCCAGCAGATCAGCTAGGGGCAACCCCACCTGAGGATTCTCAGGATCGACGGGCAGACTCTGGAAAATCTCGCCGGCACTGTCCACTAGTCGGTACTGGGTGTCTTCGCCCAAACTAGCGGTCCGCAGAATGGCATTGCCGATAAATTCCACCGGAATCTTGGCCACCACGACCCCAAGCACTGTCCCCGCCACATCCTTGACCGGCACCGCTACATAGACAGCCGCAGCATTGGCCATGGCAGACTCTACCGCCACCGGCTCACTAATCACCGGAGCCTGAATCGATAGCACCTGCTGAAAATAGGCCGCCCCCCGCTGGTTTACCTCCTGAGCAGAGCCCAGAGACTGGGCTAAAACATCGCCATTGACGTCGAATATTCCCAGGCTGGAGTAGGTGCGATAGTCCTGCACAAACTGGGTCAGCTCCCGATTGAGCTGTGCGGTGACCGCCGCTTTTTGCCCCAAATCTAGATCGCTGTCAAACAGACCCGATTCCTGAGTGATGTTGGCGACGGTGCTAGCGTTGGCGACCCGCTCCTGCAAAAACCGGCGCAGCTGGTCGGAGAGCTGATCTACCCCGGCAATTTCTTCTTGAGCAATCCGCTCTGTAATCGACTGGTTAGCCGACTGATAGGCCACGTTGCCGACCACCAGCACCGGCAGTACGCCAAACACCGCCGCCAGAACCGTGGCTTTGAAGCCAATGCCGAGACCTCTGCGGGGCAAAAAAGATTCATTGGGCACGACCTGAAGTGCGGGCGCACCCTCTGTTTTAGTCTTCCGACCGGCAGGGGAGGTCAATGCCTCCTGGCTGGTAGTGACAGGGGGATCGGCAGGGGCATCAACAGGGTACTTGGAGGCTTCCCAGGTATTCTGGCCAGGGACAGTCATGGTAATTTGGCTCCTGCTATTATGTCGCGATTACGTTGCTAAACCTTGAACAACAATCCAGTTCTCGACCGGTGTTGGGGCCTTGAGTTAGGGCCTAAATTAGGGCCTGAATCGGAGTTAGAGTTTTCCGTCTAACTTCCGGCCAACTACTGATTCAGGTCGTTGGTAAGACCAGCCGCTTGGGTTGATAGCATCTGTGGTGCGGATACTCTTTGAGATGAAATCCGCTAGATGAAATCCGCTTAGGTATCTGAGGAAATCAACTCGGCAAAGCTGCGCTCGTTGATGTTATTCCACCGATAGATGCCCCCTCGAAAGGCATTCCAGTTGTCGTAAATTTGCCGGAAGCTGGCATCCTGGCTGGCGTACTCGGCATAGAGATCGTTGGCCGCCGTGCGTGCCCCCTGAATAATTTCTGGAGTGTAGGAAATTAGCTCGGTGCCAGAGCTAATCAGCCGCTGCAGGGCCTCGCGATTGACCGCATCATACTCGGCCAGCATTCTGACCTGAGCTTCAAAGGCAGCCAGCTCAACCGCCTGGCGGTACTCTGCTGGCAGCCGCTCCCAGGCGGCCTGGTTGACGACGAGTTCGTAGGTGGTGCCCGGCTCGTGCCAGCCGGGGTAGTAGTAATAGGAGGCGTACTGGTTGAGTCCCAGCTTTTCATCTTCGTAAGGCCCCACCCACTCTGCGGCGTCAATGTTGCCTCGCTCTAGGCCCAGCAAAATCTCGTTCGGCGGCAGATTTTGGGCCTCAGCCCCCATCCGTTTCAGCACTTCGCCACCCAGCCCCGGCATCCGCATTTTAATCGCCTGCATTTCGCTGACGGAGTTGACTTTGTTGCGAAACCAGCCGCCCATCTGGTTGCCGGTGCTGCCCGCTGGAAAGTTGATCACGCCAAAATCACCGTAGATGCTCCGAATCAGATCTAGCCCCCCAGCTCCGTAGAGCCAGGAAACGTGCTGGTGGGGGTTGAGGCCGAAGGGCATGCTGGTGGCGAAGGCAAAGGCGCGGTTTTTCGAGGTGTAGTAGTAGCCAGCCGTGTGGCCACATTCAGCCGTTCCAGCCTGCACCGTATCGAGAATTTCTAGCGGCGGCGCAATTCCCCCGGCCGGAAAGGCCGTAATGGAGAAATTGCCCTGGGTGAGCTCGCTGATGCGATCGCACATCCGCTGGGCCGTACCAAACACAATGTCCAGGTTTTCGGGCCAGCTGGTGGCCATGCGCCATTCGATGCGAGGGGTATCACCGCCACTGCTGCTGTTGGGCGTAAACACCGTGGGAGAAGTGCTACAGGCAGAAGCCACCCCAGCCCCGATCGCTCCTAGAGTTAGCTGATTAAATAAACGTCGACGTTTCATAGATGAGTCCCACTAAAAATAAGTCAAAACTGTAGAGAGATTTGGGCCAGAGGCCCGGTTCGAACTGGCAGCAGAGGCAGGCCGTTTAGGCGGCCAGGGGTATCCAGCGGCGGGGCTGCCAAAGATCTGCCGGGACAAGTTCAGAATTAAACGGCTGGATAGTCGAATCTTGAGCAAGCTGGTCGGCGGTACAGTTGCCCACGAGCTGATCGATCGCCAGCGCAATCCCGGCTAGCGGAGAACTGGCATTTAGCTGTACGGCATTAAAGACCTCCCGCGTCACCCCGCTGGCTCCCTCTAGCAAGAACTGCAGCGCCACCAGCGGCACCAGCTGACCCTGAATGTGCACAATGCCTAAGAAACCAGGTTGATAGAAGGGCAAGCTCAAAACCTGCGATCGGTCTACTAGGATTACTTCGGCAATATTGGCGGCGGGAAAAGCTAGGCGTCGACTACCAACCTGAGTCAAAAAATATGAGCTATCTGACAGAGCTGGGGAATCGAAATCTGCCTCAAAGGAATCTGTCATAGGAAAATTAATTAGAAAATGAATATAGACTTAAAGGCTTTGCAAAACCTCTTCCAGCCGTTCTCGGCTGACAGGCTTGGTAATATAGTGATTTGCCCCCGCCCGCTTGAGGCCGTACTTAACTTCTACAGGAGTCTTTTTACTAGAGCAAAAAATCACGTTTTGCCGAGCCGTTACTTGGTTAGTGCGAATCTCCCGCAAAAATTTATAACCATCCTGCTCGGGCATGACAATATCTAAAAACAGGCAGCTATACTCGCCGGTAGAAAGCTTATCTACAACGCCTTTTGTGCTGTCTGCGGCCTCCACTCGATGCCCCATATCTTCAAGCAATGTTGACAAAAACTGCCGATCCACAGCACTATCATCAACCACTAAAATTTGCATACTAAGCCTCTCCTTGAAATCTGATATTTTCTGGATCTCCACAACAAACTTCTAGGCAAAATTGCGATATCCGGAACTAAGCATAGGGGCTTTTTATAAATTTCCGACAACTTAAATAAACAGGCTTTCTAAACTAAGACTTGATAAAGATAAGGCGAATTGATTGACTGCTTATCATTGATTATTTTTTGTGGCAAAGAATGACCACCATTGAAAACTAGGGCCATTAGCAACGGGCTAATAGAAAGCTAATAGAAAGCGGTCGCTCAAGTCAGTCAGGCACAGGTTTACTGAGTTCCAAATTGCTCCAGTTTTGGCTGGTCAATCATCCTTATTTCCCCTTTGGCAAGGCGAGCAAGACAGGAGATTGACTACGGCTATAGACGGGGATAGAGAAACCCTAACCTGTTGCCAGAAAGATGTTAGAAAGAATAGGGCTAGCACGAGCACCGGCTCAGCCCTAGGCATAAAATAATTCACGTTTTATATTCCTGCAAATAAATATTTTCCTCATATTTTGGGTAGATTAAACCTGACCTGATTTAGCGTCTTCCTCAATCGGAATTTTAACCGGGCGTTGCAGCCGGAATGACTGACACTAACAACTCTCTTAACTCTGCTTCAAATCTAGGGATTTCCTCTGTAGCAAGGGGTTTTGAGAGAAACTCACACCCGCTCCATTGCGATCGCCAGTTATTTGAGAGCGTACGTTCTGCCGTCAGCATAATTAAGGGAGTAGCCGCAATGGTCGGATGACGCCGAATCTGCTTCAATAAATCGAAGCCAGAAATCTCTGGCATATTGATATCTAGGAAAACAATGGCTGGTCGTAGCTCCAGCATAGTTTCTACCGCAGTCACAGGATTATCATGCGATCGCACCCGATATCCCCAACTAGAAACCAACCGCTTGAACTGCTGTAGCATGACGGGAGAGTCATCGACAATTAAAATGTCAGATGCTGTTTTGCGGGACGGCAATTCGACTCTAATCAGCCCCTGCTCCGCCAACTTTGCCAGACCTCTAGCAATTTCTAGAGTGTCTTGAGCCAGAGCTACTGCAATTGAATTTAGGGTTGCGCCGTGGGAGAGCAGGGCTCTTAAATATTTTTCCTGGCGATCGGTTATGGAAGAGGCTCCAACCGCTTCTTCATGAACGGAAAGCTTGCTATCGAGATTGGGAATCACGCGCTTAACCTGCTCCCAGATTAGCTGTCGGCGACGCGCCTGGGCCAGTGTTTCTGAGAGCCTAAACCCAGGAATCAGGGTTTGAGTTGAGAGATCGGCTTCTGATTTAAACTGAGCCTGTCCGGAGTAGCTAAACAGCACCTGATCTAGGTCTTGCATTACTCTAAGCCGTACAGCATGCTGAACTTCTTCGGGCTGAACTAACTTCAATTCATATAAATTTTTCAAGAAAACCGGCAATAGCTCTAGCTGGCAATCGTGATCATCTAGGTAAAGCGTTTCTTTGAGATCACCTATGGCACTTTGAGTTGGCTTGCTGCGGATACGAAAAACATAGCGCTCAACTATCTCTAGCAGATAGCCGATGGATAAAGGCTGTTGACCCGAAAAAACAATTTTTCCTCCGGCTAGCCCGAGCCACCAAGATTTTTCAGCCAAACAACCGGCATCGTCATGGAAGGTGTGATGCCAATATCCAGTGAGATTTGAATCGCTTTTTTGTTCAATTTTGTCAGCTAAATTTTGAGAGTTAAATAAAAATTTTTGAGGTTGGAACGAGCTAGCTTGATGATAAGTAATCACTAAATTCTAACAGGTATGGAACATCCTGGAAGCTTTGCACCGGAAGCCGTGACGATAAGGAATCAAACTGGTAGATTAGCCAAAATATGGCTAGATATTGGCACCAAAAAATGTCAGCCTATTCGTGATTTAGCCTTAGGCAGACACAAACCATTCAGCTACCTGATTGACTTCATGACGATGCCTTGCAACCAGAGAGACAATTTTCTGGCCGCAGGGGATAGTTAACGAAATCGCTGACCTCTCCAGTCAAGACATGCAGCTAATGATAAAGTCTGATCTGCTTGAGGTATTCAGCTTAATTTATAAAAACGATCCGGGTGTGTAGTGACGAGCGGGAACATTTGATGGAGCTAAATCTTCAGGGTTAGTACTCAGTTGTACTATTTTAGAGTACAGGTAAGTAATTCTTAGCACTAGAGTATATAAGTCTATTCTCATGGCTTTTTGATAATTTGGTCGCTTACATAAAATTTCGGCCAAAGCTTCTCTTTATTATCTGATGAGCCGATAAACGTAAACGGTGCTACAAAAAGCCTGTTAGGCGTAGCCGCAGCGCAACGCCCGTCAGGCTCTGATTCGTTGCGCTGCGCGATCGCGTCCAAAAACCTGATCTGCGCCTCTGATCTGCGCCTCTGACCGCTGCCTCACCAGCGATAGCCCCCGTTATTCTCAGGCCTCACTTGGATTCAGCTGGATCATCTGCCAGGTGATGAACGTTCCCACCGGACTCCACAGCAGGTAGGGCAGCAGCAGCAGCAGCGCATTAGAGTCTACCTGCGCCACGGGCCAGGCCAGCAGCAGACCAAACACAAACCCCGCCGCCCCGATCGCCGCCCCCACGCGCAGACTTTGCAGCTTACACATGACTGGGGTGTAGCTCACAATCAGCAGTTCTAGCAACATGTACCCGGCCATCAGCCACCAACTCTGAGTCTGGGTCCAGACGATGTAGGCCGACCAGCCGCCGCAGATAAACACCACCGTCCACACGACAGGAATTGCAAACTCGAAGGTGAGCCAATCGGGGCGGCGCAGTCGCTTAAACCACTTGATATCGCGGGAACTGAGCAAGCTAGACGCAGACGCGATCGCCACCCCCACCACTGCAATTACCAACCAGGCTGGAATCATCACGTACCTCACAGAGCCTGATTCAACTTAACCAGACCCGCGCCGCTGCCGCCTCCTACCCGTGACACAACTTCAAGAACCGGCTGCGATCGCCGCCCCAGCGGGTACCAAATCAACTGGTCTTGAGTTCTGTAGTCTGTACCACCACGACGGCCCGAGACATCTGGTGCAATCTTGTTATGGCAACTGCACTCAAGATTCCGCCAACAGACCAGTTCACCGATCTGCCGCCGCCACTGAGCGAGGTGGTGGCAGAGTATCGCATTGCGGCGGGGGATGCGATCGCCTACCCCGTTGCCGCTGGTCAATACGTTCAAATTATTGATGTCGCGGGTTCCCAGTGCTCTGACTTTCTCGCCTTTGGCGGCCCCAACCACAGCGATCCGCTCGATGCCACCGTGACCCGCACGCTGACGGGGCTGGCGGTACCCCAGGCGGGGCTGCCCAGCAAGGTCTTTGCCCAGTCGATGCAACCGCTAGTCGAGGTGGTGCAAGATACCTGCGGCTCCCACGATAGCTTTTTGCTCGCCTGCACCGCCCGCTACTACGAAGACGCGGGCTACCCCGGCCACCCCAGCTGTAGCGAAAATTTCAGCCGGGTGCTGGCCCCCTACGGCGTTGCGGCCCGGCCCGGCTGGCCAGCGCTCAACTTTTTCTACAACACCAGCGTCGATTGTCACGGCGCGATCGCCTTTGCAGAACCGCTCTCTCGCCCCGGCGACTACGTGCTGCTGCAGGCCCACCAAGACTTGCTCTGCGCCAGTTCTGCCTGCCCCGACGATATTGACCCAGCCAATGGCTGGCACCCGACGCCGATTCACGTACGCATTTACGCGGCGGGACAGACCTTGGCGCGGGCGATGGGGCGGCGGGTGGCGGCAGACCTGCCGCTGCGAATGACCCAGGACAGCGCCTTTACCCCCAGCATTCGCCAGCTTACCGATGACCTGGCCGAGTACAACGGCTTTTGGGTGCCCCAAACCTTTGCCCACCAGGGCGACCAGGCCGAATACTGGGCGCTGCGCCAGCGAGCAGCACTGATGGATCTCTCAGCCCTGCGCAAGTTTGAGCTGCGCGGTGCCGATGCCTTTGCTCTGTTACAGTACGCCTTTTCACGCAATTTAGAGAACGTCGCGCCAGGGCAGGCGGCCTACGGCTGTTTGCTCAACCCCCACGGCGGCATTGTCGATGACGGCATTGTATTTTGCTTTGGCTCCACCCACTATCGCTACGTGGGCAACTGCGATACCGACGGTCTGTGGCTACAGAGCATTGCTAACCAGAACGAATGGCAGGTAACGGTAGAGGCGGTCAGCGATCGCATCCACAACCTCGCCCTGCAAGGCCCCCTCTGCCGCGACATTCTCCAAGCCCTGGTGCCAGAGGCGGCATCCCTGGGCTATTTTCAGTTTTTAGAAGCCCATCTCCAAGACATGCCGGTGCTCATTTCCCGCACCGGCTACACCGGAGAGCTAGGCTACGAGCTGTTTGTGCATCCCAATCACGGCGCGGCGCTGTGGACTGTGCTGATGCAGGCAGGAGAACCGGCAGGACTGCTGCCCCTGGGTATGAAGGCCCTCGATCGCGCCCGGATCGAAGCCGGATTGCTGGCGCTGGGCCACGAGTTTGACGACCTGACCTCCCCCTACCAGGCCGGTATTGGCTGGGCGGTGGCGATCAAAAAGCCCAACTTAATCGGCAAATCCGCCCTAGACGCCATCCGTCGCCATCCGCCTCGGGTGGCGGTGGGCCTGGTGTTAGAAGGGCCAGAGGTGGCCGCCCACGGTCAGCCGGTTTTTGCCCAGGGAGAGCGGTGGCGAGTGGGGCACATTACCAGCGCCACGTTTTCGCCCATCCTTAAGGCCAGCATTGCCATAGCTCAGGTTGTGCCAGAATTTGCAGCGGCAGAAACCCGCGTCGAAGTTGGCCTGCTAGACGGGCTGAAGCGCAGGGTGATGGCGACGGTGGGGCCGCTGGCGGCCTTTGATCCAACTAAAAGTAGAGCCAAAAGTAGAGTTCCAGTATGACGCTATCGCTGCTGCCGCCGCCCTGGGATATGGCGGGGATGGATGGCCTGGTGGCGGCCAGAGCGCTGTTTGGTGAGGCGGTCGATCACCTCGCGCCCTATCAGTCAATGGAAACGACCCTGGCCGGGTTGCCCTGTGCGGTGCTGCGGCTGGGCGATCGCAACTTTCGCGTCACCTACCCCGGCCCCTTCGATCAACATGTGGCCGATCTACAGCTTCAGCTCTGGGTGAAACGCCTGGCGTGGATGAGTGCGCTGGTGCTGCCAAACCAGTCTTCGACTCTCGCCCTCACTGCTCTCACCGCCCAGGCTACGGTGAGAGCGCCCCACCGCCTCCAGTCTCTTCCCCTGCACCGCGCTGTACCAGCTCAAATAGCCACCCTGCCGGTGCTAATCTGGCACCACGCGATCGCCGGTCAGCCTGCCCTAGAACTGCACGTAGCCAAGATCCAAGTTGAAACATTAGCCAGCCTAATTCAATCCTCTAGCGACAGTTCAGTATCGCTGACTACAGCCCGTACTTAGTTTGCGTTGCACACTCTTGACATAACAAGTTGAACTCCAAAAAACGGTGCCGCTTGTTATTTAGGCGTGGGCGAAACTTAGGGTTTAAGTTTGCCTTCAGCCAGGTTAAATTCCTGAAGTCTAGTAGCGATTGTTTCGAGAACGGGTCAGCTTTTTTGACAGCCTTGAGCACGTCTGTGCTTAAGCAGGTTGACCGTTCTGTTTAAACGGGTTCTTTCGTATAACTTAACTGACAGTTAGGAGTTATCTATGTCTCCTGAATCGCAAGAGTTTTTAGCAGCTTTTGTCTCAGAGTCCTACTACTATTGGGCTTCTGTGCTCATGCTGTTAATTCACGTAGGCTTTCTAGCTTACGAAGGTGGTGCGGCCCGTTCTAAGAACGTTTTGGCCACTATGGTCAAAAACCTGATGACCCTATCTCTGGTCGGTCTCACCTTTTTCTTCTTTGGCTGGTGGGTATACAACGCGTTCCCGTTATTCCCACTTCAGGGTGGCGTGGTTGGCCCCTGGACTGACCCGGCTGCCGATGGCACCGTTGGCGAGGTGCTGGGGTTGGTTCAGGCTTCATACCCCTGGTCGCCTGCCCTGGGCCCAAACATCGCCGACAACCTAACTGGCGTGTTTTGGTTTGCCTTTGCGCTGTTTGCCATGACCACGGCTTCCATTCTTTCCGGGGCCGTCATCGAGCGCATCAAGGTGGGAGCCTACGGCCTTTTGGCCATTGTTCTCGGCTCGTTTACCTGGGTCGTAGCGGCCGCCTGGGGCTGGAATCCCTACGGCTGGTTCTTTACCCAGATGGGGTACCACGACTTCGGCTGCTCTGCCGTACTCCACGCCGTAGCCGGTTTCTTCGCCCTGGGCGTACTGATTAATCTCGGTCCCCGGATTGGCAAGTTCGATGCCCAAGGCAAGCCGCGAGTGATCATGCCCCACAATTTGCCCCTCACCATGGTGGGGCTAATGCTCATTTTTGTTGGCTTCTACGCCTTTTTGGCGGCCTGCGTCATCTTTGTGCCTGGCCAAACCGGAGCGATCACCATCTACGGTACGCCCATGACCTTATCCTCCATTGGGGTGAATACGACCCTGGCGTTGTCGGCTGGTTTGGTCGGTGCCTACATGGGGTCAAAAGCTGACCCGTTCTACACCATCTCTGGCGGTCTAGCTGGAATAATTTCGTCCGCTGCGGCCATGGATATCTACAGCCCTGCGATCGTGATTATTCTTGCTTTTGTTGGGGCCTACACCATGCCCTTTGTCGGTAGTGCAGTTGAGAAAGCCGGTATCGATGATGCCGTTGGAGCCTTCGCTGTACACGGCTACTGTGGCGTATTTGGCTCTCTCATGGTGGGCATTGTTGCCGCTGGTTATCCTCAGCCCGAGGGTGTGCCCGCCATCAACTTTGGCGCTCAGCTGATTGGAGCGCTCATTTGCGCCATCCTGCTGGGCTTTATTCCAGGCTATGGCGTTAGTTTTGTGCTCAAAAAGCTGGGCATGCTCCGCGTTTCTGAGGCCGAAGAAATTGCGGGTCTTGACCTAGCTGACTTTGGCATTGGGGGCTATCCCGAATATTCCATCTTGCCCGAGCAAAACGGCCATTCCCCCATGATTCCCGTAGCAATGACTGAACCCAGTCACAAGGCTTAGCCGGTCAGGATGCTAGAAATTTTGAGGAGCAAGTGACATGTCAAGTCCGTTCTCTACCTTTGAAGAATTTGAGGGGGCTATTGATGGCCCCACCGGGGGTGCCATTTACACCTTCGCCAACAGCCCGGCGGTTAACGCCATTGCCCTGTTAATTTGCGTTGGGTTGTTCATTTGGTTCTTGGTCAGAACCTTCTCTACCCACTACGAAGTGCCTGCGGTAGACAAATCGCTGCACCACCTCAGCGCCTTGATTGTGGCGGGGCTGCTTTCGCTGGCTGGGGCAGAGTATCGTCAGAACACTCAGATCCACCAGTCCCCAGAAGCTCAACCTCAGGCGACGGTTAACCAGCCCAGTGCCAAATCAGGGCTGGGAATACTGGGCCTGGCCGGGGTCGGCCTACCGCTGCGATCGCGAGGTGCTAAGGCATCGCGCCGCAGAGGCCTCTACCGCGACATCAAGTCGTCTCGATGAGGCCCAGATCTAACGTTCCTGACCTTAACCGTCCGTAGGTTTCTACAGCGTTCCATGTAAACCCACTCCTGCCCCGCTGGCAAAACATCAGCGGGGTGTTTTTTGGCATGTCCATAGTTTTGTGGGATAGGCGTCTCGGCTGTTCAATCAGGACAGGCAAGATGCTTGTCCCACGATATGATTTGCCGTAGCAGATCGCAGGATGCCTTTTTATTGGTGAATATTGTAGATCTAACCCAACCAGTGAGTTGGATCCAGGCGCAGGCTGGCAACTTGGGCGCGATCGCCCACCTGATCACTACCGCGATCGACGATCGCCAGGTGCGCGTAGAGGTTTCTCGCCGCGATCGCACCCTCTATGTCTTTCTCACCAATGTCCACCCCTCCCAGCTAGAGGGCTATGTTGACGGCATTCACTCGGCTATCAACGCGCTGAGACTGGAAACCATTACCCGGCTCAAGGTGCTAGATGGCACCGAAAAACGCCTGATCAACCGCTGGCAGTACGACTTTAGCCTAGAGCCTGTGCCACCAGTGGCCCCAATACTGCGGGCAACTCTGCCTAACGAACTTGAGGCCGAGGTTAGCGCCTCAGATAATCCTGCGCCTCTGGGGATGGCACCGATTGTTGATCTAAAACCGAATACGGCTCAACCGCGCGATCGCCGCTGGCGGTGGGTGGTGCTATCGACCGCGATCGGGCTGGGGTTTGGTCTAGCGGCGGGGGGTACCCAGTGGCACTACAACCGGCAGCGGGCTGTGAACCAGGCCGAAGCTGTCGCTGTTGCTGCGGTAAAAGCCGCTGCGGTAGCCACTCCCATTCAGCCGATCCTAGCGGCTGAGCGAACGGCTGCCCTCACCCCGCCGCCCCTCACCGCCCCAGTCACCCTCACCATCAAAGCGGTCGGCGACATTATCCCCGGCACCGACTACCAGCGCTACCGACTGCCCGACGAGTGGCAGTACCTGTTTGGCGGCATTCAGTACCACCTGGGCGATGCCGACATTACCTTTGGCAACTTTGAGAGCACCCTAACCGAGGTGCCCTACAGCGCCAAAGACACGAGTAGCGCCAATACCTTTGCCTTTCGCACCCCGCCCTGGTATGCCAGCGTGCTGGAGACCGCCGGGTTTGACGTGCTGAGCGTGGCCAACAACCACTCAATGGATTTTTTTGAGCAGGGCTTCGCAGACACCATTGCCCATATCGAAGCGGCGGGAATGAAGGCCGTGGGCCGCAAGGGCGAAATTTTATACGTCGAAGCCCAGGGGCAAAGGGTGGCCTTTATTGGCTTTAGCAACTATTCAGAGCACAACCGGGTGCAAGACTTAGAGCGCGCGATCGCCCTGGTGGAAGCCGCCCAGCAGCAGGCCGATATCGTCGTGGTCTCGTTTCACGCGGGCAAAGAGGGCACCGACGCCACCGTCACCCGCGATCAGGACGAGCTGTTCTACTCCGAGAATCGGGGCAACGTGGTGCGCTTCTCCCGCACGGTTATCGACCACGGGGCCGACCTGGTGCTGGGCCACGGCCCCCACGTTCCGCGTGCGATCGAGCTGTACAACGGCAAACTGATCGCCTACTCCCTGGGCAATTTTTTGGGCTACCGCAGCCTCTCCACCGCAGGTGCTCTAGGGACATCGCTCATTTTGCAGACCAGTCTCGATGCCCAGGGCAACTTTGTTGGTGGCCGCATTATCCCCGTCGCCCTCGATCGCAACGGCGTGCCCTACCTCGACGACCACTTTGGCGGCGTTGTGCTGGTGCGCCAGTTCACCCAGCGCGACTTTCCCAACACGCCGCTGGCGATCGACGATCTGGGCTACATCTGGCCCCAATAATACTCATTCTCCGCGCCCTACTCCCCTGCCCCCCACTCCCCTGCCCCCCTGCTCCCCTACCCCTAGCAGGCGACTCAGCAAAACAGCTCTGGCCCCGGCCACAGAGAAGTTTTAGCGATCGCCCGTCGCGCCAAAATCTAGCTAAAGGCGGAAGGCGACTAGCGCCAAACTGCTACCAACGACAGTGTTGTGCTCTGCGGGGGCCGCGTTAGCTTGTCCGAGAAATGTCGTAGTTGAGATCAGGCGATCGCATTCGGCGATCGGTCAAGTCTTAGCACCGCGACAGTTGTAATTATCAATTAGCCCCTATGACTGACGAAAATATTCGGCCTCAGCAGGTCGGTGACCCCAAAGAAGCTGAACCAGGGCGCGGCGCTCCTGGCAACCAGTGGGCTGTGCAAACGGCGCAGCCAACCAACGTCAACCCCAGCGATGAGAAAATTCCATCCAGCGTGGATGTAGAGCAAAATCGCCAGCAAATAAAAGACTATGCGGCCCAAGAAGAAGGTACGCTGCCAACCTCCCACGGGTTTGTGATCGATGAATCCGGCAAACTAGATAACTTTCCAGTTGAACCCCCTATGTACGTCGAAGAGTAGCTGCGGTAGCCGGGCTGCCCGGCAGCAACGCTGACCAATCCATCTCTTCATTCCAAAGGAGACCTTATGCCAATTGCTATTCGTGATGACGCAGTGTTCATCATTCTCGAAAAAATTAGCGACTTTAACCAAAGCGACCAGCAGGGAGAAATGAATTTTTCCCCCACCGACTTCACCGGCTTAGGATTGACGAAATCTGACCTACTAGGCCACCTCGACTATCTCAACCAGCGGCAGTACATTGACGCTGAGTTTACCGGCAACGCCTACGGCAACCAGGAAGACGTTCCCAGCGTGGTCGATTCCGACGAGGTTGGCCTCCGCATTGCCAATACCCTTGGTGCTGAAGACGGCCCCCTACCTCACCTGATTACTTTCAAGCGAGCTACTCTAACCGAGAAAGGGAAGCACATGCTCAAAGACATGGAGGAGAAGCCTCCTAAAGACTTAGAGCAAGGGCCGAAGGTGCCGCTAATTAGCGAGCACACGCCGTTTTTAGAAAAGGTCAAAGTTAAGGGCGGCCTACCCGACATCTACGATGCGCGAGACATCACTGAGACCGTCTTTCGCGTCATGCGCGACGTGATGACCACTGCCGAGGCCGACCGAGTGCAGGCAGAACTGCACGATTCTGTACTACCGACCGATGAAAAAGCCCTCCAGATGGAGGTAGCTGATCTTTGGAAAGATAGAAACCCGATTGTGGGTTTGCTGAGCCGCATTCGCCCCCCGCTGAAAGGGCCAGCCCCCATCGGCATCGACTCCAAACTGTTTTTGACCCGAGTGGACAACGAAGCCGGCGTGCCGAAAACAGTCAACGCAGAAATCGTGATCGCTGCCGTCTTTTCAGCCACTAAAGATGAACTCTCCCCCGAGCGCATCGAAGCTGTGGCCCAGTGGCTACCGGAAGGCAAGGTGCGCGAAATCTGGCAAGCCGCCTAGCGCGACAGTCAGTCGATCAATACTGCAATAGAGAGGGTGCGTCACCGCCTTACTGGTGACGCACCCTCTCTATTGCGGTATCGCGTTAGTGAACTGGATACCGATGCTTTTTACCAAATTCTGTTTGTGTAGACCTAGATGTAGGGGCATTGCAGTGCAATGCTCCCTACCGGGTATCGGTTTTGAATCAGGTTTTTGTGAGCCAGACTGGGGCTTAAACGTCTAGCGCTGGAAGTCGGTCGGCCCGCTGTAGCCCGACAGCTCCGCCAATCGCGCCAGGCTCTGGGTACCTGGGTAAAACTCACCGTTAATTTCCCAGGAGGGGAAGCCGGTAATCTCTGGCTTAGAGCGGCACAGGTCGGGCTGGGGATTTTGACCGTCTTCGGCGCATTCTACGTAATTAAAGGCCTGGGTCGCTTCAGCCCCAAACAGCTGCTTTTGATCGTGGCAATGGGGGCACCACCAGGCCCCATACATCGTCGCGCCGATATCGTTAAGGTGGTTGGCCAGGGCGACTTCGGCTGGGCCAGAAGCGGTGGTAATTGGTGGCCCCGCCTCGCCAGCGACATCAACGCTGGGGCTACCTCCAGCGTTGATGGGGGCATAAACGGCTAGCGTGGCAACAATCGTCACCACGCCGACAATCAGACCCATAAAGGCAATCTGACCCAGGTCATCCCAGCGGTTGCCCAGCAAAATAATTACAAACATGGAGAGGGCAAACAGCGCTGAGCCAATGCAGTAGGGGCATACCGTTTGTAGCTCAAAGGCCAGCACCGTCATCAAATAGCCGCTAAACACCAGCATGGCCGAGGCCAGCATAAACATCAGCGGCCAGGTCCAGGTTTCAAGCTTTTGGCGCAGAGCCTTGTTTTGGTCGGCGTTAACCAGCAGAGGGGCAACAGCCATTGCCAGCATGGTGCCGTAGGCCAGAAAGCCAAATAGCGTCAAGGGCAGGCCAAATACGGTACCCCAGGGGCTAGAAAGTACGCGATCGCACCCCTCGGTGGGGCAAGCTCCGCCGCCCGTTAGCTTAGCAACGGTCAGATAGCCCGTGCCCAGGGCACCAATCAAGGCGATCCCCGCCACCAGCCAGCGCGACCAGCGATGAATCCAGCGGCTCTCCTGACGACGACGTCTCATGATGCGCCTCTCTTCCACAACAATTAACCCAAATTCTAGACTCCAACTAGGGTAGCCAATCACTTGCTGAAACGTGGCTTTCCCATGTCTATCTTAATGCCTAGGCCAGGGTGGACAGCATATCCCCAAAGCATCACCCCTAAGTCGTCACCATGGTCGGGTAGGGCAGGGTGCCCTCCAGGGCTTGCAGGCCTTCCTGCATCGCCTCGACAAATTGCCCTACCCGAATCGGGTCAATGGGCTGGTTGATGTTGCCCTGGCGCTTGAGGGAACTGGCGACAATCACGCCGTCGGCGGCTTTCATCAGGGTGCCAATGTTGTCTATGTCGGCCCCACTGCCAATAAAAACGGGGCGATCGCCCGCAGCGGCCTTAGCCAGCTCTAAATCTTCGAGGCTGGGGGGGCTGCCTGTGGCCCAGCCCGACAAAATAATGCCGTCGGCCAGGCCCCGGTGAATGGTTTCCTGCACGGCTGTGGTCAGGTTGGGCGACCCCAGCGGGCGGGCGTGCTTGACCAGCACGTCGGCCAAAATTTGCACCGAGCTGCCCAGTTCCTTACGGTAGCGCAGCAGGTCGTGGGCGCAGCCTTCGATTAGCCCCTGGTCGGTGGCCATCACCCCGGTCAGCACGTTGACGCGAATGAAGGCGGCACCCGTGCAGGTGGCGATCGCCAGGGCGCTGCGGGCATCATTTCGCAGCACATTGATGCCCAGCGGTACCGTAATCAGGGTTTGCAGGCGCTGCACCACCAGCCCCATAGCGCTGACCACCGCCGGGTCAACGGAACCCTTGGTGAACGGGGCATCAAAGAAATTCTCAATAATAATGCCGTGCACACCGCCCGAGGAGAGGGCTGTGGCCTCTTGCTCAGCGCGATCGACAACGGCCTGTAAATCCCCCTGCCAGCGGGGTGAGGTGGGCAGGGGCAACAGGTGTAGTACCCCAATGACTGGGTTTTGGGTGTTGAAGACTTCGATTAAGTCCACGTGAATTTTGCCTGGACTCGCAGAACGTGAAAGAACAGTAGGTAATCTTGGCTCGCCGCAGCAAACGCCAACCCACCCTATCAGCATATCAACCCCTGGGGTCCGATTTAGGACACCCCTTGCTTTTGTGTTGTATTATTTATGAGTGTTAATTTGTATTGCCCTCTGGTGCCATTGGCCAAAAGATTTGCTGGGCAATTCGTCAACACAGGATTGATGGATGCCTAAGCTGTGGCGTTAGGGATGTTGGTGCCGATTTGAGCGGTGCCCGATCGCACTGGTGCGATCGCATTCAGGCTCCCCAAGTTTTTGGCACGATCGGCGTGTTCATATATTACGAGATACAAGAGACACCATGGGGCTAAAGCCAACGGTTGCATTTAACCACCTGGGCTGCGAAAAGAATCGGGTCGACACCGAGCACATGCTGGGACTGCTGGTGCAGGCCGGCTACCAGGTCGACACCAACGAAGAACTGGCCGACTACGTGGTGGTCAACACCTGTAGCTTCATTGAATCGGCGCGAGAAGAATCGGTGCGTACCCTAGTCGAGCTGGCCGCCGCCCAAAAGAAGGTGGTGATTACGGGCTGTTTGGCCCAGCACTTTCAGCATGAGCTGCTCGAAGAAATTCCCGAAGCCGTGGCCCTGGTGGGTACCGGCGACTACAACCGCATTGTCGAAGTAATCGAGCGGGCCGAGGCAGGCGAACGGGTGAAGCTGGTCTCGCCAGAACCCACTTACATTGCCGATGAAACGGTGCCCCGCTACCGCACTACCGCCTCCAGCGTGGCCTACCTGCGGGTGGCCGAAGGCTGCGACTACCGCTGCGCCTTCTGTATTATTCCGCACCTGCGGGGCAACCAGCGATCGCGCACCATTGAGTCGATTGTGGCCGAAGCCCACCAGCTCGCGGCTGAGGGCGTGCAGGAGCTGGTGCTGATCTCCCAAATCACCACCAACTATGGCCTCGATCTCTACGGCAAACCCCGCCTAGCCGAGCTGCTGCGCGCCTTGGGCGAGGTCAACGTGCCCTGGATTCGAATGCACTACGCCTACCCCACCGGCCTCACTCCAGAAGTTATTGCCGCCATTCGCGAAACTCCCAACGTGCTGCCCTACCTAGATTTGCCATTGCAGCATTCCCACCCCGAGGTGCTGCGGGCCATGAACCGCCCCTGGCAGGGTCAGGTCAACGACAACGTTATTCACCGCATTAAAGAGGCTCTGCCCGAGGCCGTGCTGCGAACCACGTTTATCGTCGGGTTTCCGGGCGAAACTGAGGCCCACTTTGAGCATCTGCTGGCCTTTGTTGAGCGGCATCGGTTTGACCACGTGGGCGTGTTTAGCTTCTCTGCGGAGGAGGGCACCCCTGCCTACGATCTGCCCAACCAGGTACCCCAGGCCGAGCGCGATCGCCGTCGTGAGATCCTCATGTTGGCCCAGCAGCCGATCGCCTGGAAGCACAACCAGGCTCACATTGGCCGCGTCGTCGATGTGCTGATCGAGCAGGAGAACCCGGCCACCGGCATGGCGATCGGACGATCGGCCCGCTTTGCCCCTGAGGTCGATGGTCTGGTCTACGTGACCGGGGCTGCTCCCCTCAACCAGATTGTGCCCGTTACCATTACCGCCGCCGATACCTACGACCTGTTTGGCGAGGTTGCCCCCGTAGCATCCGCGCCAGAGCCGGCGCTAAGCCTGGCCCACTAGTTTCGTCCACATCCGTTTGAGCCATACATATCCTTTGTTCACCGTCCCGAGGAACCACCATGACCCTATCGTTCACTAGCCTGGGTTTGTCAGAAGCCCGCATTAGCCATCTTGAAGGCATGGGCTACACAGAACCCACGGCCATTCAGGCAGAGGCCATTCCCCACCTGCTCTCGGGGCGCGATCTGATTGGCCAGGCCCAAACCGGCACCGGCAAAACTGCCGCCTTCGCCCTGCCCATGATGGAGCAGGTTGATGCCAGCAATCCTACCGTGCAGGCGCTAGTACTCACCCCCACTCGCGAATTGGCCATGCAGGTGTGCCAGGCCATGCGTGGCTTTCGCATCAGCGGTCGCCCCAAGGTGCTAGCTCTCTACGGTGGCCAGTCCATCGAACGGCAGCAGGATCAGCTCAACCGGGGCACTCAGATCGTGGTGGGCACCCCAGGCCGCGTGCTCGATCTACTCAGTCGGGGCAGTCTATCACTCAAGAATCTAGGCTGGCTAGTGCTTGACGAAGCCGATGAAATGCTCAATATGGGCTTCATTCAGGACGTCGAGAAAATTCTTAGCAAGGCTCCAGCCGATCGGCAAACGGCCTTCTTCTCGGCCACTATGGCCCCCCAAATCCGTGAGCTGGCCACCAAGTATCTCCAGTCCCCGGTAACGGTGACAGTGCAGTCACCCAAGGCCTCACCTAAGCAAATTCAGCAGGTGAGCTACATCGTGCCCCGGGGCTGGTCCAAGGTGCGCGCCCTCCAGCCCATTCTGGAGCTAGAAGATCCCGAAACCGCTCTTATCTTTGTGCGCACCCGCCGCACCGCAGGCGACCTGACCCGTCAGCTCCAGGCGGCGGGCTACAGCGTTGACGAGTACCACGGCGACCTCAGCCAGTCCCAGCGGGAGCGACTGATGATGCGGTTCCGCCAGCAGCAGGTAAAACTGGTAGTAGCCACCGATATTGCCGCTCGGGGCCTGCACGTCGATGACCTCACCCATGTGATCAACTTCGACATGCCCGACGCATTAGAGAGCTATGTGCACCGCATTGGTCGTACCGGGCGGGCGGGCAAAAACGGAGTAGCGATTTCCCTGGTAACGCCCCTGGAGAAATACAAGCTGCGGCAGATTGAGCGCCACACCAAGCAGCCCATGACTCTAATGAAAATTCCGACCCGGGCTGAAATTGCCGCTCGCAATTTGGAGCGGCTGCGTAGCCAGGTGCGTGAGGCTATCACCAGCGAGCGGCTGGCGTCGTTTTTGCCTATTGTCTCGCAGCTTAGCGAGGAGTACGACCTGCGCACCGTAGCGGCGGCGGCCCTGCAAATGGCCTACGACCAAACTGTACCTGCCTGGCAGCGGGAGCACCACAGCAGCGATCCTGATTCGTCTGATCGGAGCGTACCCATGCCTAAAAAGCGCAAAGGGTCGGCGTCTGAATCGCGGGAAGTCAGCAAAGCAAAAGAGTAGAGGAGCGTTACACTCCCCCGAGGAGATACCCTGCGGATAGCGCTACCTGGATCTCATCTATCCAGGTAGCGCTATCCGTTTGCGTTTGATTACGTATGCCAGCATACAGCAGCTTCTTTAGGGCATTCTAAAATTAGGACAAGATCAGGTTAACCCTGGCCTACGGGAGGTAACCGCAATGTTAGTCATGATGACTGATAGCCAGCTAATTTCACCCCAGGCGGTGTGCTGCAACTGCCTGATGGCCGATCGCCACGGACAGCCCCGCTGGCAGCAGGGGGTGCTGCGCTGCGGTCATCGCGTGGCGGGTTTAGACCAGGCTCAGCCGACCCAGTTTGAGTGCCAAATGGGCTTTCGAGTAGCGGATATTGACTAGAAGCCTGGCCAAAAGACGCGACGCTTGGGTAGGGCGGTTCTGCGAGTTTTCAACCTGGGCCGTCAGCTCCCTCATCTCCGGCAAACCAGAGTTTGCGATATGGTAAGGCTATGGCTCGGTAGCCTTTAGCCCATTGTCTGGAGAAACGTTATGACCTGGAGCAGCTCCCCCGACCCCAACATTTTGGATCGCGTTTTGGCGGCCCTGCCTTATATTTTGCCAGTTACGGCTGGGCTGCCCTATGGCCTACAGCTGATCAGTCAGTTCCCGGTATTTGGTTTTTTACTGCTGCCCCTATCCCCACTGATCACGGTCTACGGAACTTTAGAACGAACGATTCCGTTCTTTGGCCTGATTGTGTTTTTTGCGCTGATTTTGCTAGTGGTGCGTAACGAGAATATCAGCCGGTTCATTCGCTTCAATACCATGCAAGCCATTCTGCTGAGCATTATTTTGGCGGTGTTTAGCTTGATTCTCAGCCTGCTCGACCCCAGTGTGTTTGGAGCTTTGCTGTTCAGCACCCTCTCTAACGTGCTGTTTCTAGGCATGTTAATTTCGGTTGGGTTTTCCCTGGTGCAGACCTTTCGAGGGCTTTATGCCGAGATTCCCACCATTTCAGAGGCTGTGCACATGCAGGTGCGCTAGGAACTAAGGCCGCAGAGCCACAGCGTTGTCGAGCATACCGATGCCCTCAATCGCCACCCTGATCTGATCGCCTACGGTTAGGGGGCCAACTCCAGCGGGGGTGCCGGTTAAAATCACATCGCCTGGCAGCAGTGTCATAATCTCGCTGATGTAGGACACCAGGTAGTCAGGGCTAAAGGTCATTTCGTCGACTGAGGCCGACTGCACGGGTGTTTCTTGGTTATTGAGAAACGTTTGCAGCCTGGCTCCGGCACTCAGCTCGCGCACAATCCACGGACCTAGGGGGCAAAAGGTGTCGAAGCCTTTAGCTCGGGTCCACTGACCATCGCGTTTTTGCAGGTCGCGGGCGGTGATGTCGTTGGCGATGGTGTAGCCCCAGATTTTGGCGCGGGCTTCATTGGGGGGCACGTGAGCGCAGCGATCGCCGATCACCACCGCCAGTTCGCCTTCGTAGTCGACCTGGCCAGACTGGCTGGGGTAATAAATCGGTGCCCCCGCCGCCGTCACCGCTGTGGATGGCTTGATAAACAGCAGTGGCTCGGAGGGCGTTGTGGTGCCCATCTCGGCGGCGTGGTCGGGATAGTTTTTGCCCACGGCGACTACCTTGGAGGGGGCGCAGGGGGCCAGCAGGTCGTAGCTGCCGGGCAAAAGCTCGATTTTGGTAGGTTGTCCTTGCAGCCAGGGTGGCGCGTCGAGCACCTGCACGCTGCGATCGGGGCGCAGCAGCCCATAGTGCAGTTGCCCGGTTTGAGACTGAACCCTAACATAGCGTTGCGCCATAATTTTTAACTCTTGACCTGCTAATTCTTGGTATGATTGTAGATCCTTGTCTTTGAGCCAATCCCTAAGGCGTAGGTAAGTGTATGGCGGCGATCGCCATTAGCGCTTATTTATGCCCATTTTTGGCTGCTAAAGGCCACTATGTCCACAAGGAGTTTTCATGAGAGCTTACATGTACGAAACTATGTACATTCTGCGGCCCGATCTCAACGACGAGGCCATTGATGCCACCATTGGCAAATATCAGACCATGCTAAAAGACCAGGGCGCTTCTATTTTAGAAACCCAGCACCGGGGCAAGCGCCGCCTCGCCTACGAAATCGATCGCAACCGCGAGGGCATTTATATCCAAATGAACTATACCGGGCCTGGGGGCGCGATCGCGCCCCTAGAGCGGGCCATGCGGCTCAGCGACGAAGTGATTCGTTTTTTGACGGTCAAGCAAGAGTCTGACGAGCCTCTGCCTACCGAAGCCGAAGAACCAGTGGAAGAGGTCGCTGCTGCCACCGACGCTAGCGAAGAAGAATAACCGCCCACCAGCTACTCACAACCTGCCGCTGGTCATTCTGCCTCAAGTGTGAGAATGACCAGCGGCTTTGGCGTAGGGGCACAGGCTGTGGGTATCGGCTTGCCTACGGGCTGTGCGCTGACCATCACCATAATTTAGTGTGCCAACTTTCCTGACAGGTGCTATAAATTAGCAGCAACTTATTCACCCTGGTTAATCAGGGTCTGAATAGGCCAGTTTCAGTATCTACCCCAAGCCGTTGTTGAGTCGGCTTGGTGGCTGAAATAGGGTGGTTCAAGCTTTGGGGCATCGAGTAGTAGGTTTGTTGATAGGTGTGGGAGTAGTCTTGTGGCGCAGTCTTCATATTCAGACATGAACGAACACCAGGCTGAAATTGTCCGACTTGAGTCGGAGTTGGCCATTCGCGATCAGCTGGTGCAGCAGCTATCGCAGGAGCTGTTTCGTTTGGTTAAGGGCAACGCCGGGTTTGTGCCTAGCCCCGAAGTGTCTGAACAGCACCAGGCTGAAATGTCGGCGCTGCGCGATCAGCTGCGCGGAGTCGAAAAGCAAATTGACTTTTACCAGGGGCAGATCGAAGAGCGCGACGGCGAAGTACTGCAGCTGCGGCAAACGGTGCAAGAACTCACCGATCGCACCCGTATGCTAGAGCAGGTGGTGCAAGAGCTGCCTACGGTCTATCGACAAAAGTTTGCCGATCGCATGGCGGCTGTCAAGCAGCGCGTCGCCGAAATTCAGCGCGAAAATCGCCAGCTCCAGGCCGAGCTGCAGAGCGTGAGCTACCGCTTAGCCATGCGAACTCGTCGCAGCCAGCGCCTAGAGCTGCCTACCCTAGAGCAGGATGGGTTAGACGGTATTTCTCTGCCATCCTTTTAAAGTTCTTGTGGAGTTTTCGGCGATTGATCGCCTCAAAGAGCACAGCGATTGGTGAAGCGCAGACAAACCCTGGCTCTAAACCTATTCAGGCTCCGGTAGCCCTACCACGTAGCGGAACGGTACATCTTGCAGAGTGCCGGTGTAAATCAGCGCCCGGTGTAGCATAGCGGCAACCTCAGCCCGGCTAGCAGGCCGGTGGGGGGCCAGTTGACTGAGGTCGGGGTGGTTCACCACCAAACCGGCCTCTGTAGCCGCTACCAGCGAACGAGCGGCCCAGGGGGGAACTTGGCCCCGGTCACGGTAGGGCTTTAGCACCGTCGTCGCGCTGCTGCTAGATTTCAGCGTTAGCCCATTAGCCAAAGCCACCATGACGTGAAGGCGGCTAATGGTTTGATCGGGCAAAAAAGTTTCGTCGGGATAGCCGCTGAGAAACCCCATCTGCACGGCATGCTGGACGCTGCCGTAGGCCCAGTGGCCGGGGGGCATATCGGTGTAGAGGGTTTCTGCCCCCAGCCGCGATCGCCCCAGAGGTAGGTTAAACAACTGGGCAAGCTGAGTTGCAAACTCGGCTCGGGTCATCGGGTCGGCAGGGCGAAAGGTGTCGTCTGGAAAGCCCGCGATCAGGTTGCGCTGGCTCAGGTCGGCCAGAATCGGCCAGGCCCAGTGTCCGCTGCTGAGGTCGGTAAAGCCGGGATGCCCCTGCACTAGTGGCAAGTCGGGCCAGGCCTGCTGGGGTGGCAGAGGCTGGGGCAGCACCAGCAGGGGTACCGTCAGGGGCTGTCGTCTGCTGCGGCCAAACAGCGCCTGAAAGCCCCTACCCTGGGAACCCCTACCCTGGGGATAAGAGGCCACTGGCATCAGGGTAGACCTGGCTGTTCGAGGATGTCTGGCGATCGCAGTGATCAGAGCCAGAGCCACTGCGATCGCCAACAGCCCGGCAGGGACGAACTGACACCACCAAGCCCTGGCTGTTGACTTGGCTGAGCGCTTAGACGGGTGCAGTGGGCGAGGCAATAGGCGAAAGAACGGCGGCATTGGAGGCAAAGAAGCGGCTACTGCTAAACTAGAGCAGCCGGTCACAACAATATTGACTGGGCTTGCCCATTATGATAGTTCTTACCTAGGGTTTAGACCCTGCTAAGACTAGATTTGAGGCGAGTTTAGGCCCAAAGCGATCGCTTTTGACTGCTCCCGGCCTGGGGAAGTAGGGCGTCTGCTGGTCACCGATCACCTTAAGTCCACGCATCGGATGAGGATTAATGGTCAAAGGGAGACAACAACGTCTGGTAGTGCTGGCGGCGATCGCGGCCGCTACATCCTTCTTTGGGCTGGTGGCGGTCGGCTACGGCCAGCGGCCAGCGGAGGTGGCCCAGGCGACCGCCGGTCAGAGCACTGCTGTATTTGCAGCCGGGCAATCGCCCCAGTACATTACTAAAGCCACTACGTTACTCAGCGGCGTGCTAGCTCCCCTTAAGTCCCTGCGGGTCATGCAGCGGGCGATCGCCCTGGCCCCTGAAACCGATATTGATGCCACCCCTATCCTGGCGCTGCTAGCCGCTGATCTCAAAACCACTGGCCTTGGCCCCATTCGGATTGGCATGGATCTAGAGGATCTCGAAGCAGCGGGGCTAACCCCGGTGGCGATTGCCGAAGCTAGCAATGGCCAGTGCCAGTACTACCGCATTCAAGACTACGGCGAACCGATTGGGCTGATGGCCATTGACGACCAGATACTGCGCGTCGATATCTGGCCCGGCAGTTTGACAACCACACGCAGCGACATCAAAATTGGCTCGACCGAGCGAGATCTGGTGCGAGTATACGGTGAGCAGCTAGAGGCGACCGCCAACCCAGTGACCCTCGGCAAAACGGTTATCTTTACCCCCCAAGACCCCGGCGAAGACGTCTATCGACTGGTATTTGAAACCGACGAACAGGGCAGGGTAACGCAGTTTCGGTCAGGGCAGTTTCCCTCCGTAACCTGGGCAGAGGGTTGTTTGTAGGGACTAGGTTGAAGATCGGCAGGTTGAGGAATGCTAATTTAACCTAGCTGCCTGCGATCGGTTAACTCAAGCACCGAATGGCTTCGAGCATACCCCTGGCCTTATTCAAGGTTTCTTGGTATTCCAGCTCAGGCACCGAGTCGGCCACTAGCCCGGCCCCGGCCTGCACGCTAACATTGTGACCACCTTCGGGCAGCGCCCGCACCACCATCGTGCGAATGGTAATGGCGGTGTTGAGCTGCCCCTCAAAATCGTAGTAGCCGTAGACGCCGGAATAGGGGCCACGACGGCAGGGTTCTAGGTCGTGAATGATTTGCATGGCGCGAATCTTGGGCGCGCCGCTAACGGTACCCGCTGGAAAACAGGCCTTGAGCAAATCCCAGGCGGTTTTGCTAGGGCTGAGCTGGCCCACCACATTGCTGACAATGTGCATGACGTGAGAATAGCGCTCAATCACCATCAGCTCGTCGACCTGCACGGTGCCGCTGAGGCAGACCCGGCCTAGGTCGTTGCGGCCTAGATCGACCAGCATGACGTGCTCGGCCCGCTCCTTGGGGTCGGCCAGCAGGTCTTGCTCGTAGGCGATGTCTTCAGCGGCGGTTTTACCCCGAGGGCGAGTGCCCGCAATGGGACGCACCGTGGCCACCTGGGGCTGGCTGGGATCGTCGGACAGGGTGGCCTTGACCATTACCTCAGGACTAGAGCCAATCAGCTGCCAGTCGTAGAAGTTGAAGTAGCACATGTAGGGGGAGGGGTTGATCTGTCGCAGCGAGCGGTACAGATCAAACGGGTCACCCCCGTAGGTAGTGCTGAGTCGCTGAGAGATCACCACCTGAAAGATATCGCCCGCCTGAATATGGGCCTTGGCCCGCTCGACGCTGGTGCAAAACTCGGCAGGGGTGCGGTTGCTGGTGTAAGCCACGGGGGGCGTCTGGCTGGAGGGGGGATGCCAGGGCAGCGTTGCCTGGGTCGGAGCCAGGGGTAGGGTGAGCTTGTGGAGCAGCTGCTGGACGCGATCGCAGGCTCCCTCGTAAGCCGCCCGCAGATCTACTTCAGGATCGCGCAGGTCGGCGTAGGCTACCGCCCAAATCTTGCGCTGCACCTGGTCGAAGATCAGCAGGCTATCGACCTGCATCCACAGTCCGTCGGGCAAATCGCTGTCGTCCAGCGGATAAATTGGCACCGTCGGCTCGATCCAGCGAATCAGTTCATAGCCCCAAAAGCCAAACAGTCCGCCGATACCAGCGGGCAGGGCGGGCAGCTTAATTGGCTGGTAGGGGGCGAGGCAGTCTGCTAGCGTATCGAAGGGGTTTCCCGCATGTTCAACTACGCTGCCGTCGCGGTGAGTTTGGGTAGACTGGTCGCCCCGGCTTTCTAAAACCCACAGCGGGTCACAGCCTAAAAAACTGTAGCGGCCCAGGGTTTCGCCCCCTTCGACCGACTCCAGCAAAAAGCTATAGGGTTGCCCGGCACACACCTTATACCAGGCCGATACGGGCGTATCTAAGTCGGCCAGCCATTCCTGGTAGACCGGCACAAAGTTGCCCTGGGTGGCGTAGGCCTGAAATTGCTCAAAAGCGGGGAAAATCATGGCACTTATTCTACCGCCCTAGCGGGGGTACAAAACCAGATCCCTAAATAGCACAAGGGCCTGGACAGCAAAAGGGGCCTAGCCTAAGCTACGCCCCTCACAACACAACAGTCACAGTCAGCACTTAGCAAATTATCGCCAGGCTTCAAAGGGTTGAAACCAGCGAGACAAACCTACACTTCGTAGGTGGTTTTGCCGCTAAATTTAATCGTAGCCGGGTCGGGGTTGGCCCCAATGTTGCGATCGATGCTGTTTACAATCCCACGGCCTTCGTTCACCTTTTCAGGGAAGACACCGTCGGCGGGGTGCAGATACTGGGTTTCGCCACTGGGGTAAATGCGATAGACCTTGTAGTCATCGATCTTGGGCTTGAATTTGGTTCGCAACTGAGTACCCAAAGCCAGGCACTGCTCTTTGCGGGCCAGATACAAGAGGTTATCCCCTTCGTTCATGAAAGCCGCACCACCAGTAGGCATTTCAAAAACCTGCTTCTTGGAGCTGGTCCAGGTGATGGCGTACTTTTCTTCGACCTGGGCTTTGGTGAGGAGACCGCCGGTGCTGCCTCCAAAAATAGGTGTTTGACCTGTCAGCGTTTCAGTCATGAAGTCCTATCTCTCAACCGTTTGATGGGCATCGTATCATCGCGAGAGCAGGGGGTAATACCGATTGTTGAGGAAGTGTAACAGTTCTTCAGGGAAAGGTTGGATTTTATGCCGAAGTTTGGATCCCAAAAGCTAAATAATGACGTAAAGAACGTGAACGAACAACTCATTTGGGTTTTGTTAGGAGGCCCAGCAAGGTTTGACCTCAGCTGAAATGTGCCCACTACTTCGGATCGCCTGACCCCATAGCTCCCCTGCTCCCCTGCTCCCCGGCTCCCCTGCTCCCCTGCTCCCCTGCTCCCTCGCAATTGACAATAGTTGTCACACTTATGCCGAAGCCTACTAGGCCGACCACGGTTCCTGAAAATCGGCATACAGCGTTAGCCCGCCGTCAATGTAGAGGGTTTGCCCAGTGATGTAGGCGGCCTCATCGGAGGCGAGAAAGGCGACGGCAGCGGCCATTTCTTCGCTGGTACCGGCTCGGCCCATGGGAATGTGGCTTTCGACCTCAGCTTGTTTCTCAGGATCTTCGGTCCAGTCGTCGTTGATCGGGGTAATGGTGGCCCCAGGGCCAATGCCGTTGACCCGAATGCCTTTGGCGGCGTACTCCAGGGCCAGGGTGCGGGTCATGTTGCCCATGCCCCCTTTGCTGATGGAGTAGCTGAGGTACTGGGGCCGGGGAATGATTTCGTGGACGCTGGAAATGTTGATAATGCTGCCGGGACGGTTTTGGGCCAGCAGGTGCTTCAGGGTTTCACGGGCGCACAGATAGGCCCCGCGCAGGTTGACTCCCAGCACTTTGTCAAACCTGTCGATCGCGATCGCCTCGGAGGCACTTTCGATCTGCACACCGGCGTTGTTAATCAAAATATCGAGCCGGCCAAAGTGATCGACGCTCTGCTGCACTAGGGCGATCGCGTCTTCTTCCTTAGACACATCACCCTGTAGCAGCAGGGCTTTGACGCCGCAGGCCTCGATGTCTTGGCAGGCTTTTTCCATCGCCTGGTCACGGGTATCTTCGGCCCCATCGCTGTCGCTGCGGTAGTTGATGACTATGTTGCAGCCCTCCTGGGCCAGGCGAATGGCGATCGATTGACCAATGCCCGATGAAGCCCCGGTCACAAGGGCGGTTTTGCCGGTCAGTCCTTTCATGGAGTAGCTCCGTGGGGTGGTCGGTAAATAAGGGACGGCAGACCTGCCAGGGACTGCGTCTCCACTCGGGTGAGCATACTAAAGCCTAAAACTTTGGTATATCCCTCTGGGGGGTTAATTCTCCCTAGAGCAGCTTGACCGTCGTTGATTAAGGAGTCTTTAAGCATGTACGTTTTAATTGGCGGTGCTGGCATGCTGGGCCTGGAGCTGGCCAAAACCCTGCTCGATGAAGGGCACACCGTAGCCGTGGTCGATACTGCCCCCCTGGCCTGCCAGTATGCCCGTGAAAAGATTGGCGTCATGGCCTTCGAGGGCAGCGCCGTCAATACCACGACGCTGCTAGAGGCAGGCATTCGTAAGGCCGATGCGGTGATTGCGGCCCTACCCGAAGATGCGCTCAACCTGGCGATCGTCACCCTCTCTAAGCACTACGGGGTACCCCAGACGGTGGTGCGTATGAGCGATCGCGATTTTGCCGAACCCTACCAGCTAGCTGGAGCCACCCACACTATCAGCACCACCGAACTCACTATCAACCGCATGGTGAACGCCATTGAGTATCCCCAAGTCGAAGCCATGATGCACTTTGAGCAGGGGCAGGTGGAGGTGCTCAAGCTGCCCATTCCGCAGCAGTGCACGATTGTAGGGCGTTCCGTAGCCGAAATTGCCCAGGATGCTCGCTTTCCGGCGGGGACGCTGATTATTGGCTACCAGGCCCACCCCCACGAAGATTTAACTATTCCCAACGGCAGCACCATTTTGGAGAGTGGCTCGACCATTTTGGCGGTAACCAAACCCGGCCTGGTGCGAAAAATGCTCGACTTTATGGGGCTCTGTGCGTGATGCGTCCCCAGAACTGGCGACAAAACTCAAACTGGCGGCAAAACTCATAATGGTTCCAGCGGCGATCTAGCAGCGGCGGGTCAGGCGGCGACCTTCAGCCACGGCGTCATTGCTGCGCTTAACCGCATCTCTTATGGCCTGCAGCCCTCGGGCAAATGCTGAATTCATGGCTAACCCTCTCAGTGTGTTTGTGAATTTAACCCATATCTAGCTAAAGTCGTAATGACTACACTTAAGTTAGCAAGCTCTAGTCGGTGGTGTCAATTCAGCCAAAGGAGTAGGTTTTAAATGTCAGTCGTCTTTTAGCGAAAGCAGCTTTTCGTTCAGCGATCGCACGTAGGCCTGGCTGGTCTCCTCAGACAGCAGACCTTTGCGCAGAGCGTCGTTGACCGCCCCTTTTTCGGCCAGGTAAAGGCGACGGCGCAGGCCATCCAAATGGCTTTGGTCTTCGACAGGGCTGTTGAGGGTGCGCTGGTTGTAGAAGTCGCGCAGGTCGCGATCGGCTGTGGCGATTTGGGCCTGGTAGGCGGCAAACAGCTCTTCGTAGAGGTTCTTGGGCAGGCTGCCCGACTGGAGCAGGTTAGCCAGTTCCTGCTGGGCGGCTTTGGCGGCAATCAAATTGAGCTGCAGGGTTTCGATCCGCTGCTTGGTGACTGAGGGACTGCTCAACCGCAGCCGCTTGACCAGAAAGGGCAGGCTCAGACCCTGACCCACCAGCGACACCAGCACGGTGCTAAAGACCAGGGCTACCACCTGCGATCGCCCCGGTAGATCGGGGGGCAGGCTCAGCGCCAGGGCCATCGACAGCGACCCCTTGATGTTGCCCAAAATCAGCACGTGCTGCCAGCGCAGGGGCAGCGGGCGATCGACAAAGCGCAGCAGGTACAGCAGGGGGTAGGTGGTCAGAATGCGGCCAGTCTGGTAGGCCACGATCGCAAACAGAGCCGCCGGAATCGTTTGCAGCAGCACGCCGGGGTCCACCTCAATGCCCACCAGCAAAAAAATAAACGTATTGACCCCAAAGCCCGCGTATTCCCAAAAATTGAGCAGCGTCACTTTGGTCGACGCCGAGGTCTGGCGAAAGCCCAGTTCACCGATCACCAGCCCGGCAATCACCACGGCGATCGCGCTCGATACCCCCAGCGCCTGACCAATCTGAAACGTGCCCAGCGACACCGCCACCGTCAGCAGGATGTTGCTGAGGGCATCATCGAGCTGCTGAAATAGGCCCACACACAGGTAGCCCAGCCCCAGCCCCAGCGTCCCGCCGCCCACAAAGGCAATCACCACCTGCTGCACCCCCTCCCAGGCCGTAAACGACCCCTGGAGGTAAATGGTGGTGATGATGCCTAGCAGCACCAGGGCAATGCCGTCGTTAAACAGGCTTTCGCCTTCCACAATAGTGGCCAGCCGGGGGGGCACCTGCACCGTTCTAAAGGCGGCAATCACCGACACCGTATCGGTAATCGTCAAGATCACTCCGATCGCGGCAGCGGTAATGGTGGCCAGCCCTAGACCCCACTGCAGCAGGGCAGCGGTAATTACCGCCGCCAGCAGCACCCCCGGTCCCGCGATCAGGGCGATCGGCTTGATGGTGCTACGCAACCGGCTGATGTCGGTATTGATGGCAGCCTCAAAGATCAAAATGGGCAAAAACAGGTTGAGAATAACCTCTGGGTTGAGGCCCACCGACCCCGGCAGCAGCGATTTAGTAATCGTTAGCCCCGCCAGTACCAGCCCCACCACGTAGGGAATCCGCAGCCGCCGGGTAATCAGCGCAACCACCGTGGCCACCAGCAGCAGCACAATCAGGGTGTTGACCAGCCCGGTGACATCGCTGCCGGGAGCGGGTGTGGTGGGCAGTACCTCTCTTGCCGAAGGCACCTGAGCCAGCCGCCAAAACAGCATTGGAGTTATACCCATGGGCCAGACAACCGCTAAAGCGCTAAAACTATTCCCCATCCTAGGGGGTGAACCGGCCCCCAGCCTGACGCAAGCAAAAGACGCAAACAAAAATTGCGCGTTCCCCGTTCTATCGGTATTCAGGCCGTAAGATGAGCCAGGGGGTAGCCGTAGAGGCCAGCCATTGGGGCAGGTGTTCCCTATTTACGGGGTGGCTGGTTACACTGGGTTTAAACAAGGCGCATCTTCAGGCTGAGGCGACCAATCCGCCGGATTACAAATCCGCTGAAGTTGGCTAATGTTGTTAAGTCGTCTGGGGGCTGTGGGGTTTTGCAGATGAGCGACCAAAATTCGTACGAACTGCTGGGGCTGACCGAAGCCTCAACCTTTGAAGAAATTCAGGAGGCTCGCGATCGCCTGGTCGATCGGTATGCCGAAGAACCCAAGCAGCAAGCCGCCGTAGAAGCCGCCTACGACGCCATTTTGATGGAGCGGCTGCGGCTGCGCCAGGAGGGCAAGATCAAGGTGCCCGATCGCATTCGCTTTGCTGAAAATATTCCCGAGCCGCCGCCGCCCACTAAGTCAGCGCCCAGTTTGCCCCGCCCCGAATGGCTCAGCGGCCTGGTCGATACCCCCAGCCGAGACGATATTCTCTGGCCTGCCGTTATCTATGGCGGGCTGGGGCTGCTGGGCTTTGCCGCGCCGTCGCTGGCTCTGGCGGTGGCCATTGGGGCCGCGATCTACTTTCTCAACCGCAAAGAAAACAAATTCTGGCGATCGGTTCTGCTAACGATTGGGGGATTAGCCGCTGGGTTGGCCCTCGGCCTTACCGTCGGTCAGCTGCTGATTCCCCAGGGGGCAGAGTTTGCCTGGGCCAGCCCCGATGCCATTGCGGCGGCGGTTACCTGCCTGTCGCTGTGGACGGTCACAAGCTTTCTCCGCTAGGGGATGTCAACAATTAGCTGCTAAATGCTTGAAAACAAGGATTTCAGCCCCTAGCCTGTTTGTTGGGTCGGGCGTGGCAAGGCTTATAACACAGGGCTTTTGGCCAGAATTAATGACATGCCCTAGGCCAAGCTGCCTCGCTTCATTTGCTCGCGCTCAATGGCCTCAAACAGGGCCTGAAAATTGCGTTCGCCAAATCCCTGGGCCTGCACGGCCTCCTCTTTGAGCTGCACAACCTGGCGCTGAATGAGCTCAAAGAAAATTGTTGGAATGCTCAACAGCGGTTGGGTAAAGGTTTGCAGCAGTCGCGCCTGGGGAAGGTGCGGCTCCCAATCGACCAAAATTTGTAGTTGGGTAATGGCAGCCTCACGCTGGCGTAGCCACTCTGATGACATATCGCCCTGAGTCTGATATCCGGGCCGTAGCCGCAGCGCCTCGTAGTAGCTGGGCGGCACCGGCAAAAACCCCACTCCCCCAGCCCGCAGCTGACCCACCGTGTGCACAATGTCGGCGGTGTGCAGGGCCACGTGCTGAATGCCGCCGCCCTGGTTGTAGTCGAGAAACTCCTGCACCTGAGAATTGCTGGTGGCGGGTTCGTTGATGGGCAGCTGGGCATTGCCCTGGGGGTGGGCCAGCACCTGACTGCGTAGACCCGAGTGGGAGGTATCGATGGTAAATCGCTGCCGGGGCTGAAAGCCAAGCTGGCTGGCGTACCAGGCTATGGCCTGGGGCAGTTCTCCCGTCGGCACGTTGACGACAGCGTGGTCGATGGCGGTAATTAAGCTGGCCCTAGGGGCGGCAGGCCGGTTGGTGTCAGGGGCTATACCAGGTACCCAACTCTGCGGCTGCCACGATTCGATTAGCGTGTGAGTGAGCGATCCCCAACCCTGAATTTTTCCCCAGCGGCCCCGCCCCCAGCGATCGCGCTGAATTGGCTGCACCAGGCTACCCCCGGCCGCCACAACCTGTTCTAGCGCTGGTTCTAGCGCCTTTACCCGCAGTGCTACATCGCCAATGCCTGGTGGATGCTGCTGCAGGTAGGTGCTCACTACGGCGGCCTCGGACACAATCAGCAGCGGTACCTGCCCCACATAAACTAGCGCCCGATCCTGAGAGGTTGGCTTAGCGGTTGCTTCATCTAGGCCAGAGCAAACACCACCCCAGGCGCTGACAAACCAGTCGCGCCAGGGGGCTACCGCCTCCACGTAAAAACTCAGATGGTTGAACTCCATAGGGCAAGGGTTTCGTGGTGATCTCGCTGTCATTGGAGCACAAACTTACTCCCCTAGGTCCTATCCTTTTAGAAGATTTTCTTTTAGATACTAAACCCTACCGACAATTTTAGAGCATGTCTTTGGCTTAGCCAGGTATTGCAGCAGGACGTGCTTTCCTCAGCCCGATACCAGACTCCTGCACAGGCTTTCCCAAGGCTTTCCCAGGGCTACTTTCCGGCTACGGCTACCACCTGGTCCTGGTTTTCAGCGGTATAGCTGTTGGGGGGATAGCGATCGAGGTGGCGAAATAGGGCAATGGGCTTTTGCACCCGACATGAGTAGAACTCCACCACTACCTCGGCATCCTGACGCAGCACCACCTTAGGAGAAAAATCTTCGGGTAGCTTGGTGCGCCACTGCCACGGAACTTGCCGAGGCGGATCTGTTACAACGCGGTGGTGCATCCAGCGGGTGTAGCGGCCAAACCGACCAAACTCCCGCACTTCGCGAATAAAGATTGAGGCCGTAAGAAACGAGGCGAGCGAGCCGTCGCCTTCAATCCCAGCCATTAGATTGGGCAGCGCACCCATGGGGCTAGGCACCTGGTCGGCGGCCTTTATTTTATTGATGGCATCTTCTAAATATTCTGTGGTGCTGAGCAGCCCCGGCAGGGCTAAAGTAGTCCCCATGCCGCCGTTAGCATCCTGGCGGAGATAGGTGACCAGGCGAATACCGGGCCGCAGCCACAGCCCCGGCAGTTTGGTGAGCGCATTGGCGGGGTCAAGGGTGCTGACAAACCATCGTCCCTCATTATTGGGGGCAGGCACATTGTCTTCGGGCATGTCCCCGACGCGAAACAGGTCACCCAAAGCGTTGAGAGAGTCGGGTATGGGGCCATCCTCATCATCTTGAGGACTAGGCTGGCCCGGCTGCTGTTCGTGGGGAGGTAGCACCAGCGTTTCACGAATAAACTGGCTTACCTTTTGAACTGTAGCTAGGGGATATCTTTGAAACGCCATGAATCACCGGGACGGTGGTTGAAGGGTAGGTGAAAACTGGTTTGTGTCCTTAACCACGGGCATTTTTGTAGCCACCTCTGATCTCTAATCACTAACCATACTCAAAGGATGCCCTTGAGGATACCCTTTACCCCCAATCCTGATATGGCTGCAGGCCTAAATCGGGAACATTTCTATACCTAAGACAGAATGTTGGGCACCTCTAGCCAGGCATTGTGTCGGTGTGAGCGATGGGCTAGATCCATCAGGTGCTGCGATCGCACCCCATCCCAAATCGAGGGAGCGGTCGCCTGCCCCCGGTCAATATCGCTGACCCAGTGGTTGACCACCCGCACAAAGGGAGCAATGCGGCCATCGCTATAGGTAGTGGGAAACTGGAGGCGATCGGGAATGGCGAGCGTTTCGAGGGGTGCGCCCCCCTGGCTACCCCACAGCTTAAAGCCGTGGACGTAGTCGGTCAGGTTGTCGCTGCCCAATACCAGGGTGCCACCGTCGCCGTAGATTTCGACCCAGTGGCCGCGCCCGCTGTAGGTGACTGAGCTAATTGCCACCTGACAGGGGGCACCGTTTTCTAGATCTAGTATCAGGCTACAGGTATCGTCGGCATCGACCGGTTTCAGATCTCCTGTAGCCGGGTCAGGCCGGTGGGGAATGGCGGTGCTAAGTCGGGCGCACAGCCGCTGAATTGGCCCAAACAGCCAGGTAATGTAGTCAAAAGTGTGGGAGGCGAAGGCTCCCAGGGCACCGCCTCCCTGATCCTGGCGCGAGTACCAGTTCCAGGCGCGGCCCGGATCGGCGCGGCCCGGCACCGTCCAGGTGATGTTGACGAAGCGCAGGTTGCCGACGTAGCCTGCGGCCAGCTGTTCAGATAGGTACTGCCAGGCGGGCACAAAGCGAAATTCAAAATCCATGGTGGCGACGAGGTTGCGATCGCGCGCTAGCCCCGCGATCGCCTCGGCCTCAGCCCCGGAGAGCGCGGTGGGCTTCTCTAACAGCAGGTGCTTACCGGCTTCAAGCACGGTAGTGGCCTGGGCGTAGTGCAAAAAGGGCGGTGTGGCCACGGTGACAGCTTGCACCTCCGGCAGGGCCACAATCGCCTCGACGCTGTCGCAGGCGTGGGGAATGTGGTGGGCGGCGGCGATCGCCTGCGCCTGCGCTAAATCTCGATGGTAGACCGCTACCACCTCGGTGCGGTGGTGGGCCTGCAACCCCGGAATATGAACCTTTTGACCAAATCCGGTGCCGACTACCGCCACCTTTACGGGAGTTTCTGCCATAGCGACCTCACCAATACCTTTTCAAGATCCTTGTCAATGCTGTAGGCCAGCCAGATAGCCATTGCCATACCTCAGAGTAAGGGCCGAGCTGCGATCGTTACAATTAAACTGACTGGTTTAGTTCTGGCTACTTGGTTTAGTTCTGGCCAAAATTCAAAATCTAAAATCGCAAATTTTCTATGCAGGTTCCTCTCATTGGTAAGGTGCGTCGTCCCCTAGTTTGGCTGCTAGCTGGGCTAGCGGCCGCTACGCTGGTGGCCGGGGCGGTGGGGTTTGGCCTCTGGCGCAGTCGCCAAAACGCCTACGACGTAGAAGAATTTACGACCCAGGCGGCGATCGAACCGCTGACGGTGCGGGTGTCGGCCAGCGGCACCGTTAGACCGGTGCAAACCGTGAACCTTAGCCCCCAAAATGCGGGTGTTTTAGAAGAGCTGTATGTGGAGCAGGGCGATCGCGTCGAGTCCGGCCAGCTGATCGCCCGCATGCGCAACCGCGACACCGCCGCCCAAGTCGATCAAAACCAGGCTGCGGTGGCCGAAGCCGAAGCCGCCCTGGCCGACGTGCGGCGGGGCAGTCGGCCCGCAGAAATTGCCCAGGCCCAGGCTACAGTTGAGGCCAACCGCGCCCAGGTACGCGATGCCCAGGCTCGCGTCGACCTAGCCACCAGCGAGCTGACCCGCCGTCAGCAGCTGTTTGATCGCGGGGCGGTGGCGGCCACTGATTTAGATACGGCCAGGCGAGAGCAGCGCAGCGCCCAGGCTGCCCTAGAGCAGGCCCAGGCCCGCGTCACCGAGGCGCAGCGCCGGGTCGATGATTTGCAAAACTTGCCTGAGCCTGAGGCGATCGCCCAGGCCGAGGCCCGGCTGGCCCAGGCCCGCGCCCAGCTTGAAGGGGCACAGGTGCGGCAAAATGAATCCTACATTCGCGCCCCCTTTGGCGGCACGATCACCCAAAAATTTGCCACCGAGGGGGCATTCGTTACCCCGACCACCTCGGCCTCGGAGCTGTCGTCAGCCACCTCCACCGCGATCGTCGCCCTGGCTCAAGACCTGGAGGTGCTGGCCGAGGTGCCCGAGGCCGACATTAGCCTAATCGAGTCGGGTCAGCGGGTAGAGATCGTAGCCGATGCCTTCCCCGATCAGATCTTTGCGGGCCGGGTTAAGCTGGTGGCTCCAGAGGCGATCGAGCGGCAGAATGTCACCCTGTTTCAGGTGCGGATTGAGCTGCTCGACGGCAAAGAGATTCTGCGATCGAACATGAATGTCAACGTGGCCTTTATTGGCGATCAGCTGGCCGATGCCTTGGTGGTGCCCACGGTGGCGGTAGTCACCCAGGCGGGCGAAACGGGGGTGCTGGTGCCTGGCGACAAGCGCGAGGTGATTTTTCAGCCCGTGACCCTGGGACCGCAGGTCGGCAACCAGATTCAGATTGTCAGCGGCGTGGAGGAGGGCGATCGCGTCTTTGTCGACCTGCCCCCCGGCAAATCGCTCGAAAATATCACCGTGCGGCAAGAACGATAGACCAGAACAACAGTTCAATTCCCCAGTCTCCACAAGTCAGTGTCAGGCCTACAGGGTCAACGCTCTAGCAACGTTCTGACAATCCCCCTCTAGCAGCAGAAATCAGCCCCAGGACACTTCCATGAACCTGCAAGAAAGCCTGTCGATGGCGACGAAAACCCTGGCCGCCAACCGCCTGCGCAGCACCCTGACCATGCTGGGCATCATCATCGGTAACGCCTCGGTGATTACGATGGTGGGCCTGGGCGAGGGGGCGCAGCGGTTTGTTACGGCCCAGCTTGAAACCCTGGGGCCAAACGTGCTGTTTGTGGTACCAGGCAGCCGTGAAACGCGGGAGTTAGGATCGCTGGAGGTACCCCGCACGCTAGTACTGGCTGATGCAGAGGCGATCGCCCAGCAGGTACCCTCGGTTGCAGCCGTAGCAGCTGAGTCGAGCGGTCGCCAGCTAGTCACTTTTCGCAACCGCAACGCCAATGTCAATGTGGTCGGCGTCAGCCCCGACTTTCTGGTAGTACGCAGCTTTGAGATGGCCAGGGGACGGTTTATCAGCGATCTGGATATGACCCGCAGCGCCCAGATTGCCGTGATTGGCGAAACCCTGCGGGAGCGCCTGTTTGATAACCAACCTGCCCTGGGCAAGCAGATTCGAGTTGGGGGCGTCACCTTTGATGTGGTGGGGGTACTTGAGAAAAAAGGCTCTAACCTCGGCCTCGACTACGACGATGCGGTGATAGTGCCGCTGACTACAAAAGACAGCCGCCTGGCCGGGGGCGCGCGATCGCCCTACGGCGTCGAGGTGTCGTTTATTACAGTGTCGGCCCGCGATCGCGAGAGTATGGCCACCGCTGAGTTTCAGATTACTAACCTGCTGCGCCTGCGTCACAACGTTCGCGACGAAGACGACTTTTATATCAGCAGCCAGGACACGCTGCTGACCATCGCCAACACGATTACCGGAGCGCTGACCATTATGCTGGCCGCGATTGCGGGAATTTCCCTATTCGTTGGCGGCATTGGCATTATGAACATCATGCTGGTGTCGGTGCGCGAGCGCACCCAGGAGATTGGCTTGAGAAAAGCGATCGGCGCATCCCAGAGCGATATTCTGGGCCAGTTTTTGATTGAGGCCATCATTCTCTCGGTGGCTGGAGGGGTCATTGGTACCGCCCTGGGGGTAAGCGGCATTCTGCTAATCGGAGTGTTTAGCCCCTTCGAGGCGGGTATTTCGATCGGTGCGATCGTTCTAGCCGTCAGTATTTCAGGCGGCATTGGTCTATTTTTTGGCGTTTTCCCCGCTCGTCAGGCTGCCAAACTCGACCCCATCGTCGCCTTGAGAACAGCTTAGCCAACGAATTTAGGCCTAACGTTTCTATATGTAGAGCCGTAAAGCAAACCGGGTTTACGATTTCTTGACCCCCTACAATTAAGGCATACATTACTGGCTTCAACCTATGCCTATAGAAACCGTTGGCAGCCCGCCCCCCGAGGCCGATCAAGTGCGCTCTGTGCTAGAACAGCAGTTGCCAAACATTATTGCCAGCTTTAACCAGGTGCTGCGCGACCAGTACGGCATTACGGGCGTTAGCGTGGGTGGATTTACCGTAGTGCCTGAGAGTGCGGTAGCGTCTAAAGTCACCTGCGACCAAGACGGTTGTTCTGTTGATTAGGGCCGTGTCATTTAAGGCCGTATCAGTTAGGGCACTGTAGTCATTGCGCCATGCCCCCCAATTCAAAACTTGGCAACCTGTTTCATCTGCCCAAGCCACTGCCAGCGATCGAGGTGTTTACAGCCCTAGTTGAAACACCCCACCTGAGAGTTGAGCGCATTCTCTCGGCTGGACAAACAACACCCCCTAGCCAATGGTACGACCAAAGCCAAGCTGAGTGGGTCGTACTTTTGCAGGGTAGCGCTACGCTCACCTATGAGACTGGCGCTGCCCTAGCTATGGGGCCAGGCGACTATGTGCTGATACCGGCCCACGTTCGTCATCGGGTTAACTACACCAGCAGCGAGCCGCCCTGCATTTGGCTGGCGGTACACGGCGAACTAACAGACTGATCTGAGCAACGGCTAACTTCGCTCCGAGTGGGTGGTGATGGCCTAGCAGAGGTGGCGGTGGCGATAGTCTTGATTCTCGTCCGTAAACCGTCGCAGGCGCACTGTAGCTAGAGCTGGAGAGTGTGAACAGCGTTCAGCGTTTCTCCAGAACAACAACGACCTTCTGCCCCGGCCCAGCGTCGGGGCATTCATTTTTCATGGCTTGGCCCTAAGGCCCAGACCATCGGCACTCAGGGGTTTGCTGTCTGGTCGGCCTTCGACTGCGGCCAAACGGCCTTGAGCCGCTCCAAAAAAGCGTAGACTGGCGGCGACAGCAGGGCATTGCGCAGCACAATGATCCCAATTACCCGCTCTAGGGGCTGAGGTAACTCAGCCACTCGCAGCCCAGGCAGAATGGGTTCTGCCGCTAGCGCCGCCATAATCGTAGCCCCCAAGCCCCGCTCCACCATACTGAGAATAGTGGAGTCTTCGCGCACTAGGTAGGCCGGCTGAAGCTTCTGCCCCAGGCGATGCAGCAAGCGGTCAAGGTGCTGGCGATCGCCGTCATCCGCTGGGGTCAAAATGAGTGGATAGGCCACCAAATCATCCCACTGAAAAGGCGTCGCTGGGGGCTGAGGACTCGGCGGCAGCAGCGCAATGTAACGATCGCGCAGCAGTTCCCACTGGTCAAACTCGGCTTGGGTGGGCAGGTAGGTAAAGCCTACGTCGGCGCGGCCCTGGCGCAGGTCGTTTTCAACCATTTCGTAGTGAACCTTCTCGTCAATCGTAATGGCCACCCCTGGAAACTGTTGCCGAAACTGGCGAATCACTTCAGGCAGGATGTGGGTGGCTACGCTACGAAAAGCGGCAATACGAACTTCGCCTGTTTCTAGCCCCTTGGCCTGATCGGCTTTGTGGCAAAGACTGTGGAGCGATCGCATCACCTGCCGCGCCTCCTCAGTGATGTGCTCACCTACCGAAGTCAGCACCGCCCCCTGGCGGCCTCGATTGAGCAACAGCACCCCTAGCTCTTCCTCTAGGGTGGCAATCGCGTGGCTCACCGCTGACTGAGATAGATCTAATTGCAGTGCTGCATCGCTAAATGATCCTTGGTCAGCGATGGCCACTAGCGCCCGCAGTTGGGAGAGCTTGAGGCGGTAGGGGTCAGCTTTAGCCATTGCGCCGTCCTAATTGATCCAGATAAACTAGACCTAGACACTAACCCCTGAATGGTCCTAGGCGGAAGAAATTTCCCTAGATTTTCCGTCCTGGGTACAGGCCGCCCTACCCTGAGGGCAATTTCATCTCCTGTATATGGCCAGTATAGAGATCTTTGAAATGAGTTAATTATCTCAGCGACGTCCGTATATTTAGCAATATTTTTTACTGGCCAGTAGATCAAATCACTGAATCTTCATCGATTAACTGTGGCATCTACCCAGGCTAGGCAGCAGGCAGTTAAGTACAGTGGAATCATGCCAGGCCAGTCTATTTATCGGCCTGCGAGTAACCAAGGCCGTATTTATTGACCCGTCTACTCACCCCAGATCCTCCCGCAACGGGAGGTGTCCTATGTAACCACACTAAATTACTAGCCAGGTACCGGAGATGCTTCTCAATCGTCACCTCTTAAAAGCAGGACTTGCGGCTGCCGCAGTGTCTGTTAGCGTTGTGGCTGCTGCCCCCGCTCAAGCGCAACTGCCCACAGCCGGTCTCACCCCCAACCAGTTTTCTACCAATCTCGGGTTTGACAACCTCAAATCGCTCAATTTACTTGAGCCTTCTACTTCCCTAGAAGAACTCAAAAAGCTGATTAACAACGAATCCACTGCCCTATCTCAGGGATTCTTGTCCCAGTATCAACTCGATACCAGCAAGCTGTTTTGGAATGGGGTCGACCCGGTTGAGGTCTACTTTATTAATGAAGGCGCAGGCTACCGCAACCAGCTCTTTTACACGGCTAAAGATGGCTCTGGTGCCCTGACCAGCGATGGCAAAATTTTCGACGATATTTCGTCTCCCGACAGTACGCTGAGCGAAAAGAATGGCCCGCTGGCGCTTGGTCAGGGAGTTAGCCTAGGTGGGTTTGTCGGCGCTACCCAGCTCGACTTTATGATTAAATCGGATGGAAAGAACAGCGGTACTACTATGTTAGGCACCAACGCCGCCGCCAACCCCAATGGACTGCAGCACGTTGTCGCCTTCCAGCACAAAGACTGGATCATTCTGGGCTTTGAAGACATTATCGGTGGCGGCGATCGCGACTACAACGACGTCATCTTTGCGGTGCGCGGCATTCAGCATGGAGCACCGCCTGCCGAAGATGTACCAGAACCTTCTGCGCTTTTGGGCGTGTTAGCTCTAGGCATCGGTGGTTTTACCACCCTGCGCCGCCGCAAAATGGCCGCAGAATAACTCAGTTGTCGAGTTAGCCACAGGCGCTACCAGCGCCTTCTGTCAACGTGATTCACCCTGATGGTGATCGGGAGGTGAGATAACTCACCTCCCGTTTTCTTATCAGCCAGGGCTAGACCGCGATCGCCAACTCTCGACGCAGCCATCACGTCGCTGGGGTTACTGGATACAAGTACGCATCAATAATGCAATGTCTATCGTAGCGATTGCCTTGAACCCCCTCCTCTGGCGGTTGCCAGGACGTATCGCGCACCATCGCGTTGAGAATGGTCAGCAGTTTGTGGAGACACGCGGTGATGGCGATTTTCCTAGCCTTGCCCTTGGCTACTAAGCGTTCATAGAGGAATGGCGCTGAATTAAGCTGAAATCAACCTTCGTAGATCGCCAGAAGCCTTGATCTACCGTAGGGTGGGCACTGCCCACCAGCCTTAATTCAGTGCCATTCGTTCACAGAGGACTTGAATCACTGGGTTATGGCGGATGGCTATCGATGGGCGCAATCTACAGCGAGGTTCGCACTCGAGCGCGTCCGCCTTCAATCTGACGCGTGCCTTAGCGTTGACCGCTATCGCGATTCATCGGGGCGACCCCCACCAATCAGACCGCCGCCGTCACTGGCCCAATGCTGCCCGGGGGGCTAAGCTTTTGACGTTTGTCCTCTGCGGAGTAAAAGCCCGAACCTTACCTTGCGGCTAGTTCATCTTTGCTGGTTCAGTACCCCTTGCTACGCCGCGATGACTATCATGGCTGAGCGAGGGGGCAGCGTCAGACTGTCGTTGGCCCAGGTTGCGCCGTGGTAGGCAAAGACCTGATCAGCAGATTTTACCGCTGGGGTGAGAGCATCGGTGGGCAGGGTAATGGTCTCCTCAGAGCCAGGGTTCAGCGCCACAATGACGCGATCGCTGCCTAGGGTGCGGCTAAAGACGTAACCCATCCCCTCAGCGTGCAGAACGTCGTAGGTACCGGTGTGCAGGGCTGGGTAGCGGTGGCGCAGGGCAATCAGCTCGCGGTGAACTTTGAGCAGATCTTGGTGCCACTCTTTCTCAGGCGGAAAGGTGCGACGGCAGTCGGGATCAAGCTCGCCCGGCAGGCCCACCTCATCGCCATAGTAAATGCTGGGTGCCCCCGGAAAGGTAAACAGCAGCAGGGTTGAGAGCACCATACTGGCGTCGTCTTCACCCACAACCGAATAGATGCGAGCCACGTCGTGGCTGGAGAGTAAATTGAGCTGGGTGAGCTGAATCTCCCAGGGATAAAGATCCAGCAGGTGCTGAATTTTGTCGGCGTAACCGGCTGCATCCAAAGCTGGATAGGGGTAGTAGTGGGGCATTTCAACCAGATCCATACGGACGCGATCGCCCGCTGCAAAGGCAATCGTCGGCCCCGTAAACAGGTAGTTCATCACCCCGTCAAACTGGGTACCGTCGAGCCACTCGGTGGCGTCGAGCCACACTTCGCCCACGATATAGGCCTCGGGGTTGATGGCCTTGATACGATCGCGAAATTCCTGCCAAAACCCTTCAGTCTTGACTTCAAAGGGCACATCCAGCCGCCAGCCGTCGATACCCTGGCGCACCCAGTACTCGCCCACCCGCATCAGGTACTCGCGCACCGCTGGGTGATCATGCTTGAACTGGGGCAGGGCGCGATTGTTGACCCAGCTTGTGTAGTTGGCGGGCAGTGCCCCATCGTAAGCCGATAGCGGCCAGCCTTCTACCGCAAACCACTCTAGCCAGGGGGAGTTAGGGCCATTTTCGAGAATGTCGTTAAAGAAGAAAAAGCCGCGACTGCAGTGGTTAAACACGCCGTCGAGCACTACTTTCATGTCTTTGGCGTGAGCCGCCTCCAGCAGGTCAAAGAAGGCTGAGTTCCCCCCTAGCAGCGGATCGACCTGGTAATAGTCGTGGGTATGATAGCGATGGTTGGAGGCCGACTGGAAAATCGGCGTCATGTAAATGGCAGTAACACCTAGATCCGCTAGGTAATCGAGCTGCTCAGCCACGCCCCAGAGATCGCCTCCCTTATAGCCAAAGGGGGTCGGTGGCGTTTCCCAGGGTTCTAGCGATACTGCCATGGCGGGATGATCCAGATGCCGCTGGGTACGGGCAAACCGATCAGGAAAGATCTGGTAGAAGACAGCGTGCTTCACCCAGTCCGGGGTTTGTAAAGCCATGGATTTTTGCCTCGGTTTCTACCGTTAGGCTACCGTCATCTGAGCGCAGTGACCACGATAAAATATCCCGGACAAAAATTGTGGCTGAGAAGGTTTCAAGTGTTAGATGGCCCGGCCCAAGGTTCTAGCAAAGCACATCACCATGATTTCTTCTAAGTTTCGATCATGTTGGTATAGACACCGACATAGCAGCCGCTAGGGTGGCGGCCTAGCAAGTATAGGTTCACATCTACTGCCCCCACCCGGTAAAAATTCAGATCTTGCAGATGCGTTTGCAACACCTCTTGCAGACGCTTATACCGCTGGGTCAGATTGTCGCCTTGGGGCGTACTCCAGTAGAAGTTGTCAAATATACGCCGAAAGAATTCGTCAGCAGATCGGTGTTCGAAGGTGTCAGCGTTAGTGCCTAGCTGCCTGCCCAGAGACGTAGCATCTAGGTTGGGGTCGGCATAAATCGCGATCGCCAGAGGGGCATCGGTTTCGCTCGGATACCAAAGACCGGCGATCGCCTCTTCCAGTTCCGTTAAACAGGTGACGAAATCGCTGTGGTGGGGCTGAAGTTCCATATCAAGTTACTGGTAGGGTTTTCAGAATGCCCATAGCCTCTCCTATGTGGCTCTTGGGGTTGAACTGCGACTTAAAGCTGTATTGCACCATACCCGCTCTTCCGATAATGTTAACCACCTCGGCACCCGCATCGCGAAACGAGCACGATTATACCGTACAACCGGGGGAGTCGCCTTTGGGGTAAAAGTATAACACCACAGCCCTTTGGCCCTGGAATCTGCCAAGAGCAACCTGCTCCCCCATCTGATGAGGCAGCGTAGAATCGGGGGCCGCGCCCTCAACCTTAAGCGCCATAGCTGCAATTCTCCTGCACAGAGATTAACAGTTCTTTAGAATATTTAATAAGTGACTTTATGTTCGATGAATACGCAGCGTTTCGTGGACTGGTCTACAGCGAAACACTGTCCTGACCCAATTCCACCTGATCTCTATCATCCCCCTCACCTCCCATGTCCACTCTCGTCTGGTTCCGCAACGACCTTCGCCTCCACGACCACCAGCCCCTAGACGAGGCACTGCGGGTTAGGCAACCGGTTCTACCGCTCTACTGCTTTGACCCACGCCAGTTTGGTCAAACCTCCTTTGGCTTTGCCAAAACCGGGGCCTACCGAGCCCAGTTTTTGCTGGAGAGTGTGGCCGATTTGCGGCGATCGCTGCAAGCCCTGGGCAGCGATTTGGTCGTACGGGTCGGCAACCCTGAAGACATTATTCCAGACCTGGTAAAGGCCCACGCCCTAAACACCATCTACTGGCATGAGGAGGTTACCACCGAGGAACGGCAGGTCGAGCAAGCGCTAGAAGCAAGGCTAGGGGCACTGGGCTGCAAAACTGAGGTGTACAGGGGCGCGACCCTTTACCATCCCGATAACCTACCCTTCAAGATTGCGCGTCTGCCTGAGATATTTACCCAGTTTCGAAAAAAAGTCGAGCAGCACAGCACAGTAGATACAGCCCTGCCCAAGCCAGCCCAGCTGCCGCCGCTACCCCCGATCGATCCTGGTATTTTGCCCGCCCTAGCCAACTTTAATCTGGAGGCCCCTGCCCCCAACAGTCGCGCCGTGCTCACCTTTGAGGGGGGTGAAACGGCTGGTCTAGCTCGCCTCAACCACTACGTCTGGGCAGCCGACTGCCTCAAGACTTACAAGCAAACCCGCAACGGCATGGTCGGAGCCGACTATTCGGCCAAGCTCTCGGCCTGGCTGGCGCTGGGCTGTCTGTCACCTCGCCGAGTCTACGAAACGGTGCAGGACTACGAAGCTGAACGCATTCGCAACGACTCCACCTACTGGCTCATCTTTGAGCTGCTGTGGCGCGACTACTTTCGCTTTGTCTGTGCCAAGCACGGCGATCGCGTGTTTTATCCTTCCGGTCTGCGGGGGCTACAGATCGATTGGCAGCAAGACTGGACGCGCTTTGACACCTGGCGAAACGGCGAAACGGGCTTTCCTTTAGTTGATGCCAACATGCGGGAGCTAGCCTGCTCTGGGTTTATGTCAAACCGGGGCCGCCAGAATGTGGCCAGCTTTCTGACCAAAAATTTGGGCATTGACTGGCGTATGGGGGCTGAATGGTTTGAGTCGCTGCTGATTGACTACGACGTGTGCAGCAACTACGGCAACTGGAACTACACCGCTGGAGTTGGCAACGACGCCCGAGGGTTTCGCTACTTTAACATTCCAAAACAGGCCAAGGACTACGACCCCGAGGGCCTTTACGTCAAACACTGGCTGCCTGAGCTAGAGAATATTCCCGCTGCCAAAGTGCACGAGCCCTGGAAACTTCAGCCTGCCGACCAAAAGCGGTTTGGAGTAACTATTGGCGTCGACTACCCACGCCCTGTAGTAGATCTGCAAAAGTCAGTGCAGGCCAATGAGAAAATCTACAGTGCCGCCCGTGAAATTCGCTAAGAATTTTGCTTACCCCAAACTGCAACAATTCATGAGCGCAAAATTTATGAGCGCAAAATTGGCAGATCCAGCCTGTGACCTCAGGCCAAAGCCTGGATACTACGCAGGCTTTAGCATTTGATTTCGCAGCAAACAACGCAATGCAAAGCCATTCTACCGATCAACTTAACCGTAGTCCTTGTAACGGCAAGCAATGTTGAGCTAACATACACTTTATGCAGCGTTGACAATGTCACAGTTTATTTACCAATATCTACAGGTAAGCCCTGATGGTTAAGGGAGTTGCTAGGGCATGGCCAGCGCTAACGCATTTTCATAAATCAAACCTTTAAATCAAGACCTTAAATCAAATCGTTGAATTAGCCATTTAACCTACAACCCCAGCTTTGGACGGCTGGGGTTTTTTGTGGCTAAACCAAGTCCATGTTGAGAACCTCAATCAGCTATGAATTTTGTAGGTTGGTCAGTCGGTTGCCGGTAGACCCCTGCTGCTGCAGCGCTACTGGTAAGACACCTTTGAGCACAAGGGCTGCAAATGCGAAATGTTTTGAGAGTGCAATTCTCCAACACCAATCGTCTCTATCGCCAGGGCGGTGTGGGCGATTGGTATACTAGGATCCATTCAGCAATCTGATGTTGCAAAGGGGGCAACTGTGCCAATAGACTCAGACGCCAGCCCCTGCTAAAGCAGCCAGCACCAATAGGGTGGGCGCGATTGGTTTAGAATCACCACAGATAACCCTTTACCCTTTGACATTTGGGAATGGCTCAGTCTTCTACTTCCCGCCGCCCGCTGGTAAGCCCCTGGGATCGCCTGGTGACCTTTACAACCAGCGAAACCGTACTCTACGTGGTGAAGCGCATTTTGCAGGCAGCGCTGACGCTGCTGCTGGCTTCGGCCCTCAGTTTTTTTGTGATTCAGCTGGCTCCAGGCAATTTTCTCGACCAGTACCGCCAGAGCCCTCAGTTTTCTCCTGAGACCCTGGCCCAGATCGAAACCCAGTTTGGCCTCGACCAACCGGTGTGGCGGCAGTACCTGAGCTGGCTCTACCAGGTCATTTTTCACGGCAATTTTGGCCTCAGCTTTGCCTATCAGCGCCCGGTCGTTGAGCTGCTGTGGGAGCGGGTGCCCAATACCCTGCTGCTATCCCTAGCGGCGATCGCAGTGACCTGGTTAATTGCCTTGCCCATGGGCATTTTAGGGGCCGTCAACCAAAACCGCTTTCTCGATAAATTTTTGCGGGTGCTGAGCTACCTGGGGCAGGGCATGCCCACCATTGTGACCGGCCTGCTGCTGCTGTTTTTTGCCCAGAGTGTGGCTCCCCTATTCCCGATTGGCGGCCGCACCAGCATTATCCACGACGACCTCAACTGGTTTGGCAAACTTGTGGATGTGGGCTGGCACCTTATTTTGCCAACCCTAGCCCTCAGCATCACTAGCTTTGCTGGACTGCAGCGCATTACCCGAGGGCAGCTGCTTGATGTTTTGCGGCAAAACTATATTCAAACCGCTCGGGCGAAGGGGCTTTCCGAAAACCGAGTGGTCTACGTCCATGCTCTGCGCAATGCGATCAACCCGCTGATTACCCTGCTGGGCTTCGAGTTTGCCAGCCTGCTGGGAGGCTCGTTTATTATTGAAACCTACTTCAACTGGCCCGGTCTAAGTCGCCTCATTCTAGAGGCGGTGCAGGCCCAGGATTTGTACCTGGTAATGGCCAGCCTGATGATGGGGGCGGTGCTACTGATCGTCGGCAACCTGCTGGCGGATCTGGCGCTGAGCTTTGTCGACCCGCGCATTCGCCTATCAGATATTAACTAGGGCGGCTTTAGAAATTATGGTTTCTCAGCTTTACTACTTGCTGCGATCGCGCGCCGACGGCAGCTATCTGGTTGCCCGACCCCACGGCCAGAGCGACCCTGACCAACCGCCACCGGCAGGGTTTTTACTGGTGTTTACCGCCGACTATGATGCCCTTAGCTATCTCAACGCCCACGCCCCCGAGCTAAGCGACAAATTTGCGATCGAGACCATTACCGCCTCCAGCCTCAAACCCCTGATCAACCGCTGGGGTTTTCAGGGATTGGGCATGGTCAATGACCCCCGCCTGCCCCAGGTAGAGTTTTTCAACCGCAGCTAGTTGAAAGGGTTAGGCTCCCACTTTTCTTTAGCTTGGATTCTGTCTTAATCTCGTTTAGGGCGAGTAAAAAGCCGAAAGTAAAGCCCCTGGCCCAATTCTTTGAGCGGAAAGGCGAGATAGGTCAGCGGATTAATGGTGACGATGATATTGCGCACGTTGCGCTTGGCCAGAGACACCACCGCCCAGGCTACCCAGTCGGCAGACATTACCCCAATCGGGTTGAGGTTGCTCTTAAATGGCCCTAAAATCACCTTACGCACCACGCAGGGGGCATCGGGCCGCCGCAGGCTGACCAAGTCACCCATCAGCCGCTTAGACACCTCGTACAGGGGGCTAAAGGCTGGGCTGACCTCGGCCTCAGAGGTATTCACCCACACTTCTTTGGTGGCCCGCTGGGGAGAGGTTTCTACGGTGCTAAAGAAGACTTCCATCAGCCGCCAGCCCGAGAGAGCATTGGCCTCTAGGGAGTTTTGAATGGCCTCGGGGGTGCGATCGCCGTGAACGTTCAGCCCGTGGTTGAGAATTAAAATATCCACCTTCTTGAGGGCTTCGCCCAGGTCGGCCTCAGCTCCAGGCTTCCACTGCCAGCAGGGAATGCCGTCGGCAAAGGTAGCATCTGACGAAGTGGTGAGGGCGATGGGTCGAGCTTTTTGACGGGCTAGCTCCTGTATCAGGGCACGTCCTAAGGTACCCGAAGCCCCGGTAACGGCAACGGTTTTGCCCTTGAGGGAAACGGCGGTGCCCATGAGCTTATCTAAAAAGGTTAAATAGCCAGCAAAGTAGGCGTTGGTGTCGTCAAAGTGATGTCGCCAGTGGTAGGTGCGGTTGACCCGCCAGTTGCCGGGAATAGTGGTGAGTTCGCCGGGTTCATGGGTGAGGTCGGTGGTCAGCAACCAGCCCTGGGAACGGGCGATCGCGGCCACCAAAAAGCTCAGGCCGTACAGCGAACCTATCCATAGCCCGGTAATGCCGGTGGAAATGGCTAACCCGGCCAGTGCGCCAGCCATAACGATGGCTTCTGGGGCGTCATTGTAGAGCTGGGCCTGGCGATAGAGGGTAGGGCTAACGGGGGTAAAGTCTTTTTTGTAGGCTCGATGGTGCCAATTGTGGAGCCGCATTAGCGGGGGCCAGTAGTGGCTGACCACATGGTAAACATCTCGTAGAGCCTCTGCCATCACAATGGCGATCGCGCCCCACAGCCCCTGCCAAACAACCGTTTCAAGCGGCATAAAACTATTCACACCAAGTCGAGCAATTCACATTCTGACACGACTTGATGCGGGGTGCAGGGCTGTAAGGCAATAGCAAAGCCCAGGGCCTAGGCCCTGGGCTCACTTCAAACCACTTAGATGCGGGAGGAGCCAGGCGTAGAGCTAGGCCGATGGTTGTTCGTCAGCAGCGGTCGCCGGAGTGGCACCTACTGGGCGAGACACCTCAATCCCGTTCTGTTCAAACACCACCACGGGATCGCTACCACGCACGTCAATGCGCTTGACCAGCACCTGCCCATTGGCGACGCGCTGACCGGCCTTGACGTACTGGCTACCAGCAGAGGTTTCTACCACCGCAAAGTTTTCATTGCCGATGGTCATCACCCCACTCACAAGCACCGCTTCAGCCAAAGTAGGCTGCGGTAGAGCCGGTAGGGGTGCCAAGGGGGGCGTACTGGGCTGTGCCCCGATTCCTGGAGCACCGGGGGTAGCGCCTGTGGTGCCAGCCCTAGTAGCTGTACCGCCTGGAGTTCCAGGAGCAGCAGCTACAGACGACCCACCGCCGCCAGCAGTAGCACCGCCGCCAGCGGTACCGCCGCCGCCAGCAGTAGCACCGCCGCCGCCAGCGGTACCGCCGCCAGCAGTAGCAGTAGTACCCGCTGGGCTGGTAACACCAGGAAAGGGGGTACCCGGTGGAGTTGGTGGATCTACCACCTGAGGCGGTGGTGGTATGGGCACAGCCGCAAAGGGATCGGCGCGACTATTGTTGATCTGCTGTAGCCGCTCGTTGGGATCGGTCGATTGAATCAAATCGGCCCGAGCAATGGGCGATAGCTGAGGCGCAACGGGCACCAGAGGTTCGGCAAATTCTTCATCGGTGGCCACTTGCTCGTCGGGCACCGGTACCGGCTCAATCACAGTGCCTTCAGTGGGAATATTTTCTTCGATAGACGTCCCGATTTGACCAGCCCGTTGAGCAATAAAAGCTCCGAGCAGCGGTGTAGAAAGCAGCATTACCCCCAAACCGCCCAGGCTCATGATCAAGCTGTTGCGAGCCCACTTGCGCCCCCAAAACTTGATGCAGTAAACCAATAGTACAAAGGGCACAAATAGCGACAGCAGGCCCCACACTGGGCTAACTCGAAACGCGTCTACCAGGCCAACAATGCCGCCTACGGTAGCCAGCAAAAAACCTAGTACAAATAAAACCAAAAACGCGATCGCCCCCATGGCCAAGCCTCCTTGTTTCCTGAGCCGATGTTCCTCAACGATAGCTCAACTCTGCCGATGCGGCTCATTTCCTAACCGATACAGCATGATTTGGTGTTGCTGATTCAGAGTATGAACCGAAGGCTGAACCTATTGAAGGCTCGTTCAAAATGCCTCGGAATCAGCCATTAATTCAGCAACGCCCGTGATTTAAGCGATTTCGTCTTCGTTAGAAAGCATTAGAGTCTGGAGGTGGCTGAGCCCCTGCTTCACCCGCCGCGATACGGTAACGGCGCTGATGCCCATACGCTCGGCGGTTTCTTTTTGGGTGAGGTCGTAAAGAAAGACAAACTCCAACACTTCGCGGGTGCGCTGTTCGAGCTGGTGCAGCGATTGATGCAGGCGGAGCTGATCTTCCTGGGCCAGCTGAAAGCTTTTATATTTGAGATCGGGCAACAGGTCGCCCAGGCAGGCCGATTCTTCATCTTGTACAGGGGCATCAAGGCTGAGCAGCGATCGGTTGCGGTTAGCCAGCTTGACCTCTTGCCACTCGGCCACCGAAATTTCGAGAGCGACGGCAATTTCGGCATCAGTAGGGCCTCGGCCCAAGTCGGCTTGCATCTGGCGAATCACTCGTGTTGACTGGCTTTGCAGCGCCTGCCACCGTCGCGGGATCCGCATGGATGTGCTTTTATCGCGCAGGTAGTGCTGAATTTCGCCCCGAATATAGGGAATTGCGAAGGAGCTAAAGGCATAGCCTTTGCTCATATCAAACCGCTCAATAGCTCGAATCAGCCCTAAACTACCTACCTGCATCAGGTCATCAAATGTTTCGGTAGTCTGCTGTAGCCAGCGGTAGGCCTCGCGGCGCACTAAACCGGTGTTGAGCTGTACCAGCTGGTTGCGTAAGGCGAGATCAGGACTGCCTTGATACTGCCGCAGCAGCTCTAGGGTACTGCCTTTAGCTTGAAACCGAGAAGTAGCGACCATAGCGATTTCAGGAAACGTCAAATCCAACTGGATAACCGAGAACTGTGCCCCTTAACAGCGTAACCCTGGCCCCAAGGCGATCAGATTACTGACCATGGATGCAGGCAAATGCCCGCTGTCCTGCTCCTGCCGATCGCTGTTGGCGCTGTAGATTACAAGGCGGCATACAGCAAGGATGGTGTGCTCGTGATATCAGCCTAAGGTTAGAGGAGGAAGCTCACAATAGCGGAACTACGGATTAGCACTGGACTCGCCTATCTAGTATAGGATCTGACAATTCTATTCTCAAAAGCGGGGACGGCGGGAGCAGAAAGTTAACGTCTGAACCTGCTTCTAGGGCCGACAGCAGTGGTTTGGGGTAAGGGCTAACCCCTGTGCCATAAAGGATTTAGCCTTATTCATGAAATGCCCACAGCTCTGTGAATTTTTAGCTAAATGATCTAATTCCTGACGGGTTAGCCACCGAAATTTTATTTTACTTCTAAGGAAATTGTGGAATTCCTAGAGTTTTTTGGATATAACCTCCGTATATTCCCCAGGGTAAAGAAAGAAACGTCACATAAGTTTTCGCTAGATCAGTCGCACTTAGCTTGGCAACGGCCCAGGCACTAGGTTTTCTCACCCAAGCCTCATTCACGGAGGAACTGGCTATGAAAAGATAGAGTAGGCTGACGATCGCCAGTTCACTTCCCCTCATCCTTAAACTTGAGCATGGTTTTCTTTAAGGTTCGGCCCGACTGGCAACGGCCACCCGCTCGGGTAACCCCCGAGCGGGTGTTTTGGCGACGGCGACAGTTTATGACCTCGCTGATAGGCGCAGGGGTGGGGTTGGCGGCTGCTTCGGCAGGGGGTTGCCAGCGCGTTACAACTATGGATGCCGAACTGGAGCGCACCCTGGGAAAACCGCTGCCGGGGGCACCTCGCAATCAGGCTTTTGCCGACGCGGGTCGGGAGCCAACGCCCCAGCGGTATGCCAGCAGCTACAACAACTACTACGAATTTGGCGGCAGCAAAGACATCTGGGCCAGTGCCCAGGCGCTGCCTACCGATCCTTGGCGGTTGGAGGTTACAGGGCTGGTCAAAAATCCAACCACCTACGACTTGGCCGACCTGACCCAGCGCTTTGACCTAGAGGAGCGCATCTATCGATTTCGCTGCGTGGAAGCCTGGGCGATGGTGGTGCCGTGGATTGGGTTTCCGATGCGAGCCCTGATGGCAGCGGTGGAGCCGACGGCGGCGGCAAAGTACGTGCGGTTTACCTCGTTTTACGATTCGGCTGTCACTCCTGGCCCCAGTTTTGGTTTTGCCCGTGACCTACCCTGGCCCTACACCGAGGGGCTAACCGTCGATGAAATGGCCAACGAACTGGCTTTTTTTGCGGTAGGGGTCTACGGCCGCACTCTGCCAAAGCAGCACGGAGCCCCGATTCGTATGGTGGTGCCCTGGAAATATGGGTTTAAGGGGGCAAAGTCGATTGTCAAAATTGAGTTTGTGGCCAATCAGCCCGCCACCTACTGGAATACTCTGGCTCCCGACGAGTATACATTTGAGGCCAATGTAGAGCCTGATGTGCCCCACCCCCGCTGGTCGCAGGCAAAAGAGCGACTAGTAGGAGAGAGCACAGCCCTGTTTAGCTGGGAGGAGCAGCCGACGGTGATTTATAACGGCTATGGGGAATATGTAGCGGGGCTGTACACGTAGGGAACAAGGGGGGAGTAAATGGGGTAGGGGGTGGATGGCCAGATGAGGGTTAGGCGGCGATCGCCGCTCGAATCACTGCAGCTTCTAGATCTTTACCAATCACTACTAAGCGGGTTTGGCGGGGCTCGGTGGGCTGCCAAGGGCGATCAAAAAAGGAATCGAACCGCTGACCCACACCATGTACCACCAGACGCATGGCCTTGCCAGGGACGTTGACGAAGCCTTTGATCCGGTAGATTTCGTGGCTGGAGGCCAGATGCTCTAGCTTCTGCATCAGCTGCTTTGGGTCGAACCCTTGGTCGAGCACGATGGGGATAGCGACGATGTCGTCGTCGTGGTCGTGATCATGCTCGTGGTCGTGGTGGCTGGGGCGGTTGTCGAGGTTGTCCTCGACAGCAGCGTTAAAGCCTAGCAACAGGTCGGGGCTGATGGGACTGCTGCCCTCACCCCCAGCTAGGCCTAGTACTTTGACGGGGCCGGGCAGCTGCTGGGTGAGCCAGGTTTCGATGCGGGTGCGATCGCGATCGCTCACCTTATCCACCTTAGTCAACAGCACCAGATCGGCGCAGTTGAGCTGGTCTTCAAACAGTTCTTCGAGGGGTGTTTCGTGGTCGAGGCTATCGTCGGCCTGGCGCTGGGCCTCTAGGGCAGGCAGGTCACCAACTAGGTCGCCTGCGGCCAAAGCTTCGCAGTCCACCAGGGTAATAACGCTGTCAACAGTGGCGGCGGTGCGAATTTCGGGCCAGCGAAAGGCCTGAATCAGGGGCTTGGGCAGGGCAAGGCCAGAGGTCTCAATCACAATGCAGTCGATTTGATCGCGGCGGGTCATAAGCTGCTGCATTGTGGGCAAAAACTCCTCCTGCACGGTGCAGCAGAGACAGCCGTTGGTGAGTTCGAGAATATTAGTTTCGCCTGTCTCGCTCCCTTCGTCTTCGTCGCATACCTGGCAGCTGCGCAACAGGTCGCCATCAATGCCGACTTCGCCAAACTCGTTGACCAGCACGGCAATGCGCCGACCCTGAGGATTTTGCAGCAGCTGGCGAATCAGGGTGGTTTTGCCCGCCCCCAGAAAGCCGGTGATGATAGTAACTGGAATTTTGTGCATAGCCCGCCAAAAAATCGCTGCCCCTCAACCTAGCACGGAGGCGAGTGGTAGAGGGCCCTGCAAGCGATCGCCAAACTCAGCCCCGTTGACAAACAGCGCCTTTGGGAGTTTCTCGATACCGATCTCCACGACTCCATAGACGAAACCCCCGACCCCGCAGAAGAATCTGAAGTAGCCACAGCCTACGCTGAGTATAAGACTGGAGAATTTGTGACTTTAGACGAGTACACCTCGCAGCGATCGCAGCGGATGGCATGAGCTATTCCATGTCCACCAATTGCTTCACCGAAGTTATCGCGCTTTATAGCCGACAAAAACGATCGCTGCCAACCAAACCTCTACCCTTGGCTGAGCATCCCGATGGGTGGCTGGGAAACCTTAGCCATAGCTATGGGATGCGCTAGCTAAGGAGCGTGGGACGATGAAATTCAGTCTAGTAATTACCACCTATAACCGGCTGGAGCTACTGAAGCGGGCGATCGCCTGCGGCTTCAACCAAACCGTACCTTGCGAAGTCGTCGTGGCTGACGATGCCTCGACCGACGGCACTGAGGAATATGTACGCAGTTTGGGCGATCGCGTCGTCTACCATCGCAACACCCAAAACCTCAATCATGCCGCCACCGTCAATCACGGTATGGCCGCCGCCAGCGGTGAGTGGGTCAAGTTTCTTGACGACGACGACTATCTCGCCCCCGACTGCATTGAGAAGATGGCAGCAGCGATCGCCCAGCATCCCCAGGCCGTACTCTGCTCCTGCCAAGCCATCCAGGTAGACGAGCACGGCACCGAGCTGCGCCGTACCCCCACCACTGGCCCCGGCCAGGTGTTCTACATTCCCCAAAATGCCATTCACTACGGCATGCTGATGGATCAGGTGCCCTTTGGCACCCCCGCCCAGGTAGCCTGCCGCCGCGATGCCTTTTTGCAGGCGGGCGGCTGGGATACCACCATGACCACCAACTACGACGACATCGACGCCTGGGTAAAGCTGGCCGACTTTGGCGATGCGCTATTTATTAACGAGTGCTTGGCCTACCGCACCATCTGGGCTGGTGGTTATGAGCAAAAAATGTCGCTCAGCCATCGCATGGCACTCAATTTGACTATTAAAGAGCGTATCTATGGGCGGGTGAGTGAGATATACCGCGATCGCATTCCGACCCTCGCCGCCATCGATCGATACCTGCACCTGCACTGGGGATTGGTTGCCCTGCGGCAGCGCCAGGTCGGCACTGGGCTTTTCCTACTCGCGCCAGGAATACTCTCGCCCCAGGCCTGGCGGCTGCTGACCCAGGCTCGCAAGCTACGCTCCACCCTGGAGGCCGATAGCCTGGTTCCTCGAACCGTCTTGGTGCATTAGACCTGGGTATGATAGAAACACCCATGCGTTGGATCAGGTAATGCAGGCCAGTGACTCGTCAGAGGGATTTCAGCAGCAGGTCTTGTCAGAGCTGCGCCAAATTAATCAGCGCCTTGACCGAGTAGAGACTGACATCGGCAACGTCAAGGCCGACATTGGCAACGTCAAAACTGACCTGGGCCGGGTAGAAATTGATGTCGAAAAGCTAAACTTCAAGTTTGACACTTACCAAAATGCCTCTGACCAGGTGATGCGGCTAGCCACCACCATCGTGATTGCAGCAGCCTCGGTGGTCATTTTGTCGCCAGTTTTGCAAGCCATTGCTCCTGCGATCAGCACGTTAGTAACTGGCATAGCCCCAGGTAACGGCTAAGGCCCAGCATTAGGTGAGTGCTTCTGGGCCTAAGCGTTGCGGCTTTACCCGTTAAGCAAATATGACGGTGCGGTTGCCGTAGACCAGGGTGCGATTTTGCAGATGCAGCCGCACGGCGCGAGCCAGCACGATACGCTCGACATCTTTGCCTTTGCGAATTAGCTCTTTTACGTCGTCACGGTGGCTGATACGCACCACATCCTGCTCGACAATCGGGCCTTCATCGAGGTCGGAGGTGACGTAGTGGGCGGTGGCCCCAATAATTTTTACCCCCCGCTGGAAGGCGCGCTGGTAGGGGTTCGCGCCCATAAAGGCGGGCAAAAATGAGTGGTGAATATTGATCACGCGATCGTACTGATTAAGAAAATCAGGGCTGAGCACCTGCATATACTTAGCCAGTACCACCAGGTCGATGTTGTATTGCTTCAGCAACTCTAGCTGCTTTTGCTCTTGCTCGGCTTTGGTGTCTTTGGTCATGGGCAAGTGCTCAAAGGCGATGCCAAACTGATCGGCAACGAATTTGAGGTGGGGATGGTTGCTGACAATCAGCGGAATTTCGGCTTTGAACTCGCCTGCCTTGTGCCGCCAGAGCAGATCAAGCAGGCAGTGATCCTGATGGCTAACCCAGATCGACAGGCGGGGCACATCGTCAGAAAAGTGGAGCTGCCAGGTGGCTCCAAGGGGTTGCGCGATCGCCGCAAATGCTGGCCCAATGATCTCCTTAGGCAAGTTAAACCCATCTAGTTCCCACTCTAGCCGCGACAAAAACAGCCCCGCTTCGGGGTCGCGGTGCTGATCGGCGTGAAGAATGTTGCCGCCATTGGCGTAGATGAAATTGGCGATTTTGGCCACTAGCCCCTTCTGATCGGGGCAGGAGAACAGCAAAATGGCGGTGGGAGAGGCCATGGGAGAGGGGTGGAATGGGCGGATGAGGAGGTAAGTAAATGGGGAAATGATCGTAGGGTGGGGATTGCCCACCATCTACTCAGGCTATGTCAGGCATCTCTGATGCGATCGCTTAAAAGACCGGCATCCCTAACAAGCATCAATTGGTGGTTTCGGTATCGTTTTCGGTGGTCTCTGGAGGGACAGGGCTGGTGGGAGGATCTTCTAGATCAGCTGCATCTTCTGGGGTCTCTTCGTCGGTGGGGATGGCCGCATCGTCTACCTCGGCCTCAGAATCCAAAGTTTCGACCGGCATGAGCCATTCTTCTAGAGGACGGTTGATGCCGTTGGCTACATCCCGAGTGACCACTAGCACCGAGTACTCTTGCTCCTCTTCTGGGGGCCAGGGATCTGGGTCAACAACGGCGTAGTTGGCCCCGCCGCTGAAGTCGGGGCCACCCAAAATTAACTCGTGCTCGGTGCCGTCGTTGAGGGTGACAGTGACAATGCCGAGGGGGGCATTAAAGCCAAAGTCGGTGGTTTGGTCGGCCTGCATGGTAACGGTTTGCAGGGGCGAGTCGGCGGTAAGGCGGCTGAGCAGGAAGGCTACGGCACCTGGCTCGGCCAAAGCTTCGTCCGGCGCGGTCATCTGCCAATTGCCGTCGTCGTCTTGCTCAAACACCAGGGTTTCGTCACCGCGATCGACGGTGAGGGTGGCTACATCGGTTTCTTCAAAGGCGAAGATGGGCTCGGTCGATTCGCTTTGGGTAGCAGAGGGGGGAGACTGCGATCGCTGCGACTCGGCAATCAGCACCCCGGCCCCCAGTAAAAAGGCGACTCCGACCAGAATCAATGTACTGCGCTGAAATTTCATAGCCCTTAAACCGCGACGCTCAGAACCAGCTAGATCGTAATGTGCTGATCCATCCTACGACCTGAGGAGCAAATTTATAGATGTGCTCAATGACGACTTTACCGGTACTGCCTTCGGCTCTGGGCGGTATATTGCGACGGAATGCAATTTAGGAGTGGATGGCGCAGGGTGCCATCAGCCAGATGGCACCCTATAAATTATGGAATTTACGGCTGAAGTACAGGTCTAAGCTGCTGAGAGAGCCGGGGTGGGCGCGCTTGCCTGGCCTGTGGTAGAGAGCTGGGCCAAAATGCCGTTGACGTTGGTTTTGGCGTCGCCAAAGAACATCAGCGTGTTGTCGTTAAAGAAGAGCGGGTTGTCGACTCCGGCATAGCCCGACGCCATGCCGCGCTTGAGTACGACCACGGTGTCCGCTTCCCAAACTTCCATTACAGGCATACCGGCGATCGGGCTAGTGGGGTCGTTTTTGGCGCTGGGGTTAACGGTATCGTTTGCGCCGATCACCAGTACGACATCGGTTACCGTCAGGTCATCGTTGATTTCATCCATCTCCAGCACGATGTCGTAGGGCACATTGGCCTCGGCCAGCAGTACGTTCATGTGGCCGGGCATGCGTCCCGCCACCGGGTGAATGCCGAAGCGTACCTGCTTGCCCTGGCTGCGCAGCAGGCGGGTGATCTCAGCTACGGCGTGCTGAGCCTGGGCCACGGCCATGCCGTAGCCGGGCACAATCACCACGCTCTGGGCGTTGGTGAGCAGGTCAACCACTTCGCCCGTGGTGGTGCTGGTGGCGCTGCCCTCGATGGCGGCAGATTTACCGGTGCTGGCGGTTTCGCCAAAGCCGCCCAGCACCACGTTGATAAAGGAGCGGTTCATGCCTTTGCACATGATGTAGCTAAGAATAGCGCCGCTGCTGCCCACCAGCGCCCCGGTGATAATCAGCAGATCGTTGTTGAGCATAAAGCCTGCCGCTGCCGAGGCCAGACCCGAGTAGCTGTTGAGCAGTGAGATCACCACTGCCATGTCGGCCCCGCCGATCGCCATCACAATCACAATGCCAAAGATGGCCGCGATCGCCGTCATTACCCCCAGAGCAATCAGCGGCGTGTCGCCGGTCGCCGTCAAGAAGGGGACGCCCAGGGCCGCGATCGCTCCCAGCATACCGATTGTCAACACGTGGCGGGCGGGCAGCAGCACCGCCCGGCTGGGCACCCAGCCCCGCAGCTTGGCCACCGCAATCACCGACCCGGTAAAGGTGACGATGCCGATAAACACGCCGACAAATATTTCTATGCGATGAACAATCACATCGCCGCCGCTCAGGGCTGCGCTGGGCTGGAGATATTCGGCAAAGCCCACTAGCACGGCGGCTAAGCCCACAAAGCTGTTGAGCAGGGCCACCATCTCGGGCATATCGGTCATCGCTACGCGGGAGGCGGCCAGCGCCCCTACCAGCACGCCCAGGCCAATGGAGCCGAGTTGGATCGGGTAGCCCTGGCTAATGGCGGCGGTGGCGGCAAAGGCGATCGCCATGCCGAGAATGCCCAGCAGGTTTCCCCGCTTGGCCGTCTCCGGCTGCGACAGCCCGGCCAGACTGAGAATGAAGAGGGCGCTGGCGACGATGTAGGCGGTGGTTACGAGGTTGTTTTCCATATCCTTCGGGAGTGCGTGGGTGGGCGTTGTTAACCGTTGAATTCAACGTTCAAACATTACTTGTGAAACATATTCAGCATCCGCTGGGACACCATGAAGCCGCCCGCGATATTGACGGTGCCGAGGAAGAGGGCGATCGCGCCCAAGATCGTCATCGGTGACAGAATATTGCCTGAAATTTGGAGCATGCCGCCGATAATAATGATGCCGCTAATGGCGTTGGTGACGCTCATCAGAGGTGTGTGAAGGCTGGGTGACACGTCCCAAATTACCTTCCAACCCAAAAAGCTGGCCAGCACAAAGACGGTCAGGTGGGTCATAAACGAGGTCGGTGCCCAGAGGCCGATGGCCACGCAGGCCAGGCCAATTAGCACGGGCCACAGCAGTTGCGCGTACCAGGGTTTGGGGGTCGGTGCCGCAGTCTCCGCAACGGAGGATGTCGACTGGGTGCTGGGGGCTGGGGCCAGAGCCTCAACCTTGGGAGGCGGCCAGGTTACCTGACCGTTGTGAATCACGGTAGTGGCGCGAATCACCTGGTCTTCCATATTGATGCCAAACGTCTCGGCCCCGCCCAGGTCGCTGAGCAGGTGCACCAGGTTGTTGCCGTAGAGCTGGCTGGCCTGGGATGCCATACGGCTGGGCAGGTCGGTCAGGCCAATGATGGTGACGCCGTGATGGGTGCTGACTGTGCCGGGCTGAGTGACTTCGCAGTTGCCGCCCTGTTCAGCAGCCAGATCGACCACGACCGAGCCGGGCTTCATGCTCTCGACCATTTCCTGGGTGATCAACAGGGGCGCTTTTTTGCCGGGGATCAGCGCCGTGGTGATGATGATATCGATGTCCTTAGCCTGCTGAGCAAACAGGGCCATTTCGGCGGCGATAAAGGCCGGGCTCATTACCTTGGCGTAGCCGCCTTCGCCACTGCCGTCTTCTTCAAAGTGCAGTTCTAGAAACTCGGCACCGAGGCTTTGCACCTGTTCTTTGACGGCCAAGCGAGTGTCAAAGGCTTTGACAATTGCCCCCAAACTCTTGGCCGCCCCAATCGCCGCCAGCCCAGCTACGCCGACCCCAATCACCATGACCTTGGCGGGGGGCATTTTGCCTGCGGCGGTAATCTGGCCGGTGAAGCAGCGACCAAAGTGGCTGGCAGCCTCAATCACCGCCCGGTAGCCACCGATGTTGGCCATCGAGCTGAGAGCATCGAGCTTTTGAGCGCGAGAAATGCGGGGCACCGAATCCATCGCTAGCACGGTGCTGCCCTGCTGGGCCATTTGCTCTAGCAGCTCAGGATTTTGGGCGGGCCAGATAAAGCTGACCAGGGTGGTATCGGGTTTTAGCAGAGTGGCCTCGTGACGATCGAGGTGGGGATGGTGCTGGGGCGATCGCACCTTCAGCACCACGTCGGCAGCCTCCCACAGGCTGGCCGGATCTGTGACAATGGTGCAGCCAGCGGCTGTGTAGGCGCTGTCGGTAAAGCTGGCCCCGGCCCCGGCCTGGGCTTCAACCAGCACCTCAAAACCCAGCTTTTGCAGCTTTTTAGCGGTGTCGGGGGTGGCAGCTACCCGCTGCTCGCCCGCAAAAATTTCTTTGGGAACGCCAACTTTAAGCGCAGCGGCATCGGCCACAGCGGCTACAGAATTCTCTTGGGGGGCGGCAATGGTCATAGGTGGTGACAAAAAGAAATGGCATTAAACGATGAAAACACAGACAGTCAGAAAAGACGTTAGAGACTAAAAAAACTAGAATCGCGCGATCGGGGCACCGAAAAATTTTTAACAAGTAGATGCAAGCGCCGTGCGATAAGGGTCACAGCTACTTAAACTATGGCCCAGGTTTGCCTGCTGGCAGCGTACGCGTGATCTATCCAAAAGCGCTGATCCAAAAACTCTAAAATTTCAGACTAAATGACTATTTGTAATCAACAGACTACGAAGATTATTTGGATGGCGGAGCCTGTTTCGGACGCTAAACCCCTGTGGACTCCCTGGGGTTTGCTCTGGCTGGCTGACTATTACCATCCGTTCTAGTGATCTATATAGCTTAGATATCCAGATTGTTTTTTGATTTCAACGGAATTCATACCAAAAACTCATGTGGGTGACTCATGCAGTGGGGCTACAGTGGGGGCCAAGTTGACGACTGGCTAACGCTTTCTGGCATGGTAAGGGTGATGCTAAAGCACAGGGGGAAAACTTTAAGAATGTTTTATGAGTTTCGGCGTCATCGCGATTGATTGTCAGCAATAGTAAAGTCTTTTTTTGTAAAGTTGTTTTGCCAAGCTCCTGATCTCAATCGTCTGGGCTTAAACATGGGTGGCCAATATTATCGACCAGTTCTAAAAACCCCTCTACTTCGCAGGACTGGGAAACATAGGCCGGGCGGTAGGTGAGCTGCTGCCAGTAGTCTTTAACGTTGGCGACCCCTACCGAATGGGGAAAGAGGGCAGGATCAAACAGGCTTTCGTCGTTGGGACTATCGCCCAGGGTAATGACCTCAGATGTGGCGATCGGCGCAAAGTGACGCCGCAACACCTGGAGCAACCCGGCGGCCTTGGATTGCCCCAGCTTAAACAGATGACACTGCACGGTGCTGTAGGTAAAGCCCCAGCCCAAGGTTTGGCAGAGGCCTGCCATTGCCTCTAGATCGGCCTCAGATAGCCCTTGCAGGTCAAAGGTCCAGTCGGTGAGGCGAAAGCGGTTGTCGTCGGACTCGCGCAGCTGGGGCCAGCGCCTCTGCAGCTGGCTAAAGGCTGCGCTAAGCTGCTGGCGATGGGCTATCAGATCTGGAATATCGACTAGCAGCTCTAGGGCGGCGTTTTGAGGAAAGTAGACCCCACCATTTTCGGCCATCGCCCCAATGACGGGCAGGTAGTGGGCCAGACCGTTGACCCACCCCGCCGATCGCCCGGTGACAATCATGACGGGGAAACCTTGGCCTTGCAGCTGCTCTAGCCCGTTGAGCAGGGCGGCGGTAAACTTGCCCTGGCGGGTGAGGGTGCCATCCATATCGGTGGCCAGCAGCTTGATGGCCTGGGGAAACCCACGGCTGGGTAATGGTTGAACTTCGCCCATCGGGTCTACACTTTGTGGTTACTGACTTTGCGGTTGCTGTCTGTGGTGCTCAGGACTGATGCTTGAGAACAGGCCGTTGTGCCCTGGGGCAACGTGAGCACCGCGATTTGCCCACTGGTCAAACGATCGCCGCGATCGCCCGTATCTACCGCCAGCCAATACTGACTTTACGCTATGAGCACGTTAGCACCCGATCAGCGCAACTACTACTATCTGCTCGAAGGCGGGCGAGCGGGGGTGCACAAGCCCATTTTGGCGGCACTCTATGCGGTACACAGCCAGCCTCAGCTAACCGATGGCGAAACGGGCTTGGGCCTTGCCCCCGTCCACCAAATTGAGATGGCTGAGGTCGACACCTTTGCAACCCAGGTGCAGTACGGGGCGAACACGATTCGCAGCCTCACCAACAGCCTCGTTGAGCAGGGCTGGAGCGGGGCCGACATTTGGGATGCCAGCGTGGGTCGCTACAGCGATCGCTTTTTGCAGGCGGTGGCTAAGGGGTTTACGCCAGCGGCGGGCGGTACGGGTGCCGCCCAGCTTGAACCCAGCGACCCGGCAGCGCTACTACAGGCCTATCTAGAAGACATCAGCGCCGACTACAGCGGCGCGCAGCTGCCCCAACATCTAGCCAAGCTAGACCCGGCCCTGCTCGCCTTTGCCGAGCGACTACCGCCCAACTACGGTCGGCTCGACTTTCAGCGGCAGGCCCTGGTGGAGGCAGTGCGCCTGTGGCGGCAGCTCGACACCGCCGAGGCCGCCTACGATGCCCTAGGGGTACCCGCGATCGATCAGGTGCCCGACGAAGCGGCCCTCGACAACGCTCTGGTGGCCTTTGTGCAGTCGGCAGCGCGCTACTATGCGGGCTACCCCAACCAGCGGGAGGCGCTAATTCGTTTGGTGCAGCTGTGGCGCGAAATGGATACGCGAGAAGAAGCGATCGCCTGGTTGCTCACCGACGATCCTTTTGCCCACGAAGCCAACCTGGAGATTATTGACCCAGCTCTGATCGCCTTTGTGCAAAAAGTTCCAGACCTCTACCACGGCCAGGGTGACTGGCGCTTTGCCCTGACCGAGGGCTATCGCCGCTGGTTTGGCCTCGACTCGCGCACCACCGCCATTCAGCGGCTGGGGATCGACCCCGACGACCTGGCCCAAAATACTGAAAACCAGGCGGCCCTTGTGGCGGCGGCCCGCACCCTAGACCGCGCCCTGCTCGACTTTGCCGCCAGTATTCCCACCGCCTACACCCAAACGGAGCAGCAGCGAGAGGCATTGATTCGCCTGGTGCAGATCTGGCGGCGACTGGAGGGGCGCATTCCTACAATTCAGTCGCTGTTTGAGGATGTGCGGCGGCTGGAGCGAGCTGCCCCCTCCGCGCCTGAGGCCATGCCCGCCCCCGTACCCGCCCCCGCCCCACCTCGTCCCGCCCGCTGGACACCAACCAACCTTCAGCTAGACGCCAGCATTATTCCCAACGGCAACTTTACCTGGGCCGAGGCGACCCGAGGCGGCTCTCGCCTACCCCCCAACCAGGCCACCGTCGATGCCATAGTGCGGATTGCGGCACTGGCCCAGCAGGCCCGCGATCGCATTGGCCGCCCCTTCCTGATCACCAGCTGGTATCGCCCAGCGGAGATCAACCGTCGAGTCGGAGGCGCTTCCCAGAGTCGCCATATCGTCGGCGATGCGATTGACTTTTACTGCGTCGGCCTCACTGGCAACCAGGTCTACTGGGCACTCGACCCCTGGTGGCCCGGCGGATTGGGTCGCTACGGTCGGTTTCCGGCCCTGGTGCATATTGATGCACGGGGGGTGAAGGCGCGGTGGCGGCATTAGGGGTAGGCGGGTGGATGGGTGGATGGGTGTGGATGCGGAGTGGCTTTCCGAAGGGTGGGGATGAGGAAGGTGAGGGGATGAGAAAGAGGGGCTTTGCTTATTGCTGACTCATTTACAGAACAGAGGTTTAAACCGATGATCAACTACTCCTTTCCATTGGGTCCAGGGCGGCGGCACGGCCCTGGTCGACGGGGTCTGGGGGCGATCGAAAAGCCCCCAGCGACAGACCTGGCTTGCGACCCCAATCCCCGCACATCACAGTCCAGGCCACCATCAGGGGATCAGAGCTATGACAGACGATCGCTCCGTCACTGGGCATGACCTCTGGGCCTGGCGAGAAACTGCTCGCCAGGCCGCTCAGGCCGCAGGCGTCGAGGCGCGGGAAGTGGACTGGCTGCTGCTCGCGGTGGCCGATGTCGACGGGCTGGCGCTGAAGCTGGGCACCGTGCAGGGGCGATCGCACGTCACCCTACGCTACCCCCTGGCCGAGCTAGAACGGCGCTGGCAGCAGCGGCTGACCCAGCGGGTGCCGGTGCAGTACCTGGTGGGCGAAACCCCCTGGCGCGACCTGACCCTGGCAGTCTCCCCAGCCGTACTGATACCTCGGCCCGAAACGGAACTGATGATTGATTTGGCGGCCAGAGCGATCGCCAGTAGCCCGATCGGGGATCAGCTGGCCGCAGGCGTTTGGGTGGATATGGGCACGGGCAGCGGCGCGATCGCCCTGGGTTTGGCCCAAACCTTCTCGGCGGCTAGCATTCTGGCGGTCGATTTTAGCGCCGAGGCCTTGTCGATCGCTACCGAAAATGCGGCTCGGGTGGGTCTGCGCGATCGCATTGCCTTTTACCACGGCTCCTGGTTTGAGCCGCTGGCGGCCTATCGAGGTCAGCTCAGCGCCGTGGTCTCCAACCCGCCCTACATTCCCTCGGCGCTGCTGCCGACACTACAGCCAGAGGTGGACCACGAGCCCACCGCCGCTTTAGATGGGGGCGACGATGGCCTTACAGCCCTGCGCATTCTCGCCAACCAGGCTCCCGACTACCTGGTAGCGGGGGGGCTGTGGCTGGTCGAAACGATGGCAGGCCAGGGCGAGAGCGTCCGGGAACTGCTGAATGCTCAGGGCAGCTACCGCGACATTCACATTTGGCTGGATCTGGCCGGGCGCGATCGCTTTGTGCAGGCAACCTATGCGCCCGAGTCGGCACCAGAGTAGATTGGGCCAGATTTGGTAATGTCGCACATAGATCAGACTGAATACTCAATGAACCGACCAACCAGAGGCAAATGGAACAAATTCGAGCGGTAGTGCATGGAGTCGTGCAGGGGGTTGGATTTCGCTATCACACCCACCAGATCGCCCAACAGTTGGGTGTTAAGGGGTTTGTGCGCAACCAGCCCGATGGCACCGTTGAAATCGTGGCCGTGGGCACCAGCGACCAGCTCAGTGCCCTGCTAGATTGGGCTAACCAGGGACCAGCAGGTGCCCGAGTTACCCAGGTAGAGACCGAACCCTACAAGGGATCAGCTCATTTTGATGGGTTTACCATTGAGCGATAGCGACCCTGCCGGCTCGGTGGAAAGTATCACCGCCATGGCCCCTTGCTCCCCTGCCCCCCTTGCTCCCCTGCCCTTTTTCGTAAAACTGCCCCCAGAGCGACGGTACTACCTCTCATCGCCGCGCTGGAACCACCAGAACCGCTGCCACCAATCAGGGGGTTCATCCTTGGGGCCATCGTGCTCGGTGGGTCGATCGCTGGGGCCATCGACCACCAGGCTGCCCACGTAGTCAGCATCGGCGTAGACGCGATCGATCTGCTCGCGAATCTCGGCCATGTCGGCCTCTGAGACGACCCCGTTGCTGGTGGCCTTATAAAACTGCACCGTGACCCGAATTGGGTAGTCGGGGTCGCGCTCAATGGCAAGGTTGTCAATTTCGGTAAACGGCCCTTCCACTGCACCGTGGCCGATCACCGCCGCTTCTACATCGCTGGGGGCGCGGCTTTCCATGGCAGGGGCCGCAGCCAGGGGTGCAATACCACTATGGTCATATCGCTAATGTTTGGCCCCACCGCCGACCCGTAAAAGCGCCCGGTATCTTCCCAGGTGACATTGTCCTGCCATCTGGGTTTTGTTGCCAAAAAAGATTGCGACAACTACAGTCATCCGTAGTTGTCGCAATCTTAATTATTAGTGACCTCTACCTTGGTGAAGCCAAGCAGAGGTATTAGAACTCGACTCTACCAGCTCGACTTCACCACGCCGGGCAGCAAACCCTGGTGGGCCATCTCGCGCAGCTTGTTGCGGCAGAGGCCAAAGTCGCGGTAGTAGCCACGGGGGCGGCCAGTCATCCAGCAGCGATTGTGCAGGCGAGTTGGCGCGCTGTTGCGGGGCAGCTGCTGAATTTTGCGGTGAACGGCCACCTTTTCCTGCTGGTTGCTGGCATTGTCAAACTCCTCCAGAAGCGCCTCGCGCTTTTGGGCGTACTTTGCCACCATTTTTTCCCGCTTGCGCTCCCGCGCAATCATGCTTTTCTTAGCCATTTTGTTTCTCTAAGCCGTAAGACCTTGTTATCACAGACACAGTCTACTACTATACGCGACCCAAGCCAGGAGAGTAAACCCCACTAGCCAGGTTTTTGCAGCCCTTGGCCGCTGGCTGGTCGGGTCGATGCCAACGGCGAAGACTAAAGGCGTTCACGCTCTTTCATTAGCTCTGTCACTAAAGAAAAGGCCTGCGAAAACCTGCCGTCGCCGGTTCGGTTTTCTGCCCTCGGAATGGCCTAACTAGCCCATTACAGTAATAAGGAGAGAATTTTCTATTGTCAAAAGAAAAGACTTGTTTTGGAGATGACACGATGACGAGCTTAATTACCTGGATTTTCTTTGCCTGGGCTGTCGGCATCATTGTGGTGCAGTTTGTTAGCTAGTGCCTCTGTTTTTTGCCCCCCGGGTCACGGCTTGGCGGGGGTATGGTCAACTGCACTCACAACTTCATTCCTGCCTACATCACGGCGCTAGATATTGGCGTTAGAGCATCGGTGCTAGCGAGTAAAGATAAACGTAGGCGCTACATCACTCGGGATATAGCCAGCGGCACTACACCGCCGCAGCGAGTCGGCTACGGCCAGGTCGGCGGCGGTAGCCACGCCTACCACACAGTCGGAATAGCGCAGGGGCAGCACGCTGAGGCGGCAGCTATTGACTACGGCAGCAGAGTTGGCGACTTCTAAATTCTGGTGAATGTCGCCCACGCAGGTCGCTAATTCTTTTGGACGGCGATCGCTCTGGCAGGCCAGCAGAGCTGGTTCAATATCTACCTCGGCAACGCGGCTAATGTCGAGGGTGCAGCTAGAGAGATCGGTCGGATTGAGCGCTTTGCCGCAGGCACTGGCCGCCGCCGAGCCGTCTAGACCAGCACCGATCAGTGTATTGGCGCAGGCTTCATAGTCGTTGGCGATCGCCCTTGAGGCCGAGAGCAGCACCATAGGCATCGCTAGCCCCGCAACTAGGGCAAACGGTATTGCCAAGCACTGGCGACGGGTAGCGGAAGTTAGAAAATGAACCATAACAGAACGTTAAAGGTTATATCGGTTGGTTAACGGGCGTAATTAGTGGTTACAGTCTGTTAGTCAATTAGTTACAGAGGATTAGCTCTCTCGATTTAGCCCGGATAGCGTTGGCTCTAGTCAACGCCCGTCCTGCTCAATGTTTCTAGTCGTTGAATCTTCTACAGTGAAGAGTAGCAGGAAAAACTCAATTTCGTGACACAGAGGTTAAGGCAGTATGCACCTGAGTGACGTAACTCACCCCAATCAACTCCACGGTTTATCTCTTCGCCAGCTCGAGGACGTAGCCCGCCAAATTCGCGAAAAGCATTTAGAAACCGTGGCGGCTAGCGGGGGGCATTTAGGCCCAGGGCTAGGCGTAGTGGAGCTGACCCTGGCCCTGTATCAAACTCTTGACCTCGATCGCGACAAAGTCACCTGGGATGTGGGCCACCAGGCCTATCCCCACAAGCTGATCACGGGTCGCTACCACGACTTTCACACCCTGCGCCAAAAAGATGGGGTGGCGGGCTACCTCAAGCGCACCGAGAGCAAATTTGACCACTTTGGGGCCGGTCACGCCTCCACCAGTATTTCGGCGGCTTTGGGTATGGCCCTGGCTCGCGACCTCAGTGGCGACGACTACAAGGTGGCCGCCATCATTGGCGACGGTGCCCTGACCGGGGGAATGGCGCTCGAAGCCATTAACCACGCCGGGCACCTGCCCAACACCAACCTGCTGGTGGTGCTCAACGACAACGAAATGTCGATTTCGCCCAACGTCGGGGCAATTCCGCGCTACCTGAACAAAATGCGCCTCAGCCCGCCGGTGCAGTTTCTTACCGACAACCTGGAAGAGCAGTTCAAGCACCTGCCCTTTGTGGGCGAGTCGCTCTCTCCCGAGCTTGACCGAGTGAAAGAGGGCATGAAGCGGCTGGCGGTGCCCAAGGTGGGGGCCGTGTTTGAAGAACTGGGCTTTACCTATATGGGGCCGGTGGATGGCCACAACCTGCAAGAGCTGATCGCTACCTTTAAAGAGGCTCACAAGCACACGGGTCCGGTGCTGGTGCACGTGGCGACCACCAAGGGCAAAGGCTACGCGATCGCCGAGAAAGACCAGGTCGGCTACCACGCCCAGTCGCCCTTCAACCTCTCCACCGGCAAGGGGGTACCCTCTACCAAGCCCAAGCCCCCCAGCTACTCGAAGGTGTTTGCCGAAACCCTGATCAAATTAGCTGAAGACAATCCCAAAATTGTCGGCATTACTGCTGCTATGGCCACGGGCACCGGCCTCGACAAGCTCCAGCAAGCACTGCCCAAGCAGTACATCGATGTCGGCATTGCCGAGCAGCACGCGGTGACTCTGGCGGCGGGTCTGGCCTGTGAGGGTATGCGCCCCGTCGCGGCGATCTACTCCACGTTCTTGCAGCGGGGCTTCGACCAGATTGTGCACGACGTCTGCATTCAAAAGCTGCCGGTGTTCTTCTGCCTCGATCGGGCGGGCATTGTGGGGGCCGATGGGCCGACCCACCAGGGTCTCTACGACATCGCCTACCTGCGCTGCATTCCCAACATTGTGCTGATGGCCCCTAAAGACGAGGCCGAGCTACAGCGCATGCTGGTGACCGGCATTAACTACACCAAGGGGGCGATCGCCATGCGCTACCCCAGGGGCAGCGGCTACGGTGCTCCCCTAATGGAAGAGGGCTGGGAGCCTCTGCCGATTGGTGAAGCCGAAGTGCTGCGCCAGGGCGACGACGTGCTGCTGCTGGGCTATGGTTCGATGGTTTACCCCGCCATGCAGACCGCCGAAATCCTCAGCGAGCACGGCATTGAGGCCACGGTGGTCAACGCCCGCTTTGCCAAACCCCTGGATGACGCGCTGATTCTGCCCCTGGCCAAGCAGATCGGCAAGGTGGTGACCCTAGAAGAAGGCTGCCTGATGGGTGGCTTTGGCTCTGCCGTGGCCGAGTCAATTCTGGATGCCCAAATCCCGGCCTCGGTGCTGCGCATCGGCGTGCCTGACGTGCTGGTTGACCACGCCACCCACGACCAGTCGAAGGCGGCGTTGGGCCTGACCCCGGCTCAAATGGCTGAGCGCATTCTCAGCACCTACCAGGTGGAAAAACCAGCCCTGGTGCGGTAGGTCGGCATTCGGTTAACCAATCGCCCCAGGTTGTAACTATTCAGCCTGGGGCTTTTTGCGGCCTAAGCATTCAGCAGCCCCACCGGGCTGTCCTTAAGATCCATTCTTTAAGCCTCGACCGGATTGCAGCGAATCTCGACCATAAAGCCGTCGGGGTCATAAAAGTACACGCCGCGCCCGGTGGGGCGGATGACGGGGCCGTGGGCGATCGCAACCCCATTCTCCTCCAGCACCGCCAAAGCCTGATCAAACTGCGCCGGATCAATATCAAAGGCCAGGTGGTAGGCGCGGGTAAAGGATTTATCGGGGTCGGGGTCGGGTGGCTCCAGGTCTGGGGCACCAAACAAATCCAAAATTAGCCCGTCGGGCAAAACAAAATTGGCCACTTTACCCGTGGCGACCAGATCCTTGAGAGTGTCGTCTACCTCATCGCCAGTCAGGTCTCTCAGCCCCAGCAGGCCGCCGTAGAACTGGCGCGAGGCGGCCATGTCTTTCACATTCAGCGCCAAATGATGGATACTGCGCAGCTGGCCGGGGGCTAACGCGGCGTGGGTGGAGGTGGTTGGGCTAGGGCTCATGGGCATCGTCCGAGAACAGCACGGATTATGATTGATTATAGAAGTCCTACCGCGCTCAACCAATTAGCTATCGCCGACCAAACCCTCGAACTCACCGTTGACATTCCCGACCCGGAGCGGCTCGATCGCTGGCTGACCGCCAATGTCAAAGAACTCTCTCGCAACCGGGTGCAAAAGCTGATCGACTGGGAATACGTGCAGATTAACGGACAGCTCTGCACCAACAAGAAGGAAGCGGTCCAGACAGGCGATCGCATCCAGCTCACCATCCCCGCGCCGCGCCCGCTCGAACTCACCCCCGAAGCCATTCCCCTCGACATTCTCTACGAAGACGAGCACCTGATTATTCTCAACAAGTCCGCTGGCCTGGTCGTACACCCTGCCCCTGGCAACATGAGCGGCACCCTAGTCAACGCTGTGCTGGCCCACTGTGGCGACCAGCTGCTGGGCATTGGCGGCGTGCAGCGCCCCGGCATTGTGCACCGGCTTGATAAAGACACCACCGGGGCGATCGTGGTGGCCAAAACCGACCTGGCCCACAGCGACTTGCAGGCCCAAATGAAGGCCAAGACCGCCCGACGCGAATATCTGGGCCTGGTCTACGGTGCCCCCAAAACCAGCTCCGGCACCATTGACGCGCCCCTGGGTCGCCACCCGGCAGACCGCAAAAAAAATGCCGTCGTACCGCTAGAGAAAGGCCGCACCGCCGTCACCCACTGGCAGGTAGAAGAGCGCCTGGGCAACTTCTCGCTGCTGCGCTTTCGCCTGGAAACCGGGCGCACCCACCAGATTCGTGTCCACAGTACCCACATGGGCCACCCCATCGTCGGCGACCCCACCTACGGCTCGGGCCGCGATGTGGGGGTGAAGCTGCCGGGGCAAGCCCTCCACGCCGAGCGGTTAGAGCTACGCCATCCAGCGACGGGGGAAATGGTGGTGGCGATCGCCCCTCTGCCTGAGCATTTTCTCAAGCTGCTGACGGTGCTGCGGAGTCGAGTGAGGTAGAAGAGGGGGCAGGGGGGCGGAGGGGCAGGGGAGCTTAGCCGAGGAGCCAGTCAATCAGTTCTTGGACGCCTGCGCCGCGATCGCCGGTCATCACCCGGTCAGCCAGGGTCTTCAGCTCAGGCACCGCGTTGGCGACGGCTACCCCCAGGCCGCAAGACGCTAGCAAACTGCGATCGTTCTCGGCGTCACCAATGCCCACCACCTGCTCTGGCCCCACGCCTAACTCCGCTAGAGCCACCGCTAGCCCGCTGGCTTTATTGACCCCTTGGGGCAGCACCATTACCGCTTTTTTATTGCGAATTACCGTCGCCGCCAGGGCTAACTCCTCCACGATGCGCTCTACCGTTTCACCGTGGGGTTCCCAGGTGGCTACGACACTTTGCCCCTGGCTAATGGGGCCGACGCCCTGGGCTATTAATGTGTCAATAAATACCGGCGGCAGGGGCTCAGCCAGCAGTCGCTCTGTACCCTGATCAGGCCGATAAAACACCGCGCCGTTCTCGGCCACAATGCCTTCAAACAGGTGAGCGTGGGGAAACACCTGAAACAGCTCATCGAGCTGTCGCCCGGTCACCATCAGCAATTGTCCCCCGGCCTGTCGGTAGCGCTGCAGGGCTACTAGGGTGGCGTCATCCACGCGGCCCTTGGTCGCCAGGGTACCGTCGTAGTCGGTGGCAATGACAGCATATTTCATCAGTACGGGTGTTGTATCAGGCACAATAGACTCTAAGCATGGGTCGAGTAGGCCAGGTATTGGCCAAGCGCAGATTTGAAAGGCCATACTAGCTAGAGTACGGTTGGGTCACAGAGTCGCGCGGCTACATCCAAACCGCGATCGCAGTCGTACTGGCTAAATAATACTGATGTTGCCTCCAGCAGTTGTCACAGTTATGCACATTCCTCTAAAGTCCCTCCGGTATCCGCTTTTTTGGCCTTTAGGCAGACTCGCCGTAGCCAGCGGACTGCTGGCCGCGATCGCCCTACCGGGGGCCGCCACACCTCGTACTATCCCCGATGCCTCAGGCATCACCGCCGCCCCTTCTCCCCTCTTTAGAGGCCAACAAAACAGAAGCAAACAAGACTCGGCAAACCCTACCGTTCCCCCTCTGCCCAGCCCGGTTCCAGACTCCATCGTTCCAGACGAAGCTGGCATTATCGGTCTCGACCCCGCCCCCAATGACGATATTGGCGTAGGCCACCTGCGGCCCACCAGCCTGACCGGCTCTGACGACACCGCTGTGGGCGCTGAGTGGCTACGTGGGGTAGCCCTGCCCATCTACCCCACGCCCGAGCGGACTCACTGGGGCTGGCTCATCAACGGCTGGCTGGTTCCCAATAACGCTGACCCCCTGGCGATTGGCCGCGATGCCGCCTTTTCAATGGTACAAACCGAGCAGCAAATCTATACCTTTCCGGTGCTCGAAATCCGGCCCGACGGCTGGTTTCGCTTCCAGTACACGCCAGCGGGCACAGCCTGGGCCCACACCTCCCATCTCGGGCTAGGGGATGTGTCCCTTACGGTAGAAACCTGGGAAGCCTCCATGGAACGTGCTGCGCGCATTCAGTTCCGTCGTCCTGGGCTATCGCAGCCCATGCGGCTGGCCCCCGTGGGCACCGCTCCGCTCCAGGCGCTGGTGGGGCCAAATAGCATTATCCAACCTCTAGATCTCGATGGCGATTGGCTACGGGTGCGCGTTACCCAGCCTGCCCTGGGCTGTACCCCGCTGCCGGGTTCGAGTACGGCAGAAGGCTGGGTGCGCTGGCGCAGCGAAACCGATATGCCCCTGGTCTGGTTTTCTGGCGCTGACTGCTAAACCGGCGGCAGCCTTTAACCCGGCAGGCGAGAAATCAGCCTTTGCAGCCGAATCTTGGCCATGACATAGAACGGAAACTGGTAGTGCTCAGCCACTAGCCAGCCCACCATGGTGCCGTGGGCAGCCAGGGTACCTACCGCCCAGGCCAAAGACCAGTTAATGCCCACGCTTTCTTCCAGGGGAGGAAATACGTATCCTCCCAGGGCCACAATCCCAGCTGGGAAAATCACTAGGGCCAGGCCGACCAGCCACAGGGTGAGGGTGATGTCGCTACGGCTTTGGTAAAGCGGCTGCCAGCGCCAGCCCTGCCAGCGCCAGCCCATGGGCTGCACGCTATCGACGACATGCACCGTCTGCTGGTCTAGGTTAACCTCAAAAATATGGCGGCAAAAGCTACAGGCATAGGCATCCATGAGAGCCATCGGCTCCATTTGGCCATGACGGCAGACGGGGCAGTCGTAGGTATCGGCCCCGTCAAGCCGCAGCAGCCGCTGTGGTTTTTGTTTCCTAGACGCTATCTTGCCACTGCCCATCGGCAACTCTCAACCCCGTTCGCTAGCCATTTTGGTACAGCGCCGATCAGATAACTAGCCCTGAACCAAGCCGCGTCTGGCTAAGTCTAGAAGGCTATCTAACCTGCAGCCTCCTCAAGTTTAATCGATACAACCAGGTCTCAACCTGAGCCGCGATCGCTTTCCCTATTCATCTATCTTTAGGCCGAGGCTACAGCGAGCTGACCATCGGTGCGCCTACGCTGCGGGTGTAGTCTTGGCCGTTGTAGGTCAGCACCACGACGGGTTCTTGACCCGACATATCGACTGACTTGACCTTAATTCGCCCGCCCGCCAGCATGTCGCCCTGGGTAACCCGACGGCTGACGGTACTGCCTGGCTCAGTGATAATAACGCTAACGCCGCTGCCCACCTGTACCACGCCGCTAACCACCACCTGGTCGACCAAATTTTGAAAGACAGGGCTACCGGTGGGGGCAACCGCAATATCGGTGGGGATGGGGGGCACGCTGCCGGGCAAGAAGGGGGCGGGTAGGTTGGGGAGAGCTACCGACTGAACTGGAGCCTGGGGCAGTGGCGGCAGGCTCTGGGTTGCCGCTACGGGCACCGCTGGCAGTTCCTGGGCCGCAACCGTGGCGGCGGGCACCGGAGTGAGCACGGCAGCCGCAGGGCTAGGGCGAGACGATTTGGGGCCGGGCAGCACCACCGAGGCGAAGGGATCGGGGCGACCAGCCGCAACGGCATCTACCCGAGCTTGCGGCGACGTAGAGCGCAGTAAATTGGGGTCGGCCAAACGCAACGGCGTCGAGGGCTGAAAGAAAGGCTTGGACTGAAACGGCGTAGCCGCTTCGTCGGTTTGGGGTATGAGCGCACCGTCGGTGTCAGCGGGGGCCGCATCGGTGGCAACTAAGCTAGGGTCTGCCGGGTCTGCCTCAGCTACCTCAGGCGAGCTAGAGTCGCCCAGCGTGAGCTTGAGAGCCGCGCCTGCCGCGATCGCCAGCAGTAAACCACCCGAGATGGCCGAGTACAGCTTGCGCTTAGACAGGCCGTTAAGCTTAGTTTCCCCGGTGGGCCTGGGCTTAGCAGAGTAAGTCATCGCAGCATCTCCCCACAGTTTTCTCCTAACACTAGCGAATCCTTCAGAAAGTGGCGCACTTTCGCTATGGCTATCGGGATTTATCAGGCGCAATGGCTCGCCTATATCTCTCTATGTACCCTCTATATACCTAGGGGCAGGTGCGCGATCGCAGAGCAATGGCGACATCAAAAGCCCATCGCTAGGCCTAAAGGCTTTCTGTAGAACTGGTGCTGGTGCTCTGCCGCCGCTGGTACCTGGCCTGCAGCTGCAACAGTAGGGCCTCGGCTTCGGCCTGCAGATGCAGCAGCTCAACCTGCTGATCGGGAGGGTAAGGAACCTGATGCACTTCAACCCAGCAAACTTTGTCATCGAGGGCGGGGGCCATTTCACGACGCGTCAGGGGGGATACAGTCGCTGGCGCTGAGGCCGACTCGCCGGACAGAGCCGCAGTCTGAGCATGGTCTAGGGGGGCGTTCATGGGAGAAGTAATAAAGTAGGAAATTGTGCTCAGTCAGAACGTTAAGGTATCTTAACCCTACTGTCTAGAGGGCAATCTTAAACCAACCTGTTCTACCAATCGGTTTAATCTGGGCAGTTTGCAAACTGGATAACCCGTTGGCAGCGCAAACGTCCTGGCCAGCGCGCCACAATCAGCGCAGTTAATCGTTGAGGTCAATGCTCACGGTAAGCTAAATACAAATAAATACAAAAGCCAAAATTTTGGGGCTGATATTTTGGGTCGGGCTGCTGCTCACCTGGGCCTTCATTTTTTGCTTAACGATAACGATTAGTACCCTCGACCTACCGTGACCCTAAGCATCGATCCTGCTACCGCCGCCACCCCATCTCGACCTCAGCCCTGGCCGGGGCTAATCGAAGCCTATCGCGCCTACCTGCCTGTGACAGATCAAACCCCGGTGGTTACTCTGTGCGAGGGCAACACCCCGCTGATTCCGATGCCGGTGCTGGCCCAGCAGGTCGGCAAAGATGTGAACGTATGGGTCAAGTACGACGGCCTCAACCCCACCGGCAGCTTCAAAGACCGGGGCATGACCATGGCGATCTCTAAGGCCAAAGAAGCGGGGGCTGAAGCGGTGATTTGTGCCAGCACGGGCAACACCTCTGCTGCCGCCGCCGCCTACGCCCGCCGCGGGGGGTTGCAGGCCTTTGTGCTCATTCCCGAAGGCTATGTGGCCGTGGGTAAGCTAGCCCAGGCCTTGCTTTACGGGGCCGAAGTGTTAGCTATTAATGGCAACTTTGACGACGCCCTAACCATGGTGCGCGAGCTGGCGAAGGATTATCCCATTACCCTGGTCAACTCGGTCAACCCCTACCGCCTGGAGGGGCAAAAAACCGGAGCCTTTGAGGTAGTCGATGCCCTGGGCGATGCTCCCGACTGGTTGTGCATTCCGGTGGGCAACGCGGGCAATGTCACCGCCTACTGGATGGGTTTTTGCGAGTATCACCAGCAGCGCCAGTGCAGCCGCCTGCCTCAGATGATGGGATTTCAGGCTGCCGGGGCGGCCCCTCTTGTCAGCGGTGATGTGGTGCGCGACCCGCAAACTCTGGCGACGGCCATTCGCATTGGCAACCCCGCCAGCTGGACTAAGGCTGAAGCGGTGCGCGACGCCAGCCAGGGGGAGTTTAACGCCGTTACCGACGAAGAAATTCTCGCCGCCTACCGGCTGCTGGCCCTAGAAGGAGTATTCTGCGAACCCGCCAGCGCTGCCTCGGTGGCGGGGCTTTTAAAGGTCAAAGACCAGGTGCCGGCTGGGGCCAACATTGTCTGTGTGCTCACGGGCAATGGTTTGAAAGACACTGATACCGCGATCGCCCACAGCCATAACCAGGTGAAGGGCGATCTCAACCCTGATACCGCTACTCTAGCCAAGGCCATGGGGCTTTAATCAGTTAATAGTTTTGCCTATATCGCCGCCTGTATCGCTATTGGTATTGTCGCTTAGGCTGCCCACATGGTTGGCCTCAAGAGTAGTAGATCGACCGCAGCAGCGATCGATACCTAGGCTGTCGAACAGCAGGTCGCCGACGGCGTTGGCGACGGTAAACTCGCCGTAGAAGCTGTTTGAAAAGTCAAAGGCTTGTAGCTCGGTCAAAATGGCCATGACCAGGGAGCCGACATCGTTTTCGCCCTCCATGCGCTGGCGCACAAACACTTGAGCAGCCCGCTCGGCGATCGCACGATTGGCGGGCTCGGGCAGGTACTCCGCATTCAGCCAGGTGAGCAACGCTGAGGTTAGCCACTGGCCCTCCTGTTGAGCATTCTCCGGAGGCGGCAGCATAATTGGGTCAAGGGGGTCAGTCATCGGTGCGAGAGGTGAAGCAACCTGAGAAAACCTTCTGTACACTCAATACTACCGCTTTAATTTCTGATCCCAGGCCGATGGTGGGCTTGGGTAACGAATTATCAACTCGCTCCTTGCTGTATAAAACGCCGTGATCCCCATCAAGTACGACCTGGACGCCATTATTCGCGGTTACTCCCAAGGGTATTTTTTGATGGCCGATGGTGAGGGCGATGAGTTGGGCTGGTATTCGAGCCGCCAGCGCACCCTGATTCCGCTAGACGATCGCTTTCGCCACCCCAAGTCACTGCGGCGATCGCTCAACCAAAACCGCTTTCGAGTCGCGATCAACCAGGCCTTTGAAGAGGTGGTCAGCGGCTGTGCCGATCGCGACACCACCTGGATCTCAGCTGAACTCAGGCAGGTCTATGTCGAACTCTACCGGGCGGGCTGGGCCTACAGCTTTGAAACCTGGCAGGGCGATGAGCTAGCCGGGGGAATTTTGGGCCTGGTGATTGGCGGCGCGTTTGTTGGCGAGTCGATGTTTTTTCGCATTTCTGAAGGTTCTAAGGTGGCGATGGTAAAGCTGGTCGAGCACCTGCGCCAGCAGCACTTTGCCCTGTTCGATGCCCAGATGATGAACCCGCATCTGGAGCGGTTTGGGGCCTATGTGATCGGCGATCGCGAGTACAAAGGCCTGCTCAAAATCGCGCTCAAACAAAACTGCAGTTTTCTATAAACCCCTCAGGCTGCCTTGCCGCCGCTGTCGAACGCTGGAGCCCGGTGCCCGTCGCAGCCTAGGATCCGGCGAGAAACCACAGGGTTCTAGCGAGGCTCTGCCTATATGGCTGCTTCAGAACCCTGTGGTTTTGGGTGGTTCTAGATGCCGCTGACGTAGTAGTCGCGGGTGCCCTTGGCGTTGAGGGCCTCGCCCAGACGCTCTAGGGCATGCACATAGGCGGCGGTACGGGGAGAGATGGCCAGGTCTTGGGAAATTTTCCAGATCTGTTCGCCCTCGGCCACCATCATTGACTTGAGCCGGGTATTGACATCTTCGATCGACCAGTAGAGGCCGCTGCGGTTTTGCACCCATTCAAAGTAGCTCACCGTCACCCCACCCGCATTTACCAGAATGTCGGGGAAGACGTAGATATTTTTGGCTTCTAGAATGCGATCGGCTTCGGAGGTGATGGGGCCGTTGGCAACCTCAAAGACATACCGGGCCTTAACCGCGTCGGCATTTTCCGCCGTGATTTGATTCTCCAGCGCCGCTGGAATCAAAATATCGACATCGAGGGCCAGCAGCTCTTCGTTCGTGACCACGGCATGATTCTGCACAATGTTGCAGACCGTACCTTCGCAGTACACCGCCTTGAGGCTGCGGGTCGAAGCCTTAAACTGCTGAATGCTGGGAATATCTAGCCCAGCAGGCGCATAGACTCCGCCCTGGGAGTCGCTCACCGCCACGACCTTGTATCCAGCATCGAACAGCAGCCGGGCGATCACGCTGCCCGCATTGCCAAACCCCTGCACCGCTACGGTGGTTGTCTGGGGGACGCGATCAAACTTGGCCATCATAGCCTGCAAAACGTAGAAAGCGCCGGTACCGGTGGCCGTGTCGCGGCCCTGGCTGCCGCCCATGCTCAGGGGTTTGCCCGTAATCACCGCCGGGCTGAGCTTGCGGCGAATGATGCTGTACTGGTCCATCATCCAGCCCATGATCATCGGGTTGGTGTAGACATCGGGGGCGGGCACATCGACATCGGGGCCAATAAAGTTGGCGATCGCATCGATATATCCCCGGCTCAGCCGCTCCAGCTCAAACTTCGACAGCTCTTTGGGGTTGACCGTCACGCCGCCCTTGGCTCCGCCTAGGGGCAAATTCAGCGCCGCGCACTTAAACGTCATCCAAAAGGCCAGCGACTGCACCTCGTCGAGGCAGACATCGGGATGAAAGCGAATGCCCCCTTTTGTGGGGCCACGGGTGTCGTCGTAGCGTACCCGATAGCCCTGAAATACCCTTAGAACCCCATTGTCCATGCGAACTGGGATGGATACGGTCAGGCTGGCTTTGGGGTAGCGCAGCCGCTCAGAAGCATCCTCAGAAATCGAAACGTACTTGAGTGCCCGCTCTAGACGGCGGTTGGCGTCAGACAAAATTGAAGTGGACATAGACTAACACCGGAGCGTGTAGAAAGATCGAATCGGCAAATTTTGCCACTCTATTAAGGTTCCGCCAGGTCGAATAGACCCAGCCAAAAAGCAATATTTTGTATTAAAAGCTACACTTTTACTCTCGCTCCCGACACGCCGTTACCCCCTCACCTCCTTGCCCTCCACAGCTAAAAACGTCCCGTTCTGCAGCAGGGTAGTCAAATTCTGCGCCTTCATTGGTTTGGAGAAGAGATAGCCCTGGCCGTAGTTATAGTTCAGACCCAGCATGAGGTCACGCTGGGCGGAGTGCTCAATACCTTCGGCCACCAGGTCAAAGTTAATGCCCTCCGACAGGTTGGCGATCGCCCGACAGATCGCCACTTTTTCTAGATTTTGAGCGTTGGTAGGAATAAAGTAGCGATCGACTTTGACCTCATCAAAGCGGAACTGCAGCAGCTGCGCCAGCCCCGACTGCCCCATGCCAAAGTCATCGACCTTGATCCGTAGCGACATATCGCGCAGCTCTTGCAGGCTTTTCAGGTAGCGCTCTAGATTGTTGTAGATGCCCCGCTCTGTAACTTCAATGCCGAAATGGTGGCTGGCAATGCCCGCCCCGGCCACCCGCTGCATGATGCGGTCTAAAAAGTCGTCGTCTTCTAGCTCTAGGGGGCTGATATTGACGGAGAGATTGAACTGGGGCGAGATCTCCTGCCACTGGGCCAGCTGCTCTAGGGCATGGCAAAGCACCCAGTCGCTAATTCGGTGTACCAGCCCTGTGGTCTCGGCCACCGGAATAAACTCCGATGGCGACACCCGACCCAGACGGGCCGAATCCCACCGAATCAGGGCTTCGGCCCCGACAATTGCGCCGGTTTCCATGTCGCAGATGGGCTGGTAAGCGAGCCAAAATTCTAGCTCACTGCTGCGCTGTTCTAGATAAGCTTCGAGGGTGATTTGGCGCAGTCTTCGCCGCGCCAGGTGACTGTTCCAGATCTGAATGCGGTGCTGGGGCAGGTTCGATCGCCGGTTGCGCTTGGCCTCGCGCAGGGCGGTTTCGGCAGCCTGTAGCAGTCGGTTAATCGGGGCATCTTCCTCAAAGGCATCGATAGCACCGCTGGCAACACCAATGGAGGCTCTAATGCTGGCCCCCTCGACCTCAATGGCGAGAATATCGGTGAGCACGTCTGCCGCGATCGCAGCCGGAGTCGGGTACGGTTCAGCCGCATCGGCCTCGGGGGCGGGCAGCAGCAGCAAAAATTCGTCGCCGCCATTACGCACTGCAATTCCGCTATGGCGCTGGGCCTGGTCTTGCAGCACCGTGGCGACTGCTTTCAGCAGCTGATCGCCCAAAAAATGGCCCCGCTGGTCGTTGATCAGCTTAAAACGATCGAGGTCAAGGAAAAGGCAAACGTCCCAGTTCTCTAGCTCCATTTCCAGCACCCGGCGGTTGTAGAGGCCCGTCAGGGGGTCATGGATGATGCCGCTGACCTCAGCAAAGGTCATGTAGAGCAGCTGGGGCGACAGGGGAGTAACCAGGGTCATGTACCAGCCAGAGATCTCGCCCTGGTAATGGTATTCGAGTCGCTTGGGTTCGCCAGAGTCGAGGGCCGCAAAGTAGAGGTCAATCAGGGGTACTTTGTAGGGGTAGACCTGCTGACGATGAATGGGCATTTTTTCGCAGAGGCGATCACCCGGCTGGAGCAAATTTTTGGTGATTGCAGTGGCGGCAGGGTTGAGCTTGAGCACCCTGAGGTCGTCATCTGTGCGCTCGCACAGCACCTTGCCCGTCAGGGCCTGCTCCCAGGTGGCCTCCAGCAAACTAAAGGTTTCGCCCAGGTAGCGGAGGCGAGTTTGACTGCGCAACAAGACTATCACCGCCGCCCACGATACCACCGCCGTTATCCAGTGCCAGGGGGTGCTGTGCAGGTGCAGGGCGCTCAGGGTGTGCCCCACGCCGCAGCTAAAGATAAACAGGATCATCAACAGCAAGTTGAGCCAAACGTCGCGCTTGCTTGTCCGCAGCACCGGGAGCAACGTTAGGGGAATGATAAAGTATGCCGCTGCGATCGCCCCATTGGCAGCAATCTCCATGCTTGACTCTCTCCTACAACAATTCCCCTGCCTGTTTTTAGGCTAGGCCCACTAGGCATAAATGTCTGGTTTATTTTATTACCACTAACGATTTAACCCGTACCGGAAAATCACCAATCTAGATCAAGGGCTAATTCAGCCGTGCTGGCTGGCACAAAGTGCAACAGCCCATTGCGAAGCACAACAAAGTTTATCGAGGCGTAAAGGTTAAGCTGAAACAGTAGCCGCTGGGCCAAGCTTCTCAGAAAATGGTGAGATGTGCCAGCAACCTCAGCCCTTTGGCCTAGGTTGCCCCGGCCTCTCGTTTAAAAAGATAAGATAAAAGGACTATTGCCATGACAACTCCCCAAGAAGTATTTGAGCACTTGAAGCAGCTTGAAGAAGTGGATACAGTGCAAAGCGCCCTATATCGCGAAGAAGCCCAGAAGGTCTTGGCAGACGACACCATTAGTCTTAAGTGGCGGCGCGCGATCGCCGATCGCCTCAACCAGGCCAACCACGACCTGGCCCTGCACACCGTTACCACCGACGAGAGCTACTAACCCTAGTCTAATCACCCCCCCAGCCGTTTCCGGCTCATCAACACAACATAGCCCGCTGGACAGCCCCTTAGTGGTGACTGCCCAGCGGGCTATGTTGTGTCGGTATAGATCCTTGAAATGGCTTTGTATTGTTGCAAACCGACACTTCAAGGCCGACTTAGCTAAGCTAAACCTTATCCATGTCCAGAAGTGGAGGTTTCCCCAGGCAAAACTCCAGAGCCCGAGCTGTACTTGGCTTATCAGGCCTAAAAATAAGTCAAGAAAGAGAAAATAACGCCGCTGCCGGAGAAGAGTTATCGCAAACTAAACTGTCACAGCCTCTCACCTAAGGCCAAGAAATTAAGTTAAAAGGCAGTTTATAAATTTAATATGTGTATCTATTGCTTGTGTTCATAGTCTTGTTTTCCTAAAGATTGACGATGCCCTGATTAGCCCCCAAAAACCATGACCATTGCTTTGCTAGGCGATAGTTTGCTAGATACCGGAAATTTGACCAGTATCCTGGCTCCCTTTGGCATCGTTCCATTTCCTGATCTTCCATTTCCTGACCCTCCCTATAGCGGTGGCAAAGCCTCAAATGGCCTGGTGCTTGGCGAAGCCGTGATGGCGCAGTTAGCCCTTGATCCCGGCTCATTAAAGCTCGGAGTTAGGCTGCCAACTACTCCGCCTACGCTCAACCCGTTAACCGAGAATATTAACTACGCTGTTGCTGGCGCTACAACGGGAATATTTGGCCCTGAGGGCAATGGCCTAGAGAATTTTCCTGTTGGCGTGCAATCTCAAATTGCCTTGTTTACGCAAGACTTAGCCTCTGTAGGAATTCCCGAGGCCAAGGTCGAGAAGCCAGACATTTTGTTTAGTGCTGGCAGCAACGATGTGTTTGAGGCATTGGTTGATATCAACAGTTTTGCCAATATTCTGTCAACCCCCAGCCAGGACGACGACAATGCTCTCAGAAATGACCTAGCTTCGCAGGTTGTTGGGAATATTTATACCGCAGTTGGCAGCCTCGAAAATTATGTTGACGACATTGTTATTCTGGGCCTATCAAAATTAGGAGATTCACCCTTTTCCATTCAAACAGACGGCATAATTGATGCGCTGTTGCCAGGCAACTATGCTGGACAAACTCGGGCATTTTTGACCAGCGTAGCCGCCGAGATTAATACCCGGCTGATCGATACCTACGATGGTGATGGCGATGGCGATAGAAGGCCTGATTTGTCATTTAACGACTTAGCTAAGACTGTTGGCAATAATGCGGCTCAAGCACTGGATGATCTGGAGGGTTTCTCTCAGCGCGCTGTAAACTTTGGTTCTTCCCTATTCTCGAACACAGGGTTTTCACTAGCGTTTGATGACCTCGTCGATGATTTGCTGGGCAGCAATGTTTTTGATCAGGCCAATGATTTGCTCGTCGGTCTTTTAGATGATGTGGATGATTATCTGCAAGGCCAGTGTGGTGGCTCTGATCCTGTGGGTAACGTCATGGTGATCGATGGCATTGACGTTTTCGAAGATGGCCTGGCCAATTGGCAAATGTCTGTGTTTGGTGCAGGGTTAACGCCGATTACAGAAATTTCTTACCTAGACTATCTGACTCAATTCACCGGGTTGCCAGTCGGCCTAGATTCGCGATCGTTTGCGTTTACCGATGGGTCTCACCCCACGTCTGACCTCAGTCAGTTTATAGCTGCCCAAATTGCACCTCAAATTCAAGCTGAGTTCGCTGACTTTGGTATGGGTTAATGCTTAGTCGAAAGCCTCAGTGTTTGGGCTGACTCAGCACCACATTGATGCCCAGCAAAATTAGCCCCATGCTGGCGATCATCGTCGCCGTCAGGGGCTCCCGAAAAAACAGCCAGGCCAGGCCCGCTACAAAAATGGGCACCAGGCTGTAAACCGTGCTGGCGGTGCGGGTGGGGCCAATGCGCTGAATGCTGAGGTTAAACAACAGGTAGGCAACGCCGGACGCAGCGACGCCCATGTACGCGATCGCCAGCAGCGATGTCAGCGATAGGGTCGCTAACTGCTGCCACCAGCCTTCGAGGCTTGCCAGCACCAGCAGCTGCCCGACCCCGGCCACAGCAGCATAAAACGTGATGGTTAGCCCGGAGTAGCGCTGGCTGAGCCGTTTGATGATCAACGAATACACCACCCAGCACAGCACGGCGCACAGCATGAGCAAATCGCCTCGATTTAGCTCAAGGGTCAGTAAAGCGGTTGGATTTCCTCGGGTCAGCAGCGTTAGCACCCCTAGTAGAGCGAGCCCAATGCCCCCGTACTGGCGGCAAGTCAGCCGTTCGCCAATAAACAGCGCCGCCATCACTCCCGTTACCACCGGGTTGAAGGCGTTGATAATCGCGGTGTTGGCCGTGGCTGTGTAGCGCAGGCTGCTAAAGAAAAAGTAGTGATACCCAACAACCCCAAAGGCTCCCAGTAGCCCCATGGCCAGCCAGTCTGACCGGGCCACCGTGAGCGCCTCGATAGGCTGTGGCCGCCACCCAATAAAGAGCCCTAGCACCCCCATCGCAATGACGTAGCGCAGCAGAGAGGTGGTTAACGGCCCCAGCTCAACGGTGGTGTATTTCCCCGCGACGAAGCTGCCCGCAAAGAGAAAGCTGGTGAGTACCGGCAGCAAAACCTTGAGGTTGGGCAAAGAGGTCATGGCGATTATCTACAGGGATTACGTTTTAAGATGAGGCATTTTCTAGCCTGATTCTGACCGCGATCGCACCCAATCAGATTTACTTACCTACCGGCTCACTCCCTCTTCAGTTCGGGAACCCGTACAGGTCTCGGCGTTGCGATCGCACCCCTTTGCACCGTAAATTAGCACTCGGAGCTTGCGAGTGCTAAGCTCTAAATCTGTGTAGTGCGCCTGTATCTCGTAGGGTACGTGCTTCAGGCGCTGTCTTAATAGCAAATCCGGAGAAGCATTGTATGGCAGCTATCACTTTGGCGGCATCTAGCGTTAAGCCCCTAGCCGATCGAGTTTTGATTAAAGTAAGTGCGTCCGAAGAGACCACCGCTGGCGGCATTTTGCTCCCTGACACCGCCAAGGAAAAGCCTCAGGTGGGCGAGATTACCGCTGTAGGCCCCGGCAAGACCGACGACAAGGGCAGCCGTCAGGCCATGGAAGTCAAAATTGGCGACAAGGTGCTCTATTCCAAGTACGCCGGTACCGATATCAAGCTGGGCGGCGACGAGTTTGTGCTGCTGTCTGAGAAAGACATTCTGGCGGTACTGGGCTAGGCCAATTTTGGATTTTGGCCCTGGGATTTTGGCCGTGTAGGGTGGGCACTGCCCACCGTTAGCCACGCTGATTTGGTTGGGTTCCGCTACCGCTCCACTCAACCTACCAAACGCCCAAATCCTCTTTTCACGGCCTTCTGGCTGACATTTCTCGCGTTCACTCCTAACTCTTCTTTTCGGAGAACATTAACTCTATGGCTAAGCGCATTGTTTACAACGAAAACGCCCGTCGCGCCCTTGAAAGGGGTATGGATATTCTGACTGAGGCCGTTGCGGTTACCCTCGGGCCAAAAGGCCGCAACGTGGTGCTTGAGAAGAAATTTGGCGCGCCCCAAATCGTCAACGACGGCGTCACCATTGCCAAAGAAATTGAACTCGAAGACAACATCGAGAATACCGGCGTTGCCCTGATTCGTCAGGCCGCCTCCAAAACCAACGACGCTGCTGGCGACGGTACCACCACCGCCACAGTGCTAGCCCACGCCATGGTCAAAGAGGGCATGCGCAACGTCGCTGCCGGTGCCAACGCCATCTCCCTCAAGCGCGGCATCGACAAAGCCACCGCCTTTTTGGTCGAGAAAATTGCTGAGCACGCCCGCCCCGTCGGCGACTCTAAGTCGATCGCTCAGGTTGGCTCCATCTCCGCCGGTAACGACGAAGAAGTGGGCCAGATGATTGCCGAAGCTATGGAAAAAGTGGGCCGCGAAGGCGTCATTTCCCTGGAAGAAGGCAAGTCGATGACCACCGAACTGGAGGTCACCGAAGGCATGCGCTTTGACAAGGGCTATGTCTCCCCCTACTTCGTCACCGACACCGAGCGCATGGAAGCGGTGCTGGATGAGCCCTACATTCTGATCACCGACAAGAAAATTGCCCTAGTGCAGGATCTGGTGCCCGTGCTGGAGCAAGTCGCCCGCTCTGGTCGTCCCCTGATCATCATCGCCGAAGATATCGAGAAAGAGGCCCTGGCCACCCTAGTGGTCAACCGCCTGCGCGGCGTGCTGAACGTGGCTGCCGTTAAGGCTCCTGGTTTTGGCGATCGCCGTAAGGCCATGCTCGAAGACATCGCGGTGCTAACTGGCGGTCAGGTAATCTCCGAAGACACCGGCCTCAAGCTCGACAACACCAAGCTCGACATGCTGGGTCAGGCTCGCCGCCTCACTATCACCAAAGACAACACCACCATCGTCGCCGAAGGCAACGAGAAGGATGTCAAGGCTCGTTGTGAGCAAATCCGTCGCCAGATCGACGAAACTGAGTCGACCTACGACAAAGAGAAGCTGCAAGAGCGCCTAGCCAAGCTCTCCGGCGGTGTCGCCGTGATCAAGGTCGGGGCCGCCACCGAAACTGAGATGAAAGACCGCAAGCTGCGCCTGGAAGATGCCATCAACGCCACCAAAGCGGCGGTTGAAGAAGGTATTGTCCCTGGCGGTGGTACCACCCTGGCCCACCTGGTGCCCGACCTCACCACCTGGCTGGAGGCCAACCTCACCGCTGAGGAGCACACCGGTGCTGCGATCGTGGCTCGTGCCCTGGCTGCGCCCCTGATGCGGATTGCCCAAAATGCCGGTCAAAACGGTGCGGTAATCGCCGAGCGCGTCAAAGAGAAGGACTTCAACGTCGGCTACAACGCCGCCAACGGTGAGTTCGTCGACATGTTTGATGCCGGTATCGTTGACCCCGCCAAGGTAACTCGCTCTGCCCTGCAGAACGCGGCCTCCATCGCTGGCATGGTGCTGACTACCGAGTGCATCGTCGTCGATATGCCCGAACCCAAAGAAGGTGCCCCCGCAGGCGCTGGCATGGGCGGCGACTTCGACTACTAAACAACACCAACGCTTCCCTGAGGAAGCCAAGGTGAATTAGCAAAAAGCCGTCCTGAATCAGGACGGCTTTTTTAACGGATAAATTCCGGTGATACAAAGTTCTAGTTGGCTATCTTCAATCAAGCAGGGCAAACGCCGTTTGCGCCTACGAGCAGGAACTCTGTCTAATACGAAATCCGATTTGATAAACCCCGATTCATAATCAGGAACCCCGTAGGGGCGCAGCATGCTACACCCCTACAAACCGGGGGTATTCAGTCAGGATTTGTATAATGCATAGCCCGCAAAGCCAGTTTCTAGCGGAAGTTACAGACGGTTCCAGCCCACAGATTCTCAACAGTGGCATCGGGTTCCGCAGAGCTGAGAATTCCAAACAATTCGCCAGTAGAAAACTCTGTGCCCAGGGAACTCTCAGTCACCTCAACAGTGTAGGCGGCTTCTAATTCACCGCGCGTTGAGTCGATGCCCACTCCGGCGATGGTGGTCAAATCAGCGTCGGTGTTGGGACTCGCTGACCAGCCAATAAACTCGCCGTCAGCGGCGTGTAAAGCCAGACCGTTGGGCCATTGGGTAATCATCTGCGGGCCAGAACCACATTCGCTGTTCTCTCCTGACTCTACAGGCTCTCCCAGCAGCTCGGTAAGGGCATTTTCGACCACGGCCATATCGGTGCCGAAGGCGAGAGTATCGGTTGAGCCACTCTGGTCGCCCACTAGCTGAAGCCCTTCGCCCGAGAGCGCCAGTAGAGACTCGGTATCTTCAACCTGGTCGCCAGGAACGGGGTCGACGGCATCGGGCGTTGAATCTGTGCCGTTGACATCGGCGGCATCGGGCGTGCGGGTACAGGCGGCTGTCGTCAGCAGCAGGGTTAGCCCCAGGGGCAGCAGTGCAGAAAGGCGGAAGGTTGATTTAATCATGATCTATTAAAACGTTATTTGCGATACAAAAACGAGTTTAATTTAGCCTACGGCAGATTGTTGCAATTGAGCAGGGCGAGCACACCCAAGCGCAGCTGGATGGCCTGTTCAAACCAGTTTCAGACCCTTTTACCCAAGCCGTCATTACTCTTTAGAAAGCCAATCTTCGCTTAAGACTAGGTCTAAGGGATATTGGCAGGTCTCTGGAAAGGTTGAAATTTCTAGTTTGGTTTGGTTTGCGGCCTGACGGCGGGCGCGGCGATAGCTGTCTTCGAGCTGCTCAGCAGAGTAGCCCTTGAGGCTGGGGCTATCTTGAATGGCTAGGTCAATTTGGGTGCGGGCATCGGTAATCGAATCAAGCCAGCTGTCGGAGCGGCGCTGGGGCTGATACTGCCACTTGAGCAGGTGTAGCAATAGGCGGGTGAGCTGACTGGCGATTGCGCGGCGCTCACTTTTGCCCAAATCTTCCACCTCATCGATCAAATTTGCCACGTCGATCTCGTGCCAACGACGCTCTCGCAGCAGCTGGGCGGTTTGGCGAGTCCAATGGCTAAAATCGGTTGAATATATCTCGCTCACGACTCAACCAGCTAGTGTTCAGGTCAGTGGACTTAGCTTCGTTCTCTGTATTCTATCCAACATTCCAGCGCAGCAAATCATCCACGGCGCTACCGAGACTGCAACACGCCCCTAAAGCTGGAGCCTACAATCCGGGGCTGGCCGTCCTGCATTTGCACAGCAAACGATCGCTCCTCTCTCTGGGTTGAGCCATCGGGATAAACGTAGGTGTTCTCGCCGACAAACTCAACGGTATCGGCGGTTTGCCCCGTCACCCGCAGGTTCTCGACCGAGACGCGATCGAACTGGGCAAAAAAGCCGGGGTCAAACTGCTGCGCCAGAGGGCCGCTAAACTGCGATCGCGCCGCATCCCATGATTTGTTAGACACGTGGCTATACAAGCTAGCCACTGTCGCCTGAGCCGCCTCGGTCGATAGCTCACCGCCCGACTGTGGAGGCGCAGCGGCATCCTCAGCGTCTTCGGAAGGTTCGGCAGCGACGGGTTCCGGAGGGGTGGGTGCTTCAGGCTCTGACGGGGTTGTTTCTTCCGGCTCAACCGCAGCGGGTTCATCCACCGCATCGCTACCCGCATCGGTGGCCGCAGCGGCATCTTCCTGTTCAGCTTCGCCATCGGTTGCCGCAGAGTCTATAGGAGCTACGACAACCGGGGTTTCGGCATCAGTTGAGGAGGCCGATCGCCACATCTGCCAGCCTAGAAGGGCCGCGATCGCCACGCCAGCCCCCGCTACCAGCGGCAGCCACAGCGGTAGGGAGGACTTTTGCCGACTTTGGGCGGGAGCCTGGCGGGCCGGAGCTTGGGGAGTCGTGAGCTGAGTAGGCTGGCGGCGACGCCCCACCGCCACGGTGGGGGCGGCCTGGGTAGTGCGGGGTTCCTGGCCTGGGGAGGAGATCGCAGCAGGAACGTACCGACTCAGCTGGGGGGGCAAACCTCTCAGCGCCGCCAAAGCCTCGGCGGCGGTGGTGTAGCGGGTGCGAAAGTCGTAGCGCACCATGGTATCCAACACCTCCAGCAGGGCCGGATCGGCCTTGGGTGCGTAGTGCTGCCACTCCAGCTCGCCGCTGTGAGGGTCGGGGTGCAGCTCGGTCGGCGGGTACCCGGTCAGGGCCTGAATGCCCAGGATGCCGACGGCGTAGATATCGCTGCTGAACTGGGGCCGTCCGGCCACCTGCTCGCTGGGCATATAGCCCTGAGTGCCAATCGAAATGGTGTGGCTGAGATGCGATCGCAGGGCGGTGGCCTGGTTGCTGACCTGCTTGACCGCGCCAAAATCAATCAGTACGATACGGCGATCGCTGGCGCGGCGAATCAAATTCGAGGGTTTAATATCGCGATGGATAACGCCGTGGCTGTGCACAAAGGCCAAAATTCCCAGCAGATCGCCCAGGAATGTGATTACCTGAGCCTCGTTCCAGGGTGCGCCCAACTCATCGGCCAGGGAATGCCCCTCGATATATTCTTGGGCCAGATAAAACTCCTGGTCTTCCTCAAAGTGGGCCAGCAGCCCTGGAATCTGCGGATGCGACCCCAGCTTGTAGAGGGTCTGAGCCTCGGTATCGAACAGCCGCCGCGCCGTTTGCAGCTCTTCAGCGCTGCTGACCTGAGGCTTGAGCTGCTTCACCACGCACAGCGGGTGCCCCGGCAGGTGCAAGTCTTGGGCGCTAAAGGTTTGCCCAAAGCCCCCAGCACCCAGAGGCTGAATGATCCGATAGCGACCCCCTAGCGGTCTCGACTCAGGCTGTAAGTTGCGAAACGAAGCGCTCATAGCCATCGGCAAGTAGTCAATCTGTGAACTAAATCTGTGAACTCTTTAAACGTTACTGAGCGAATGCCGTTAATCCCTTTAGGGTAGCGCTCAGTAGCACAACCTTAAACAAACCTGGCCAGGTTTCTGCTGACTGATGATGCCGTCAATAGGTTCCTGAGTCCGGAAATGGTCTGTCTAGGGTCTGTGTTGGAGGTTGCGACTGGAGGTTGAGACAGAGATACAGGCTAAACTTTGGCTAGGCAAAGGCGCGGGGCGATTGGGGCACAAGATTGACAGAGGCCCAGAGACCTCCATGCTGAATGTCATGGGATGTAGTCGTCCCTGTATTTTTCCCCAAAACCGCCATGATTGCCCCTAACGATACCCACGTTTACCCTGTGCTCTGGCAAGACGATCACCTGGTGCTGATTGACCAGCGGCAGCTGCCGGAGCGCTACAACATTGTGTCGATTCATCGCTGCGATGATGTGGTGCGATCGCTCCGTTCAGGCATTGTCCAGGGCGGCTCGGCTATGGGCATTGCAGCCGCCTACGGCCTGTATCTGGGGGCCACCGAAATTCACACCGACGACCCCACCGCCTTTTGGGAGCGAATCGAGGCGATCGGCGATCAGTTTAAGCAGACCCGGCCCGACAAAGCGCATTTGCAGTGGGCCGTCGACCAAATGCTGCGGGTGGTGCACCACTCCAGTGCCTCGATAGAGGAGGTTAGAGCGCAGCTGCTGGCCCAGGCCCAGGCCATCCAGGCCGAAGATTTTAGCCTCTGCCACGCGATCGGCGACCATGGGGTCAGCATACTGCCGGAGCACCCGACTCGGCTCACGGTGCTGACCCACTGCAACCACGGGGCGCTGGCCACCTCGGGCTATGGCACGTCGCTGGGCATTATGCGATCGCTGTGGAAAGCGGGCCGCCTGGAGCGGGTCTACGCCGCCGAAACCCGACCCACCTTTCAGGGGTCGCGGCTGACCGCCTGGGAATGTGTGCAGGAGGGTATTCCGGTGACGGTAATTACCGACAGCATGGCCGCCCACTGCATGCAAAAAGGTCTGGTTCACGCCGTGCTGGCCGGGGCTGATCGCATCGCCGCCAATGGCGACACGATCAGCAAAATTGGCACCTACAGCCTGTCCCTGGTGGCCCAGGCCCACGACATTCCTTTTGTGGTGGCGGCCCCCGTATCGACCGTTGATTTTGCGGTGGCAACGGGGGAAAATATGGCGATCGCAGAGCACGCCCCCGAGGAAATTTATCAGCTGGGCAATGCTCAGGGCGCAGTTCAGGGAGGCCAGCGGGTCACGTCACCCAATGGGGCCGAATTTTATAACCCCGCCTCTGATGTCACCCCAGCCCGGCTAATTACCGCGATCGTGACCGAGAAGGGCGCTTTTTCTCCCCACCAGCTAGGAGAGCTGCAGGCGACGTAAAGAACTCAGGCCAAATGTCACTGAAATAAACTTTTGCAGATCGCCGAAAGCCTTGATTTACCGTAGGGTGGGCACTGCCTACCAGCCTTAATTCAGTGCCATTCAACTCAGGACAATTCTGGCAGCGAAAATACCTAAGAATTTCGCTTCTTCTCAGGGGCGCAGGGCCTGCGCCCCTGCTTGGCGGTATCTTCTTTCCTAGAAAGCCCCTCAGGCCCAAGATCTTCAGGCTAAAAAACTCAGACCCAAAAAACTCAGACCATTGACTTTTCTAGCGCAAATGCCGCTGCTTTGCCCCGCATCATTATGATTAGGAGGATCGTTGCTCCCAACCTCCTTTCAAATAGCCCCAGCCATGCCTACTCTGCGCCCCCCAGCTCACGTTTCCAGGTATTTGCTGACGGTCTTTGCCGTAACTGCCGCCGTCATTGGGGTGCGGTTTTTGATCACCTGGGCCGCCGAGCTGTTTTTACACCCCATTCCCATTTTGGGTGGCTGGCTCAGGAGCCTTGAAATTATTGAGCTGAGCGTCATTTTGCTGTTTGCCGTGCTGGGCTTTGGGCTGGGCAGCGCTACCCGCTATCTGTCGGCTAAAACCTCGCTGGGGCTGAAGTCGATCGCCCTACTGGTGGCGCTACCGCTGGTCTTTTTTAGCAGCTACTGGCTGCGGCACCACCTGTGGCTCAGCCAGCTCACCACCGAGTCGACCCTAACCCGCCAGCAAATTACCGCCCTGGCCAATCAGGCCCTCAGCCGCGAGGGTGACAGCCAGGGGTTTTGGGGCTACTACACCACTACCACCCAGATGCCCATTTTGCCCGCTACCGTAGACGAGTTGGAGCGCATGGCCGAAGACCAAAAGTGGTTTCGCTCAGAGCTGACCCGTTTCAGCGGCATTGAACCCGGCGTATTCTCGATGATTTTTGATGGTGCCGGGTGGGGCATTCGCCTGTTTTATATGGCTTTGGCCTTTCTAACTGGGGTTATTTATTTCTTTAAAGGGCTAGCCGAGGCCGATGCGGCCCGACTCCGCAAGCAGGCCCAGGGCACTGTAGTTAAGGGCAAAGCATGATGGTGCTGACGGCGCGGGTGAAGCCCAACGCCTCTGTGCAAAAGGCCACTCGACTCGACGACGGCAGCTGGCTGCTGCACCTCAAGGCCCCACCCCAGGATGGTAAGGCCAACGCAGAACTGGTTGCCCTGCTGGCCAACCAGCTGAGTGTGACCAAGGCCCAGGTGCGCATCAAGTCGGGCCAAACGTCCCGCACCAAACGGCCCGCACCAAACGGGTTGAGATTGATGATTGACGGCGAGGCCTAGCGATGACATCCCTGGCGGCGGTTATTTTAGCGGGGGGCCGCAGCTCCCGCATGGGCTACGACAAGGCGCTGATTTCTATAGGAACCGAAACGCTGATTCAGCGCACCTGTCGGGTGGCAATCGCCTGTGCCGATGCAGTGTATGTGGTGACGCCGTGGGGCGATCGCTACCGCTCCCTACTACCAAACTCGGTGCAATTGATCGCAGAGCACCCCCTGCCAGGCACGACCGAAACCTTTCAGGGGCCGCTGGTAGCACTGGTGCAAGCGCTGACTCAGCTACAGGATCAGCCTGAGAGTAGCCCCGACTGGGTCATGGTCTTGGCCTGCGATATGCCCAACCTGTCAGCGACGACCCTGAGCACCTGGCGAACTGAGTTAGCCGCTGTTCCCATGCCCTATCTGGCCTACGTGCCTCAGCGCCAGCACCGCTGGGAGCCGCTGTGTGGGTTTTACCGCATGGCGGCGCTAGGGCCGCTGCGACAGTACGCGATCGCAGCCCAATCGCGATCGCTACAAGGCTGGCTCAACCAGCACCCGGTGCAGCCTGTAGCCCAGGTGAACGACACCATGCTGTACAACCTCAACACCCCCGCCGACCTCAACCGCCTGGTTTAGGCGCGGTGTCAGCTGTATCGACAGGTTTGGTTTCAGTCCCATCGTCCTGTTCTGGGGAATCCGCATCGGGTGCAGCGTCGGCATCGGGAGACACGGCTTCAGGCGCGGGGGGCGCACTGGGCCAGGGAATGCGGCTGTCGATGGCAATCAAGCGGGCAACTTCACGGGCACCGTAGCGGTTGACGTGGCTGGGGTCGGCAAACAGGTGCGACTGCCAGCGCCATTCTTCCAGCAAATCGACCAGGGTAAGGGTGCCCTGGTTGGCCCAGCCCTGCAAAAACTGCTGAAACTGGCGTTCGTAGCCTAGCCGTACCCCATCGAGATAATCGTTGCTGAGCGGCAGGTTAACAAACACTAGGGGAATGTTTTGGGCTCTCAAAAACTGGGTCATAGCCTCAAATGACACCGTCTGCACCCCCTGCAAGCGAAAGGGGCGATAGGCATTGTCGTACAGCCCCCGCACCCGAGGAAAGCTGCGGTAATACACCGTCGGGTTGAACTGATCATTGACGGCTAAAAAGCCCTGGGCGTTAATCGGGCTGGGGAGAACGGTGCCATACTCTGCCACTGCTGTTGCGGCAGTGGCAGTGTCTGAGTCGGGTGCTGCCTCTACCGCAGCAGGTGGGGCGGGCGATTTCTCTCGACTTTGCAGGGTTACCACGGCCCCATCGCGAACAGCGGCATAGCCGGGGGAGGCGAGAATTTCGGCAAAGGTGCGATCGAACCTGCCGCTGTTAAAGGCGCGCGACCCCTCAGCCCAAATCACTAGCCGGGGGTGCAGGTCAGGGGCCAAAAGCTGCCGGGTCAAAAAGCTGACCACCTGGGCAGTGGCCCCGTTGACGCTAAAGTTGTAGACCCGCAGGCCGGGGTAGCCCTGTGCCGCCAGCGCCTGCTGAAGCACCTGCGGATCGACCCCCTGCAGCGATCGCGAGCTGCCCACAATCAGCACATCTGGCGGGCCTTGGGCGGCCACATAGGCGCGGTACAGGCTAACCTGCTCGTCGAGCACATCGCTGCCCAGGGCCGGAAACGCTCTGGGTAAGCCCTGCTGGGCCGCCTGCTGCTGGGCCACCGAAAGGTTTTGCTGGTACTCTTGGGCCTTGCGCTGGCTAAACACCTGGCGCGGGTCATTGGGGGGCAGGTCTTGCAGCAGGGCCACCGCTCGGGCCCAGGCCCCAGCGACCTGGTGCCACTGAGCAGCGGTCGTGGCCGTGGCGGCGAGTTGGGCGGCCTGGTTGGCTTCGCCAACGGCCTGGTGCCAGGGATCGCTGGCGGCGATCGCCGCAGTGACCGCAGTGCTCTCAGGGCCAGGGCCAGTAGCCAAACGGTGGGTGGCCAAGGGGTTCGAACGACCGGCACAGCAGGTCAGCAAAACGCCTAACATCATCGATGCCGTTAGCCCGCTACGAGAGGTGAGGAGATGAGTCATGGCAGTGGTAAGGGCAGGTAGAAATAGGGTTCGCTCGACGACGCTACGCCCTACCTACAGTTTAGGAAATTGCATTGCCAGGCTGCGGAAATGTTGCCGTGCAACTTCGCACCACCCTTGGCCCGTTGCCAACGAACCAAATAGCCCCGCCCCCACTCCCCCACGATTCATCACCACCCACCTGCACCGTTGAGTCCCAGTAGGCCAAGGCCAGCCAGCTGTATAGCCCCCAAGCAGCAGGCCCAGAAACTGAATCACTTCTGCCACTACAAAGATCGCTAAAGATCGCTAGCTCTACCTAAAGGCTGACCATGGGAGGATTTTAATTTTTGAGACACTCTGCAATAGTAGGGCTGTCTCCAGCAGTTTTCCAACAGAAGCGAGGTCAGCGGTGGTACCCCTAAAAGACTACAACCCAGGTCTACGCACGCCCTACGTCACCTACGGGCTGATTGTGCTCAACATCGCCATTTTTATCTACGAGCTGAGCCTGCCCACCTACGGCCTGACCGATTTTTTCCACGCCTGGGCGATAGTGCCCGAAGAATTTTCGACTAGCCTGACCACCGGGGTTTCAGTAATTAACGCTGAAGAATGGCTGACCGTAATCACCAGTCAGTTTCTCCACGGCGGCTTTTTGCACTTGGCGGGCAACATGCTCTACCTGTGGATCTTTGGCAACAACGTCGAAGACCAGATGGGGCATGTCAAGTTTTTGGTGTTTTATTTGCTGTGCGGCACCCTGGCCAACCTGGCCCAGTGGTTTTTTGCCATGGGTTCAGAAGTTCCATCGTTGGGGGCCAGCGGCGCGATCGCGGGGGTGATGGGAGCCTACATCTTTCGCTTTCCAAATGTCCGCATTCTCACTATCGTGCCCCTGGGGCCATTCCCCCTGCCGCTGAGAATTCCGGCCCTGTTTTATCTCGGTATTTGGTTTGCGCAGCAGGCCGTCTACGGCTTTGCCAGCCTCGGTGCCCCCGCCATGATCGGCATGGAAGGCGGCGGCATTGCCTACTGGGCCCACGCTGGCGGCTTTGCCATTGGCGCACTGGCCGGGCCGCTGTTTGGCCTATTTAGCCGATCGGATGCGGAGATTGCCGCCGAAAGTTCAGGGGTCGAGTAGATTGTCGCCCGCAGCTGCGTAACTGCAATCCTTCAGTTGGTTGAAGCCTAAACATCAGCATATTCTCCTGCTCCCCATCCCCTCATCTCCTGACCGACCCATCCTCCTCATCCCCTCCCCACTTGACCCTCTGGGGCCGGGCAAAGTCGCCTGGCCTTGCAGTAGGCATGAGAAATTGTTACATTAGTTTACAAAGGCGCAACATTCAGCAATATAAGTGTCTTTGCCTCCAGTGGGGTGCTTCGTTGCGCCGCTGGTAGGCAAGTCGCTAGTAGATGGCAAAAACGGTTGGAGTAAGTCGGGTGGGTGAAGAAAGCCTTATGGATAGTCAATCTGTCACCATAACGATGGCCCAGGTGTTGGAGCTTTATGCTTCCGGGCGTCGCGATTTTAGCCACCTCGACTGCCATGAAGCCTGGATGCCGGGGCTGGAACTGCCCGGTATAAATTTGAGTCAGACCAATCTGGCGTCGGTTAACCTACAGCAGTCCATTCTGCCAGGGGCCAAACTAAGCGGCTGCAACCTGTGGCGGGCCAACCTGCGGGGAACCAATTTAGAAAAGGCCGATCTGGCTCGCACGGTGTTGATTCGGGCTGAGCTGAGCGATATTGACTTGACCGGGGCCGATTTGCGCTGCAGCGACCTGCGCCTGGCTACGCTGCACCAGAGCATTCTGCGCAACGCCGATCTGCGCCATGCCAACCTTAGCTATGCCGACCTGAGGGGCGCTGATTTGACCGGGGCCGACCTGGGCGGAGCCGATTTGACCGGGGCCAACCTGCGCGGCGCAACGGTAGCGATCGCGCAGCTAGAGGGCGTTTGCCTCGATCGCGCCTGGCTAGACGAAGTCGACCCCCAGTCCCCCGAACTATCCTCCACCCTCTAGCCCCCTACTGGACTTGGCTCTACCCCGCTAAGGCCCGCCGTAAATGCCCACCGTGCTGGGCCAATTGCTCGGCTGCGGCCTCGGCATCTAGCCCGCCCAGGTGCATCATTAGCGCTAGCTTCACCTGCTGGTTGCTGCGGTCAAGCAGGTCAGCGGCGGCGACGCGATCTAAATCGGTGAGGTCACAGAGAATGCGCAGGGCGCGATCGCGCAGCTTGGTATTGGTTACGGCCACGTCAATCATGCGGTTGCCGTAGACCTTGCCCAGGCGCACCATCGCTCCGGTTGAGATTATATTGAGGGCCATTTTGGTGACTGTACCGGCCTTGAGCCGGGTTGACCCGGCTAGTAGCTCTGGCCCTGCCAGCAGGCGAATGTCGATGTCGGCCTCGGTGGGCACCTGATCGGCGGGTACGCAGGCGATCAAAACGGTGGTTGCGCCCCGCTGATTAGCGGCGGCGATCGCCCCCTGCACGTAGGGGGTGGTGCCGCCAGCGGTAATGCCCACCACTACATCCTGGGCCTGAAGGTTGCGGTCGGCGATCGCGGCGGCCCCGTCTGCGGCCACATCCTCCAGCCCCTCAGAGCTTTTCACCAGCGCCCCGGCCCCACCCGCGATAATGCCCTGCACCAGTTCCGGGGGCGTACAAAAGGTGGGCGGGCACTCCGCCGCATCCAGCACCCCCAGCCGTCCGCTGGTGCCTGCCCCCACGTAAAACAGCCGCCCGCCCTGGGCCAGGGCAGATGCTGCGGCATCGATGGCGGCGGCTAGGCCCTCTCTCGCTCCGGCGATCGCCTCCAGAGTGCGCTGGTCTTCTTGGTTAAACAGATCAACCAGTTCGATGGCGCTGAGCCGATCGAGCTGGGCGCTGCGAGGGTTGGCCTGCTCGGTCAGCAAATGACCGCGATCGGTAGGGTCTGAGGGTGAATGACTAGAAGAACTGGCAGGCACAGAAGCATCCTTAGGGCAATAAACACTCCCGCTAATGTAGAGGATGGCGCACTTAGCGCACAAATCGAATTGCCACGTAGCGTCCGGGTTTGCCCTCCGTTGCCCGCACCGTCGCCACAATGCAGCTGACGATTTCAAACAGAGCCAGGGGCACCACCAGCAAAAAGCCCACTAAAACAAACATCAGCGCAATGGTCACCACCCAGGCGATAAACATCGTGAGCTGAAAGTTGAGGGCGACTTTAGACTGGTGCTGCACGTAGGCCGCGTCGGAGGAAGCGCTGGCTCCAGTTCCTTTAACTAGAAGCAGTACTAAGGGAGCCACAACCCGCCAGGGCAGCAAAAATGAACCACCCCAAAACAGCGGCCAGCCCCCCAGCCACTGGCTACCCAGCACGAGATAACTTACCACCGGAGCCAGGTGGGCCAGGGCCACCAGGGTAGTGTCTGAAACACCTGTTTCCCGGCCTGTTTCTGGGCCTGTTTCTGGGCCTGTTTCTGGGGGCGAGCGGTCGGTATCGAATCGATTGGTATCGAATCGATCGAGAGCTGTCTGGGCTGGTTCTTGCTCAGGCTGTGTCCCCGGCTTGGGGGCAGGGGAGGTCGGCCCGGTTGGATCGAGCGGGGCTACCGCTAGATCACGGGGTAGGGTGCCGCCTGGTTGCCCGGCTAAAGCACCCTCAGCAGAAAACAACGCCCCATTGAGGCTAAAACTCTCGCGCCAGTCGGCCTCATCCCAGCCCACTCGGCGAGCCGTTACCCACACGGTATCGACCGGGCAGGTGAGCCCCAGGCGCAGCAGCCCGCGCCGAATCTGAGGCACTACCTGGCGCTGGTCAATGGCGGCATCTGACTCTAGATCGAGGTAGAGCTGGGTGCCCTGCCACTGCCCCTGGGCCACAATGCCCTGGGTGACCAGCGATCGCGTAATCAACCCAGCGATCGCGCGGGCATCGCCCGCACGGGCACGAGCAATCAGGGTAGATAGGGGGTTAGTCATAGCGTGGCTAGTCTAGAGCAATTTCTCAAGCTGCTGACGCATGCGATCGATTTCTGCCTGGGAGATACCGCCGATTTCTTCTGCGGGTTTAACACCGGGCTGGGTACCGGGCTGGGGGTCGGGGTTGGGCTGATCAGGGTCCCAGAGGTGCTCGTCCAAGCTTTGTTCGGGGGGTACTGCCAGCGTCCCTGGTGGAATCAGGCGATAGCCGTAGCCGACTGACTCGCAAAATTCTTCGATCTCGGCTTGCTCAAAGCCTTCAACGGTGGCTTCTGGAAAGTCTTGGGCTTCGAGCATGAGGGCGTAGCGAACAGCATCGTCCTCGTGCTCAAACATCAGAATTAGATTCTGCCCATTAATGGTTTCGGCATGGATGCCCTCGTTGTCGGTGCGGGCGTTGAACAACAGCACGTACACCACCATAGCCCTATCTCACATACAGCATTACCTGTTTACTCTACCGGGCGATCGCAGCGCGAACAAAGTTACTTCGGCGACCGTCTATTCTTTGGTGTTAAATAGCTAGCATAAGCGTGAGTGTTACCCCGACAGAAATCCATCAGTTCATTGCAGCTGGTGCAGCTGGTGGGCAAAAGTTTAGGGCGTTCATTACTATGTTGGGTGTTCTGCGGTGGCATAAACGGGTATGACCCCTTCTCAAGAATCAGAACCTGCTCAAGAACCAGAGTCTCCCCGAGAACCAGAGTCTCCCCAGGCACCAAAGCCGGGCGGCGGCAAGTCGTGGCTCACGTCGGCCCTAGTTGTGGGGGCTGGGCTGGTGCTGCTGGGGGGCAGTACGGTTTTGGGCGGCTGGTTGTGGAGCCGCAATAACCTGATTCCCTGGGTATCTGAACAGCTATCTGAAACCTTGAATCGGCCAGTAGAGCTGGGGCCGCTAGAGCAGATTGGGCTGACTGGGGTGCGGGTGGGGCCGTCCACCATTCCACCGACATCGACAGATCCAGATTCTCTATCTCTAGAAGCGGTAGAGCTGCGGTTTAGCCTGTTTGATCTGTGGCGGCGAGAGCTGTCGCTCAGCCTAACTCTAGATCAGGGCGAGCTTTACCTGGAGCAAAATGCCGAGGGCGAGTGGTTTGATCTCGACATCGATTTGCCCGAGCAAGATCCCGATCGCGATCCGTTTATTGCCATCAGCCTCGATACGATTAGCGTCAGCGATGGCCAGCTCACGATGGTGCCCTACGTCGAGGGTGACGCCGATCCGGTACAGGTGGCGATCGCAGATCTTGAGGGGCAGCTCCAGTTCAGCGACACATTTATCGATGTGCCTGAGGATCCCAATTCTCCTTTAGAAACTCGCCAGCTCGATTTAGCCCTGAGCGGCAACTCTATCCAGGGCGGCAGCATTGAGGTTAAGGGTGCCATACTGCTGCCGCCGCCCCAGGACTCCAGCGCGATCGCCGATGCCACGGAGGTACCCGGCCCCGGCCTGCAGGCCAAGATCAACCTGCGCACCCAGCAGGCCAAAACGACTGATATTCTGCCCCTGCTCGACTCTTTTCTAGAGAATCCGCTGCCCGTGCAGTTTCCCAGCGGCGTGGTCAGTGGCCAGGTCGATCTTGAAAGCGGCGGCGGTTTGCCCATCACTGTTGTGGGTACAGCCCGTGTCGAGGGCGCATCTCTGATTACCCGTGGTCTCCCAGAACCCCTCCAGGATCTAAATGGAGATGTGCGGTTTCAGGGCCGAGTGATTGAGTTTGAAGGGGTAACCGCCAGCCTAGGCGACCTGACGGCCAAGGCGGGCGGCACCCTCGACCTAGACAGCGGCTACGACTTGGTCGGTCAGGTCAATCCCTTCAGGCCAGAGCAGTTATTTGAGCTATATGAAGTGGCGCTGCCGGTACCCACAACAGGCACCTTTTTAGCAAATGTCACCATGACCGGACCGCTGCGGCGGCCCGTAATTGCCACCGATCTCGTTTCTCAAGGCCCGGTTACGATCGATCGGGTGGCCTTTGCCCAGGTGGAAGCCAACACCACCTTGAGGGGACGCGACCTAGCGATCGACAGCTTTCAGGCACTGCCCCAGGCGGGAGGCTCACTTACCGGCGGTGGCCGTTACAGATTTGGTGAACCGGGGCAACTGGCGCTCTCTATTGCGGGCGATCGCCTACCCGCCAACGCCCTGGGTCAGCCCTACGGATTGCCCGATACGATTGCCCTGGGGCCAGTATTTTTGGAGGCCGAGGTCAGTGGTTCCTTCAACCAGCTCGCGGGTACGGCCAACTGGCGCGCCCCGGCAGGGGACTATCCGGCTCGGGGATACATTAGCCTGGCCGACAACAACCTGCGCTTTACCGATACCTTTGTGCAGGCCGCCGGAGGCACCCTGGTCGGCATGGGCAGCCTGGGTCTGAGCGATCGCCAGTGGGAGTCGACCATCCGCGCCGATGGGGTACAGCTCAACCAAACCGGTGCTGGCGTAGACGGGGTGCTAAATGGGGTAGCTCAGCTTACTGGCACCCTCGCTGGTGGCCTGAGCGGTATTCAAGGGCAGGGGGTCGCTCAAGCGGTGCTGGCCGGTGGCACAGTGAATACCCGCGCCACCCTCAGCGGCGGGCAGTGGGAGGCCAATCTGCGGGGCCAAAACCTGCAGCTAGCGGCCTTTTCCCCCGACCTCCAGGGCACCGCCGAGGGGCGTTTTCAGTTGAGGGGCAGTACCGACGTCCTGACCCTGGCCGGCGTGCGAGGGCAGGGTCAACTGGTGCTGTCGGACGGTTTGGCAGCGGCGGCGGGCCGGGCTCCTCAGCTGGCCCAGGTGCGGCAGCCCCTAACGGCTGATTTGGCCTGGAACGGCCAGTCGATTTTGGTACAGCAGGCCAGCAGTGCTGGCCTGCTGGCCAACGGTGTCATCACGCCCCGGTTGAGTGGCCCCGGTGCGCCTGCGATCGCCAACCTCGACCTCAACCTCAATGTGGATGGCTACAGCCTAGCGGCGCTGCCGCTGCCACAGATCATTCCCCTGGCGGGCAACGCTTTCTTCAACGGGCGGCTGCGGGGCCGACCCGGTGCCCTGGCCCTGACCGGCGACGCCTCCCTGGTCGGCCTCACCGCCGGGGATTTGGCCTTTGCCTCTCCCCTGAGCGGCCCGATCGCCTATACCCAGGGCGGCCCATTAGCGGTCGATTTGACCGGCGGCGGCGATCGCGTCTATGTCGCCACCGCTCAGGGCGATGGCCCTCAAGGGCCGGTCTCCAACCAACGCGACCTCACTTTTGAGGTACGCGGCGGTGAGGCCCTGGCCGAGGGCTATACCCAGGCCGGCACCCTCTACGCCACTATCGAAAACCTGCCAATTGGCGACCTGAGGCTGCCCCAGGCTGGCACCAGCGGCATTGGCACCTTCGACGGCCTCATCACCTCCGCTGAGATCGTCGCCGACCTGCGCCAGTCTACTCTGCGGGCCAGCTTTGATGTGCAAGACCCCAGCATTAGCTACATCAGGCTGCCTTCAGAAAACACGCTGGTGGCCCTCGATCCAGAGGCCCCAGAGATGCCCCCAGAGATGCCTATAGAGACGACCCGCTACGCTCGCCTCCAGGGCAACATTACCTTCGCCGACAATGTGTTTGGCCTGGCGGGGGTCACGCTGGAATCGGCCTCTGGGGCCAGCCGCTACCTGGCCAGCGGCACCTATACCCTGGGCGATACGCCTCAAATCAATGGCGAGCTAGTGGTCGAAAACGGCCAGATTCAAGAGCTTTTACAGACCCTGCTAATTTTTGAACTGGCCGATTTTCGCCCTAATCTGCTCAGCCCGCCCGACTGGTTCCGCCCCGCCACCGACGTCGATTTAGCCTCTTTAGAGGAGGTGAACCCGGTGGGTGACAGCAACGCCAGCCTGCTCGACCAGCTGCGCCGCCTGGCCGAAGTGCAAGAGCTGCAAGACATTCTGGCCGCCGAGGCCGAAGCGGCACCCCTGCCACCTTTAGAAGAGCTGACCGGCAGCTTCTCGGGTACCGTTACCGCCAGTGGCTCCATCCCCGACGATCTCAATGTCACCTTTGACCTGGCCGGAGGGAACTGGGTTTGGGGCCAGCCCGACAGCAGCAACGGTGCCGTCTACCGCATTGACGAGGTGATTGCCCGGGGCGGCTACCAGGACAGCGTTATTCGCTTCGACCCGGTGAGCATCCGGTCAGACGTGTCAGACTTCTCAGCGACTACTCAGCAGGGAATCGCTCTAGCTACCCTCAACGGCGAGCTTAGCCTTGACCCCGACGATGCCGAACCCCGCACCATGCGTTTGGAGGTCAGCAATGTACCTCTAAATGCCCTGCGTCAACCGCTGCGGCTGCCTGACAACCTGGACGGGCTGATGAACCTAGGCGCTACCCTCACCGGCAGCCTGGCCAACCCTCAGGTGCGGGGCCAGCTAGCGATCAACAAAGCCACCATCAACCTCAACGCGATCGATTTGGCCACGGCCACCTTCAGCTACGAAAACGCTCGCCTCAATTTGATCAGTCGGGTGGCCGTCGATGAGCAACTCGAAGATCCGCTGCGGCTGGTGGCCAGTGTACCGTTGACCTTGCCCGGACTCAGCCAACAGCCCGAGACTGATACCGTCAACATCACGCTCAGCATGCGCGACGATGGCTTTGCCCTGATCAACCTGCTCACCCAGGCGATCGCCTGGGAGTCGGGGGAGGCCAGTCTCGATCTGGCTGTACAAGGCCGCTGGCCTACCAATCAGCCGATTCAGGAGGCCCTGACCACGCTCAATGTCTCTGGACAGGCTAATTTCGAGGGCGTTACCATCAGCGCTCGCAGTCTGCCCGAACCCCTGACCAATATCCAGGGCACCGTTCAGGTGATCGAAAGCCCCAGCAGCACCCTCAACCGCTCGGTCTACACCAGCGGCCTAGTGCTCGATTTTCAATCACTCCAGGGTGACTTTAGCGACGGCAAGGTTGTCGCTGACGGCAATCTAAAGCTGCTGCCCTCGGTGCAAGATTTGGCCCCAGGACTATTTGACAGTACGCCATCGGCGGAGGCGGAGGGCGCCGATGCCAACAATCCGTTGAATATTATTCTCGACAACATTGCCCTTGACCTGCGCAACCCCGCCGGAACCTATCGGGGGCAGGTCGATGGCAATGTTGTAGTAGACGGCAGCGTCTTTTTGCTGGCTCCCCTGGTGTATGGCGAGGTGCTGCTCTCGGATGGGGTGATTACTTTACCTGAACTAGGTGAAGGCGGGGTTGCTCCAGCCGCGGTCAATTCCACCCGCGAACCCAGTATTTTTGACCCTATACCCCCTGTGTTTGAAGATTTTCAGCTAGTTTTAGCCGACAATGTCAGGCTGGCTATTCCGGGCATTGTCGATGTCCGCGCCGAGGGTGCCTTAGATTTGGTGGGTACCGCCCCCAGCATCAAGCCTGTGGGCCGCATTAACCTACCTTCCGGGCGGATTAACCTGCTGACCACCGAGTTTCGGCTTACTGGCGACGAAAACTACGCCGAGTTTAGCGCCCTAGACGACACCATTGACCCCTACCTGGTGGCCACCCTGTCAGCCGCCGTTCCCGACAGCGCGGCCGTTGGGGCTTCCCTGACGACAGCCTCTCCCTTCCCTCGCAACGAAATCAGCGAGTCTAGAATTGACCAGCTGGGTCTGACCCGGTCGGGCGTTCAAACCGTTCGCATTCGCGCCAACGTCGACGGTCGGGTCAGCCGCGTGGTCAACCTGCAGGGCGTTGAGCTAGAGAGCACCCCACCGCGATCCGATGGTGAGATTGTCGCGCTCCTCAGCGGCGGTTTTTTAGCCGCCCTGGAGTCTACCCTGGGCAGCGTGTCGGGCGGTGGCGACGGGTTCCAGGGACTGCTAACGTTTGCTGGCTCGGCACTACTCAACAACCTGCAGGGGCTTTTGGGGTCTGGCCTAGAGCGCACAGACCTGCGGCTGTTTTCGGCCTCGCCGCCCGGCAATCCCCAGGGCGGTGCGATCGATATCGGGGGCGAAATCGGGTACAACTTCTCGCCCAGTATTTCGGTATCGGTGCAGAAGGTCTTTACCAATGTCACTCCCGCTGTTTTCAGCGTGCGCTATCGTATCAACGACCAAATCACCCTGCGGGCCATCACGAGCTACGAGCAATTTAACGAAAATACGGGGGCCATTTTAGAGTTTCGGTTTTAGCACAGGAGGATGACGATGCCTTTCCCCCGCTATTCCCTGTAAGGTTAAAGCCACGGGGTAATGTTCCCCAGCCCACCGTCATTTGCACATGTATGGATCCTAATCTACCTAACCAGACCACGCCGACTGCCGCCAGCGCCGACTCAGAGCAGGCATCTGGGGGGCGCTGGCGATCGCTCTGGGCTGGGCAGTGGAGCAATCTGCGGGTGCTGGCGATCGCCCTAGCCATTGCCCTGACCGTACGGGTGCTGATCGCTGAGCCCCGCTACATTCCCTCCAACTCAATGGATCCAACGCTGCACATTGGCGATCGCCTGCTAGTGGACAAAGTCAGCTACCGCTGGCAGTCCCCTCACCGGGGGGACGTTGTGGTATTCGCGCCGCCGCCCCAGCTCACGCGCCTAGGCTACGAGACCGGGCAGGCCTTTATTAAACGCATCATTGGCGAACCGGGCCAAACGGTTGAGGTCGTGCAGGGGCAGGTGCTGGTTGATGGGCAGCCGCTGCAGGAGCCTTACATTCTCGAACCCCCGGCCTATACTCTAAATCCGGTGACCGTCCCGCCGGGGCAGGTATTTGTTATGGGCGACAACCGCAACGACAGCAACGACTCCCACGTATGGGGCAGTCTGCCCCAGCAAAACATCATTGGCCGGGCCCGGTTTCGGTTTTGGCCCCTCGATCGCCTTGGCTCTGTTGGCTAATCGGGTAAGCCCCCAGCCCCCACTCCCATGTTGGGAGTGGGGGCTGGGGAGAAACGGGCCAAAGAGATGACGTTTTCTGTAGCGCACTCTTATTTCCTCAGCTTTCCTCAGCTCAGGGCGTTATGGCCCGCTGCATTGCACTCCGCTCCGTCTAATCGCCCAACGGCATACTGCACTACCACCCCTGACCGAAGGGTTGTGTAAGATCAAAGCAGCCCAGTAAGATAATGCGGTTTTGAGGAAGGCTCCATGCTTGTAAAGCTCGTTCGCCCCCTGGTGCGTACCCAGGTGCAAATGCTCACCCAGGCTCAGTCGGCCAGCGGCAAACTGGTGGGCATGGTGTCGCAGTGGCTGGGGTACCTGGGCATTCATGCAGAGGTGACCCAGCTGCATACGACCGGCGATCGCATTCAGGTGTCGCTCTGCGTGGGCAAGCCCGAACAGTGCACCGAGGCCGAGTGGCAGAAAATTCTTGACAACCTCAACCAGGATAAAACCAATACGATCGAAGAAGACGCCCTCGTATATAAGACCATGTCCCCTGCCCAGCAGAGTAAGGTACAGCGACTGCTGGCCTCCATCCTTCAGGCCAGCGGTCAAGATCCCGTCGAAGACTGGACAAGTCTGCGCCCCAGGCTAGGGGCGATGGGCATGGACGAGGCGATGCTGGGAGGCATTCAAAGTGCCCTCAAGGTACCTATGCCCATGGAACTTTTGGTCGAGCAGCTAGAGCCTGAGGTAGCCGCTTTCGTGCTGTCTAAGTCAATCCACATTGCCCTCCTCGACCACCAGATCAGTCAAGCCGAAGATACTGCCCTTAAAGTGCTGCTCAATGCCGTCGATCACAAGGTGATGGCCTAGGAAGACACCCGGAGCGATCGCGCCATCCCCCTGATTTTCTCTCACCTTCACTTTCGTATGGATTCCGCTGCTGTTCTTTTTCACCTTGCCTTTCCGGTGGCCGATATTCCCGCCGCAAAGGAATTTTATGTAAATGGTCTAGGCTGCGAGCCGGGCCGAGAGAGTGCTAATTCACTCATTCTGAATCTGTACGGCCATCAGCTCGTAGCTCACACCACCACCGACCTGGTACCCCAAAAGGGCATTTACCCCCGCCACTTCGGCCTGGTCTTCACGGCTGAAACTGACTGGGAGACGCTGCTGCACCAGGCCAAGGCGCAAAAGCTCACCTTCCACCAGGGCGAAAAGCGCCGCTTTCCCGGCACAACACTGGAGCATCGCACCTTCTTTTTGCAAGATCCGTTTTTTAACCTGCTGGAGTTTAAGTACTACTGCCACCCCAGCGCCATTTTTGGCGAGGTAGAGCAAGGTCTGGTGGGCGATGCGGAGTAGGCGATCGCACAGCCTTCACACTGCGATCGCACCCAACGCCTTGAGGCTGGCTTTTTGTGCCTCAGAAATGCCCGTGGCCCCAGTGATGTTCATGCCTTCGTAGGGGCGATCGCACGTCAAAGTTTTCACGATCTGCTGAGTTTGCCCATCCCAGAGCTGAATCGGTTGTTCAAAGTAAGCGATCGCTAACAGAGAATTCACTGGGTTCCAATCGACACACATACCCCAGTTTTGTCCAGGGATAATTTGTTCACAGTTTCCTGTGCTGACCTGCCAAATTCTCGCCGTCAAGTCTGTGGAGGCACTAGCTAACTTTTGGCCATCACGACTCCAAGATACAGAGTAAATATGTCCCGGAGTGTGTCCATGCAAGGTTCGCAAATGCTCACCGGTCATCGCATTCCACAGCTTAACTTGGCCGGTAGCATCTCCACTCGCTAAAACTTCTCCATTGGGACTGAGGGCAAGGCCATGAACAGCGCTATCTACAGAAATAACAAGATCGCAAATTCCTCTAGCCAAATCCCAATACCGAATTGTTCCATCTAGACTACTGCTTGCAATTCGCCCACTGTTCGGGAACAAAATAACAGCATTTACTTGATTATGATGATCTGACAAAGTTAATAAACATTGACCAGAGCGAGCATCCCAAAGTTTAATCGTTTGGTCATTACTGCAACTAATTAAGTGATTGCTATCCTGACTCCAGACAACTGATCTCACCCAACTATAGTGGCCCGATAAAACGGTCAAACATTCTCCGGTCTGCACGCTCCAGATATGAATCAAACCGTTTGCACTACAACTGGCGAATAACTGTTCGTTTGGGCTCCAAGCCACTGATATGACTCCACTCTCATGACCTCGAAAAAGCCTTAGACATATACCCGTTTGGCTATCCCACAACCGCACAGTATGATCCATACTGCTGCTCAAAATGCGAATTCCGTCTCTGCTCCACTTAATACACCAGGAGGCATTGCTATATCCTCTCAAGCTTTTGACACATTGCCATGTTTCGGTATCCCAAAGTTTTATCACCTGGTCATGGGAAATACTGGTAAGGCATTTACCATTGGGACTCCAGGCAACTGCCCAAACCCAGTTTTGGTGGTCTTGCAACACCTGCATACATTGGAGAGAACAATCCCATAGAGTAATTGTGTGATCAATGCTTCCCCCGGCTAGAGTATTGCCATCGGGGCTCCATTTCAAGTTAAAGATACAATCTCGGCTAGCAACCGTCTGCAAACATTGCCCTGATTGCCAATCCCAAAGTTTCACAACTTGATCATGGCCACTACTGGCAAGGATTCTGCCATTCGGATGCAATGCCAAAGAAAACACCCAATAATCATGAGCTTGAATGACCTGGATGCAATCGCCCGAAGCCACATGCCAAAATTTAATCGTGTGATCGCTATAGGCTCCAGCTAGCACAGCGCCATCATCTAGCCACACCAAAGAGAAAATCCAGCAATCTTGACAATCCAAGTCCCTTGATTCCAAGCGAGCAAGGCAGGTTCCAGTTTCTCCGTCCCAGACCAAAATAAATGGTGCTTGCCCTCCACAGGCAAGTTTTTTACCATCAGGGCTCCAAGCTAACGCAAAGACCCAATCGCTATATCCTGAAAAGTCCTTCAGCTTCTGGCCTGTACGAGTATCCAAAAGTCTGACAGTTTGCTCAAAATTATAGGCTAGAGTCGTTCCACTAGGGTGCCAGGCAGCTCCCATCACCCATCCCTGGTTCCCTTTGATAGAAATCAGTGGCTGTAGCGTTTCAAATTGCCAAATATGCAGCCCACCGTTGGTATCGCCGAAAGCAAATTGCTGACCGTGAGGGTCAAAATCTATCCACAATCCACCAGCAAATGCTTGGGTAAAGGTGGTTTCCAAAAACTTTGCCGAACGAAAATCTGCCCGTTGTAATGTTGCCCCCTGAAGTTCAGTCTGGCGAATTGTGAGGCAAGAAAAGTCATAACCCGTCAGGTCAATATTTAAATGTAGGCACAGGTTAATTAAGTTCCCTGGGCCATAACCCCCAACCTGGATGGGAGAGCTGCGTAAAACAGATAAAATAGTTTGCAGATGCTGCTCCAGCCGTCCAGGGTTCTGATAAATAGCATCCTCAAGGCGTTTTATCAGCGGAGTTAAGATTACCCGCACCTGGCTTTCTCGGATGTAGTCTAGCACCGTTGTTTTGATTAGTGCATAGTGGCTCAGACAGGTAATTTCCCCTTGCACCAGTTCAGTTGTCAACTGCTGAATCAGGCTGTCTGTGGCGTATTCCATTACCACAGGCTGTTGAGTATATTCCCCCGTTGGCTTACTCTTACCCTTCTGCACCCGCTTTTCAACTAAGCTACGTCCGGTGAGCGATTCCAGCGCTTCCAGCAAATTCGATCGAGTAATGGCGGGGACAATATCGGCTTGCAGGGTTGCAAGTTCCGTCCATTCCCGGTTAATCGCCAGCCAATACATCACGGTCCGCTCCAAGGGCGATAGCCGCTCAAACTGCTGGTCTAAGAGGCGACGAATGCCATTGAAGATTGGCGTTTCGGTTTCAAAAAAGGCCGCAATTTCCCCTTCAAACAAACTCTGAATCGAGGTCGCCACCATTTTCAACGCCAGCGGGTTGCACCGATATAGCTCACACAGGCGATGTTTTTCGTCCTCCGTACCCACCAATCGCTTGGCCTCAATTAAAGCCAACGACGCTCCCCAGGAACCCTTTAGCACCAGCAGCCGCACGGCCCCCTGGCTATCTTCTAATAGGGCAACTTTAGTCGATCGCTCCCGACTGGTCAGCACTACACAACTCTGATGGCTAGCTTCCCCCAGCATCTGCACCAAATCGGCATAGTTGGCGAACTGGGGTTGATAGTAGCCCCCCTCCTTTCCCGGCTGCAGTAGTGTCTCCTGGTTATCTAAAATCACCAGGCAGCGGTGGGTTTGCAGCCAGTGCAGCAACCGCTCGGGCCGGGCATGAATATCCTGCTGCCCAGAGACAAAGGGCACCAGTTCCGCCAGCAATGTCTCTAAGGGTGGGGCATTGCGGAGCGATCGCCAAATGACGAAGTCAAACTCCCCCGCCACCTGTCGCGCCACCTTGGCCGCCAGAGAACTTTTACCAATGCCGCCCTGCCCCACAATCGCCACCAGCCGACAGCGCTGCTCAGTAATGCAGTGTGTCAGTTGCTCAATCTCCTCCTGCCGCCCTTTAAAGGCACTCACATCCGGCGTTTCGCCCCAGTCCACTGCCCGCTTTACCGCAGGCATCCGGTGGGGCAGCGGATTCTCCTGGTTGGTGAGAATAGCCCGCAGGGTGGTTTTGTTGACCTTGCGATCGAGGGCTTCGCTCACCAGCTTCCAGAACTTGGGGCCAAGGTCGCGTTGCAGGTAGTTGACGGTGTAGCCAGAGCGATCGGCAATGCGATCGTAGGTCAGATTTTCCCAAGCCCCATACACCAGGGCAATTTCAACTTGGGTCAGTGGCCTCTCGATTTTGTTATTAAAAGCACAGTTTAAGAACTCCAACGCCTGCTCAAAGTCCATCGGTTTTCTTCAGATAGATGCGTGATCTGAATTAGACCATACTTTCCCTACCCAGCTCCATACTTTCCTGCCAAGACAAAATCAAAGTTATTTCCTACTTTTTTAATACTTAGAGTTTTGAAGAATTTAGAATCTCAAATTAGCGGATTCTGGATAGCTTTCAGAGAAATCTACAGCTATTTCTAGGAATATTCATTTCTCTAATGGTTAATCAAAGGGTGAATTAACACAACGACCTCAAACTAGACAAGGAATAATTGATATGCCTGATCAAGAACTGGAATACCTGCCTCTATCTGATCATCATCAAATAGCAGCTCAAACACTTGCAATGGCTCATCTTCCGCTGGTGGAAGTTACGCAGATGCATATCTTCCACCATCCCACCAATGCCAACGATGTGAACGGATTTACTTTTGTCATCCGTGATGCCGAAGAAATTTATACGCTTAGCATACGTCAAGGTGCCAATGGCGATGGAATTGAACAAATTGATGCCGTGCCATACAAAACTGGCGATGTCGACTATATAAAGATAGTTGAGTCCCGTGGCGAAGCATTAGAATTTCTAGAGAAAAGTATTGCTGGCATTGGTCCGTCTTTGAAGCAGATAATGGTTGATTTAAAAGAATAATAAGCCTTCAATCTTGCTTGTCTCTCATCGCAGTTGTCTACACACAATTTAGTCAATAGGAGATTTCCATGGCACTAGGACCAGGTTTTGAAATTAAAAATGAAACAATTTGGCCATTACAGATATCGCTTGATCAAGTTGGGCCGCTCTATTTCGATTTAGTGCAGCCCGGAGAAACTTTCGTGCGCAATACTGGTGCAGTTTGGTTTACTATCCGTGCTGCGATTTGTCTTGATGAGAAAGACAAGATTACGACTTGGGACGCAGTCTGGCCGATCGGTGCAATGACTGTAGGTGTTTTGGCAGCCGCAGTAGCCACGGCAGTGACAGCTGGAGCAGCAGGTCCTGCTATTGCTGGGGCAGCCGGGGCCGCATCGGCTGGCGCAAGCACGACACTAACTGGAGCCGCTCTTGTAGGCGTAACTGCTCTTGCTCCAACTATGGTTGGCCTGGGCGTTCCAGCGGGCGCGGCACTAGTTGTCTCGGGGTTAACAGTCGGGGGTACGATTGCTGCCGGCTCAGCTGCATCGACAGCTCTCTTAAATGTATTCAAAGAAGAAAACTCGGTGGCGAAGCGGCCAGGTTCTTATGCTGGGCCACCCTGGCCCTTCCGCGAGAACCGCTACCAATATGCTGTGATCGGCGGCCCTGGCATGCGCAAGCTCTCTAATGGCCAAGAGGTAGAACTATTTGGCCAAAAACTTGAGATAGTAAACCGTTAAAAAGAATAGGCCAAAAAAGCGACGAGAGTCAATTCTTTATTGCAGGAATTGGCTCTCATACATCCTGTTTTCGGTGATAAGCGTAGAGTGAGTACTACCTGGTTGACTGACAAAACTAGTACTCTGAGGCAGAAGTAGCTCTACTATCAGAACGCTTGCAGTAATCGCTATGCCTGCTCGTCAATAGTCGAGAGATCTCTGCCTTAGAGTACTAGTGTCTTGCGAACGTCTAGAATATCGGCCTTATCTTCTGCCTGCTTAGCCTTGAGAAACTGTAGAAAGTCAAGCACCTCAACAAGCAAAGGATCTGAGGCATCATCAATTTCTTAAATGAGCAATTCCTTGAGTGTCATCGGTTTACTCTCCTTTGCATCAAGTTAGTTTCAGCACCGCCATAAAGGCTTCCTGGGGCACATCAACGGTACCAACAGCCTTCATGCGCTTCTTGCCTTTGGCCTGCTTCTGCAGCAGCTTTTTCTTCCGCGAAATATCACCGCCGTAGCACTTGGCCAACACGTCTTTGCGCAGGGCGGGAATGCTTTCGCTGGCGATAATACGGCTGCCGATCGCAGCCTGAATTGGAATTTTGAACTGGTGGCGGGGAATCAGTTCCTTCAGCTTTTCGACCAGGGCCTTACCCACAAAGTAGGCCTTGTCGCGGTGCACAATCGAGGCTAGCGAATCGACTGGGTCGCCGTTGATCAGCACATCGAGCCGCGACAGATGATTTTCGCGGTAGCCAATCAGGTGGTACTCCATGCTGGCGTAGCCCTTGCTGCGCGACTTCATCTGGTCAAAAAAGTCGGTCACCACCTCGGCTAAGGGCACCTCGTAGATCAGGGTAGTGCGGCCCTGGGCCAGGTACTTCATATCTTTGAACTCGCCGCGCCGGTTCTGGCACAGCTCCATCAGCGCCCCTACATATTCTTCGGGGGTAATCATGTCGAGCTGCACGTAGGGCTCTTCAATTTTTTCGCGGGCTTGGGGGTCGGGCAGGGTGCTGGGGTTGTCGATTTCGAGCACCTCGCCCTGAATGGTGGTGACCCGATAAATTACCGAAGGCGCGGTGGTAATCAAGTCCAGGTTGTATTCGCGCTCTAGGCGCTCCTGCACAATTTCCATGTGCAGCAGGCCCAAAAAGCCGCAGCGAAAGCCAAACCCCATGGCGCTGGAGGTTTCTGGCTCATACTGGAGAGCGGCGTCGCTGAGGCGGAGCTTTTCGAGGGCTTCGCGCAGTTCTTCAAACTGGTCGGAGGCGGTGGGAAACAGACCGCAGAACACCATAGGTTTAGCTTCGGCGTAGCCCGGCAGAGCCTTTGTCGCCGGATTTTGCACCAGAGTAATGGTGTCGCCCACGCGGGCATCTTCGACCGCTTTAATCGAGGCGGCAAAATACCCCACCTCTCCGGCGTGCAGCTCGTCCACCTGAATTTGGGTGGGGGCCAGCACGCCCAGCTCGTCAATTTCATACTCTTTGCCCGAGACCATCAGCCGCACTTTGTCTTTGCGGCGGATGGTGCCATCCATCACCCGGAAGTAGACGATCACGCCTCGGTAGCTGTCGTAGTAGCTGTCGAAGATCAGCGCCCGCAGGGGCTGATCGACGGTATCGGCGGGGGGCGGCACTAGGTAAACAATCGATTCTAAAATTTCGTCGATGCCCACCCCTTGTTTGGCGGAGGCGAGAATGGCACCGCTGCAGTCGAGACCGATAATGTCTTCAATTTCTTGCTTGATGCGATCGGGATCGGCCCCCGGCAGGTCAATTTTGTTGAGAACGGGGATAATCTCCAGGTCGTTCTCTAGAGCCAGGTAAACGTTAGCCAGGGTTTGGGCCTCAACCCCCTGAGAGGCGTCGACGACCAGCAGGGCTCCTTCGCAGGCGATCAGCGATCGCGATACTTCGTAGGAAAAATCGACGTGCCCCGGCGTGTCGATCAGGTTTAGCACGTAGTCTTTGCCGTCCTGGGCCTTGTAGTTCATGCGGGCGGCCTGCAGCTTGATGGTGATGCCCCGCTCCCGCTCTAGGTCCATGCTGTCGAGGAACTGAGCCTTCATCTCGCGATCGCTCACCGTACCAGTGCGCTGCAGCAGCCGGTCGGCCAGGGTCGATTTGCCGTGGTCAATGTGGGCAATAATCGAAAAATTGCGAATTTGAGCGACGGGAACCTCTGTCATACGAAGGCTTACCAGCAATAGCGGTTTACAGACTTTAATATTGTAAGCCCTCGCCTGGGCGAATGCTTGTGGGGAGATGAGGGTGAGGGGACAGTTGGAGGATAAACTTGTTATGTCAAGAACCTAAGACCTACTACCTAGAGGTTTAGGGATGACCACACTAGACCTAACCACCCTAGGCCTTAGACTTAAGGCAAATACACTATCACCTACCTGGTAGCTCAGGCGATCCACTATGCAACACTCTGCCCCCCATTCCGGCGAACGGTCGGCGGATAAAGTCGATCTCTCCGTGCAAATCGACAAAGACCTGCTCGACCAGGTAACCCACCTTAGCTCTGACCCCAGCAAGGTGATCGATGTGGCCCTGCGCCAGTGGCTGCGGGGCGATCGCCGCTACGAAGATGACCTAGTGCGCCATCTGCCCCGCAACCCGACGGTGCCCCCCAAAGGCGAATGGAACGACTGAGGGAACGCAGAAGCGGGGTTTACGGGATCCGGCTTACGGTATCAGGCCATCTCTTAAACCCTGTGCCTGACACCCCTGTGCCTGACACCATAGCCCCCCTAATTCATCTCAACTAGAGCCATCGGCAGGGTTGGTTGGTTAACATAGGAACGTTCTGGCCACCCACTCCTATGCGATCGCCACGCTCAATACCTGCCTTGGCTACAGACAGCCAGACGGATCCTCTCTCCGTTTGGATTATGATGCTGAGCCCCAGCGGCATTGTAGAGTCGGTGCAAATGGTGGGGGACAAGGCACTGCCGACGGCGCTGACAACCAGCTGGGTAGGGCGATCGCTGGGCGAAATTGTCTCGTTTGCCAATCCTCAAGTTTTGGGGCAGGCCCTTCACACCCTGGCCACCCACCACGACATTGTGCAGCTAGCCGGTCACTGCCCGTTGGGTTCCCACAGTATCGATGTGCAGTGGCTGCTGCAACCCCTGCTGGGGCCAGATGGCGGCCTATTTCGGATTGCGGCCACGGGCTACCTGGCCGATTTGCATGGCCTGGCCGAAATTACCTGGCTGCGGGTCGCTCCGGCGGTGGCTACCGAACTTGCCCCAGCAGCTCGCACCCAACTCCCGACCTACTCGCCTCGGCTCAACCAAATTACCCGCAACGTCCGCTGGACGCTCGATTTAGAAATCATCCGTCAGCAGACGGTAGAAGGCCTCGGAGACCTCTTTAACGCCGATCGCTGTCTGGTGTTTAGCTGCAATTCGGCCCCCAATCGGGCACCTGAGGCCGCTATGGTTGCTGCCGAGTACCTGCGATCGAGCGATCTACCCCTCCTGCAGGGGCAGGTATGGCTACTGGCCGAGACTCCGTGCCTCAGCGCCGCAGCCCAGACATCGGCTGCCGTGGTGCCCCCCCGGCAGCCCGCCGACCCCGCCACTGTCGCCGTTGCCACCCGCTACCAAAACACCATCAACGGCTTCATCGTGCTCCACGATCGCCCCGATCGGCCCTGGTCAGAGGTGGAGCTAAACCTGCTGACCGACCTAGCCGATCAGGTCGGTACCGCGATCGCCCACGCCACCCTATTTGGCGAAAGCCACGCCCTAGCCATCAAACTCCAGCAGGCCAACGCCAGCCTGATGGAAAAGCAGCGTGAGTTTCAAGAGGCCCGTCGCCAGGCCGAAGAAGCCCGCCAGCAGGCTGAAGAAGCCTCGCGGCTCAAAAGCGAATTTTTGGCTAACACCTCCCACGAGTTGCGCACCCCCCTCAACGGCATGATCGGCTTTCTCAAGCTGGTGCTCGACGGTATGGCCGACGACCCCGCCGAGCAGGAAGAATTTATCGAAGAAGCTCACAAGTCAGCCATTCACCTGTTACAGCTAATCAACGATGTGCTCGACATCGCCAAAATTGAAGCGGGCAAAATGCAGATTGAAATGGGGCCAATTAGCCTCAAAGAACTGCTGGCCGACTTGGAAAACTTTATGCACCACCAGGCCGACCAAAAGGGGCTGAATTTCGAAATTTTGTTGCCCGCCACCCGCGATGACATCACCGTCAATGGCAACTACCAGCGACTGCTTCAGGTGCTGATAAATTTGGTCGGCAATGCGATCAAGTTCACCCACGAGGGCGGCGTTACCATTAGCGCTGAGGTCAAACCGCAGAAGGTAGAGCGCCAGGGCAAAACCTGGCCGGGCCTGGTCAAAATTAGCGTTGCCGATACGGGCATTGGCGTGTCGCTAGAGAAGCAAGACCGGCTGTTTCAAAGCTTTAGTCAGGTAGACGGCGATCGCACCCGCCAGTACGGCGGTACCGGCCTAGGCCTGGCCATTTCTCAGCGGTTGGTCGAAGCGATGGGCGGCGTGGTGCAGTTCATCAGCATGGGCGACGGGCTGGGTTCTACGGTGACGTTTACCGCGCCACTGTACCAAGAGCCAGTGGTGATCGATAAAGAGCCGGTGTATCCAGCGAAGTAAACTGTATTCTTGAATTTGCGGAAAAATAGCCAGCGGGTAACCGACGTGTTTCACGTGGATTTCACCGGTACCTGGAGATATTGATCGGGAGCCTCGATATTGTTGCGAATAGCAAAAAACTGACGCTCAATATTTTTCAGAACTTCAGCGCTGTAATAGACTGTGCCGCAATCACTGATAAACGCATCAAAAGCGTAGGCTAGCTCAAGCATGGGCAGGGGGCGGGTCAATCTTTTTATGCATGCATTTTATGCATGCATTCCCCTGGGGGCGCTGTGATCCTCAACGGATGGACAAAGCAGGTTGCTTCATCGCTATGATCCAACGTCTTCAGCAATTCGGTTTTTACCTAGCTCAGGTAATCAGGTCGGGCCGCTTGCGACTGGGTTAACTGACTGTGCAGGGCATCCCAGTTCTCCGTTTCAATCAGGGCTTTCATCTGCTCTATTTGGTGCTGGTACTGGGTCAGGGCATCTAGCAACGCCGTGCGGTTGTGGCGGGCCATTAGCATGCCCAGGTCGGGCACGCCGCCGCCGACGCGGCTGGTATCTCGAAAGCCCGAGCTAGCCAGAGTCTGGGCCAGAGCGAGAATCTCTGGATCAGCTTCCTGCTGGCAGGCCAAAATTAAGCTGCTGCTGACCATCACCGGCAGGTGCGAGATCCAGGCCACGGCGCGATCGTGCTGGGTGGGGTGGCACTGGCAGAGGTTGGCCCCGAGGCGCTCGGCGATCGCCCGCACCCGCTCCAGCGCTGCTGGATTCGTCGCTTCGGTGGGGGTGAGCACGTAGGGGCGATTATGAAACAGACCGGCCTCCGCTACCGATAGCCCCGCCTCGGCCTTACCCGCCATCGGGTGCCCGCCCACAAAATCTGGCCACAGTGCCGCGATCGCAGGCACAATTGCCCCCTTCACCGAAGCCACATCGGTCACCACGGCCCCGGCTGACAGGTGGGGCGCGATCGCCTCAGCGGTAGCGACAACTGCGTCAATAGGGGTGCAAATAAACACCACCTCGGCTCCCGCGACCAGGGCCAAATCACTACCGGCTTCGGTGGTGGCCCCCATGGCTAGCGCCGCCTTAGCGGTTTCTACCCGGCGAGCAATGCCCACCACCGGGTGCCCCTGCCGGGTCAAGGCTAACCCCAGGGACCCCCCGATTAACCCCAGGCCAATAATGGCGATGCGTTCCATGGTTTTTGGCCCTTTGCCCACAGTGGTCATTACCAGCATATCGGTGGGGAGTTGCCCAGCAGCCTCCACGAATCTTCTATGCGACAATAGACACTTACAGATTATGCCTGTCGGCCCGCCTGGGTCTACGGCAACCCCAAGGTCAGCGCCATCGTCAATCATTCCAACTGAGTCTTTCAACCGCTCCTTCATCTGGATGCCATTACCTTGATCGAGGCCCAAGTACACCAACAACTGCGCGCCCTGCTGCGGGAATGGGGAGAGCCAAGCTGGCCCCATCATCTGACGCTGGCGCGGCTCGTGGCGCGGGCGCTGCGGTTGGGCCGGAGCGCTCTGCTGCAGGTGGGTGGCCTGTCGGCCTACCAGGGTGAGTACCGGCTGAGCTATCTAATTGCCCTGATGATGTGGCCTGGCCCGGCCATTGTCGTGGCCCCCGACCCCACTGTTCAGCGGTTGCTGATGGTTGACCTGCCGCGCCTGCAGGAAAAACTGCGGCTGCAAAAGTCAGTCCACCGGGGCGATCGCTGGCCCAGTAGTGGGTTTAACGGTCTGCTGATTACCACCCCAGAGGCCTGGCTGAGCGATCGCCTCACTGGTACGAGCCAGTTCCCCGACGGCATTCCCACCCTGATTGACGATGCCGATAATTTAGAACTATGGGTGCGGCAGCAGCTCACCGCTGACCTCGTCACCCTCGACTGGAACCATCTGGCCCTGGCCTACCCCGATCACCAGAGGCTGATTCAAGATACCCAGGTGGCCCTCACCCATGCGGCTTTTCAGCGCCCGGCCAACCCCTACCAGCGCTACTTACTTGAAGAAAATGACTGTCACCAGCTCCAGCGCCTGTACCAGGTACTGACCGCCAGCCGCGCCCCTCAGCCTGAGGGGCCAATGCCGCCCCAGTGGGCGCAGTTTTGGCAGCAGTTCAACCCGCCCGACCAGCTGCTGTGGTTTGCCGTCGATCGCGATCGCGGTCAGATGACTCTACACTGCGCTCCGGTAGACCTCGCTCCGGCCCTGACCTCGGTGTGGTCTCGGCAGCCGGTGGTACTGCTGGGAGCCGCTCTAGACCCCGAACCAGGAGCCGACAACTTTCGCCAGCGACTAGGGCTGGGCGATCTGACCTGTCTCCAGTTCACCCCCAATCGACAAAACGACGCCATTCAGCTCTACCTGCCCAACCACCTGCCGCTGCCCAACACGCCTCAGTTTCAAGGCGTACTGCACCAGGAAATTCGCCGTTTGCTGAGCCGCGATGCGGGCATGGATACGCGCTCCGAGACGGGTTTCGAAAGCTTCGCGTCTCGCCCCGGCTTTACGGTGATTTTGCTCGATGATTTGCCGCTCAAGGGTCAGCTAGGGGCGGTTCTAGCCGGCGAGTTTGGCTCACGGGTGCAGGTCGAGCAGGCCGCGACCTGCAACAACGGTATTTTGGTCAGCGGCTGGGAGTTTTGGCGGCAGCACCAGGCGCTGCTGCCTCCCCCGGACCTGCTAATTGTGGCTACGCTCCCCCTACCCTCTTTAGAAAACCCGATGGTGGCGGGGCGGGTGGCCTTTCACAAGCGGCGGCGGCAAGACTGGTTTCGGCTGTATCTGTTCCCAACGGCGGTGACCGAACTGCAGCGGGCGATCGCCCCCTCGCGACAGCACCAGGGCACCGTGGCCCTGCTCGATACCCGCGTTCACTACCGCAGCTACGGGGCGCAAATTTTAGAGGCTCTCAGCCCGGCCGCCTGCACGCGATCGCTGCCGTCGGACTGGGGCGCAGGACATTGAAACGGTAAGGGTTTGCAGGCTGATCGCCAGACCTTTCCGCCTGCAAACCTTTCCATCGTGCCAGCCCCATATCCCACCCTATGATTAAAAATGGAGTAGTACCGAACGTAGCAACACAGACCCATGGGCGAATCAAAACGACGCAAAGAGCAGCTAGGCGAGAAGTATGGTCAAGCAGAACCGATTCTGCCCTGGCTTCCGATCACCAAAGATCAGTCGCAGCAGTTTGTAAAGTGGTCAACTCGTGGAGCCTGGGGCGGCATCATTTTGGTGATCGCTTTTTGGATTACCCTGCGGTTTGTTGGCCCTGGGCTGGGCTGGTGGAGTTTGGCTGACTAGGGCGACGAATCTCAGGGTTTGCAGATATATGGGCGCGAAATTTTCTATTCTCGCTAAGAAATCGTAATGAGCGCTTTCCGTCTTCTATAAATTCTAGGTAGAGTGAGGGTAGGTGGTTGCGCGGGAGCTTGCGAGAATATGCTGAGTCAAAAACGGCAGTCTGGCCCCCAGCAAGGCGAGCCTGAAGCTGACGAAGTCGCCAAGGATTTTAGCTTAGTCATTGACGGATCGGAGTCGGCTCTGGCCTTGCCAGAAGTCATACCTCCTGTCGCCCGTGGTAGTGGCCAGTCGTGGCGGCTGCTGCTGATTTCTCTGCTGAGCTGCGGTGCGGCCAGTGCGGCAGCTTTTGGGGCCTTTCTCTGGCTAATTAACCTACCGCCTACCGCCAACTGCGAAAATACGGCCACCGTCACCACCGATCGCGCTCAGCTATTTTGTGCCCAAACGGCGGCTAGCTCAGGCGAATTGCCCGATGTGCTGGCCGCCCTCGACTTAGTCGGCGGCTGGACCGCAGAGCACCCGCTCCACTACGAGGTGCAGCCCCTAGTTGAGCAGTGGTCGTGGGTGACGCTGAAAGCCGCTGAGCGCGAGCTGCGCGGCAACGGCAGTATGGCTGAGGCTCAGTCTCTAGTCAGCCACATTCCGGTCGGTAGCCCGGTATTTGCCACCGCTCAAGAGACCATCCAGACCTGGCAATCGGAGTGGGATCAGGGCGAAAGCATTATGGCCGTGGCCCAGGCGGCGCTACAACAGCAGGACTGGGCCACGGCTTCTCAGCAAGCGCTAGCCCTGGCTGAGCTAAAAAATTCGCACTGGCGCGTCGAGCAGGTGGCGGCGATCTCTCGCCAGATTCGCCAGGAGCGTCAGGCCCGAGCGCTGCTGGCTGAAGCCGTCGCCACTGCTGTCCCTGGCGGCAGCGATCGCCTGGGGGCAGCCCTGCGCACCGCCAGCAAAATCGACGAGGGCACCTACACCCGTCAGCAGGCCCAGCCCTACCTCGATCGCTGGAGCGATTTATTGCTGCAGCTGGGGCAAGACAAGTGGTACGCCTCTGAGCTAGATGCGGCGATCGCCCTGGGCCGCAGTGCCGCCCTCAACCCCAGCCGCGCTAAGCCAGCCCAAGAGCTAATTTGGATTAGCCAGGCGCGTCAGCTGGCGCAGCAGAGTCTGACTACCTGGCGCACCGCCCCAGATCAACTGGTGACGCTCTATCGGGCCATGCTGCTGGCCAACCGGCTGCCCGCCGACAGCCCCTACTATGCCCAGGCCCAGTCGAGCGTGGACACCTGGCGTACTCACTTGAGCGAGCTGACCCGCCTGCAAACGGCCCAGGCGGTGGGGCAAGTGCGCGACATTGATGCCATCAAGATCGCGATCGATCAGGCGGCAAAGGTACCGATGGGCCACCCCCGACGGGTGCAGGCCCAAACCCTAGTAGCCCACTGGCGACAAGAAATCGAACGGTTAGAAGATCGCCCCTATCTGGTCAAAGCCCACGCCCTGGCCAAAGCCAAAACCTTTGAGGGTTTGCAGGCGGCGATTCAAACCGCCAGTGCCATTGCCCTGCCCCGCGCCCTGCGCAGCGAAGCCCAAAGCTGGGTCTACATCTGGACTAGCGAGCAACAGGTGATAGAAGATCGCCCGTTGCTCAATCGAGCCCAGTCGCTGGCCGACGACGGCAATCTTTCCCAGGCTATTGCCGAAGCCAGCGGGATCAGACCAAATCGGGCTCTCTACGACGAGGCTAAGGCCGCGATCGCAGGCTGGCAGCGAGAGATTGCCGCCGCCGAGCGCGCCCGTTTGCGCGCCCTTCAGCAGGCGGCTGCCCGCAAGGCCCAGCTGGCCGCTCCGGCTGAGCCAGCCCCAGCAGTCGAACCCGCCGACGAAACCCTACCGACCGAGGCCCTGCCGAGCGAGACCCTGCCCCCATCGACAGAGACCCTGCCCGTAGCACCCGCCCCAATACCGACTGAGCCGCGCCCGCCGCGCCCGCCCCTGCCTAGCCGCATCGAAACTATTCCCGGCAGCACCGCCCCACCCGAGACGGCCAGTCCGGCGATGCCACGTCTAGAGTCTCCAGGGGTTCCGCCTCCGGCCCCGGTCGCCCCCGCGCCCCTGACTAACCCGCTACCAGTAGCCCCGGCGACCCCGGTCCCCCAGCCAATCAACCTAGCTCCCGCGCCAATCACAACTCCCCCGCCAGCCCGTCCCAAGCTGACAGAGCCTCAGCCTCTAGAGCCCCAAGCGGCGCAGCCTGCGGTGCCGGTGGTGTCGGTTCAGCCCCAGATCGAAGCGGCGATCGCCCTACCGCTCTGGTGGTCTGACGTTAGCCGCCAGAGGCAGTTCACACAGCGGCTAGGCACCAGTTCTGAGCAAGTATCCAAATGGCACCAGCCCTCCAGACAGGGTGATGAGGTGCTGCTCGCAAGCGCTTTGTAAACGGTTACTGCCCCCAAATCCTGCTTGTTTACCCCCGATTCAACCGGGCAAATGCAATATGCCTCGGGTATGGCTGCGTAGTATTTGCCCGTGCTACCGCCCGAGGCTAGCACCAGACGGTAGGTGCGGGTCTGCTCACGCACCAAAAAAACCGCCGAGGCCATCACCCCACCAGGCTCAGGATTACCACCGGCAAGACCACCTTTCCCTGCATAGAACTCCTGGGTCGATATAAAATAGTGATTGGCCAAATTTGCCGAGGGGCGAGACCTAGTTCAGTTTGGGAACTGGGGCTTTTTCACCGGCAAAACTTCACCTCAACCTGGATTGGGTTTATCTATGGCTCTACTCCAAAATTTACCCCGGGTGCCCGATACCCTGCGGGGGCGCACCGTAGGGCGCAGCTTTCAGGCGGTGTTTTTACTGGCCCTGATCTCGGTGCTGCTGCTGGGGGCCTTTGGGCTGCGACTATTTCAGCTTCAGGTCGTAGACGGCGATCGCAACCGTCAGCTAGCCGACACCAACCGCATTCGCCTGGTGCCCAAGCGCCCGGCTCGGGGCACCATTTTCGATCGCAACGGCGAAATTTTGGCCGGTAGCCGCCTGTCTCATACCGTATCAATTTGGCCAATTGCCCTGCCCCGCAACCAGTGGCCCATGGTGATTAGTCGCCTGTCCAAGGTGCTCAACATTCCCCCCGACGAAATTCAAAAGCGGCTGGAGCAGGCGGGTTACGAGTCGATCGAGTCGATTACCATTGCTCGGGGTATTAGCCCCGCCCAGGCCACCGCCCTAGCCGAATACACCAATCAGCTACCGGGCGTGCGGCTGGAGGCCGAGGCCGTCCGCAACTACCCCAACGGCGACCTGGCCGCCCACGTGATTGGCTATACCGGCGAGCTGACCGACGAGCAGCTAAAGGCCCGCCGCGATAAAGGATACCGCCTGGGAGATGTAGTCGGTCAAATGGGAGCCGAGGCCGCCTTTGAAAGCACTCTCCATGGGGCTTGGGGGGGCCAGCAGGTTGAGGTTGACAACGCCGGACGCATCATCAGCATTTTGGGCGATAAGCCCGCCACCGCTGGCCAAGACGTTCAGCTCACTATCGACCTGGATCTGCAGCGGGCCGCAGAGGCAGCATTGGGTACCCGCGAGGGTGCGATCGTTGCCATCGACCCGCGCAATGGCGCTGTTTTGGCAATGGCTAGCTGGCCCACCTACGACCCCAATATTTTTACCACCCGGATTACCGAGGCTCTGTGGCAGCAGCTGCAGGGAGCCGACCACCCGTTCTTAAACCGATCTCTACAGGCCTTTCCGCCCGCCAGTACCTTTAAAATTGTGACGACGGCGGCAGCCATTGAGTCGGGCAAGTACCCACCGAACACAGTGCTGCCCACCTACCCCTACGTTCAGGTAGGCGGCATTCAGTTTGGCGAGTGGAACCGAGCCGGCTTTGGTCCCCTGGGTTTTACCGGCGCAATGGCCTGGAGTGCCGACACCTTTTTCTATCAGGTGGCGATGCGCATCGGCGGCCCTACTCTGATCGAAATGACCCGTCGGTTTGGCTTTGGCCGCAAAACCGGCATTGAGCTAAAGTCCGAAGAAAGCGCAGGCTTGGTACCCGACGATACCTGGAAGCGCGAAAACCTGGATACACCCTGGGTGATCGGCGATTCGATTAACATGTCCATTGGCCAGGGGTTTATGCAAGCCACGCCCTTGCAGGTAGCCAACATGTTTGCGATCGCCGCCAACGATGGCTACAAGGTCACGCCCCACCTGCTCAAAGACAACGAAGAACACCGCAACTGGAAAGAATCCCTGGAGCTGAGCGATGCCACTATCGACATCTTGCACCGGGGGCTGCGGCAAGTGATTACGGGCGGCACGGGCCAGAGCCTCAACGTGCCCCACCTGCCTACCCTGGCGGGCAAAAGTGGCACCGCTGAAGCCCCGCCGGGGCTGTCGCACGCCTGGTTTGGAGCCTACGCCCCAATGGAAAACCCGGAGGTAGTCGTTGTGGCCTTTGCCGAACACTCGGGCGGCGGCGGCGGCAAGGTAGCTGCCCCCATGGTGCTGCAGGTGCTAGAGGCCTACTTTGGCAAAACTCAGGCCGAAACCGCCACCGCTCCCTAGGGGTGTGGCGAAACGGTTCCTGAGGATGCCGCCCTCGCCTACTCCTAGTCCTCAAAGGCTGAAATATGCCGACTATTCCAGCTCGCTTGGCTCCCTAGCTCCCCTGCCCCCTCGCAGTTGGCAATATCGCCACACCCATGCCGCAGTCTACGAGCTCCGGGAGGCGAGGTTGAAGTTGCGAAAATGCTGGGCCTGGGCCTCAATGCGGCAGGCAATGCGATCGCAGACCATGCTGCACAGGTCAAAAATGAGTTCATCGACCACGCTGTAGTAGGCGGAGGTGCCCTCGGTGCGGCGACTCAGAATGCCCGCCTGAAGCATCACTTTCAAATGCTTAGAGACGTTGGCCTGGCTGGTTTGGGTTGCTTCTACCAGCTCTTGTACACATTTTTCACCCTCCCGCAGCAGGTTGAGAATTCGCAGCCGCATGGGCTCGCTCAACACGCTGAAATACTCGGCCACTTGCTGCACGACTTCAACTGAAACCGGTTCTACAGGATCCATCAGGTTCGTAGGTAGGCTCTTGTGCGCGAACGATTCTCAGTAATCTTAAATACTATTTTATTTTCTCGGCCATCAATAGCAATGCAGTCATCAAATCTTGTTAATTATTTAGGGATGATCCCCATGGGGTTACACCTAGGGCGAGGGGAAGAGATGGGTGTAAGAGGTTGGGCCTAGAGCTTGGGTCAGGGGCCGTACCATGAGATTCTTAAAGATAATGATCACCCACCTTCGAGGACTGCTGTGAAAGCCATCACCCTGCTTGGTTCAACCGGGTCTATTGGCACCCAAACCCTAGATATTTTAGAGCACCATCCCGACCAGTTTCGCCTGGTGGGCATTGCCGCAGGGAACAACGTCGAGCTACTGGCTCAGCAGGTGCGCCAGTTTAAGCCCGAGGTGGTGGCCATCTGTAACCCCGAGAAGTTGGGCGAACTGCGGGATGCCCTGGCCGGGCTCGACCCCATGCCCCAGCTTTTAGCAGGGGACGACGGGGTGGTGGAAGTGGCGCGCTACGGCGATGCCGAGGCCGTGGTGACGGGTATTGTAGGCTGTGCCGGATTGCTGCCGACCCTGGCTGCGATTGAGGCGGGCAAAGACATTGCCCTGGCCAACAAAGAGACCCTGATTGCGGGCGGCCCCGCCGTGCTGCCCCTAGTCGAAAAGCACGGCGTTAAGCTGCTGCCTGCCGACTCTGAACACTCTGCGATTTTTCAGTGCCTCCAGGGCGTTCCCAAAGACGGGCTGCGGCGCATTTTGCTGACGGCCTCTGGCGGAGCCTTTCGCGACTGGCCCACCGACAAGCTGGCCCAGGTGACGGTGGCCGACGCCCTCAAGCATCCCAACTGGTCGATGGGCCGCAAAATTACCGTCGATTCGGCTACCCTGATGAACAAGGGCCTGGAGGTGATCGAAGCCCACTACCTGTTTGGCATGGACTACGATCGCATCGATATCGTCATCCATCCCCAGAGCATTATTCACTCGCTGATTGAGCTGCAGGATACCTCGGTGCTGGCCCAGCTGGGCTGGCCCGATATGCGCCTGCCGCTGCTCTATGCCCTCTCCTGGCCCGATCGCATCTATACCGACTGGGAACCGCTAGATCTGGTCAAAGCGGGCGACCTCACCTTCCGCCAGCCCGACCACGCCAAGTACCCCTGCATGGACCTGGCCTACGCAGCGGGCCGTGCCGGGGGCACCATGACGGCGGTGCTCAATGCCGCCAATGAGCAGGCCGTGGCGCTGTTCCTAGACGAAAAAATTCACTTCTTAGAGATTCCTAAAGTAATTGAGGGAGTGTGCGATCGCCACCGCTCCCACAACATTACCCAGCCCGTACTGGCCGATATTCTCGCCGCCGACCAGTGGGCCAGAGCTGAGGCCACCAGCGTTAGCGAATCTTTGAGCAAAGCGACCGTCGTTTCCCTAGGCTAGGAGGGCACCGTGGAACTGCTGATTGTACTGGGGGCCATTGTCATTGCCATCGTGGTGTTTGGCTGGGTGTTTAAGCTGATTAAAAACACCATCCAAACGGTGCTGCTGGTGGCTTTTTTGCTGCTGGCCCTCTACTTTTTGTTTGGCGTTGGCCCCGGTGCCGTGTGGGAGCAAATTCAAGCCTGGCTTAGCGGATTGTGGGGAGGGAGATAAGGCCGGTTTTGGATTTTGGCTGGGCTGGATTGAGGCATGAACTTGGGTAGGGGCAAACGGGCAAACGGGCAAACAACCGTTTGCCCCTACTGGGGGGCAGTGGCGAGGGCGAGGCTGATCACCTGCCAGGGAGCGGCGATCGTTGGGGTCTCCTCTGTCTGGGGTTGCTCTAGCAGATTGAGCGTACCGACAATTTTCACGGGTAGGGTGCCGCCGAGGGTGAGGGGACTGCTGGCTCCGGCGCTTTCGTAGGCGCGCAAAATGTACCGATCTGCTTGGTCTTCTGCCTGCTTGAAGGCCGCTAGCACTAGAGTATTGTCGCCAAAACTGAGCCAGCTCGCTGACGTGGGGCCTGGGGTCGGTGAAGCTGTCGGGCAATCTAGACAAGCCTGAATTGGGATGCTAAAGCTGCGGGCTGCCTGAACAGTTCTGGCCTGCTGCCAGCGGTGGGCGTGGGGGTAGATAGCATAGCTGAAGCGCTGGAGACCGCGATCGCAGCCCGGATCGGGCCAAATCGGCGCTTTCAGCAGCGTTAGCCGTAGCTGGTTGGACGTGGTATCAAAACCGTGCTTGTAGTCGGTGAGAATGCTCACCCCCCGTTTACTATCGCCCAGATCGGCCCAGCGCAGGGCGGGCACCTCCCATTTGGCGGCATCCAGAGCAGTGTCGGGGGCAGTGGCGCGGGCGATCGCGCCAAAGGGACTCTCGTAGGTGGCCTCAGCGGCTGACACCGTCAGCGGAAAGGCCGCCTTCAGCACCACCTGGGTCTCCTGCCAATCGACCTGGGTATGCACTGCCAGCACAGGCGACCCCACATCCAGTCTGTAGGCTTGGGTAATGGTGGACTGGTTAAAGGTTTGGACAACGCGCAGGGTTTGCCGCACCGGACCGTGCTCAACCCACTCAATGCGCTGAAGCCGAAAATTTTCGAGGGGATGGTCCTGGTAGTCGGGGGCAATGTTCCAGGCATCCCAGTACTGGCCCTGGTCTTTAAACGCCTGGAGCTGGTTTCCACAGCCGTGGAAGGTTTCGGTACCCGTAAGCTTATGAACCAAGCTGGCAATGGATCCGGTAGCTGGGTCAACCACAACTCGCAGATGCTCGTTTTCGAGCATCCAATCAGCGGGTGACGCGTCGAGGGGCGCGGGTTCAGCAGGAAGCAGCCAGATTAAGCGATAGCCCACTGAAGGAATCTCTGGAACGTAGACCAGCAGCGTTTGAGCATCGGGTTGCCCTGGCTGGGTTATGAGGGATTGCCCCTCGGCATCCTGCGCTTGCCAATGGGACTGGCTTAGGTTGGGGGGGAGGGCGATCGCCACCACCTCGCTGCGCGCCCAGTTGAGTGCATTAAACAGCACCACAGGTACGGCGTTGGGGTGGGGCGGCGACGGAACTGGACAGCGCTGGGCCAGGGCAGTGAGTGAGGCTTGCAGAATGCGATCGCCTGTCTCCAGGGCCAGCTGCCACTCACTATTAGCCTGCTCAAATACCTCAGGAATCGACGAGCCCGGCAAAATATCGTGAAACTGGTTAAACAGCACCCGCTTCCAGGCCGCTTCTAGCTCGGCCTGGGGGTAGGGCTGAAGGCCGTAGATGGCGGCGATCGCGGCAAACAGCTCGGCCTGAAACAACGTGTCTTCGCAGCGGCGGTTGTACCGCTTTTGGTCGCCGTGGGTGGTGTAGCAGCCCCGGTGGAGTTCGAGGTAGAGTTCGTCGCGCCAGAGGGGGAGGGGATGAGGGGATGGGGGGATGGGGGGATGGGGGGATGGGGAAAGAAGGAACGTAGAGACGCCATTAGCTGCGGTTTTTGGAGGCGTTGAGGCGTCTGGAAGAATTGCGACTGACGCGGAACTTGCACCTTCGACAGCGGAGGTTTGGGTGAGGGCGTCAAACAAAGGGGCGGCGTGGCCAAAGGTGAGGGTGGGGAAGAAGGGGGAATTGGCCCAGCGTCGCGCTTTGAGCAGCATATCGCGGGTGGGGCCGCCGCCGTGGTCGCCGACACCGGGCAGCCAGAGAGCGTCGGTGCAGCTGGTGTTGGCCTCCCACTGACAGGCGTACTGGGCCATGGCCACGGGGTCAATGTCGGTGCCGATGGGGGGGAGGGTGACACCTGTAATCTCGCTGCCGTCTGGCCCCTGCCAGGTAAACAGGTCGTGGGGAAAGGGGTTGGTGTCGTTCCAGCGCAGCTTTTGGGTGGCAAAGTAGCGAATGCCGCCCTGGGTGAGCAGCTGGGGCAGCTGCCAGCAAAAGCCAAAGGTGTCGGGCAGCCAGGCGATCGCGCTGACTGTCCCAAATTTCTCTAGGCAGTACCGCTGGCCGTAGAGAATCTGGCGGGCGATCGCCTCGCCTCCCGGCAAGTTCAAGTCAGGCTCGACCCACAGCCCGGCATCAATAGCCCAGCGCCCGGCCTTCACCTGCTGCTGAATGGTGGCAAATAGGTCGGGGCGATGGTCTTCGAGCCAGGCAAACAGCGCTGGCGACGAGTGGCTAAAGGTGAGTTCAGGAAAATCGCGTTGTAGTGCCAGCACCGAGCGAAAGGTGGCCTCGGCAGCCTCCCAGGTGTCGCTCACTGGCCAGAGCCAGGCTAGATCGAGGTGGGCATGGCCGAGGCAGTTCACCGTGCGCTGCTTCAGCCAGGGGGAAAAGTGTTTCAGCGAGTGCCGCACGTTTAGAAGAGATTGATGGAAACGATCGCGTTGATCAGAGACCACCCCTAGAAAATCCTCACCCATCGATGCCCAATCAATGTCCTCCAGTGCCTCAGCCACGGCGTCCAGGGACGCAGGCTCAAACTGGGCCAGGTAAGTGGCCAATACTGCCAGCTCGTCAGCCACAAAGCCCGGTTCTGGAGAATCCCCCGCCAATCGTTCAAATACCAGCTCCGCCTGCACCAGCGCCCCTTCGTCGTGACCAGGGCTGAGCAATTTAAGAGAGACATCCACACATTCCCCTGGCACCACAGCTTCGCTCAGCACAATTCGCGTCCAGCAGTCAAAAATATCCCCTGACTGAACTAATTCACCATTGACAAAAATATCGGCCTGGTTAGCCCACCACCGCAGCGCCAGCCGTGCCGTCAGCCCCTCTAGAGGGTAGCCGTTGAGGTCGGTAGGCCAGGCAAAGCGCTGGTGCAGCCACAGCGGCACTTTGCCCTGGGGCCAGGCGATATAGCCGCGATCGTTGAGAGTCGCCAGGGGCCAAGTGGGCCAGCTATCCTTCGCAGAAATGGTCAGTGTCGCCGCCGGACAGCGGTGCCAGGTCGCTCGCACATCCTTTTGGCTCAGGGCACGCAGGCGATCGAGGGTATCTAGAATGGGCTGAGGCAGGACAGGGCAAACGGTAGCGGGGGGCATGGCTCCGGTATGATCAAAAGCAGTCTCCCCAGTTTAGGCAGAAGTGTAGGCAGAGTTATGGCCACTTCGTCTCGCCCGTTTCAAAGCCAAACCGTAGCTCGCTTGGTGGCGGGCTATCGCCAGACGGCTCGCGGGGCCGGGCACTGGCTGCGGCAGTGGCGCACTGCCGCGGTTTGGGGGCTGCAGGTGGCGGTTTATCCCCTCTACGTGGCGGTACAGGCGTTAAGAATGGGTTATCGGCAGCTGCGGGCCACTCGGCCCTGGCAGCCTCTGTGGGCCAAATTCAATGGCACCCGCACCCCAGAGTTGGTAGAGGCTGATACGCCTATTCGCGCTCTGCTGTCTGTCATTCAGCCCCCGGTCGTGCAGGCCGGGCAGCGACCTATCGGGCTGCGGCTGGTCAATGTCTACAGGCAGTGGCTGCGGCAGTCGCGGGCCGGAGCTGTGCTCACCCTTGGTCAGTGGCACCTTGTGCCTTTTCAGGCCTCCATTCGCGGTATTGCTTCAGACCTGGCGACTCGGCAGGTGGTATTGGTCACCGTTGACAACGAGATTTTTGCGGGGCTGACCGACGACCAGCAGCAGCGGTTGCAGCAGGCAATGGTGCTCATGCTGGCCGAGTATAGCCGCCTGCACCGTCGCCATACCCTAGACCACACGCTCCAGCAGCCCTGGTTGCCCCTGCCCGCCCCCACCTCCGCCGCCCTGCCACTATTACGCTGGCTGCCGGTGGCTTTGCGCTGGCTGCAAACCAGCCCGCTGGCGGCTGCTACCAGCCTGTTTGGTGAAGCCAGACAGCAGCAGGCGATCGCCCACCGCCACCCGCCAACTACGACGACCCATCTCACAGTTCCAGCCGTAAGATTTGGCCCCGTAGATAGCTTGTATGGGGGCAGCCAAGGCTACAGATCACCTCAGCCTAATGGCCTAGCAGCGATTAAAAGCCTTCCTGCCCACCCATCGGCAGCTGAAACCGTAGCACTAACCGTGGCTCCTCCCCGAGCGGTAGTCAAGCACCTGTCCTCCCCACTGGGTATCGCTGGAGCGCAGGAAGCTCAGCCCGCGCTGCGGACGGCAGCCCCGGCTGGGAGGGTCACTGTTTCAGCGGAGCATTCAGCCAGCCTAGAGGCAAAACCCGCAGACCAGCGCCAGCTTGATGCTGCCAGCGCGATAGAGGCCCAAGTCACCCAGGTCGATTACATCGATGCGCCGCTGGTGGCTGTGCTACGTGGCTTGGACTGGGTGTTGTACGTGCTGGAAATCTGGCTGAGAGGAGCCTGGGCCTGGCTGCAAAAGCAATGGTAATGACCAGGACGTTTAGACAGGCGAACGTTTGGCGATATGATGGGGCAAGCTTAGTCCTGCACCAGGGCCGTTTCCACTAGTGGAACGCTGATGCTGTTTGGGCAGGTCTGGGGCCTACTCTGCTAGCGGTTTGGAGACCTAACTCATGCTGACCCTCAAGATTGTGGTTTACCTCGTGGTCGCGTTTTTTGTGGCCCTGTTTGTGTTTGGCTTTTTGAGCGGCGACCCGTCCCGCAACCCCGGTCGGTCAGACTTGGACTAGGGTTTAGTCCGCGAACGTGGGTTGCTTGCACGAGCCAGTCATGCCTAGGCCAATCACCTAAGCTGAGCTAGCGCCGCCAACCCTTGCGGAACTTAAGGCCTTTAAGGTGGTCTTTAGTCTGGCGGCGGTTTTCAATGCTGCCGCCAGCAATACATCGGTACATGGTTCACCCTGGATCTCAGTTCATGCTGGCATCAAGCGGTTAGCCACGGCCTAGTTGAGCCCGCCTGTCGGGCTTTGTTTTTGCTTTGGTAATGCCAGCCCATGCCTCTGCCGCTGATTCTGCCCTCTGTGCCCCTGCCCCCGCAGCTGGCTGAAGTCGTGCTGGTATCGACTGCTGTCCAGGTACATCAGCCCGCCGGACCGGCGTCAATGGTGACTCAATCTTGGTCATCAGCGATCGCCGTCGCTGAAGCCGTTATTCCTGCCCCTATCTACCTGACCCAGGCAGATCTGTTGCGCCCTCTGGCTCAGACTCCACTAACGCCTGACGCCCCTCTTGGTGAACCAGAACCGCTGAACCCAGAGTCACCCAGCCCAGAGTCACCCAGCCCAGAGTCACCCAGCCCAGAGTCTTTAGAATCTCCCCATCTAGAGGCTGCGCCCGACAATTCTGCCTCCCCGCTCAGCGAGCCAGAATCAGACCCTGAGCCAGAATCAGACCCTGATATCTCCCCGAACGCACCGCCAGAAACACCATCAGAAGCACCGCCAGAAACACCACCAGAGGCCGCTGACTCTATTTTTCTGCGGGCTGACCAACAGGTTTTTGAACCAATCCGTCAGATTGTCACCGCCAGCGGAGACGTACTGGTGCAGTTTGGCACCGGCCAGCTAGCTGCCGATCGCCTGTGGGCCAATTTGGCCAACCGCTACCTGCGGGCTGAAGGCGACGTATTCTTTAACCGCAACAACCAAATTATTGAGGGAGAAACAGCTACCTACAACCTGCTACAGGGGGCAGGCACCATCACCGAAAGCCGCGGCGAGCTGGAGCTATCAACCCTAGAAGACGATTTTTCAACCCCGCCCACCCGCCCCGTTGCTGGGCTGCCCCTCGACTATCGCCTGCGAAACCAGCCGTCTATCTCTCAGGCCACTAGCCCCGGCGGCATCGCGCTGGCCACGGGCGATACCCGAGCGCTGCTAGGTGGCGAGCAAGGCAGCATCGAGCGGCTGCGGTTTGAGGCCGATCAGGTGTCCTTTGATGCCGACGGTTGGTATGCCGAAAGCGTTCGGCTCACCAACGACCCCTTTTCGCCACCCGACCTAGAGTTCAGGGCCAGCACCGCCAGGCTAACCCCGATCGACGAGGTTCAGGACGAGCTAGTTTTTGAGAATCCCCGGCTGGTTTTTAGCCAGGGTCTGAGCATTCCTTTATTCAAAAATCGCTTTTTGCTGACTCGGGGGCAGCTGCCTGCTGACGCCTTTAACCCATTCCCCGCTGGCATTGGCATTGATGGCCGCGATCGCGACGGCCTCTTTGTTGAAGCTCCCCTACCCATTGGCGGCGTAGGCCCTTTCAACGTTACTATCGCCCCTCAGTTTCTGGTCTCTCGCTGGCTGGGTAGCTCAAACTACAACATCGCTGACCCAGCTAACTTTGGCCTGGCCGCCAGCATCAGCGGTGACTTAGGACCACGCACTACCGCTAGGGGCAACCTCAGCCTATCCGGATTCGATTTAGCCAACCTGAGCGATCGCCTGCGGGCCAGCTTTCGCACTCAGCGGCTGGTGGGCACGCATCGGCTCAACTTTGAGTACAGCTACCGCGATCGCCTCTTCAATGGCTCATTGAGTTTTCAAGATGTGCAAAACAGTCTAGGGCTGCTGCTGGCGTCGCCTAACATTGTCTTGGGTAATACCGGCCTCAACCTCAGCTATCAGGTTTCTGGCCAGTACGTCACGGCCAATACCGACCGACCTAATCTACTCAATCCTGGGGCTACCATCGGGCTAGCCAGCCTGCTTCGGTTTCAGGGATCTGCCGACCTCAGCCGCAGCTTCTTACTGTGGCAAGGGCAACCGCTCCCTGCGACCCAAACCGAAGGGCTACGCTATTCGCCTCGCCCCATAGTACCCAACTTGGTTCTAGGAGCAGGGCTGCGCGGGGTAGTCACCTACTACACCAGCAATGACCTACAGGAGTTGATCGAGGGCAGAATTGCGATCGGAGGGCAGCTTGGCCGTCTCCAGCGCAACACCTTTGATTACACTCAGTTCAACATTGGCTTTAGCCGCAGCGTTTTAGGCGGCGACACATCTCCCTTTCTCTTCGATCGATCGGTTGACCAAACCGTGCTGTCAGGCGGCATTATTCAGCAAATCTATGGCCCCTTTTTAGCGGGTTTTCAAACGGCCATTAACCTCGATACCGGGCGCACCATCGACACCAACCTGATTTTTGAATATCGCCGCCGCGCCTACGGCCTGCTGTTTACCTATAGCCCCAAACAGGAAACCGGCTTTTTAGGGTTTCGCATTAGTGCCTTCGACTGGGTTGGACGCACCGCCCCCTTCGATGCCGCTCCCGATGCACCTAGCGATGTCGTGGTGCATCGGGAGCGGCATCGTCAACGGTAATAAACCTTACGATGCTGGCTATTGCCATAGCTTACAATTAAGCTAAAAGAAGACCATTTCCTCAATCTCCTCAATACTGTGGCCGATGTGGATTAACGCATAGGCATCCACCATGACTTACTCCAACAACATTGCCGATATTGAGACTGTTTATCAGCTGTTAATCAGCTACAGCTTTGATGCTGAATCTTACCAAATCAAAGCCATAGTTGCCGATTGGCTAACTGAATTTGGTCCGATTTGGGTCAGTCACGCCATTACCGAAGCCCTTTATCAAGGGCGCTACAAGCTTATTTCTATTGACCAAATCCTCAAGCTCTGGCAGCGGCGGGGACAGCCCATTCGCCATTTCAACCGCGAGTTTGAGTCTATTATTTTGGGCCAAACGCTGCTTTACTCCACCGGCTATAGTGATAGGCCAGATCCGTCTACGCTTCGCCGCACTACGACTTCAGCTTCCCCACAACCAGCTCCGCCCGCATCAAAACTAGAGTTGGCCCGCGCAGAATCAGGTCAGGCAGACCTAACTAGGGAAGAGCCAGCGACTGCAGCCACCCAGAGTAACCCCTTTGATAAGGCAAGTGCTTTTGATCAAGCGAATGGGTTAGAAGCGGTAAAAGAGCCTGCCGTTGCAGAAGCATCTGCTGCGGAGGAAGCGACTGAGATTCGCACAGCGCTCGAAGCCCCAGCTGACGCCAGTAGCCACACCGGCAAAGACCCAGCCGACGAAACTCACCCAGAGGTTCCTGACTTTCGCCCGATCGCCCCTGAGGAGTCGTCCCCATGTCACCAAGTCGAGGTCATTCAGCCCTTTGTGCCCCAGCGAGGTGAGTCAGATCTCCATGAGCGACTGCGAGCGGTGGTTCAAGGCAGCAGGCAAGAATAACCAAAAGAATACAGCGCCGGCATAGCGTAGAGATAGCGCATAGCTAGAGTGCCCTGGTCGTGTATACTCAAGCAGTACATACGACCTATTAAAATGGTTCAATACACCCTGGCCCAGAGTCCAGAAGTTGTTCTTACGGTATCTGGCAAAGATTCCCGCAAAGCCCGAGAAAAAGCCCTTGATCAGCTCATGGCTATGCTAGATGAGGGTGCCCTGCCCACCGTCCTAGCCGATGGCTTTAGCGCCGAGCAGCTGGTTGAAGTACACCCCCCTATCACCTCCACCACCGTGCAGCAGCAAGAAGACTCCGTCGTAGAGGCCATCCAGGTGCTGAACCAGTTGGCCACGCTCAAAGTTAAGGTTCAGGCTAGTCGCGATGAAGCGCTGCAGGTGCGGCAGCTAGTCAACCTCTTATTTACCGATGACCCCATGACTGAAGATCAGTTCACCGATCTCAAAGACGGCTTCAAGGTGCTCAAGTCGTTTGCCCAGAGCAACCTGCGCTTTAAAGAAGCCCGCACCCAGGCCGAGGATGCCCGGCAGATTCTTGACAACGCGCTGGAAAATTAGTGGATAGATGCATTTATGGCGCGAAGGTCTACAGATTGTATGAAGACTGTTGGGTGGGCGGCGTTGCTGAATAAGGGTATGAACCTAGGCTGGGACGGGTACCTCCCCAAACTTGAGGTAGTGCAGTAGCAAACGAATGGAGTGTTTCAGCATAGTCACGCACTTGGAATAGCACAAGGTCTTTCGGGCCAATCGAGCGAGATAATGCCTGAGTCGGGTGTTTTCTCCCTCAACTCAAGTCATGTAGGTCTTGCTAACGATCTGGTTCCCATCCGGGATGTACTGGGGATACACCTTGTAGCCATCGGTGACATAGAAGAAGCACTGCCAGAGACTGACGACGGCCCAAACGGATTCAAAGGTGGTTGCACTATGGTCACCGATAGTCCACGCCAGAATGCCGGGCTTAACAGAGTTTACGGCTGTTCAAATCCAGATTTTGTTTGTCTTGGTGCGCGTTCCCTAGCGCCGGGAGCCGACGCGGGGTCGCACCGCTTTTTGAGCCGACGAAGGTTTGCAACTCATCGAGTTCTCCAACGTCAGGCACCGTTTCTGAATCGTAAGCATCTGGACATTGCATTGCAGATTGCCTCTGATTCATACCCCACTACGTTAGCAAAACACTCATGTACCCCCCTGTCTCCCCGATCATTTTTGAGATTGGCCCTTTTGCTCTGCGCTGGTACGGGCTGCTGATGCTGACAGCGATTTTGACGGCGGCGACGGTGGCCGGGCGCTACGTGGCCCGACAGGGCGAAGACCCTGACAATCTCTGAGATATGCTGTTCTGGATTTTGATTCCAGGCTTTGTTGGGGCGCGGCTTTGCTACGTGTTTATTTAGTCGCCACGGGGATCAGAGGGGCTAGGCTACTAGCTCGAAAATCCGAGCCAGATTCTGCAAATTTGGGGCGGCGGCATTCATATTTTTGGTGGGTTTATTTTTGGGGCGATCGCGATCGCATCCTTCGTCCTCTACCACCGCCACCGCCGCACACCCAACTAAATCTGCGCTTCCAATTCTTCCAGCGCTTGGGATGTCCCTACCTGCCACGATCGCTTTACGGTAGTAGCAATCCACTCCGCCAGGGGCAGACCGACAAACGTGGGGCTTTCTTCAACGGCGATATAGTAGCCTTGCTGCAAGACGTAGATGGTCAGCTTGCCATTAGCAAAAATCCACAGTTCAGGCACGCCAATAGCTAGGTAGGCATCCAACGTTGTCTTTGATGTGACATCGGTTTCGATTGCCAAATCTGGTGGTGGATCGCCCGGTTCTAGGCGGCGTCGACCAATCATTTGCTGATAGTTGGCAATGTAAAAACAAGCATCAGGCTCTACCCCAGCCACCCCAGTCTCGCGAAATGTTGTCGAGCCAAAGGGTTCGTAGCGGCGGCCAGCGGCTTTCAGCAGGGTTTTGACAATGTCGCCAATAATTTCCTTGGGTTTTTCGTGCTCTGGCAGTGGAACCATGAGTTCTAGCGTTTGCTCAAAGTAAGTGGCCCGCACCGTCCGATGGTTACCTAGCTCTTGGAGAATTGTTTCAAACTCATCCCAGCTCACATTTGGGATCGTTAGCAGGCTGCCAGGGGCTAGCCGTAGCTGGCTGATAGGTTTTGTGACCAATGCAGCGGAGATCATAGTACCGAGCAGGTTAGACGTGCCTTCATCATATCGCGCCAGCTCTGTCAGCTCTATTGATAGCGTTATTCCCCTGACCGTATCCCCAAGCAATCCTCGGTAGCCGTTTTCTCACCTCAATTTCCCAGACCGTTCTCTGATCGCTACAATGGAAGAATTGAGTATTTGTCGAGTTCAAAGGGGTTTAAGTTCCTAGGGTCGCGAGTACTTTAGAACCCTTGACCTTACCCTTTCGCGAAAGAATTGAGCCATGCCACTGCCTATTGTTGCGGTTATCGGACGTCCTAATGTGGGCAAATCTACCCTGGTGAACCGTTTGGCCGGGGCCCAAGACGCCATTGTCTACGACCAGCCGGGGGTGACGCGCGATCGCACCTACCAGCCTGCCTTTTGGCGCGATCGCGATTACCTGGTTGTCGATACCGGCGGCCTAGTGTTCGACGACGACACCGAGTTTTTGCCCTACATTCGCGAACAGGCTCAGCTTGCTCTGACTGAGGCCAGCGCGGCGGTGCTTGTCGTCGATGGTCAGGTTGGCCCTACCGAGTCAGACCGTGAAATCGCCTCTTGGCTCAGGCAGCAGTCGGTGCCGGTACTGCTAGCGGTAAACAAGTGTGAATCCCTTGACCACGGCCTGGTGCAGGCGGCCCAGTTTTGGGAATTGGGCCTGGGCGAACCCTACGCCGTCTCAGGCATTCACGGTACCGGCACCGGGGAGCTATTGGATGCTCTGGTAGAATTTTTGCCTGAAACCGTTGAAGAACAGGAGACCGAAGAAGTCAAAGTCGCTATCGTAGGGCGGCCCAACGTGGGCAAGTCGAGCCTGCTGAATGCTTTTGTAGGCGAAACCCGCGCCATTGTTAGCCCTATCTCGGGCACCACCCGCGATGCGATCGACATGCGGGTGCAGCACGGCGACAAAATCTATCGCCTGATCGATACCGCCGGCATTCGCAAAAAAAAGAGCGTCGAGTACGGACCCGAGTTTTTTGGCATTAACCGCGCCTTTAAGGCGATTCGCCGGGCCGATGTGGTGCTGCTGGTGATTGACGCCCTCGATGGCGTTACCGAGCAAGACCAAAAGCTGGCGGGCCGCATTGAAGAAGACGGACGCGCCTGCATTATTGTGGTCAACAAGTGGGATGCGGTAGAAAAAGACAGCCACACCATCTACGACTTCGACCACCAAATTGCCGCCCGTCTCAACTTTCTCGACTGGGCCAAGCGCATCTTCGTCAGCGCCAAAACCGGCCAGCGGGTGCCCAAAATTCTAGAGCTAGTCGACCAGGCCGTAGAGCAGCACCGCCGCCGGGTCAGCACTTCGGTGGTCAACGAAGTCCTAGAAGATGCGGTCAAGTGGCACACGCCGCCCACCACCCGTCAGGGTCGCCAGGGCCGCATTTACTACGGCACTCAGGTCACCGTGCGGCCGCCCTCGTTCACCCTGTTTGTGAATGATCCCCACCTGCTCAAAGACAACTACCGTCGCTACGTGGAGCGCCAGTTCCGCGAGAACCTGGGTTTTGAGGGCACGCCGATTCGCATCTTCTGGCGGGGTAAGGCGATGCGCGACCTGGAGCGCAACAACCCCAACCGAGCGACGAAGGTGAAGTGAAATTTTGATTGGAGATTTTGGACTTAGGATTGGTTAGGCGTGTTGGTTAGACCAAGTCCAGTTCGGGATCTGGAGTTTTGCCTGTGGAAAAACTCTACTTCTGGACTTGGATGAGGTTTGGAATCCTCTGCGACTCAATTCCGCAGGCATTCTCTGGCGAGATAGCCATAATCCAAAACCGCAAATCCAAAATCGGCAAAGGTTAGTCAAAACCCAACCCCCAACTCCATGGATCTCCTTCGCTCTCTTCCCATTGGTCTTTATCTGGAGCAGCCGGTTACCTGGCTGCACCGACTCGACCCCAGGGTCAAGATGGCCTGGCTGATGAGCATTTTGGTGACACCCATTTTGGCCAATGCCTACTGGCGGTTTGGGCTGGTGGCACTGCTGGTGCTGCTGACCCTGGTGGCGCGCATTCCCTTCCGAGTATGGCGGCAACAGATGGGCTGGCTGGTGGTGCTGAGCGGCATCGTCATGCTGCTGACCTTTGTCATGCCTGACGGGCTCCAGGTGTCGCAGACACCGCGCTTGCCCACTCCAGCGGCTATGGAGAGTTTGGAGGAACCGCCTGAGGCGCTGCCGGAGCTGCCGCAACCGACGTCGTACCGCTACGTGGTGATTGACTGGGGGCCAATTACCGTGACGCGGCGATCGCTCGATCTGGGCATTCGCATTGGTACGCTGCTGTTCACCCTAATTTATGGCACCAACCTCTACCTGCTCACCACGGCCCCCGAAGAAATTACCCTGGCGTTAGAGACGCTGATGGCCCCGCTGCGGTGGTTTCGTCTGCCGGTGACCGAGATTGCCCTGACGGTGACGCTCTCGCTGCGGTTTATTCCCCTGGTGCTGGAGGAAGTACAAAATTTGGTGCGATCGGTGCAGACCCGCGCCATTAACTGGAAAAAGCTCGGCTTTCGCGGCTCGGCCCAGGTGTGGCTGGCGGTAACAGAGCGGCTATTAGAAAATCTGCTGCTGCGGGCTGAACAGATTGCGGCGGCCATGGAAGTGCGCGGGTTTACCAGCCCCAACGAGCATCGGGTGCGCTGGTACCAGCTGGTACTCAGGTCGTGGGACTGGTTTGCCCTAGGCCTGCTGGCGGTGTTTTGGTGGGCCAGGTGGGTGTGGGGAGGCGAAATGTGAGCTGGTGGGTGCGATCGCAGCCCCTGGGGCACCGTACCGGCAGCGATGTATTCCAAGCTCTCTACGGCGACCTGCTGCGGCAGCCCCCTACCCTCGCCAGCCTGGTGGCTCTACTAGAGAGTCCCTTCCCGCTCCCTGTAGCCGCTCAGCCCCATGCCGTTCACAGCCGCTACTCCATCGCTGCCGGGCCACCTCGCCAGGTCGGAGCGCTTCCACGGGTGTGGACTCCAGCCGTGGGCGGCATTCTGCCCATGCTGGCAGAACGTTTAGCCGCAGGAGAGCAGCTCCAGCTTTTAGGTGACGAAGCCGAGACCGCCCAGCAGATGCTGCCCTTTACAGGCGGCTGGCTGGGCTGGCTGGGCTACGATCTGGCCTGGGAGATCGAGCGGCTGCCCACCTTAAATCACGATCCCTTACCCTTCCCGGTGGCCCTTTGGTACGAGCCCGCCACCTTTGCCGTCCTTGACCACCCATCTCAGCGACTGTGGCTGTTTGCGCCTGCCCTAGACTCGCTCGATCGCATGGAAAAGCAGCTCAGCCTGCCGCCAGTGGGCGAACCCCCAATCGCCCCGACAACAGCCGATCCCCGCTCTGTGACCCTGGGGATGGCGGCGGCAGAGTACCAGCAGGCGGTTCTGCAAGCCAAGCGGCATATTCAGGCGGGGGATGTGTTTCAGGTCAACCTTTCGCTGCGGTTCTCGACGGTCACAACCACCCGCAGCTGGGCGTTGTACCGCAGACTGCAGCGCATTAACCCGTCGCCCTTTGCCTGCTACTGGCGCACCCCCTGGGGCGATGTGATCAGCTGTTCGCCAGAACGACTGGTGAAGCTGCAGGATGGCACCGCCCAAACCCGCCCCATTGCCGGTACTCGCCCACGGGGATCGACGCCCGCCCAGGATGCTGAGCTGGCCCAAACCCTGCTCAGCAACCCCAAAGAGCGGGCCGAGCACATCATGCTGGTGGATCTGGAGCGCAATGACCTGGGCCGGGTGTGCCAGTGGGGCACCGTGCGGGTGGATGAACTGCTGACCGTGGAGTACTACAGTCACGTGATGCACCTAGTGAGTAACGTGGTGGGAGAGCTACAGCGTGATTCCCGTTCCGGCAGGCTGCGCCAACGCACCGCCCCCGATCCTACTGCCCCCGATTTCACCGCTATCGATCTGATTCGCGCCGTATTTCCTGGCGGCACCATTACCGGCTGCCCCAAAGTGCGCTGCATGGAAATTATCGAAGCTCTAGAGCCAGTGCGCCGCAGCTTGTTCTACGGCTCCTGCGGGTATCTAGACCGACGCGGGCAGCTCGATCTCAACATTTTGATTCGCACCCTGCTGGTTGGGCATACTGGTAGCCTATCGCCAGCCTCTACCGCCTCTACCGTATGGGGCCAAGTTGGGGCTGGCATTGTCGCCGACAGCGATCCGGCCAGAGAATGGCAAGAATCGCTGCAAAAAGCCAGGGCGCAACTGCTGGCCTTGGGCTTAGGGTAGCTCAGCAATTACCTGTAATTCATGGCCTATCTGGATGGGAATGCGTGCACACAGCACACCAGGTTCTAGAATGCATGTGGCGAATTGAACAGACGTGACCATCATCCTGTCGTAAGGAAGAGTCTCTCCCATACTTGAATGAGCACAGAAACCTATCTCAATCACCCCAATTTTGGCCTGCTTTTCAGAGTATGCGTGGTAGACGACGGTCAAGAACTGTTTGCCACCCTGTACGCTCAGCGGCTGTTTTTTGTGGTGACTCACTCCCCAACCGAAGGGCTGGTGTTTCAGCCCCTGGGGCGCAGCAACGCTCGCCTGATGCTGGAAAGTCGCCTGCGCATTTTGCGGCGGGCAGGCCAGCAGGCCGACTATGATCGCTTACAGCACACCTATAAGCAGACCTTTCAATGACCGCTGCTTCCAGCGCCCTGCCCCAGCCCTTTGATCACATTTACCAGAGCATTCCTGCCACCGTTACGTTGATTGCGGTAACTAAGTTCTTGCCGGTAGAGACTATTCGCGCCGCCTACGAGCGAGGGGTACGGCACTTTGGCGAAAGCCGGGTGCAGGAAGCGATCGCCAAGCAAGCCCAGCTCACCGACCTACCCGACATTACCTGGCATTTGATTGGCCACCTGCAAACCAATAAGGCGCGTAAAGCGGTCGAACACTTCGACTGGATTCACTCGGTCGATAGCCTGAAGCTGGCCCAGCGGCTCGACCAGGCGGCCCAAGAGCTAGAGAAAACCCCCCACGGTTGTCTGCAAGTCAAGCTGGTACCCGACCCGCCTAAGTACGGTATTGATACCGCCGAGCTAGGGGCGCTGCTGCCCCAGTTTGACCAACTATCCCACCTCAAACTGCGCGGCCTGATGACCATTCCACCCCAGGCGGCGAGTCAAGAGACTGTGCAAGAGGTCTTTACTGGGGCAAAGGCACTGGCCGATACTATCAATCAGCCAGGCTTTGGCCGCCTGCATATCGATCAGCTCTCAATGGGAATGTCGGGAGATTACCAGCAGGCGATCGCCTGTGGATCCACCATGGTGCGATTGGGTACAGTACTATTTGGCCCCCGCCCCGCCTCTGCCTAAACCCAGACTATCCAAGAGCTAGCAATCTTTGCCTCTGTTTCTGACTCAAACCAGGGAAGAGGCGATCGGCTGGGCATGGGGTTGGGGCGATCGCTAACGGTTGTTGATCCCAGCTTATTCACCCGGCTCGAATCTACGTTCAGCCGCGAAATCTAGCCAGAATCAGATTTTTTGCTAATTGTGAATAGCTATTCCTTTTTTTGATTTCGTGTATACTGTTGTCTCAATATTCTGTGTACAGGGTATTAACGCAGAATCCTAAACCTGCTTTGTCTCAGCGCGAAGCGTTCACGTCGGTGATCGATTACGACTGGGTTTTTAGGTAAGGTTTAGGTGGTCAGCGATCTTCTCAGAGAGTCAGACCATCCCTTGACCCCGGTTAGCCCCACTAATTTTCACAACAGCCGTTGCAAATGGAAATTTGGCGCTATCATGGCCCTCGGATAACCGGAGCACAATGCCTCCCCATCGGTCAATGGCCACGGGGTTGCCTACCAGAGTGATAGTCATCGTGGAGTGTAAGTTGTGAGCAACATGTTTTCTAAACTGCGGGACTTCGTTGGCCTAAACGACCCAGCAGACTACGACTACGAATACGAAGAAATGGATGGAGAGGAGTACCAAAACCTCTACCAAGAAGAGAACACCCAGCCTATTGTGCAGCCCCAGCCCGAGGAAGTTCGGCGGAGCCGCCCCCGTCGCGAACGTATGATGCCCACTGATGCAGGAATGACCCCGATGGCCAGTAACGTAATTGGTATGCCCGGTGCCATGAACGGCACCTCCGAAGTGGTTGTAATGGAGCCTCGCTCTTTCGAAGAAATGCCTCAGGCGATTCAAGCCCTGCGGGAGCGCAAGTCGGTGGTGCTAAACCTCACCATTATGGATCCTGATCAGGCTCAGCGCGCCGTTGACTTCGTTGCGGGCGGTACCTACGCCATTGACGGCCACCAAGAGCGCATCGGCGAGAGCATTTTCCTCTTTACGCCCAACTGCGTACAGGTCAGCACCCCCACCGAGTACGAAGAAGAAATCTTCATGGGTCAGCCCCAGGGTGGTATGCCCATGCCCGGTCAAATGCCCCCTGCTCCAACCTGGGGCGCAGAGCCGATGGCTCGTATGGCCTAGCGCTATCTGACTCACTCACAACTCTGACTATCACTGCCCCCAGACTGGCTCTGGGGGCTACCTTAGGGTATGGTCATCACTGACGGCATGAGTAGTAAGTCGTAGGTGAGCATATGCCCGAGGCAACATTTGGGGTTATCGGCGGCGGGATGATGGGAGAGGCTCTCATCACCCGCCTTCTTGATCAAGGAATTTTTGCCCCTGGAGCGGTACTGGTTAGCGACCCCCAGGCGGTCCGCAGAGAGGTGCTGCACCACACCTATGGTGTGCAGACCACTGACAGCAACCAGGCGGTAACCGATGCGGCTGAGACCGTTCTGCTGGCGATTAAGCCTCAAGTGCTAGCGACGGTAGCCGGAAATCTCAGGCCTCCTGCCCGTGAGACTCCGCCACTGCTGCTGTCAATTCTGGCGGGGACAACGCTGGCGCGGCTACAGGAAGCCTTCCCTGATTGGGCGGTGGTACGGGCGATGCCAAATACGCCTGCTACGGTGGGAGCGGGGGTAACGGCGCTGGCGGCGGGGGAATCGGTCAGTGAAGGGCAGCGATCGCAGGCTCGCACTATCTTTACCAGCGTCGGCACCGTCGTCGAGGTACCCGAGTACCAAATGGATGCGGTGACGGCGCTCTCGGGCTCGGGCCCGGGCTATATAGCGCTGGTGGTAGAGGCGTTGGCCGATGGCGGCGTGGCGGTGGGGCTGCCCAGGGCCGTGGCGCTGGAACTGGCGATCGCTACTGTTCGCGGCACGGGTGAACTGCTTCACCAGAGCGACCTGCACCCCGCTGTATTGAAAGACCGCGTGACGAGTCCTGGTGGTACCACGATCGCGGGGATTGGGGCGCTAGAGGCCGGGGGACTGCGATCGGCCCTGATGGCGGCGGTGCGGGCGGCCTACCTGCGGTCTAAAGAACTGGGGCAGTCTTGATCAAGCTTCAGGCGATGCAGCCATACAATGGAAGTGTTTGGGAGCGTATATAGCCACAATGCCCACGTTACTTCGCGTTGGCCCCTACCGCTTCTTCTGTTATGCGGGCGATCGCGATGAGCCAGCCCATGTTCATATTGAGCGCGATAGCAGTGAGGCTAAATTCTGGCTGACTCCAGTTCAACAAAGGATTTTCGTCAAACGAGGTTAATCGCATTCAGAAGCTAGCTGAGGACAATCAACAGCAGTTACTAGAGGCTTGGCATGACTTCTTCAAGGGATGAAATCTTCGGTATTTTAGAAATCCAGCAGGCTTCTGTCTCCGAAGATTTGCTTACGGTCAAGCTGTCTGACGGACGCTTAATTGCTGTACCACTAGCCTGGTATCCTCGTTTACTTCACGGTACTCCGGCTGAGCGGAAAAACTATCGGCTAACGGGCGGTAAAGCGGGTATACACTGGCCGGAGCTAGATGAAGACATTAGTCTAAAGAATATCCTCTTAGGACAGCCCTCAGGCGAAAGTCAGTCGTCGCTACAACAATGGTTAAGAAGCCGTAGTCCCAATGCTCAAGATTCATACAAGCTAGGCGTAGTAGTTTGGGATAACCCTCAGACATCGCAGTCTTCAAAAATGCCAAACTCCTAAGACCCGATCGCCACCTCATTGACGCTCTGAGGAACGCGAGGCTGACTACCCCTGGATTGGGCGGCAACCTGCTCTGCCAGATACTCCGCGTCGCGGGCGATGCCCGAAAAGCGAGCTGACCCCCAGGTGTAGAGCCAGGGCAACCCGAGAAAGTACAGCCCTGGCACGGTAGTCACGCCGCGACGGTGACCGGGGTAGCCCTGACCATCGAAAACGGGCAGCTCGATCCAGCGGTAGTCAATGCCGTAGCCAATGCACCAGATCACCGAGGTAATGTTGGCTTCGCGGTAGTCGAGGTCGGCGGGAATCGCCTCCGGCTCCCAGACTGGCTGGTAGGGCGGATCGACCGGAGCATCAATATTGTTTTTTTCGATGTAGCCATCGATGGTGCGCTTGATGCTTTCGGCGACGGCATCGGCCTGGTCGAGGTTTTGCTTCAGGTCGTCGCTGAAGGTGAGCTGGGTGCCCTGAATATCGGTTAGCCGCCCGTGCAGCCCCATGCCCTGGAGGGCAAAGTGGCGCAGGTCAATTTCGCGCCCGCCGCCGCGCCCGGTAACGTAGTGATTGGTTTTGTGGCGCACGTTTTCTTTTTGGGGATGGTCATCGATCGCCAGGTCGTAGTAGCCCATCTGGTCTAGCCATTCCACCACGTCTTTGCCTCGGTAGCGGCGGGGCGATCGCGGTGCACCCCCCACGCACAGGTGCACGTTGCGCCCGGCCAGGTGAAGATCTTCAGCAATCTGACAGCCTGACTGCCCGGTGCCCACCACTAACACGGATCCCTCCGGCAACGACTTAGGGTTGCGGTACTGGGCCGAGTGCAGCTGCACCACATCGGGAGCGAGCCGTTCGGCCAGACGCGGAATTTTGGGGGTGTGGTAGCCACCGGTAGCTACTACCACCTGGTCAGCGGTAAAGGTGCCCTGGTTAGTCACCACTTCAAAGTTTGTGCTTTCGCCCCGGCGCACCCGCTGCACCGTTACCCCGGTTTTGAGGGGCGGGTTAAAGTGACTGGCATAGCGCTCAATGTATTCCACGATCGCATCACGGCCCATGAACCCATCGGGATCATCATCAGGGTACGGAAAACCAGGCAGCTGACACTGCCAGTTTGGCGTCACCAGACAAAACGAATCCCATCGTTTGGTGCGCCAGGAGTGGGCAATCTGGTGCTGTTCTAATATCAGGTGATCGACGCCTCGGCGTTGCAGGCAGTAGCTAATCGCAAGCCCCGCCTGGCCGCCGCCGATTACGATCGCGCTGTGGTGCATGGTCATAGTTGAGTCCTGGGTGAGGTGCGCTGGGCTTTCTGTTTCGTACCCTAGGTCGTTGATTGGGCGATACGTGTAATTCTGGCTACAGAAAACCCTGATCTAGCGCTAGTGGCAGGGTGGAGGAATGCGATCGCTCGATTGCCTGGCTACTCCCTGTGCATTCAGCCAGTACCCCTATCACTTTCGACAGGGGTATGTCTCAACTAATGACCGCCAATGCACCTGCTGCCGGCCTGCCCCTGTTGATTAGGTCAGACCAGCAAAGTTTGTAGTTGCTGATACGGGAACTCGCTGACATCACCCGTAAGGTTCTGAGACATGCGGTCACAACTGCCTGACTGCAAGAAATTTTGCCAGGAGCGAAAACATATGCCTGAAGTAACTGCGCCAGCTCACCAGGCTGGAGACTTTTTTGTTGACTACGAAGAGAAAGTTTTTCCCGATGTGCAGGCCGAGCCGGGCGAAAAAGCCCTCGTGACCTTCCACACGGTGGCCTTTGAAGGCTCTATCGGGTTGGTCAACCTGCTGCAAGCCACCCGCCTGATTCGCAAAGGCTTCGAGACTTCGGTGCTGCTCTATGGCCCTGGGGTAACGCTGGGGGTACAGCGCGGCTTTCCCAAGCTCAACGATGAAGCGTTTCCTGGTCATCTAGCCATGAATAACCAGGTCGTCAAGCTGCTGGAAATGGGCTGCAAGATTTACGCTTGCCGCTTTGCCCTCCAGGCTCTCTACGGCCACGGTGAACCATCTTTGATTCCCGGCATTCGCCCCATCAGCCCCCTCGACGTTCTAGATATCGTGCTTGTGCACCGCAAAGAAGGAGCCTTCATCCTCGATACCTGGACCATGTAGAGCCCTCATCTCCATCCCCTCTCTCTGGAGAGAGGGGATGCCCGTAGGGTGGGCACTGCCCACCACACACACCCTCTTATCTCCACTCCCATGGATTACACCAAAACCGTCCGAGCCGCCGCTGCCCAGATTAGCCCTGTGTTATTTAGCTGCGACGGCACCACCGAGAAGGTCTTGGAGACCATCGCCCAGGCGGCCCAGGCCGGGGTTAAGCTAATTGTCTTTCCAGAGACCTTTATTCCCTACTACCCCTACTTCTCATTTGTGCAGCCCCCGGTTCTGATGGGCAAAGAGCACATGCGGCTGTACGAGGAAGCGGTGGTAGTGCCCGGGCCAGTTACCGATGCGGTCAGTCGGGCGGCCCGGTCCTACGGCATGGTGGTGGTGCTGGGGGTCAACGAACGCGATGCCGGTTCACTTTACAACACTCAGCTGGTGTTTGATGCCGATGGCACCCTGGTGCTAAAGCGGCGCAAAATTACCCCTACCTATCACGAGCGCATGGTGTGGGGCCAGGGCGACGGGGCCGGGCTGCGGGTTGTGGAGACGGCGGCGGGGCGCGTGGGGGCACTAGCCTGCTGGGAGCATTACAACCCCCTGGCCCGCTATGCTCTGATGACTCAGCAGGAGCAAATTCACTGTGGGCAGTTTCCGGGGTCGATGGTGGGGCAAATTTTTGGCGACCAGATGGAAGTCACGATGCGTCACCATGCCCTGGAGTCGGGCTGCTTTGTGGTGAATGCTACGGGCTGGCTAACGCCGGAGCAAAAGCAGCAAATTACGGGTGACGAGGTGCTACAGCGCGTGCTGTCGGGGGGGTGCTACACCGCCATCATTAGCCCCGAGGGAGTACCTTTGACCGAGCCGATTACCGCGGGGGAGGGTTTGGCGATCGCAGACCTTGACTTTTCCCTAATTACCAAACGCAAGCGCATGATGGACTCGGTGGGCCACTACGCCCGCCCCGACTTGCTGCGGCTGCGATTAAACGACGAACCCTGGTCGGTGGTAGAAACGCCAGTTCCCTTTTCCCCCAGGACGCAGGGCGAAGTCCAAGCCTCTCCAGTCCTGGAAGGGGAAGCGATGCCGGATCTGCCCTCTAGCAGTTTGGGGCTGCCAACGGCGTAGGGTAGAGCCGCATTCTTACAGATGAATCGGGCAGCTAAATCGGTTATGGAGTCGCTATTTTTTGGCGGCAAAGATTGACGCAGGTTTTTATTGGGTATTGAGCGGCAGGCCATGAATAAGCAACGGCTGATTACAGAGTTACAGACCCACGGGCTGCGGCTGGTGGAATCGACTCCCGGCGCGGCGGGGCGGCGGGGTGGCGCAGGCCCCTCGGATCACCGAGCGATCACCATCGACGGCACCACCGTCATGGTGCCGGTCTACACCGACAGTGCGGCCCAATCTCCCTATACCCTCAGGGCGACGGCGGCTAGCCCGCTGCATCTAGAAGCCTCCGGGGAAGCCATTACCCCCATCGACGTGCCCAACGCGCCCAAGTTCTACGGCCTCACCACCGCCGACGGCACCCCCTACTGGAAGATCGCCCTGCTGCACGGGCGCGATGTGCTGGCGACCACGGTGCAGCAGACCTGTATGCGCTACCGCGACCCAGCCACCGCTTGCCAGTTCTGTGCCATCGAGAAATCCCTTGATGCTGAGCGCACCATTGCCCGCAAGACTCCTGCGCAGCTGGCGGAGGTGGCGGAGGCTGCCGTGCGGCTCGATGGCGTGACCCACATGATTATGACGACAGGCACGCCCAATACTAGCGATCGCGGGGCCGCTTACCTGACCGAATGCGCCGCCGCCATTCGCCAGAGGGTGAATTTGCCCATTCAGGCTCAGTGCGAACCGCCGGATGACTTTGCCTGGTTTGGCCGCATGAAGGCCGCTGGCATCGACAGCCTAGGCATGCACCTGGAGGCTGTGGATCCTGATGTGCGGGCCAAAATTATGCCCGGTAAAGCTGAAGTGCCCCTCACGGTTTACTACCAGGCCTTTGAGGCAGCAGTCAAGGTGTTTGGCTGGGGGCAAGTGAGCACCTACCTGCTGGCGGGCCTGGGCGACAGTTTGGAGACGTTAGTGGAGGCCAGCGATCGCCTCATCAACCTGGGCGTCTACCCCTTTGTGGTTCCCTTTGTGCCCATTGGTGAAACGCCTCTTTCAAACCACCCTGCCCCCAGCAGCGAGTTTATGTTCACCCTCTATCAGCGAGTCGGCGCACTGCTCAAGCAGTCGGGCATGGCCTCGGCGGATATCAAGGCGGGCTGCGCCAAGTGCGGGGCTTGTTCCGCGCTGTCAACCTTTGAGAGTTGATCCATCCCTGCCCCTCCCAGAAGGGGATCTCTATTTCGATACCTCTAACCCAAGACAACTTCGTCACCTACCATGGCACTCCATCGCTATAGTTTTGAATTAGCTAAATCTCCCGAAGATTTAACGGGCTATTTTTCTCTCCGTCAGGCTATTTTCTGTGAAGAACAGGGGCTTTTTGACCAGGATGATGCCGATAGTCTAGATGGCGTGGCCTATCCCATCGTGGCGTTGGATCACGAGGCAGCTCCAGAGCATCGCGTCGTGGGCGTAGTGCGCATTTACGAAAAGTCGCCCCGACTCTGGTACGGCGGGCGGCTGGGAGTGCACTCCAACTATCGTCGCGTGGGTCGGATTGGCAAAGGGCTAATCCACAAGGCGGTGACAACGGCCAATACCTGGGGCTGCGATCGCTTCCTCGCCACGGTGCAAGATCAAAACGTGCGCTTTTTCCAGCGCCTGCACTGGAACTCGCTAGAGGAAATGGTGCTGTGCGATCGCAATCACCACCTGATGGAAGCCGATCTGGCCCACTATCCCCCCGGTAGCGAGATTCGTCCTACCCTGCCCTGGACTGCCCAGCAGGTGTCCTAGGGCATCTATACGCACATCTATGGCAAACGATCTAACGCTTGGGGAACTGGCCGATGAACTGCGGCGATCGCTGGGCATTCTGCACAAGCAAGATATCCAAACCGCCGCCGATCGGCTGGGCAGATTTGTCTCCTCCACCGACCAGGTTCCTGTTTTTTTAGGCGATGACTGCGCCGCCCTCCCCGATGGCGACGGCTATCTGCTGCTGGCAGCGGAGGGCATGTGGCCCACCCTAGTTGAGACCGACCCCTGGTTCGCCGGGTGGTGTGCCGTGATGGTCAACGTCAGCGATATCTACGCGATGGGGGGCCGCCCCATCGCCGTGGTTGATACGATTTGGAGCCAGTCTCCCCAGCAGGTAGCCCCGCTGTGGCAAGGCATGGTGGCAGCGTCCCAAGCCTTCAACGTGCCGATTGTGGGGGGACACACCAGCTGCCACAGCCCCTACGCGGCTTTGAGTGTCGCCATTCTGGGCCGGGCCAAGCGGCTGATCACCAGCTTTAGCGCCCAGCCTGGGGATGTGCTGCTGCACGTGACCGACATGCAGGGCACCATGCACCCGCAGTACCCGTTTTGGAATGCGGCGACGGAGTGCGATTCCGGAACGGAGCGCTGCGCGAACCGCGATCGCCTGCGCCAAAACCTCGCCCTGTTGCCTGCCCTGGCCGAATCTGGCCTCTGCGATACGGGTAAAGACATCAGCATGGGCGGCATTGTCGGTACGGCGCTGATGCTGCTGGAGACCTCGGGGTGTGGGGCGGTGCTCGATTTGGGGGCGATCGCGCCTCCCCCCGGCGTAGATTTGCTGCCCTGGCTGCTCAGCTTCCCCAGCTACGGCTATTTGCTCAGCGTGCGGCCCGAAGCCGTGGCCCTAATCCAGTCGCAGTTTCACCGCCAGGGGCTGGTGTGCAATCCTGTGGGCACTATCACGATAGAGCAAACCCTCACTCTCCAGCTGGGCCACGACTCAATCTGTTTTTGGGACTTTGCGATCGAACCCCTCACGGGATTTGCCCCTAGCGTCGAAAAGCAACCTTAGATCTCCCATGCCTCAACCTCTCAGGATTGCCCTGCTGACCTATGCTACCAAGCTGCGGGGCAGCGTTGTCCATACTCTGGAACTGGCAACGGCGCTGACTGAGCTAGGTCACCAGGTCTGCGTCTACGCCCTCGATAAAGATGGTCAGGGGTTTGAGCGCGAGATTTTGGCCAAAGTTCAGTTTGTGCCTGCTCAGCCACCGCCTAAAAACTTGCCCCCAGACCAGGCAATCGATGCCCTGATTCGCCAGCGCATTCAAGAATTTGTGGATTATTTTTTGGCTAATTCAGAAACCTACGATGTCTACCACGCCCAGGACTGCATTGGGGCCAATGCCCTGGTGCAGCTGCGGCAGCGGAGACGGGTTTCTAATGTGGTGCGCACCGTCCACCACATTGAAGACTATGCCAGCATCTACCTGCAGCAGTGCCAGGATAAGTCGATTCGCGATCCTGATCTGTGTCTGTGTGTGAGCGATCGCTGGCACCAGACCCTCCGCGACGACTACGGCATTGCAGCCCCTAGAGTACTCAACGGCGTAGATTTACGACGGTTTTCCTCCACTCTTTCAGGCCAAGAGAACGCTATCAAAGCTCGTTACGGTCTAACCGGATCGCCCATCTTTCTAACGGTGGGAGGCATTGAACCGCGCAAGAATTCTCTGCGCCTGCTGGCGGCCTTTGCCCAGGTGCTCACCCACTATCCCCAGGCCCAGCTGGTGGTAGCGGGCGGGGCTACCCTATTCGATTACGAACCCTACCGTCAGGAATTTTTTGCTCTGGCCCAGACGTTGGCGCAGCAGCATGGGCCAATCATCGGTCAATCGGTTCTTTTGCCGGGCGTGATCCCCGATGCTGAGTTGCCCGCCCTCTACCGTACCGCTGACGTATTTTGCTTTCCGTCAACAAAAGAGGGTTGGGGGCTGGTGGTGCTGGAGGCGATCGCATCAGGACTGCCCGTTATTACCGCCGATCAGCCGCCCTTTACCGAGTTTCTCAACCCTGGGCAAGCGCTGCTGGTAGATCCTGAGGCGGTGGATGCGATCGCCCAGGCCATGCTAGACAGCCTCAACCCTGCGATCGCCCCCAGGCTAGTGGAACGAAGCCGCCCAATTTTGCCTCATTACGCCTGGTCTCGCTCAGCTGCCCTGCATGTCCAGCACTACCGGCATTTGCTCAGCGCTCAAGCCTAGGTATTGAGAGGGTCTGCGAGCATAAGAACCTAGTGAAATCTATCGAAATGGGCGATTAACCACGGTCAGAAAGGCTAGGATACTGCCTGTGCATGCTGACCTCGGCCTGAATTGGCCTTACCTAGATCTGAGAAAATTGTAGGGATTTAGGGTTCCCTAGACCGCATGCGCTGACCTGGTGACAGGTCAAGACAGCAAATCTGCTTAGGAACAGCCCATGTCTAAGGCATCAGACAGCAGCGTCATTTTATCGAAAGGGAGCGAATCCCAGGGCTTAGGTACGTTTGGCGGCGTGTTCACTCCGTCTATTTTGACCATCCTGGGGGTGATCATGTACCTGCGCTTTGGCTGGGTTGTGGGCCACGTGGGGCTTTGGCAAACGCTGCTAATTGTGACAATTTCCACCTCAATCACGCTGCTGACGGGGCTATCCATTTCAGCCATTGCCACCGATCAGGTGGTGCGGGCGGGCGGAGCTTACTACATGATCAGCCGCTCTCTGGGCATTGAAACCGGCGGAGCGGTGGGCATTCCGCTATATCTGGCCCAGGCATTTTCGGTGGCGCTATATACCATTGGGTTTGCCGAAAGCCTGGTACAGGTTTTCCCGGGGTGGTCCCAAACTTTAGTAGCGTTCATCACCACAATTTTGGTCGCTGTGCTGGCGCTGAAATCGGCGGATATTGCGATTAAGGCTCAGTACTTCATCATGGCGGCCATTGTGCTGTCTTTGGTGTCGCTGATGTTGGGCCATAGCGCTGAGCCAACGGCGCTACCGGTCGCTGAAGCGCCGGGTTCGGTGGGGTTTTGGGCAGTGCTGGCGGTGTTTTTTCCGGCGGTTACCGGCATTATGGCTGGGGTCAACATGTCGGGCGATTTAAAAGATCCCCAGCGATCGATCCCCTACGGCACCCTGGCCGCCATCGGCGTTGGCTACGTCATCTACATGGTGATTCCGATTTTCTTAAACCAGTGGGCCGACCCTGCAACACTGCTGGCTGAACCACTGGTGATGCGCCGCATAGCCCGGTGGGGAGACATCATTTTACTGGGGGTTTGGGGAGCCACTCTATCGAGCGCGATCGGCAGTATTTTGGGCGCTCCTCGGGTGCTGCAAGCCCTGGCCCGCGACGGCATTTTGCCCAGCTGGCTGAAGTGGTTAGGCCGGGGTCATGGGCCTATGGATGAACCTCGTCTCGGTACATGGTTTACCCTGGGCATTGCCCTGGCTGCCGTTGGCATTGGCGATCTCAACCTGATTGCGCCAGTGCTAACCATGTTTTTTCTGACGACCTACCTGGTGCTAAATGTGTCGGCGGGGCTGGAGACCTTTTTGCAGAGCCCCTCCTTTCGGCCCACGTTCAAGGTGCACTGGATCTTTTCGCTGCTGGGGGCCGTGGGCTGTCTGGTGGTGATGTTTTTGATCAATGCGGTAGCCACGGTAATGGCTGCACTGATTGTGCTGGGCATTTTTATCTGGCTACAGCGCCGCGAAATGCAGGGAGCCTGGGGCGACGTGCGCAACGGGCTGTGGATGACCCTGGTACGCACCGGCTTGTTTCAAATGCAAACGACCCCCGATGCTAAAAACTGGCGACCCCATCTGCTGGTGTTTTCTGGGGCACCGACTAAGCGGCCGCATTTGACTAACCTGGCTGTCGATTTGACCCACAACCGGGGGTTGATTACGCTGTCGAGTGTGCTGCCCTCTGGAGCCCGCAGCGCTAGCCAGCAAGACGCCCTAGAGTCAACTATCGAAGACTATCTCGACAAGCAGGGCATTGAGGCCTTTGTGCGGCTGGTTACGGCCCCAGACCCCTTTAGCGGTATGGAAAAACTGGTGGATGCCTACGGTATTGGACCGCTGGTACCCAATACGGTGCTGCTGGGCGATACCGAAGCCGAAAATACGCGCGATCGCTTCTGTCAGATGATCGCCACCTGCCACCAGGCGCGACGCAACGTGCTGATTTTTCGCAGCCAGCCGGAAAACTATCCAGATTTCAACCCTTTGCCTACGAACCGCCGCATTGATGTCTGGTGGGGTGGGCTTCAGACTAACGGCGGCCTGATGCTGATTTTGGCTTACCTACTGCGAACCAGCGGGCGCTGGCGCAATGCCGATATCTATTTGAACTTAGTTGTCGCCAACGACCAGGCTAAGGCCGCTGCTGAGCAAAACCTGGAGAGTTTGGTTAAAGGCCTGCGGATTGGGGCCATTCCCCGAGTGATTGTAGCCCGCGATCGCCCCTTCGACGACATTCTTATAACCACGTCTAAAACCGCAGACCTGGTGTTTCTGGGCCTGGCCAGTCCGGGCGACGCCTTTACCGAGTACTACGTAGATCTGCAAAAACGAACTACACCCCTACCGGCGACAATTTTCGTCCTGGCTTCCGAAGAGCTAGAGTTCGCTGAGGTGCTACAGCGCGACGGGTAGCCTCGCTAGGGTGGTCAAACTTCACCATAAAGTCTACAACGCCTCTAATTCGCCGTTGTGGTCGGTGCTCATCCGCTGAAATCCTCACTAGTATTGAGGTAGGGGTTATTTCACTGCCATCAGCACCATGGTCAATACCGTTTCTGTCTCTGCTCCGGTCGATCAGCCGTTCGGGGTAGACGAGGCTTCGTCCCTCGACGAGATCCAGCTCAGCCTGCCCGTAGAAGATCTAAGCCCTGCCCCGCCGCCAATTCCTCCGGCGACGCTGGCTCTAGCCGCCCAGGATGTGCGCATGGTGCTGCGCGAGCAGAGCGAGCAAAGCCAGCTTTTGACGGCTAAGCTCAACATTTTGTTTGTGGCCAATGGCGCTTTGCTGACTAGCCTCAGTATTTCGCGGCTGCTGGTCAGCGGCAGCGTATTTAGCCTGGCGGAAATTTTTGGGTTTTTGGTCAGCTTTTCGCTGCTGATGGGAGCCTTTTTGCCTCGTCAGGTGGCCGTTACCCCCAACCTAGAAGACCGTAAATTCTTAGAAACCTACCTGGCCCTGCCGGAGCAAGACTACCAGCTGCAAATGCTGGTCAACCTGTCTGAGACCTACAACGCCAATAAGCAGCGCCTCGAAGATACGTCCCAGAGCCTCAAATATGCGGCTTACACCATCTGGGGCACAACTGCTATCATGCTGGTACATATTCTGGTAATTTACGTGGCTACCGGGGCGTCCTCAGGGATATTCTAGCAACCTTAAAAGCCCTATTCACAAAGGGTTTAACGCATTCAGCGGGAACCAGTAATGAGCGATGGACAGCAAGAAACGACTCTGGAGCGACGGGTGGCACTGCCCGAGCCAGATGTGAGCAACATTACGGTACTCACCGAAAGCCTGCCCAACGAGCCCGTACTGCCCTGGCATCATTTCGACTCTCCCTGGCTAGAGCGCGACGATCAAGCGGTCTCTGATGAAACTGGGTCTGAAGCCCCCGAGGCCAACGCCGATGCTGAACCTGCCGAGCAGCTCACTCTGGAGCTAGAGGTTCTAGTGAATCCTTCAGACGATTTACCCGCAGAATCTGCCGCCTAAATCATTTTTTCTCTATGCGCTCCATGCGCCCGCTCTCTTCGATATTTTTACAACCGAATATCAGGGCCAATCAGGTCGGAGAGCTTTTCCACATCGTAGAGCAGCATGGCAATGCGCTCCAGGCCCAGCCCCCAGGCAACGGTAGATTTGTCGCCGCAGCCCAGGGGTTCCAGCATTTCCTGGCGAAACAGGCCGGAGTTGCCCACTTCGATGTAGCGATCGCTGGGCGGGTGGTAGGCAAACACCTCTAGCGACGGCTCGGTGTAGGGGTTGTAGGTGGGCTTAAACTTGAGATTTTTAAAGCCCAGGCGCTCGTAAAAGTAGGTGAGATAGCCCATCAAAGTGCGCACGCTGAGCAGTTCGCCGACGACCACGCCCTCGATTTGGTGAAACTCGGCCAGATGGGTGCGATCGATGGTTTCGTTGCGAAAGACGCGATCGATGGAGAAGTATTTGCCGTCTTGGCCCTGCAGCTGGTGCAGGCGGCGGGCGGTAGAGGTGGTGGTATGGGCACGCAAAATGGCGCGACTGGCTTCAGCCTCGGTCCACTGGCCGCCGTAGTTGGCTTCGTGCACCTGCTTGACGCGATCGACGAGGCTTTGATCCTCGGGCAGGGGCAGGGTCTGGGGATTGGCCAGGTAAAAGGTGTCCTGCACCTCCCGAGCCGGGTGGTCTTGGGGGGTAAACAGGGCGTCAAAGTTCCAAAAAGCCGACTCCACCAGGTAGCCCGACATTTCGTCAAAGCCCATATTTAGAAAAATATCGCGAATGCGCTGAATGCACTGGGTCAAAATGGTGGGCCGCCCGTAGGCTACATCGGGCACTTCGGACTGAATGTCGTAGGGCTTGAGGTCGACCTGTCGCCACTGGCCCGAGAGAATTAGCTCACTGGTGAGCGATGTAACCATCGCCTCCAGATTCAGGGTTTGCAGGGCGGGTAGCACCGTTAGGCTGTAGTCTGACTCGACTCGGCTGGTGATATAGCCCTGCTGCTGCAGCCACTCCAGAGAGGACGCTGCCCCATCGGCCAACTCTTGACCAGCCGTGATTGCAGCAAACACCGTCTGCCGCTGCTGGTAAGCACCGAGCACCGATGACTTAAGCACCGTTACCATACCTTCCCTATCGCCATCGGTCAGGTCGACCGCCTGCTCGCGCCGTAGCGCCCCATAGTTGAGACTGAAGGTGTTGCCCAACTCGGCCTGCAGGGTAGCGCGATCGCTACTTCCCTTGAGCAACCGTTCGGCTAAATGAAACCCCGGCAAAACTCCGCCCAGATCTTCTCCCTTGACGGTCAATACCCACCGCCGCTGGGTATGCTCCTGCCGCTGCACGTAGCCATCGAGCGCACCGCTGCGCAAAAAGCCGTTGATAAAGTTGAAATCAAATCCGGCCTGGGCACAGAGCGATCGCAGACTATCTACGGTTTGCTGCCGCTGCAAGAGTTCTACAAACTGCCGCTGTTTGCCGCTGAGCTGAAGCAAATTGAGCATACCCAGGCCCTGGAAAATCTCTATTAGCCTACCAAGTCTTCAACCGTTCCCAACGGCCAGGATTGATGAAAAGATAGACACCAGTGCCCAAATTCGAGAGATTCCTCCACCATGTCCGATGAACCCACGCTGCCTTCTGGTCCTGGTTTTGGCCTCACGTTTTTGTATTACTTTTCCGGCACGGCCCTAGTTACCGCACTGCTGGCGACCAAAACCCTCGGCATTGGCCTCGACACCGGCCTGCCAAACCTATACGGCACTATGTTTGGAGCAGTGGGCGGCCTGATGGGGGCATTGATCAATCGCAGCACCACGCTGAATTTACCAATTAGCAGCCGCAAAACCTTTAAGCGCGAACTCGATGCCGGGCTGGCTGAAATGGGCTATACCGAAGATGGCGATGCCGATTTAGACGGTGTTTTGGTCTACCGCCGTCCCTTTCTGCGTCAGCTACTCTCAGGCCGCGTCTACGTGCTAATTGGCGAAAAACAGGCCCAACTTAGCAGTCGCGCCATCCACATGGGCGGCATCAAAAAGCGCCTCGAAGCCAGCGGCATTCGCTAGCTTCACCCACTCATTCACCTCACCTACTCCCCCATGCGCCGCAAACAAAAATATCCTCACCTGCTCGGCTCTAAATGGACGGCCCGCCAAAAGACTGAGGGCTGGCGGCATTTTCAGGTGGCCAACCGTAAGCAGGAGGGTCAGTGGGTCTTCGCCGAACTGGTGGCCTCCTGTGACCCGATGGTGCGGCTGTGGGTGAATGCTAAGCAGCTAAAGAATCCGTCGCTCTGGCAGCCGGGCTGGCAACCTCTGAGCAGCCTTGCGGTTGAAGCCGAAGCAGAGGAATTTTGGTTAAACTAGATACAGGTTTTGCGAGTTGAAATTTAGGTTTTAGAGCTGATCCAGCACGAAGACCTGAAACGCGCTAAAGTCAAGAGAGGCAAAGGTTGGCCAAAGGATAGCAGCTATGTGGCACGTCGTTTATATCATTGCGTTTGCGGTTCTGGCCATAATGGCGATCGCAAACCTGGTCAGGAACCTAGTTTTGCTCGGCAGCAATGCTCGCAATCCCCAGTCGCCTAGGGCTTACGGTGGCCAGCGGGCTACTCAGGGCGATGACCCCATGCCTCACCCCGAACTGCTCGATCAAGATGGCCACGTCATTCGCGAGCCGCTGCTGGTGATGAAGTCGATCTCGGTCAAAGACGCCCGTGAGCAGCTCGACGCCCTCTACAATGGCCCCGGCAATTCCCTCGACGAGGCCGAAGACAGCGGTTCTGACTCTGAGTAGCTGAGCGCAGTTCAAAGTAATTTAAACTCAAAAAAAGCCGAGTTCTTACTAAGAGAAGACTCGGCTTTTTTTGAGGCATTTACTAGTCAGCTGGCCGACTTCGTTAGGCATGTCAGCTCAAATCTGGCAGCGATCGCTGCACCCTTCCCCTAGCCGCGCCTCGCGCTCTGCCAAGATGATCTTGAGGCTAGGTCTGCCGGTTACCGCCAGCCGCCAGTTGGCCCAAATGCCATAGACCCAGTCCACCAGAGGGCCAATCAGGGGCCAGCCGGTAGGGGCATAAACCCAGCCCAAACCGAGCACGGCATACACCTGGCGAAAGACCTCTACATTTTTAATCGTTGTACCATTGGGCCGCACGGCGTGAATGCGGCCCATGGCTGTGGCAAAGTCAACGCCGCCGTTTTCCTCCGGCGTGTAGTCGTCGGCTGCGATGTCGGTGAAGGCAACCAAGCCGCGCCCGCTATCTTTTTTGCGCAAAAAATTGACCTCGCGCAGGCAGAGGGGGCAATCGCCGTCGTAGAGCAGTTTAATTTTCCAGTCAGTGGCGTTCGGTGCTGCGGCAGAAGCGGGAGCAGTGGTCGTCATGGCAAGTAGAGCAAGATAGAGAAGGGTGTCCTAAGGGGCTACACATATCTTAATAAATCCTGCTGCTTTTGCCCTATTAGGGAGGAGCCATTCGCCAACCCCCGCCTCACCTACTCACGCTGATGATTTTAACCTAGAGTACCCGCGCCTTAATCAAGGTACGGGGCAGGGTTAACAGCTTTCGCAGCGAAGGCACAAAGGCCCGTTGGCTAAAGACGTCGTACTCGTTCTCCTCGATCACATCTAGGATCTGGCGGTAGAGAGCCAAAGCCGACCATACAGGCCAGCGGGCATCTTCACTCAGCAGCCCAATGCCGCTCTCTGCTTCGGCATAAAACCGATGGGCGCGATCGATCTGAAAGGCCATTAAGGCCCGCCAGCGATCGTCAACGACGCCAGCCATCAGGTCGGCCTCGGTGTAGTCAAAGGCCGCCAGGTCGGCCAGGGGCAAATAAATACGGCCCCGGCGAGCATCTTCGCCCACGTCGCGCAGAATATTGGTGAGCTGGTTGGCAATGCCTAGGGCGATCGCCTGGGGAGTCGGGTCAAAATTCTGCTGCTGGTTCCAGGGGGCGGTTTGCAGCTGGGTATCAATACCCATAACCGTTGTCGACATCAGCCCTACAGTACCGGCCACCCGATAGCAGTAGAGTTCTAAATCGTCGAAGGTGTCGTAACGAGAGCGGTGCAAATCCATCCGCTGACCCGCAATCATGTCGCGGAAGGGCTGAATATCGAGGGGGAACTGCTCTAGGGTATCGACTAAGGCAACATCCTCGTCATCCACCGGGCAGCCCGCAAAGATTGACTCTAGCTGGGCTTCCCAGCGATCGAGAGTTTTTTCGCTGGTAAACTGCGCCTGCGGCCCATCCACCAGTTCATCGGTTCGGCGGCACCAAACGTATATCGCCCAAATGGCGCGCCGCTTAGCCGGGGCCATCAGCATAGTGCCGGTGTAGAACGTCTTGGAATACTTCGCCGTGACGCGCCGACACACCTCGTAGGCGTCCTCAACAGAGGATAGGGACTGGATGGGGGGAGAATCCGTCAGTTGCAGCATTAATGACCCAAACCTGGAGAATATAAATCTCAAACCGACTACAGGCAATTCTGCTTAACTTAGCCTCTCACAACTGCACCCAACTTTGGCAAAACAGTTGAAATCGGCCCATTCCCAGAAGCAACCCTGCCCCCGCCGTTCTTAAAGATTATATGTTGCAATCCGTAACATTTGCCCGAGAATTCTGAATCCGTGCAGTCTGTCCTCAGCGAATCCGGGGTTAACCTACCCAATTCAAAGCCATCCAGATAAGATAATAAACTGCGTGCAAACTGCTCAATGGCCGCCGTTTCTAAGCTGGTTATAGCGTTATAACATCGCGCTGTGGCAGGGCGTGATATTGGTAACAAAGCGGCCTGGGTTTAAGCAGCCGCCCATGCTTCGGGGGAAGGCAGTCCTGCTATCGGCTATCGCTTAACCGGCCCCCTTGTTTTGTCCGTATACATTTGTCGATCGCTGGGAGCCTTGCCCGTGCCTCAAACTAACTTTGATTTTCTCCAAGAGTCTGATCCGCTGCTGGCGAGCATTTTGCAGCGCGAGCTGCAGCGCCAGCGCGACCACCTGGAGCTGATTGCCAGCGAAAACTTTACCTCGGCGGCGGTACTGGCCGCCCAGGGGTCGGTACTGACGAATAAATACGCTGAGGGCTTGCCCGGCAAGCGCTACTACGGCGGCTGCGCCTTTGTAGATGAGTCGGAACAGCTGGCGATCGATCGCGCTAAAGAACTCTTCGGGGCCGCTCACGCCAACGTGCAGCCTCACTCAGGTGCCCAGGCCAACTTTGCTGTATTCCTGGCCCTGCTAGAGCCTGGCGATACCATTTTGGGCATGGATCTCTCCCACGGGGGGCACCTCACCCACGGTTCACCCGTCAACGTGTCGGGCAAGTGGTTTAAGGTAGCCCAGTACGGCGTCAGCCGCGACACCGAACAGCTCGACTTTGACCAAATTCGTGCCCTGGCTCTAGAGCACCGCCCGAAGATGATTATCTGCGGCTATTCAGCCTACCCCCGCACCATTGATTTTGAAAAGTTTCGGGCGATCGCCGATGAAGTTGGCGCTTACCTGCTGGCCGATATCGCACACATCGCTGGCTTAGTGGCCGCTGGACTGCACCCCAACCCCCTGCCCCACTGCGATGTTGTCACCACCACTACCCACAAAACCCTGCGCGGTCCTCGCGGTGGCCTGATTCTTACCCGCGATGTCGAGCTGGGCAAAAAGTTTGACAAAGCGGTCTTTCCTGGCAGCCAGGGCGGCCCTCTAGAGCACGTTATCGCCGCTAAGGCTGTGGCCTTTGGCGAAGCCCTCAGGCCCGAGTTTCGCACCTACGCGGCTCAGGTGATTGCCAATGCCAAGCAGCTGGCGGCTCAGCTGCAGCAGCGGAGTATCAAGGTTGTCTCTGATGGCACTGACAACCACCTGGTTCTAGTTGACCTACGCTCTATCGGCATGACGGGCAAGCGGGCCGACCAGCTAGTCAGCGGCGTCAACATCACCGCCAATAAGAACACCGTGCCCTACGACCCCGAGTCGCCCTTTGTCACCAGCGGGCTGCGCCTGGGGTCGCCAGCCATGACAACTCGGGGCATGGGCGAGGCCGAGTTTACCGAAATTGCCGACATCATTGCCGATCGCCTGCTCAACCCAGACGACGCCACGATGGCTGAGCCCTGCAAGCGGCGAGTGGCGGCCCTGTGCGATCGTTTCCCCCTCTACGCTCACCTGGGCGGGCTGGTTCCAGCTCTGGTCTAGGCCATAAATATGTCCAAAATACGCCTAGGCTAGGCTCTGCCGCTCTGAGCCTACTTACCACTCCATGTAATGGCGCAGCAAGTTAGGGTAACACCTTAATGTTCTGTCATAATTGCATGGAGTTTTTGCTTATTTAGCAGACTCGGCCTATCCTATGGACTGTTTCGGGCAAGAGTACTCTCTGATTCAGTTTTAGTACCTCGGTGCTTAGCGCTTAGGACAGGCCTGGGTCAAAGAGTACCGTCAAGGCATAGTAGGCTGCTGAAATAGAACCCAACTAGCTAAGTCCTGGGTTCTCAAAATAGGAGGGGTGAGGATGCCGTTTGTTTTGTATCATGTGCTGGCCTTTGGTATCTCCGCCGCTGTAGTGCTTGGCACGACGCCCATTGTGCGCCGCATTGGTCTCAAAAGTGGGCGAGTGGATCAGCCCGGTGGTCGCAAAGTACACGACAAGCCCATGGTGCGCCTGGGCGGAGTTTCCATATTTCTAGGTACGCTGCTGGCGCTGCTGGTGGTGTGGTCACTAGGCGGGTTTATTGATGCTACTGGCCAGCACCTCGCCCCCCCGCAAGAGTTTCAAATTTGGGGCGTTACCCTAGGAGGGCTGGCGTTCTTTCTAATCGGCCTGACCGACGACCTATTTGGGCTTTCTCCCATCAGTCGTCTGCTTATGCAGGCCGTTGTGGCCACAATGGCCTGGTATGTGGGCGTCAGCATCGACTTCCTCACCATTCCTTTCTACGGGCTCACCCAGCTGCCCAACTTTATCAGCCTGCCGGTGACAATTCTGTGGCTGGTAGGCATGGCCAATGCCATCAACTGGATCGACGGCCTCGACGGCTTGGCCGCCGGGGTTTCCGGTATTGCGGCACTGGTCATGCTGGTGATGAGTCTGTTTATGAATCAGCCCGCTGCAGCCTTAATTGCCGCTGCCCTGGCCGGGGGTGCCTTGGGGTTCTTGCGCTACAACTTCAACCCGGCCAAGATCTTTATGGGCGATGGTGGGGCTTATTTTATGGGCTTTACCCTGGCTGGGGTCGGGGTCATTGGCCTGGTCAAGACGGTGACGACAGCGGCGGTGCTGCTGCCCTACCTAATTTTGGCCGTGCCCATTTTAGATATGTCGGCGGTCATTTTAGACCGGCTGCGGGCTGGCAAGTCGCCCTTTGTGGCCGATAAGCGCCACCTGCACCACCGCCTACTGGAGGCCGGGCTTTCCCACCGCGTGACGGTACTGTTTATTTATGTGCTTACCCTATGGGCAGGCAGTTTGGCCCTGGCCTTTGCCGGTGTTCCCAGCGGGCTTGTCTACGCCCTCGGGGCTACGGCCCTACTCAGCTACACCGGCTGGCGGCTGCGGCAGCGCACTCGCTGAAGCCCCGTAGGGATATTCGTAGGCTCGACGCAGGTTGTTGGCCCGATAGACGTGAATAGTTTCTGTTACTGCCCCACCCCGGCGCAGGGGAACAGTAGCTAAAGGTTCAATGCTGTCAAAGAGCGGGCGGTAGCGATCGATAATTTCGTCGGTTTCGGTGAAGCGATCGATCGTCATGTAGAGCCCGTCTTGGCCTACCCAGTTTTGGGGGTTATACCAGAAGGCAAAACCGCGTGGGTCTTGGCTAAACGCGGTCACCGGTAGGTATACCAGGGGGTGAATAGCCATGGCAAAGTAGCCCCCCAAATAATACTCGTTAGTAAAGACAAATCCCACCTGATCTAGGGCTGCCCTCACCTCGGGCGTGCTGGCAAACAGGCGCTGCATTTGAGTGGTGTCGATCAGTTCGGTGGAGCCATCTTGCTCAACGGGGACTAGCCCACCCAAAATGGCGTAGGTGCTGGGCTGCTGCAAAATGCCAAGCCGCAGGTGCAGCAGCGCCACCATCGAGAGCGAGGCTAAAAATAACCCTGAACCCCACAGCCAGCGACGAATCAGCCGGGGCCGCTGGCGCTGCCAGACCAGCACCTGGGCCGCTAGCAAAATAGCCACACCCCAGTAGCCAGGCGCAGGCCAGGCGGGTAAAATTTGCTGCTTGCCCCCCAGGAGGGTAAACAGCAGCATAATGGGCAGCGACAGCCAGAGAATCAGGGCTTGCTTGTAGTGATCCTCAGCTTCGCCACCGCTCAGGCTGGGAGAAACCCAAAACAACGCCTGTTTCCCGCTCTGTTTAGCGGCGACCCACCACAGCGGAAACCCAAACAGGGGAAACAGATAGACGATTGACAGCAGCCAGTAGCCCACCATTTGCCCCAGGCTAAAGCCGCTGCTGCCGGTGTTGCCATCAAACCGCATGCCCAGCTGAAAGCGAAAGGAAATCCAGTCGTGCTGGCTGTTCCAGTACCAAAGCGGAAAGAGGGTGAGGCCAAAGACGGCTATGGCGAGCAGCATCCAGGGCGATCGCAGCGCGACGCGGTAGGGCCGATAGGCCGCACAAAACCCCACTAGGCTAATGCCCAGCACAAAGCCGTGATACTTGCTCAAGCAGGCTAAAGCCACGGTTAAGCCCAGGAGTGCGATGCGCCAGGTGGGCACATAGGTAGCTTGAATTAGGCCGTCGTGGCCGAGGCGGCTCCGGCTCGGGAAAAACTCCCAGGCGGCCACCAGCAGCGTGGCGCTCCAAAACAAAATTAGCCCGTTGTCGGGAGAGTTTAGAATGCCAAAGGCAATGGCAAACAGCGGAATCAGGGTGACAATAGCCACAGTCATTTGCCCGACCGCCGCCGAAAACAGGCGCACTGCCGCCAGGTATAGAAGCCCCAGGCTGATGCAGTACAGCACCAGCGCCCCCAGCCGCAGGGTAAATGGAGAAATAATCCCGGTTAGCCACCAGCCTACGCCAGTAGTCAGGGCGACGATGGGCGGATGGTCGAAGTAGCTCCAGCTTAAATAGCGGCTGTAGAGGTAGTAGTAGGCCTCATCAAAGCCTGGCAGCATCCAGAACGCGACGATAGTGCGGTAGAGTAAGCCACCCAGCACCAGGGCCAGGAGCCCAGAGGCCCAGCTGGGTTTGCGATCGCCCCCCCGATCGCCCCCGGCAGATCCTTGACCATCGCCCCCTAAAGCGGGGCTTCGACCATTGCTCCAACCTGCCATCGGGCTTTCTCCCTTGCACTAACCAATGCACAACGACCAGCGCCAGCCCTTGAGGAATGCCTGCAAACAGACTGGTAGGCTTTTCCTGACTCCCCTGCAATGGTCATAATGACACTATTGCGCCACAGCTATCTTTCCTTCGCCCTCGGCCCGCCCCATGCCCCCCAGCCCAGCCTTTCAACCTAAGCATCTCGACAACCCCAGCCCAGCCTCCGAACCTGCAGAGAGAAGTGCAGAGATTATCTGCGTCGGTACCGAGCTGCTGCTGGGGGATATTCTCAACGGCAACGCTCAGTTTTTAGCCAAAGAGCTGGCTGCCCTGGGCATTGCCCACTACTACCAAACCGTCGTCGGCGACAATCCAGCCAGGATTCAGCAGGTGGTAACTCTGGCCACAGAGCGCTCCGGCGCAGACTCGACCTCAGACCCGAAGCTGCTGCTATTTACCGGCGGACTAGGCCCTACCCCGGACGATCTGACCCTAGAGACACTGGCCGATCTGTTTGGTGCCCCCCTGGTAGAGCATGCCGACCTGCTGGCCGATATCGAAGCTAAATTTAAGGCTCGCGGTCGCGCGATGCCCCCCAGCAACTGCAAGCAGGCGCTGCTGCCAGAGGGAGCGCTGGTGCTGCCCAACCCCCAGGGCACCGCCCCCGGCATTATCTGGTCGCCGCGCCCTGGCCTAACCCTCATGACCTTTCCCGGCGTGCCGCGCGAAATGCAGGCCATGTGGCGTGAAACCGCCGTGCCCTACCTGCATGCTCAGGGTTGGGTGACGACCACGATCGTCAGCCGCATGCTGCGGTTTTGGGGAGTGAGCGAATCGGCCCTGGCAGAGCAGGTGGCCCCTTACCTCAGCCAGGGCAACCCCACAGTGGCCCCCTACGCCAGCAAGGGCGAAGCCAAGCTGCGCATTAGCGCCATGGCCGACTCAACCGCTGCTGCCATGGCTCAAATTGAACCAGTGGAAGCAGCCATTCGCGCCCTGATGTCAGACAACTGCTACGGGGCCGATGATGACACCCTGGCCTCGGTGGTGGGCCAGCTCTTGCTGCAGCGCCAGCAGACGGTGGCTGTGGCTGAGTCATGCACCGGGGGCGGCCTGGGCCACCTACTGACCGATGTTGCCGGCAGCTCAGCCTATTTTTACGGCGGCGTCATTGCCTACGAAAACTGCGTCAAGGTCAACTTGCTCAAGGTCGATAGTGCGGTTTTAGACGAGCAGGGGGCCGTCAGTGCGATCGTCGCTGAGCAGATGGCTCTGGGAGCTAAGGCGCTGCTGCACACCGACTGGGCCTTGAGTATTACTGGCATTGCTGGACCAGACGGCGGTAGTCTTGAGAAACCCGTGGGGTTGGTTTACATTGGCCTGGCTACCCCTAGCGGCGAGGTGGTGAGCTACAGGCATGAGTTTTCTGGCTATCGGGGGCGCGACTGGGTGCGCCAACTCAGCGCTCTTTCGGCTCTCGATGCTCTGCGCCGCAACCTGCTTCAACGGGTGGGTTGATCATTTGCTTCAAATGGCTATTATGTAATTATGGAAAAGTGCAGCCCCACTTCAATTTATTGAGCCCGAGTTTAGGCTTGGATCAATGATAGGCAAGAGTAAATGGGGTAGCGTATGCCAGTAAGGAGTTTTATCCTAATGGATTACATTGAAGAGGCTCTCGAAAAACTGCGCGAGTGGGTCGATAGAGTCATTGAGGCTCTACTTGGTCCCGAGTCCCAGGTCGAGCCTGAGCTTATCCCAATTCCTGTGGATGAACCTCGTCGCTAGATCACTCGCCCTAAAGCTCAATTTTTAGGCAAGCGGTTCTCCCGCTGAAGCTTTGGCTGGTCGTGACACATGTTGTCTGGCTTGAGTAACGCTTGAGAAGGTCAGAATTGTCGGCGTTACTGGAAAATTAGGCCATTGTTTAGGGTACAGGTTATTCACGGCCCCAACTTAAACCTGCTGGGCTTGCGAGAACCTAGCATCTACGGTAGTCAAACGCTGGCTACTATCGAGTCAATGCTGGCTGAGGAAGCCCGTGGACTTGAGGCTGGCTTGGAATTTTTTCAGTCGAACGGCGAGGGTGCTTTGGTAGACTGCATTCAGGCTTGCTACGGTCGGCAGGATGGCATTTTGATCAATCCTGGTGCCTATACCCACACCAGCATCGCGATCCGAGATGCGATCGCCGCTGTGGGCATTCCCACCGTCGAGATACACCTCAGCAATATTCACAAGCGCGAATCCTTTCGCCACCACTCCTATGTTGCGGCTGTGGCTGTAGGCCAAATTTGCGGTTTCGGATCCGACAGCTACCGCCTCGGGTTGTATGGCCTGGTGCAGCACCTCACGAACCTTCAACAGGTGCCTCAAAATTCCTAGAATTTGCACTCCTAGAATTTGCCTGAGCGGCGTTTTGGTGAGGAGTGGGGGGTTAAGTAGGATGTCACCTCTATAGCTCTTAGGCTCGTGAGCTGCTGGTGGTTTAGACTTGAACCTGTGCAACCTTTCTCTAGATCTGTAGATCTATATGGCCACCGCTACGATTAAATTTCTTCAGGTACCTACGTCTCAAGGGTGGGTTGAGCAGACCCTGGCTAACCTGGATGTAATTTTGCTGGACCACGCCCAGTGCGAGCGTAAGGCGGCGGGGGTAGCGATGAGTTTGATCAATCGCTACCCGTCAGATACTGAACTGGTCAAGGCCTTAACTGCGATCGCCCAGGAAGAGCTGACCCACTTTGCCCAGGTAAATCAGTGGCTCGAACGCCGTGGCGTCGCCTTTGGGCCGCTGCCGCCCCCGCCCTACGGTGCTGCCTTGCACCAGCAGGTGCGCCCGGTCGAACCCCACCGCCAGCTCGATGTCCTGCTGATATCAGCTCTGATTGAAGCCCGCAGCCATGAGCGGCTAGGGCTGCTGGGCCAGCACTGCCCCGATCTAGAACTGGCTCACTTTTACCGCAGCCTGATGGCCTCAGAAGCCCGCCACTATGGGGCTTACTGGGTGCTCGCTACGGGCCGTTTTCCGCGCCCCGAGGTAGAGGCCCGGCTAGAAACCCTTGCTGAGGCAGAAAGCGAGATTTTAGCCACTCTGCACCCCCAGCCCCGCATTCACAGCTAACCCCTTTACCGCTAACCCCTTTATCGCTAACAACGTCTGATGTCCATCGAACACCGCAGCACCTTTGGCCCCTACCTGGTTCGCAGTTGGCAACCCGGCGATCGCGAAGCGGCCCTAGCCCTGATTGCCCAAGTGTTAAGGGAATACAGCCTGACCTGCGAGCCAGCGGACAGCGATCGCGATGCCCGAGAGGTCGAAGCCTGCTACTGGGAACCCGGCGGCGAATTTTGGGTCGTTGAGCTTGATCGGGAGCTAGTTGGGACGGCAGGCTATCGACCCACGAGCCGAGGCCCTGGCGCGGTAGAACTGCGCAAAATGTATCTGCTGCCCCAGGTGCGGGGGCAGGGGCTAGGGCGCTACCTGCTGAGCACGATGGAAGCGACCATTCAGCGACGCGGCTTTGAGGAGATTTGGCTGGAAACCGCCTCAGTATTAAAAGAAGCCGTCGGGCTTTACGAAAGGAGCGGCTATCAGCCAGCCAGCGGCGTCGAGACAGCCAGGTGCGATCGCGCCTACCGCAAAAAAATTGCCCTAGCGAAAACCGAGGCCAACTAGTCTCAGGCCCACAACCTTATTAACCCCGTCCAGCCGACCAGTGTTCAACCATTGCGGTTACGACCTGCTGTCTCTGTCCCCTCTCCCTGGGCCCTAAACCGCCAGAATTTAGCTATAATCGCCACATTCCTACTGGGCAATGCCGTTTTGATTGCCATCTATCCCGGCAGTTTTGACCCCATTACCTTGGGCCATGTCGACATCATTACCCGTGGCAGTCGATTGTTTGAACGGGTGATTGTGCTGGTGTCTAGCAATCCTAACAAAGTGCCCATGTTTTCTACCGCTGAGCGCATGCATCAAATTGAGCGATCGGTAGGTCATCTCAGCAACGTCGATATCGATCACTACGACGGCCTCACTATTACCTATGCCCGCCAGCGCCAGGCTCAGGTGCTACTGCGAGGATTGCGGGTGCTCTCCGATTTCGAAAAAGAGCTGCAGATGGCGCATACTAATAAGACCCTGGCCGACGATATCGAAACCCTTTTTCTCTCGACTTCTACAGAGTACGGCTTTCTCAGCAGCAGCCTGGTCAAAGAAATTGCTCGCTTTGGCGGCCCTATCGATCACCTTGTTCCCCACCATGTAGCGCGAGACATTTACCAATGCTACGCCCAGACCCCGCCCGCCTCAATGCCCAGCCCCGCAGTGGTCAACCCCGCGCAGCCCAGTCCATCGGTGCCCAAACCAATGGACTGTCTGTAGAGGCGGCAGAGGTGGGCTCGGCCCTGCCTAACCCTGGCGATATTGATATCCAGCAAGATCTCAATAAGCTAGAAGAAATCATTTTGGCTAGCCCCCGGATCCCCTTCAGTGGTCGCACTCTGGTCGATGAAGACCAATTGCTCGACCAGCTCGATGCGATTCGCCTCGACCTGCCTCCAGCCTTTCGCCAGGCGGTTCAGATTTTGCAGCAGCGCAACGCTTTGATGGCTGAAGCCGAAAACTATGCTCAAGAACTGATTGCGGCAGCTGAGCAACAGGCGGCCCAAATCTTAGACGAACTGGGTATTGTGCGTCAGGCTGAGCAAATGGCCCAGCAAATCAAAACCCAGGCCCAACAAGACTGCGATGGCCTGCGCACCCAGGTAATGGGCGACATCGAGCAAATGCAGATTCAGGCCCAGCGAGAATGGGAGTCTTTGCGGCAGAATGCCCTAGCCGAGCAAGACGCGATTCAACAGGGGGCCGATGACTATGCTGATCAGGTGCTCTCTAATGTAGAGCAGCAGCTTTCACAGATGCTGCGCATTATTCAAAACGGTCGTAGCCAACTGCAGCCTGTTAAAGAAACGCCCGCCCCTACCCAGCGGCCCAAAGGTAGTAAGAGTGCCCCCCCCAGTGCAGTCCTTCCCGAGGTGCGCCCCGAGGCTGGCACCGATCGCATGACAAGCCGCCCTCGCTCCCCTAAAAAACCTGCCGCCGATTCATGATCAGCTACCTCAAGGGGGTGCTGGCCGATATTCAAAAACCTGGCAGCCACAAAATTTTGGTTACCCTCGATGTCAACCAGGTTGGCTACGACCTACAGGTACCGGCTCGGCAGCTTGCCCTCCTGCCCCCATTAGGTGAGGTGGTGCAGCTCTTTAGCCATCTTTACTTTCGCGAAGATCAGGCGGTGCTGTTTGGCTTTGGTCAGCGCCAGGAACGCGATCTATTTCGGCTGCTGATTAGCGTCAGCGGCATTGGTCCTCAAATGGCCCTGGCGCTACTTGATACCCTGGGTGAAGCCGAACTGACTCAAGCGGTGGTCAGCGGCAACACGCGGCTGCTGTCGCGAACACCAGGGGTAGGCAACAAAACCGCAGAGCGCCTAGTGCTAGAGCTAAAAACCAAGCTACAAGACTGGCAAACTCAGTCGGGGGTAGGGCTGGTGCCCGGTGCTGGGCCAGTGCCAACCCTGTACGAAGAGGTAGAAATTACCCTCACTGCACTGGGCTACAGCCAGAGCGAAATTCTCAAGGCGCTTCAGGCTGTAGGGCAAAACTCCACCTTGCAGAAGTCAGCCGATCCTGAAAGCTGGGTACGCGAGGCGATCGCATGGCTGAGCCAATGATGCCCAGGCGCATTCTGCTAGCGCTGCTGCTTGGCGGCACAATACGGCTGATGATTTCCCGCCTGCCCCTAGATCAAACCCACATTTAACGGGGAGTGAATAGGCACAGCGACCCTTGTGCTATAGTGAAAAATCCTGGTCAAAACAATCCTTTTAGAGAAGCTGTCTGTCCCATGACTCTGTTGCAAGCGCGTAAGCAGGAACTTATCTCCGACTATCAGGTGCACGACACTGATACTGGCTCTGCCGATGTGCAGATTGCCATGCTCACCGATCGCATCAATCAGCTCAGTGCTCACCTGCAAAAGAACAAAAAAGATTATTCATCGCGCCGTGGTCTGCTCAAAATGATTGGCCATCGCAAGCGCCTGATGGCCTACCTGCTAAAGCAAGACTCTGAGCGCTACCGGGCGCTGATTCAAAAGCTGGGCATTCGCGGCTAAGCCAGCGAACTTAGGGTATTCCATCTGAAAAATATCCTTTTCATCAGCACGTCAACTTTGCCTGCTGGGCTGGTTGCAGCTAAACCTCGGATAGGTAGTTAGTTGGAACATGCTTAGCTAGGTTACGGTCTTGCTTGTTGTGATCGTGTAGCCCTATGGCCCCGGAGTCTTCCCGCAAGCGTCTGCCTTTTGAACCCGCCGGTAAGGGTGCTGATAAGCCTGCTAAAGAGTCTAAGAAAGCGGCTAGGTCAGCCCCAGCCCCAGCCAAAAAGGCGGCTAAGCAACCTGCGTCTGGCAAAAGGGCAGCCTCTGCCCAGAAAGCCGACAGTGCGTCAGCTGCTATTCCAAAAGAGGTCAGCGATCGCATGCTGCGCCGTATGCTGGTATTCTCTGGGGTTCCTACGGCTTCAGGTATATTAACGTTTGTGGTCAGCTACTACCTGGTAGTAAATCAGGTCGTCGAGTTGCCGTCCTATTTTGTGCTGCTGGTTACCCTAGGCTGCTTTGGCTTGGGGGTAGTTGGTCTAACCTACGGTGTGCTTTCGGCTTCGTGGGATGAAGATCGTCCTGGCAACCTGCTGGGGCTAGACGAGTTTAGGCTCAACTTTGGTCGCGTGACGAGCGCCTGGGGTGCCAAGTCGGAGCGCTAACGCTCTTTGGCGCTTGGCTTACAGCCAAGCTTGGGAGGTAAGACCTTCAGAGCAGATTCTCTGGACAAGAAGATACCCCGATGTAGGGGCGCTACTGAGGCCTATTTTGATTTATCCGATTGAGCAGACGATTCGATAAGCTGTTCAATTTGCTCTTCCATAGTTTTGAGCATTTGCATCAGGTCATCGAGGGTACGAGCCGAAGGTGCCTCAATGGTGAGCGTTTGCTGGGCACGGTGCCGAATGGCGCTGATCCGCTTTTGCAGGGTATGGGCGACGCCTAAGGCATCTTCTCCTAGCTGACGAATCTGCTGCTGCTCATAGAATTTTAGGGCTGCACCCCGCAGTACTTGTAGGGTAGCCTCTTCGCCATCGGTGCCCGCCATCAAGCGCAGGCGCAGCAGCACGCGATCGCCCTTGTGAAGCCGTTCAATATCAACCTGTTTAGGCTGGCTGGTTGGCAGCAACGGCAGATGAGTCAGGCGCTTGAGCTCGTTGATGACGCTTTGAATTTGCTCAGAACTAAGGTCGCTGAGGGCCGCCTGCACCACGCCATCTTTGCTCCAAAGCACCCGTCCCTGGGTCGAACGACGCTCTAGGTAGAGCCGACCAATGCCTTCGGTGAGCACCTGATTGAGCAGCGCCTGGGTCAGCTGAGCCGGTGGTAGGCGGTGAAGCTGCTCGATGGGAATTTGGCCCAGAGCAGAGTTGAGGGGGAGACTCAGGGGTTCAGCGTCTAGTTGAGCTTTTGGGGCAGCGGGAGGTGTAACGGTGGGGCGGGATGTGGCGGCCGGCTGAGCAGGGCGATCGTTCTCAAGATCGTTCGGGCTATCGACGATAAAAGTCAACGACTCATCGTTGGATGGAGATGCTTGGGGAGGTAAAGGACTGCTCGGAGCCTGGGATTGGGTTTTAGTACGGGCTGCGTAGCTTAAATACTTGGAAAGCATTTTGCGCTGCCAGTCAGACGAAACCTGCCACGACACTACTGAGCAGTGAATAAATGAAACCTGCTTGCGAGCGTAGTCAACAGCCGTCGTGTCGCTAGGGTTTACCATACCCAGGTGCAAACAGCTTGATTCCACCGAGAGAGGAATAATTTCGTGGTATAAGCACGCCTCAAAGGGCAAAATGCTGTCGATCAGAGACAGCATCTGAGCCGCTTTGAGGCGGCTATCAACGGCTTCGCTGCCGCTGGTCACGTCCAGGAGAGAGAGAGCGTTGGGTAGCGCAGGGGGATCGGGCTTCGGCATAGGCCTAGCAATGAGCAATCAGGATTTTTGTAATGCTAGGCATCGGTAAAAGCATAGCAATGGACGCTTGAGAACAATCCTCTAGGCTTTATGGGAGCTTTGCTCCAACTAAGCGGGGTGCAAAGTTTGCAAAATGAACCATTGGAGCGGCGGTTTGAGCCGTTAACCCCGCTATCGCTGGTATTCCCAACTACGTTGCTGATTGGGGATACTGGCTGTCGAAAATGTCGAAAAGCTCATTCGTTCCAAAAGCTGGTTTCGAAGATGCCTCAATCTACAGGGTCTATAAGGTTATCGTAACAGTACAATGCTGTAAGCTAACTCGTTTGTTGCTCTGTATCCAGGGTAGCTTAAAGCATCTTAAGGATCTTGCCCCGATAGAGGAGTCGCTGGCTCAGCTGTCAGGGCCTGATCGATGTCTGACGTATCGTTGCCAGTCTCGGCAAGAGTATCGGCTGGGTTGGCCTCGCCGACGTTTAGCGGCAAGGCTTTAGCAGAGGAAGCCTCGGCGGCGTCGACTTTTTCAAACCCCAGCACATCGTTGATCCCAGGCGCAGGCGCAGGTTCAGTGGGTTCAAGCATGGCTGGAATTGGGGTTGTCGCATCTGCCTCAGGGGCCAGGGTCAGTTGAGCCGGTGCGGGGGTTTCTGAAGCCGAGGTGGGCGTGTCTACCACAGAAGTAGGCGCACCGCTAGCTCCTGAAGGAGCTAGCGGTGCAGACTTAGCTACCAAAGGGCCGGGCGGGGCGGCCACTGGAGTCGATGGTTCAGATTCAGCCGCGTCAGCTAGGGATGATTCGGTGACGATTGGCTCAGAAGGTGCGGCGGGAACATAAACAGCGCTGTCAGGAAATGCTCCAGGCATACCTGCGGGTTCCAGCTCGGCGGTTGGATTGGTCTGATTGCCCTCGCGCACTTCGCTCCAGGTGGGCGGTGCGATCGCAACTGGGTTGTCGTCTACCGAGGCTTCAATTATTGGGGGAGTCGTCTGGGCGATCGCTTCTGCGGTCGATTCACTGCCTACCTGAGCTGTAGCATCAGCCTGTGGGGCAGCATCCTGAGGCTGAGCATCGCTAGTGTGGTGGTGGTTGAAGGGAACTTCGGACAGAGAAGCGGGCTGAGGGCCCGACTGGCTCTTGGCGTCTAGGCCCAGGGTCGAAGCCTTATCCACCGTGAACTGCCACAGGACTGCCAGACCGCGATCGCTGGTAGCAGCATTCGCAGTGCTCAAGTCTGGGCCAGCTTCGCTCTGAGCATCGGCATTGGGCGCTTGGCCGACTAGAGACGAGTCGGCCGCAGGCTCAGCCTGGGCTACAGGGTCACTGGGAGATGTCCACATTTGGAGAAAGTCATCTACAGGTTCTGCCTGGGTGTCGGCTACAGCGACTAAGGCTGCGGCAGCAGGCTCGGGGCTGGGAGTCAGGGTCCAAGCTTGGGCCTGAAGCTGCTGATTTTGGCTTTCGTAGGCGGCGATCGCCTGAGCGACGGCGCTGGCCCGCCGCTGCTGGTCACGGCGAATGCTGGCTTCGGTATTGCCCAGGCCCGGCGCATTCCACCGCCCGGTATTGGGGTTGATGTAAGACCGAGTCCGGGCGACCAAAATAGCTTCAGATCCCTCAAAGCCGCTGGCTTTTGCCTCGGCTAGGCGCTCAATGTAGCCCACTCGACCAATCGCAGCTAGGGGAGACTGGTTGGCTAGATCGAGGCCATTAAGCGTTTCTTCGAGCGTCAGATTAAGGCCGTGCTGGAGCGCTCGTCGCCGCAGCACCTCTCCCTGGTTTTGCAGGCGAGCCAGCTGTTTTTGATCAGCTTCTTCAGGGGTTTTGGCCCCATGTTGGTACGAAAATGTGCCCATGTTCCACACCCGGTTGCCGGGGTCAGTGTGGCCAAAATAGGCTGGGTTAATGGCCCCATTTGGGGTGCGGGTGCCCTCGGCACTGCCCACCGCCCGTGCCACCAGTGAGTCAGAGTTGCCTACAAAGAGGCCCGGCAGCGGATCGGCTGGCGGTTTAGACCTGATCAATTTGGCTTCGGCCATTGCAACTACAGCGGCTGAGGGCTCAACCGCAAAGTCTAGTGCCAGTCGTTCGGGTGCTGCTTTTGCCTCTGGCACAGGATCAGGTTTGGGCTTAGGTGGGGCCGCAGCCACTATGACCGCACTTTCTAGCAGTGGTGGGGCCGGAGGCAGCAGGGCGGTGGCAGAGCTTTCGTTGAGGGCAACCGCTACCCCACGCTGGTAAACTCCCGCCGGCAGCTGCTGGGGAGAATGGTAGCGCATCGGTGGATTGGCCGCCCTGGAAGGAATGGGCAACGGCTGGTTGACAGAGTCGGGCGCGGGCATCGTGTCTACGGCGGCGGCTATGGCGGCGGCAGGCGCTGAGTCTGCCCACTGGGGTGGGGAAAGCTCAAAGCTGAGAATACCGTCGTCGGCACGCACCGCTGAGGGGCTTAAGATCGCCAGTAGAGCGCTGGCCGCTAGCAGGTTTGGGTGGAGCTTCATGGGGCAAAGATGGAGTGAATTAGGGGGCAGTACAGGAGGTCGGGGAGCGCGATCGCAGGCCGCAGCTCCTTAAAAAAGCTCTTGGCCGCTAAAAACGCAGGGCAGGCGGCGGCTGATTGAGGGATTGCTCTAGAACGCGATCGGAGGGTTCGACAATGGCCCAGGATCCGTCGGGCTGGCGGCGGAGGGTAGCAAAGTGGATTTGTTGGCCGTGCCCCATCACCTCGCCAGCCTGAATCAGCCCGAGTCGGGGTTGTCTAACCCCGCAGTAGCGAAACAGGTAGGCGGGCACCTCTGGGGTTGAGAAATAAATGCAGTAAAATCCTTTGGCAGCTAGCTCGACCTGTCCGGCAAAGGGAGCCCGCAGCCGGGTACCCCGCAGCCGTATCGAGATATCGCCTAGACTGCCCGTGACCAACTGCCCGGCCACGCGATCGCCGGCCTCGATCTCCCACGATTGCTTCAGCACAATCTGCCGGGGCACCACTGGGGTCAGGTTGCGGCAGCTCGTCAAACCGGCTGATAGCAGACCCAAACCCAGACTGATTGCCAGTCGCCCTAGCGTCCCAGAAAAGCTACAGGAAACCTGCAGAGCGACAAGCTGTCGCCTCAACCGCTGCGATCGCAAACCAACGCTGCCCACTATCGCCATCCCACTATTGAAACCGAAAGCGATAGCCAGCGTATTCGTCATTTTCGTACAAAATTACTAGCTGAACAGACGGATCCCAGGCCATTGGGTAGGCCTCTCGCTCCGAGACCACCCCCGATCTCACCTGAAGCTGAGGCAGGCTGCAGTAAGGCTCGGCCACAATCTTGCGCACATTTTCTTTAGGGTCGCGCTCGGGCACCACTAAAAGCTGGGCCAGCTGCTCACGACTGAGTTGGGCCTTACTTTGCACAACTTTTTCGCATCCCGGAGCGGTTTTGGGACGGTCTGCGGTCTGCCAGCCCCCCAGCACCCGGTCATCAATAACCAGTAGGCCAATGGCCAGCATAAGGCCGCCCGCAATAAACGGCTTAGCGGTAGCCAGGGTGACGCCACCCCCAGACTGATGCATCGAAACCATCACCTGCCTCCTTAAACCTCAACAAAAAAAGGGATTGCCTGGGGTGAATAGCGCTAGAGTTGGCCACCCACGATCAGCCCTACCACCACCAAAGCCACACGTAGCGCTGGCCCAAAGGCCAGTTGGGGAGCCAGGGTAGCGCGATACATCGCGTAGGCCGTCATGGCCGTCATGGCGGCTACGGCCAGCGACCACAAAGCTGGGAAAGCCCCAATCAGCAAAATTAAGGCCAGCCGCCCGATCACCCCACCGCCAAACCACAGCATGCTGTCTACCAGCGACAGCGACCCGCCTCGACGGCCCTGACCAAAGGCTCCAGGTGGCTGGCTAGCGGTGCGCTGAGAGATCCGAGGTCTCGTCGGTCTGGGCCTCACCCGCTGAGCCACATCTAGCGCCACACCCCATACCGTGCGACCTAGCTGGGCTAAGAGCTGAGCAGGCTCGTGGCCCAGGGTCTCCACATCGCTGACCAGAGAATTCCAGACTCCTCGAACTGGTGAAGACGCAGGGTTAGCGATGTGGCTGGCCTGGCTAGAAATGGGCCGAGGCCGGGCTGCCTCCGAAGCGGGTAGATTTGGGGTAATGGTGCGGTATGCCAGCACCACATTGCCCCAGCTATCAACCTCCGCTGAAGCAATAACGGCTCGTTGAGCATCGAGGTAAGGAGGAGGCATCGGCTGACCCTGATGATCAACGGCGGGGTAAACCTGAGCCAGCTGAGCCTGAACTATCTGCATGTCTGCGATCGCCCGCTCTTGATCGATCGAAATTTGATTGATTTCGTAGGCGATCGCATTGAGCTTTTGGATATAGCCCTCAGCAGACACGACTGAGCCAGCCATAGAACCGTTACCTGCGGCGGCTGCTCCTTCCTGGTCAGCCCGCCGCTGCAGAGTTTCTACGGCTGCCGCAAAGTCTGCTCTAGGCCGTGTTCCCTGAGCCGGGGGAAAATTGGACTCGACCGGGGATGGTCCACCGGCCCAATCTATCTGCACATCGGCCTCGGTTTGGCCAAGGGCGTTGACTCTATGAATAAGTTTGGTTTGAATGCTCTGTAAATCCACCGTGCTGTACCCCAAAGGAGAGCAAACATGAACGAAAATCGCAGTCGCAAGCCTGCAAGACCTAGGCCCGAGCTAGCCTGCCAAGACTGTGGCAGAGGATGCTTTAGATTACTGGTTCAAATGTACCACACGCGGACTGATTATGTACTTAAAAATGTACTAATTCGGCCAAAGACAGATCCCAGGCAACTTTTGTCCTTTAGGTCAGGTGCTAACCGAGGGGTCTGGGCAGGTTGCGGTTATTCAGGCTTGGTTAGTCAACGGCTGGCCAGTGGCTAGACGTGGGTGTAAAGGCCGTTAGGGCAAGAATGTGAAAATTATCCGCAGAAAGCCCAGAACTATCAAAAAACTTTGTAAGTTAGTGCCAGCTTCCTAGCGTTATTCCTAAAAACTTTCAGAAATAGTCTTTGTTAGGGGCAGCACTAGTTGAGTTCTTCTACCCTCGGCGGTTTAGGCATGCCTATAGAAAAAGCATGGCTACCAGCGTGTTGGCTTCATGTAGATTTCTCGGCCTGAGAGCGGCTGACCTACTAGAGCAGGGCACACTAGAGTTTGTCACTGCGTCCGCCTGACTTACTTAGATTTAGACTTATTTAATGAGTTATTGCCATGGTTAAGGCCTACCACAAAGCCATGCGGCTTTCGCTTCCGCTTTCGGAGTCAGCCCGCCCCGACTGTGGCCCTCAGCCTGGCCCCAGAACAATGCAACCAGTACGACCAAAATCTTGCCCTTACCACATTTTGATGGGCTGCTTTTTGGGGGGGCAGGTGCTAATACGTATTTTGCGGTGCGGGGTAAATCGTCAGCGTACCCTGGAGCAAATGGTGACGGCAGGGCCGCTAACCTTAACGCCGGTACTGTTGACCAACATTTTTGCTGGCATGATTTTTACCATTCAAACCGCTCGTGAACTGGAGCGGTTTGGTGCCATACATGCCCTAGGTGGAGCCTTCGCGATGGCCTTTTGTCGTGAACTAGCGCCTATTCTCACGGCCGCTATTATGGCCGGTCAGGTGGGTACCGCCTACGCCGCTGAAATTGGCTGCATGAAGGTGACCGATCAAATTGATGCCCTTAAGATGTTGCGCACCGACCCGGTAGACTACCTGGTGGTGCCCCGGGTTGTTGCCTGCTGCATTATGCTGCCGGTCCTGACGGTGCTGGGGCTAGTGCTAGGTATTGTCGGTGGGGCAGGGGTAGCCTTCTTTTTCTATCAGATGCCAATTGACCAGTTTCTCGACTCGGTGCGATCGCTGATGGTGCTCAATGACCTAATTGCCGTACTGATAAAGTCGGTGTTGTTTGGGGCGATTGTGGCACTAGCAGGCTGCACCTGGGGGTTGACCACGACCTGTAGTCGCTCGGTCGGTCGGGCCGCCACTTCAGCTGTGGTCACTACCTGGGTGGGTCTGTTCATCGTCGATTTCTTTCTGTCGCTGGTGCTGTTTGGCGGGGCAGGGGTCGCGCTGCACTGATTTGCCCTCTGGGCAACACCTCAGCGTTCAGAGGATTAAGCATTTTAAGCTACTCCGACCCGGCTGGCAGGAGTTCAACGCCGTAGTCAACGTAAGTGGCATCGGGCATGAGGGTGCCTACGAGTAAAGCCTCGCTGAGGTCAGCCCCAGCCAGGTCGGCCCCGCGCAGGTCAGCGCCCTGGAGGTTGGCACTGCTGAGGTTGGCTCCTCGTAAGTTAGCCCCTTTCAAATTGGCCCCGCGTAGGTCACTGCCGGTTAGCACTGACTCTTTGAGGCTAGCACCTTGCAGATTAACACCTACCAGCTTGGCACCCGAAAGCATGGCGCGATTGAGCTGTGCACCAGATAAGTCGGCTAAGAAAAAGTCGGTGCCGATCAGGTTGGCCCAGTTCAACTTGCTTTTGCGAAGACAGCTGTGGGAAAACACCCCCCCCGGCATGAAAGCCCCATCCAGGTTTTGGCCCTGGAGGTTACAGTCAATAAACTCCACGAAGGGCATCTTGATGCCCTCTAGGGAAAGGTTGCGCAGGTCAAGATGCTCAAACTGGAGCTGACCTCGGCTATAGCTTTGGTTCAGTACATCAAGGGAATAACGGCTGTGGGATGGCATGGACTGTCTGGGTAGGAAAGGGTAGAAACGGCGATCGCTAGTCTGCGATCGCTTTTTGCATAGATGATAGATGCGCTGATCCCAGATCTCTAAATCCCTTCACCGATAAAAGATTAGCGTCTATTCCCTACCTCTATCGTAGGGGTTTCTACGGACTTTTTAACAGGTCAGCGTTTGGTATGTGTATCTTTTGAGACAAATGGCTTAACAAGATTTGGACGCTTTTGGGTCAATCACGGAGACGCGGAGCCTGGGAAACCAGCTTTGGCTGTTGAATCACGGCTTAGGTAGCCTCTCGTTCTACTATGATTACGTTCTCTGTTACCTGCTCAAAGGTGTCGTCGTGGCTGATCACAAACAACTGCTGAAAGGTTTTAATCCGGCCAATCGCCTCTGCAAGCCCCTGGCGGCGGGGGCGATCCATATTGGTGGTTGGCTCATCAAAAAAGGCGATATCGACGTCGGCTAGCACCTTGAGCAGGGCCAGCCGCACGGCCAGGGCGGCGCACATCTGCTCTCCCCCCGACAGGTTGACGAAGCGCCGCTGGTTGGGGCCGTCTTGCACCAAAATTTCGTAGTCGCGGCTCCACTCTAGAGCCACATTAGGGCGGTTGAGCAGGTCTCGAAACAGCCGGTCGGCCTGACGAGAAACGCTGCCCACGTACTGCTCGGTAATGCGTGGGCCAGCCTCGTTGTAAGCCTTACGGGCAAAGGTAATAAACCGCTTAGTCTTTTCTCGGCCCTGAAGCTGCCGCTTGGCCATGTCGCGGCGCTGGGCAACGGCCTGAAGAGCGATAATCTGCTGGTTGAGATCGGCTAAACGCTGCTGCTGCTGGGGCAGGCTGCCAGCTAGCTGATCGGCCTCCGATTTTACAGTGCTGTAGGTGGTTTCGAGGGTAGCGACAGCTTCGGGGTCGAAGCTGGCTAGAGCTTTCTGGTAGGTGGTTTCTAACTCGGCCTGATGCTGCTGTAGCTGGGCTAGGTCGGCCTGGGCGGCGGCTAGCTCCGCTTTGAGCTGGGAATGCTGATTGGCTGACTGCTGGTTTTGCAGGTAAATGCTGTAGCCGATTTGGAATTGAGCGCGATCGCTCTGGGCCTGACTCAAGCGCTGGTCAAGGTCGGCGAAGGCCTCTAGCTGGGTAGTCAGAGCCTGTATCTGCTGGTTGAGGTCTTCTATCGCTGTTGTTTGAGCCGTATGGGCCTGTTCTACTCGGGGTTTATCTTGCAGGGTGCGATCTAAAATTTGGCTTTTTTCTCGCGGTCGGCCTAGGGCACTGAGGTCGCTGTCTACAGCGGCCAGGGCGGTTTCTAGGGCTGGCTGGTCGGCTAGCTGTTGGGTGTGGGTGGTTAGCTGATCCGATAAGTCTGCCTGCGATCGCTGAATTTGCTCTATTTGGGTGGCTATGCCGTCCAGCTGTTTTAGCTCGGCCTGCCAGCCGTAGTGCTGCTTGAGATCGCTTTCTACTGTTTTGAGCGATGTTTTAAGCGCTGTTTCGTCGGTTTGGTCGGCCAGGTCGTGCAGGATTACCTCCAGCGCCGTTACTAAGGAGTCGTGCAGGGCAGCGGTACCGTGAAGAGCCTGCTCTAAGCGGTCTAGAGTTTCGCTAGATAGCAGCGGCAGGCTGTCGGCCAGGGTCGCTAAATCATGTAGCACGGCCTCAATTTCTGCCTGCTGGCCCTGTCCCTGGCGCTGACTGGCTGTGACTAGAGCGCTAATTTCGGCCTCAAACTGACGGGCGGCGGCGATCCGGCTCAGCTGCTGCTGCAGGCGATCGCGCTGGTCTTCGAGTGCTGCGATCGCCTCTACTTTGGGCTGGAGCGTAGTCAGGCGATCGCGGGTCTTTACCGCCTGGGCAAGCTGCTGGGTGAGTTGGTCATGCTGGGTTTGCAACTGCTGCCGCTGCAACTGCGATCGCTGCTGCTGCTCTAGCTGCTGCTGAATGCCCTGACGCCGGGACTCAAGCTCAGTCTGGGCGGCAATTTGGGGCCGCAGCAGGGCTAATTCTTTTTCGGTAGCCGCAAATGACTCCAGCTGGGTTTGCCAGCGGGCCAGCTCCACCTGCTTTTGAGCCTGTTTTTTTTGCAGCGTTTGGCCCTCGTTCTGGAGAGTTTGGCGCTGCCGCTGCTGCTGGGCCAGCGCCTGTAGGGTCTGCTCGATCGCTTGGTAGCCTGCGTAGGCGGCTCGATGTGTCTGGCATAGGGCGATCGACTGCTCAGCCTGCTGCATCGCCTGCTGCAATCGAGCCAAGCTGGCCTGCTTGGCCTCGTGCTGGTGCAACAGCCCCTGGCGCTGGTGGGCCAGGGTTTGAACCTGCTGGGCCTGGGCTTTGAGGGTGTCGCGCTGAGTTTGCAGCGTGTTTAGGGTGGCGGTGAGCGCGTTTAGGCGCTGCTCGCCAGTGGTTATATCCTGCTGCAGGGCCTGCTGCCGCTGGTGCAGGGTATCCCAGGCGGATAGAGAGTCGTCGTACTGGGCAATTTCGGCCTTAGTGGCCTCGACCTGGTCTTCGGCATAGCGGCGCAGGGCGTTCATTTGCTTAAAGGCCAGCTTGTAGTCTTCGACCTTGAGAATGGCGTCGAATACGGCCTTGCGGTGCTCAGCAGGCTGCAAAAAATCGGCGGTGAAGGTGCCCTGGGGGACTCCCAGAGTGCGGGCAAAGAGCTGGGGCAGGTTGGTCGTTGGCCCTACGCCCAGGTGCTGGCGCAGCCAGGGCAGCACCTCGTCTTTGATGCGAGTGTAGGGCAGACGCTCGTTGAGCTGGGGGTCAAACAGGGCGTAACCCCGCTGGGTACAGCGCTGCACCTGGTACGTGCGGCCATCGTAGTTGGAGGTAAAGGCTACCGTTACCTGGGCACTGCCGCTGCCGTTGCGAATCAGGTCTTCTTTGGCGTAGTCGCCCTGGTAGTTGAAGAGTACCCAGGCGATCGCTTCTAAAATGCTGGTTTTGCCAGCCCCGTTTTCGCCACAAATGGCGTTGGTGCCGGGCTGAAACTCAAAGTAGCGATCGCGGTGGGACTTGAAGTTTTGCAGCGCCACCGACAAAATTTGCATACCCTATTCCATCGCTCGCTGAAGCCACGAAGACTAGGATAGCTTTCTTTCCTGATGGCTGGGGGCTAGGGCTAGGGTCAGGGCTTTGGCTTACAGAAGGCGATATGGCTAGTGGTTGTGGGCGGCGGTGAAGGTAAAGCACACCGGCTCGGCCTCGGCACTGGTACACCAAATTTGAATGACGACCGATCGGTCGTGGGGAGAAATCCACCAGGCCTGCAGTTTGACCACTTGGTTAGCCGAGGGCCGGTTAGCGGTTTGAGACGAGTCGGCGGCTGTTTGGGAAGGGCTGCTGCTAGCAAGCTCCTGGGCCGACTGCACCAGGGTTGCCTGCATCTGCGGGGTTGCCTGCATCTGCGGGGCTGCCTGCAGCTTCACTTGGGGCGGTGGACTCAATAGTGCTGAGGTCAAGGGCAGTAGGTTGGTGCGCACTACCCCGACCTGGGGTGATCCGAGCGTGGGGGCGCTGTTTGAGGTCGTGCTTTCTGGGATGGCACGGTCTTCTTTTTCTTTATACGGCGCAGCGTCTGCCAGGGTAAACGACGGTCTGATCTCGCTGGCTGGAGGCTGACGAGTCTGGGCCTGGGCCAGCTTCGCTCCCGGCTGAGTGATGTAGCTGTGGCCGTAGGCGGTCAGCATACCGGTGGCCACGCTCAGGGGAATGAGCAGACGCACCAAATGGCGTTGGCGACAGCAGCGCTTGGCATAGCGATCGCAGGCGTCTAGGTAACCGCTCGCCAGCACCGAGAGCTGCTCGCCGTGTGCCTGCCTAAAGCCCTTGGCCTCATGAAGACGGGTTTTAGGCAAAAAGTAGTCGGGATGGTCGGGCTGCCGCTGCTGGTACCACTCCTGAGCCGCAACTTCAATCGATCGCTGCTGTCGCACCACTGGCCCGTGGCTTTGCAACCACTGTTGCAGCAGGGGCCAGTTGCGAATCAGCGCCTCGTGGGCAATGTCAAAGCAGGCATCGTTAGCTGCTCCGGCTGAGCCATTCAGCCCCAGTCTGCTAGCGGACTGGGGTAGGTTATTGGCCGACAGTGCTGACGACAGTGCTGATGACATCGACGGTAGTGCGAGCGAGGCCAGCGGGCGCGAGGCAGATGTCTCACAAAATAGTGAATTAGATGCCAGTGAATTAGATGCCAGTGAATTGGATGGCAGCGAGTTAGATGGCCGCCAGCTCGGTACAGCGATCGCAGCTGCTTGATTAAGTTCTGGCCCATGGTGGGCCACTACGAGGCGAGCAGCCAGCAGCTTTTCTAGGGTAGCTACCACGGCGGTCTTGGGCATGGCGGTGGTGACCAGCTCGGGCAGAGAGACCGATCGGCGAGTGGCAGCAGCGCCGTCACCCAAATCACAAAGGCTCAAAAAAATGCGCCGAGCGATCGCCTGCTCAGCGGCAGACAGACTTTGATAGAGGTCGTCGGCCCGCTGGTTGAGCAGGTGGCGAACGCCGCCCATTTCGACGTAGGCCGCCAGAGTTAAGCGGGGTGGCTCTGAGTCGGTGGGGGCGCTCTCTCGCCGCAGCCACAGTTCTTTGAGGAGAAGTTGCAGCAGGGCTAGATCGGCGGGGGCGTTGACGATGTCAAGCAGCAGAGTGTAGAGAAGGTTGGCGTCGTAGCGCAATCCAGTTCTCTCTAAGGGGCCAACAATGGTGGCCTTGAGCTGGTTGTAGGTCATTGTCGGCACGATCAGGCTGTGGGTCGCCACGAGAGCCTGAAACGTGGGCCAGTCGGCCAGGTCTGCCAAATGGTGCGATCGCAGTCCCAGCACCAGGTGCAGAGGCAGGTGATCCTGCTCGATGGCGGTGGTCAGGCAGTCGATCACCAGGCGGCGATCGCGATCTGAATTGGACCTAGACGCTAGCAGAGCTTCAAACTGGTCGAGCACCAGCACCAGACGATGGTTGGGACCACACTCGCCCACTACGGCCTGCACCAGCTGACAAAACCCCGGTGCCCCCTGCTGCAAAAACGACTCGGCCCGGCGCAGCTGTTCGGCTCGCGGCAGGCCCGTTACATCGGAGTCAACAAATAATTCTGCCAAACTAGCCAGGGGTGATGCCTTGAGGGCGATGTAGCGAACCTCCCAGACTGTTTTGCTGCCATGGCTGACCAAGTGGGGCAAAAGCCCGGCCTGCAACAGCGAGGTTTTGCCCACCCCCGAAGCACCCATCAGTACGCACAGACGCGACGATTGCACCCGATTGACCAGGGTTTGAGTGATGTCGTCGCGACCAAAGAAAAGCTCGCTGTGGGCTGACTCAAAGGGGGCTGCCCCAGGGAAAGGGCAAAAGCCGTAGCGCAACTTCTGCAGACGCTCCAGCAGCGGCGGTGGCCTATCGCAGGCCGGGGCGCTGTGGCCCGATAGGCGGGTTAGCACAATTTCGCTGCCCGAGCTTTCAAACAGGGGCTGCTGAAGCTCACCCTTGAGCTCTCGGTTAACCACATCGGTGAGGGAGTGGCCATTTACAGTCCCTCCCTTGACCTTGTAAGGGTTGAGCCCTGACAGCAGCGCCTGGGTAAAGACGCTGTGGTTGCTGCCCAGCGCTTCATAGGCGGCCTCATATTCTCGGGAGGCGGCCATAAACAGACGGTCGGTGCCTGCCCGCGCGCCAGGGTCGGCCTCCAACATGTTAAAAAACTCGCCGCTGTTGCAGCAGTCGAGCAAAATTACCCGCTGCTGCACGGGGCTTTCTTGCAGTAGTCGTCGCAGCCAGTGTAGGGATAGCCCGTAGTGCCCTGCTGCGGGGTTGGCGTCGCTGGTGGCCAGGTAGCCTTCTTGAATGCCCGCCTGCCGCTGCAGGCCGTGGCCAGAATAGTAGAAAATAGCGGTCTGAGGGATGGTTTTTCCCGTCGGCTTAAACAGTTTAATTAAGGCTGTTTCTAGACTGGAAGTGGTTACCATGCTGCGCTGGCTCACCGCTGGCTTTTGGTGAATAATGGCCTCTGGAAGCCTTGTCAAACGGCATTCTCCAAAGCTTTCTAAACACCGCGCTACCGATTCGGCATCTGAAGCCGGAGCCTGCAATTCAGGCAGATATTGATACGTATTAATTCCGACAACAAGCGCATCCCGTGACATTTTGTCTCACACCCTGAGCTGAAATTTCCTAGATCTGAACGATTGGCTAATTGCAATGAGAAAATCGCGGATTTAGTGACGATTTCAGGTGAGGCTTGCGATCGCTTAATAGCAGAAAATTGCACAAAAGCAAGATCTTTAGCTGGGCGATTGCGACTCAGTGAACTCAGTTTAGCTAAGTGTTAAAAATCTTATAAGAGGGGTTTGACCCCTAGAGAAATACAGCTTCAAAATTCATTTTTTTGAAAAATTGAGATTAGCCCGCATAATCACTCAGTTGCGTTCACTTGATAGGGCTGAGCTAGCGATTGCAACCGAGAAATCCGAAAAAATTATCGCCTTATTTTGAAATGAATTGCGATGTTAAGAGAAAGATTCCGTAGAATTGCGGAAGTAACCCTGTACTTCCGCAATCTGTCACAGCATGTGGTGCAGGTCGACAATTCGGTTTCAAAAGCCGTCGAGCAGTCGATCGCTCAAGCGCTAGAGGTTGCCTTGATTGTAATGTGGCTGAGCTAATTGCCTTAACAAAGAGTGGTTTGGGGCCTGAGCGATCGCCCTTTCGATCAACTCATGTGCCGTAGTTTTGGCATTATTGTGCTATGGAGCGCTACAGATAGTTCGATGTAGGTAAAAATGACTCCATAACCTAGAGCTGGGCGAGGACGACAACCGATGGATTTGAGCGCAAGGCATAGCCTAGTGAGCGGCCGCACTCTCAGGGGGTTTCGCTTTAGCCTAGCGGTAGGAGCGTTGAGTTTAGGTGCTCTGCTGCTGAGGAGTGGGGCTCTACCAACCGCTGCACCGCCAGACCATCCGGCTTTGCCGTCAGGATGGTCGCAGGCCGGCGATCGCCTGGTAACGGTGTGTCAATTTGCCGACTTTGCCGCTACCGTTGCCTTTGTGGAGCGCCTGGTAGAACCTTCTGACCGACTGGGGCATCACCCTGACTTGGCAATCGCCTACAACCGGCTGACGATTAACCTGACCACCCACGATGCTGGCGGCGTCACCAGCCTAGACTTTGCCCTCGCCCAAGCGATCGCTGCCCTGCACGAGGGGCAGTGTCAACGGCCCTCCCCACCAGTCGCCCGATGAGAAATAGCGCTGCTGGCGGGCCTAACGCTGCCGGAGAGCTAAGCTCAGGCCCAGTTTCCAGGCCAGGTGGTGACCAAAAAGACCACCAGGCTAATCAGGGCGAGCACACCCTGCAAAATATTGCCCACTATCGTGCCCACCACGATGGCCAAGCCCACCTTGGCCGACTGCTTAATGCGCAGGGGTAGCTTGAGCTCGCGGCGGTGCAAAAATTCGCCGATAAAAGCCCCCAGCACAGTACCCACCAGCAGCCCCAGCAGGGGAATGCCCGTTGGCAAAAGGGGAAGCAGGCCAAACAGGCCCAAAAACATGCCGATGAAGGCTCCAATTTGGCCCCAGTTGCTGGCTCCAACCCGCTGCGCCCCCAGAACCCCAGCCAGGTAGTCGATGGCAAAGCTGAGGATGAGAGCTGCGATCGCCACCCCCAAGGCCCATTTCAGCCCGACAAACCCGGCCACTAGCCCCCACACCACAATGGATCCCACAATCAGCGTGATGCCGGGTAGCGCAGGTACGACAGCCCCGACGACGCCTGCGACCATGACCACTACCAGCAGCCAGTACAGGGCTAAGTGCCAGACCGCTGGCGCATTGATGGCGGTAGGCACCTGGGCTGGCAAGCTAGCCAGGCTGTGAGCGATCGCCACCAGGTAGCTGCCCACGGCGGCAACGATACTAGCCACCCACTGACTCACCTGCTGGTAAATCTGAACAAGGCCCTGGGGCAGGGCGGGGGCAAGAGCCAAGAAAGCAGTCATGGGAAAAATCCTGGAAAGTAAGTGCCGTTCCCCAAGGGCAGGGCAACGGAAAAGTGATTTCAGTCTAAAGCGGATCATAGCTAAAACCAGGGCCAACTCAGGTCGGCGGGCGGTACGGCCATCCCGGCTGTTGCTTCTATCTCGCCCCTGTGTGCCACCGCACTGCCATCAAGACCTATCTATCAAGACCTATTCACGCTGCTCATGCTGGTCTATCGATACTGCCGGTAGGCGCGCTAGGCCAGAGGCGCTAGAGTTGGGAGGCTCTACCTGACCCGATCGCTCCAGGAGCCCTACCCTTGTCACCCAAGTCTTTACTGCCCAGGCTGTCTGGGTTTACCCCCCCTGCCTCGCTCCTGGTGATTGCCGCCATCGCCTCGACCCAGCTGGGCTCAACTTTGGCCAAGAGTCTGTTTGGCCAGGTGGGGCCATTGGGCATGGTGCTGCTACGGGTGGGGCTGTCGGCTCTGGTGCTGGTGGCCTGGTGCCGCCCTCGCTGGCGCGGTCATTCGCGGCAAGACTACCGGCTGCTGGTGAGCTTTGGGTTGTCGCTAGCGGTAATGAATGCGCTGTTTTACTGTGCGATCGCCCGCATTCCCATCGGCGTTGCCGTGGCGCTGGAGTTTTCGGGGCCGCTGACCGTGGCGCTGCTGCACTCGCGGCGCTGGCTCGACGGGCTGTGGGTGGCCCTGGCGGCGGTGGGCATTGTGCTGCTGTCGCCGCTCAATACCCCAGCCCTCGATGGAGCCGGGGTGGTGATGGCGCTGCTAGCTGGGGTGGCGTGGGGGAGCTATATTGTGCTGTCGGCCCGTATGGGGCAGGCCTTTCGCGGCGGCGAAGGGCTGGCCTTGTCTATGGTGGTGGGGGCACTGCTGCTGCTGCCCGTAGGGGTGCTGGCAGAGGGCCGGACGCTGCTGTCGCCCCACATTCTGCTGCTGGGGCTAGGAGTGGCGCTGCTGGCTTCGACCCTGCCCTACACCCTAGAAATGGCGGCGCTGCGGCGGATGCCGGTAAATGTGTTTGGGGTGCTGATGAGCTTGGAACCTGCGATCGCTGCCCTGCTCAGTTTTCTGTGGCTCGGTGAAACCCTTACCCTGTCGATGATGGGCGCGATTGGCCTGGTGATGGTGGCAGCGGCGGGGGTGTCTCTGTCTCAACCTGCGGCTAAGCTGGGCTGAGGCCCGACTTGGTTCAAGCCTATGGACAAAAGGCCATCGGCTGACTGAGCGCAGCGGAACCTTGTGCTGTGGTTAGGAAGAGTAATCGGCAGGGACCTTAGGGGAATGCTTGAGGTGCTAACATCGCCGAGCGGTGGGTTAACGGGTGAACTATTTGAACGGGAAACCTCAACAAAGATGGAAGTTCGTTGTGGGCACAGGGGTGCTGCTGATCCCGATAGCTCTAGCTCCCCCATCCACCCAAGTCATGGCTATAGAGCCGTCATTGGTTACCCAAACCGCTATTGCCCAAACCGCTCCCGAGCCGCTGCTGGCCCAGGCCCGAGGCGTCTATCCTCAGCGCCAAGATATTGTCAATGACTACGGCGGCATACTGCTCCCTCCAGAGGTAGCCCAGCTGCGCGAGTTACTGGAGCAGTTTAAGTCGGACACCGGCATTGAGGTGGTGGTGGTGACAGTGGCTTCGACGGAAAGATATGAGACCAGCGATGACAGCTTCGAGTCCTTTGCCACCAGCCTGTTTAACACCTGGGGTATTGGCGACGCCCAGCGCGATGACGGTGTGCTGGTGCTGTTTTCAGAAGGCGATCGCGCCGTCCGTATTGAGCTGGGCCGGGGCTACAGCCGCGCCTACGACGCCCGCATGCAGCTGGTGATTGACGGGTACATGCTGCCTCACTTTCGAGACTCTGAGTACAGTGCTGGACTATACAACGGTACCCAGGCGATGATTCGCCAGCTCACTAGTCCGCCCCCTTCGGCAGTGGAGAATCTGCCTGTGGGGAGGTTGGCAGTCGGGGCAGGGGCGCTGCTCTTGGGCGGCGGTGCGATCGCAGCCTTTAGACAGCTGCTCAAAAATCTTTCGCCACTGCTTAGACTTCTTTGGTTCCCCAAGTGCAATCTGTGCCAGGTGCAGATGATTGACCTGGGTGAAACCGTCGCCAAAGCTCAGCTCGATGCGGGGCAAAGCCTAGAGCTGGATCTGAAATCGGTGTTTCACAATGTTTTAGAGTGTCCCCAGTGCCGTAAACGCAGCTACAGTCAGCTCGATAACCCGATTAGCTCCTTTAGCGCCTGCCCCAGCTGCCACTACAAAACCCTGGAGGTGGTGAGGCAGACCACCGTGGTGCCACCCACCTATAAAGCCTCGGGAGCGGCGATCGCCGAGTGCTGCTGCCGCCACTGCAACCACACCGATGAGAGAACCGTGCACCTGCCTCGGCTGGAGCGTAGTTCCTCTAGCCACGTATCGGGCGGCGGTAGCTCCTCAAGCGGCGGCGGTAGCTCCTCAGGCGGCGGCGGTAGCTCGTCGGGGGGTGGGGCCAGTGGTGGCTGGTAAGCCTAGGCCTGCTGTTGAGCAAATGCAAAGAAAGCCCGTCGGGGAGAACAACCACCCGCATTCCGTGGAACACTAGTGCTACACAGGGAATGCATTTTTAACGTCGACCATGAGTCTTTGTATTAACCCAGGTTGTCGTCAGCCCAACCATCCTGATAACGGAGGCAGCCCTACCTGCGTGGTCTGTGGGTCGAATCTGGTTCTGCAAGGCCGCTACCGGGTGATGCGTTTAATCAGCAGCGACAGTGGCTTTGGCCGCGTGTACGAAGCCTACGAGCGCAACATGCCCAAAATTCTCAAGGTGCTGAAGCACAGCTACAACACCAACGACAAGGTGGTAGAGCTGTTTCGCCGCGAGGCTCAGGTACTGAGCCAGCTCAACCATCCTGGGGTGCCTCAGGTAGAGCCTGAGGGCTACTTTCTCTACTACCCGGCAGATGATGGCCCGGCAGATGTCACACAGCCTTTGCACTGCCTGGTCATGGAGAAAATTGATGGCCCCAACCTAAAGCAGTGGATGGTGCAGCAGGGTAACCATCCGATTAGCGAAAAGCAGGCCATGCTGTGGATGACTCAGCTCACCGACGTGCTGGATCTGGTGCACCAGCACAACTACTTTCACCGCGATATTAAGCCCGAAAACATTATGCTGCGCCCCTCTGGGCAGCTGGTGCTGGTCGACTTTGGCGCGGCCCGCGAGATGACTCAGACCTACATGGCCAACCTGAGCGACAGCGGCATTACGACCGTGAGCTCGGCGGGCTATACGCCGCCGGAACAGGAGCAGGGCCAGGCGGTGCCCCAGTCTGACTTCTATGCCCTGGGCCGCACGCTAATTTATTTAATAACCGCCAAACTGCCCAACGACACGACCATTTACAACTCGCGCACCAATGCTTTTATGTGGCGGCCCCTAGCGCCGCAAATTTCGGCTCCCCTGGCCGATTTAATCGATCGCCTGATCGCTCCGGCGGCGGCCCATCGGCCCCAGAGTACGGCGATGATTTTAGAACATTTGGCCCAGGTGCGATCGCGCCAAATATCGGGCCTGCCCCGCTCCGCGAAGGGCACTGCCCCCACCGCCTGGCCCATGACCACCCTCAACCCCCACGAGGCTCAGACTTTACCTGACCCGGCTGCACCCTCGCGCAGCTTTTTGCCCCCCTGGTTTGATCAGCGCCCCTGGCTGCTGGCGGGGCTGACCGGGCTGGCCCTGGCGTTGCCCCTGGGCTGGTACGCCGTTTCGCAAAATACCAGCGCCCCGACCCCGCTGTTGGAGTCCGTCGAGAATTTACCGCAGCAGTCGGTGCTGTCTTTGGGGACGCTGCCGGGGCACGAGGCCGATGTGTTAGACATGCTGCTGCTCAAGGATGGCCAAACCCTGGTTACGGCCAGCGCCGATCAAACCGTGCGCTTTTGGGATCTGGAGGGAAAGCGGGCCTTGCGAACCCTTAGCGACCATACCAATACGGTCAAAACCCTGGCGATGACCACCGATCAGGAAATTTTGATCACCGCTGGGGACGATCGCACCATTCGATTTTGGAATATGGCCGATGGCGAACTTCTGGTCACCCTATCTAACGCCCATGCGGTACCGATTAATGCCCTAGAGGTCAGCAATAACAGCAAAATATTGGTTAGCGCCGATAGCGACGGCACGATTTTTATGTGGAATTTAGTTGCTGCCGATGGCCGCATCGACCCCAAACACCTGGTGACGACAGGGCCTAGCCACACTCTGCAAGCCGATGGCACCGTGAATGACTTACGTTTTACCCGCGACGACAGTTACTTAGTCAGCGGTGGGAAAAGCCTGCACGTGTGGGTTATAGATGCCCTCGACCAGCCCATCACTTTAACGGGGCACGAACCGCTGACGTTTATTAATCGGCTGGCGATCAGCGATGACGGGCGCACCTTGATCACCGGCTCCAGCGACAAAACCGTGCGCCTCTGGAACCTGGCCGACCAGACCCACCGCGCCACGCTCACCGGTCACCAGAGCTACGTGAACGATCTTAGGGTAGAAGGCCCGCTGCTGTGGAGTGCCGACGCCGACCAGCGCATTCTGGTGTGGGATCTGGACCAGGAAGCCTATGTCGAGACTATCACCGGATTTAATACCGATATCTGGCGATTTGCGGTTCAGCCTAATGGGCATATCGTTACCGTTGGCGGCACCGAGCATACCCTGGGCCTGTGGGCGCTAGATGGGCAGTGAATCAAGGTGCCGTAGCGAGCACTTTGCGATGGTGGATATCAAAGCGATCGCTGTGGGCCAGCAGGTGCAGCCGCAGCCCGTGGATGCTGAGCGGATCGGCGGCGGCAATATCGGGTTCATTGGTATGAGTCATATTGCCGGGGTCGACCACGGCAATCACCCCTTTGCCAATCACCTTAAAGCTGCCGTCGCCTTCAAATAGGGCGCAGGTGTCTTCGTCGATGCCCAGGCCTAGGCGGTTGGGCTGCATGGCCATGGCACTCATCAGCCGGGCCATGCGGTTGCGGTTGTGGAAGTGCTGATCGACAATCACCTCGGGCACAAACCCCAGCCCAATCGCCATATCCACCAGCGATCGGTTGGGCGACTCGCCGCTGCCGCCGCCAGCGATCATGTGGTGGCCCATGACGGCGGCCCCGGCGCTGGTGCCAGCCAGGGTAATTTCGCCTAGCTGGGCACGCTGGCGCACCGAATCAATTAATGGCGTGTCGGCCAGCAGACCGCATAGCCGCACCTGGTCACCGCCGGTAATAAACACCCCGGTGCAGGGTTCAGCGATAGTTTTCCAGCTGGGGTCTTCCCCCTGGGCGCGATCGCGAATATCCATCACCACCGTCTCTTGGGCACCCATATCGGCAAAAATTTGCTGGTAGCGGGCCGAAATCGCCACCGGATCCCGAGAGGCGCAGGGGATGATCCCAATCGTCGCCGCTGTCCCCCCAGACCGCTCGAAAAAGGTGTGCAGAATTTCTTTACCGTGGACTTTATCTTCTGCGCCGCCAATGGCCAGAATAGCGTGTTGCTTAACGGGAGACATGGGCCGCTCAACAAAGGGACGAGAATTGCTACCTAGACTCGATTACTGCATGATAGAGAGCGTTACATACCAAGTCCAGCTTGAGATCTGTAGTTTCCCTACATATCAGGACTCCACTTCTGGACTTGGATGACGTTGATCCAACCCATCAGGTCTTAAGGCCTCAGCAGTCTAGGCTATGACAATTGGCATCCCCGGGGCTTCCCAGCTGAGAATAGACGTTGTCAGCCTGTTTCCAGACTTTTTTACATCGCCCCTGGAGTCAGGGCTAATTGGTAAAGCCCTGGCGCGCCAAATTGCAGAAATTCATCTTACCAACCCAAGGGACTTTACAACGGATAAGCACCGCCGGGTCGATGACGAACCCTACGGCGGCGGAGTTGGCATGCTAATGAAGCCCGACCCCATCTTTGCAGCGGTAGAGTCGCTGCCGGTGCTGCCCCAGCGCGAGGTAATTTTGCTCACCCCCCAGGGCGAAGCCATGACTCAGCATTTATTTCGCCAGCTCGTTACCCTCGATCAGCTGGTGCTAATCTGTGGCCACTACGAAGGGATCGACGAGCGCGTGAACCACCTGCTGACCCGCGAAGTTTCCCTGGGCGACTTTGTGCTCACCTGCGGCGAAATTCCGGCCCTGGCGATGATCAACGGCGTGGTCAGGCTGCTGCCTGGTACCGTGGGCAAAACCGATTCCCTGCGCTACGAAAGCTTTGAGACACCGCTGCTCGATTATCCCCAGTACACTCGCCCGGCCAGCTTTCGCGGTTGGGACGTACCGGAGGTGCTGCGATCGGGCAACCATGAGGCGATCGCCCAGTGGCGGCAGCAGCAGCAGGTCAAACGCACCCGGCAGCGACGGCCCGATTTGTATGAGCGGTGGTTGGAGGAAAAGGGTGGGGAGTAGGTGGATGGATGAGTGGATGCGTAGGCGGGTGGATGGGTAGGTGGGATAAGGCGTAGGGTGCCTTGCTTCGCTAATGCACCGTTGAGGAAAACGCATCTATCCAGAGAATTTTAGGAAATAGAGGCGAGAATTATGGGGATCCGAATTGGCAATGGCTACGACATTCATCGGCTGGTGGAGGGGCGATCGCTGATTTTGGGCGGCGTCACCATTCCTCACCATTTGGGCCTCGATGGCCACAGCGATGCCGATGTGCTCACCCACGCCATTATGGATGCGCTGCTGGGGGCGCTGAGTTTGGGCGATATTGGCCTTTACTTTCCCCCAGGAGACCCGGAGTGGGCGGGGGCCGACAGCCTGAAGCTGCTGGCCCAGGTGAATGCCATGGTGCAAGAGCGAGGCTGGCAGGTGAGCAACATCGACTCGGTGGTGGTGGCCGAGCAGCCCAAGCTCAAGCCCCATATCGAAGCAATGCGATCGCGCCTGGCCGACAAGCTGGGCCTTGCCCCCGACCAGGTGGGGGTAAAAGCAACTACCAACGAAAAATTAGGACCGGTGGGCCGTCAGGAAGGAATTGCGGCCTATGCGGTAGCTCTGATAACCGCTGTGCCCTAGGGGTATGGCATAGAGGTGTGGCGTAGTGGCGTAGGGATCATTTCAGCAACAAGCTGCCAGGCCCCTCTATCTACCAGGAACCTTTTCGAATCCAAGGGGTCAAACTACTTTGTAAAATCTTTACGTACCAGTACTGAGACAGCGTAACGCGATCTGAAATTAGCTCTGCAATAGTTGCAAAAGATACTTAATCTCACTGAGAAACCCGTAAAGTGCTTTATAGTATCTTTAAGTTTGCCGTCACAATTATGGCAAGCTCGATGGTATTACCTTCGCATCTACTGCTGAGCGTTGATTTAGGTCTTGCCTTAGGGCGAACCCTTAGCGGGTTCATGCTGTAGGTGCTGGTTTTTGTCCCAGAGGCAGAGGGGTAAGGCTCAGATGGCTAACGTCGCACAATCACTAGTGGCAACAGGTCACACTATTCGTGGGGTTTGCTACGCCAGGCCCGACTATGTTAGTCAGGCGATCGCTGGGCTGTCGGCTATTCCCCCAGAGCGGGTGGGGCCTAGTGGCGAATACGACTACTACGGGCTGGTCAAGCGCATTCACATTAGCTACTGCGATCGCGTAGGGCGGGCTGCGGTCAAGCAGCTATCGGTCAAACAGCGCGGGTCAGCGGTTATTCTCAGCGGTCAGGTAGACACGTTCGACCTGCTCGACCAGCTAGTCAACCTAGCTCTGCATGCCGAAGGTACCACCCATGTAGAAGTGCATGATGTGCAGGTCAGCAGTTTGGATCTGGCCCAGCCGGTCAGGGTGGCTTAGACCAAGGGTTTGGTGCTGTCGTTGATCGCCAGTCGCAGGGCCGATAGGGCCAAAATCACTAGAAACAGCGCTAGCCCCAGGGTGCAGGCGTAGCTAATTTCGAGCTTTTGAAAGGCTTGCTCGTAGATGTAGTAGACCACGGTTTTGGAGCTGTGGCGGGGGCCACCCTGAGTCATGATGTAGACTTCCTCAAAGACCTTGGTGGCCGCGATCGCAGAAATCACCCCTACCAGCACCAGGTAGGGGCGCATCAGCGGCAGGGTAATATCCCAATGCCGGCGCCAGCCATCAGATCCATCGAGTGCCGCCGCCTCGTACAGATCTTGGGGAATGCCCTGCAGCCCCGCCAGGTAAATCACCATGTAGTAGCCCAGCCCCTTCCACACCGTGACCACCATGACGCTAAACAGTGCCAGGGCCGGGCTGGTCAGCCAGGGAACCCCGTTCTCGGTGAGCCCCAACGACTTGAGCACCTGGTTAAACAGACCCGTCTCGGCGTAGAGCCAGCGCCAGGCAATACCCGCCACCACCATCGACACCACCACGGGCGAATAGTACGCCACCCGCAGCCAGTGAATACCCCTGAGCTGCCGGTTGACCAAAATCGCTAGCCCCAGCGGCGCAAAGGTCAAAATAGGCACCACCCCAGCTAAGTACACCAGCGTATTGCGCACCGTCTGCCAAAAGATGGGATCGCCCATCAGCCGTTGCAAATTGGCGGTGCCCACCCAGGTCGGGGCCGCCGTCAAATCGACCCCAAAGGTGGTGAAACTGAGGTAGAAGGCCCGCAGCGCTGGCCAAAATACTGAGATCCCCAGTGCAGCCAGAGCGGGCAGCAGAAACAGGTAGGGGATCGCCCGCTGGGGAATGGTCAATCCCGACAGCCAGCGTCGGCCCAAATTTGCGTGAGGAGATGCGGTCATAAAATACCGAAATCTAAGGAAATCCCGTAGCCAGGATAGCGGAAAGTACCTATCTGCGGAAGGCTAACAACCGGGTTTCTGAGCCAGTAGCAGAAACTTGTAGTAACACAGGAAAGAAACCCTGTGCTGGATGCAGGGTTTCTCGGCCTGGGTAAGATGCCGTCGCCAAAATTACAGCTCCTGGCGCACAGAATTTTGGATTGTAGAGACTGATCAGAATTTTGTGTAAGCGGTCTAGAATCCCGATACTTGAGGAGACCGCATCATGGTACGCAAGAAGAAAGAACCGAATCGCATCGACGATATGCTGGACGACCTCTTGGCCGACTGCC
>JBARVV010000105.1:0-58288 GCA_049646445.1 Nodosilinea sp. | reverse complement strand
TGCTGCCCGCCCTCATGCGCAAGTTTCACGAGGCTAAGGTCAACGGCGACCCCACCGTCACCGTGTGGGGCACCGGCACCCCCCTGCGCGAATTTTTGTATGTCGATGACCTGGCCGATGCCCTGGTATTTTTGATGAACACCTACAGCAATATTGACTTTGTCAATGTAGGCACTGGGCAAGAAGTGTCGATCAAAGAGCTGGCCCTGACCATGAAAGCCGTGGTGGGCTATGAAGGCAAGCTGGTGTTCGACACCGCTAAGCCCGACGGCACACCTCGCAAACTGCTGGATGTGTCGCGCTTAGGTGAGGCTGGTTGGCGGGCCAAAACTGATCTCAAAACCGGTATTGAGCAAACTTATGCCTGGTTTTTGACAAATGCTAGTTCTATTCGGGGTGGTGCCTAATCCAGATTGGGTTGTGAATTTTTAGCTATTTACTTGTGTCCTAAGCTACTGGACTAACGCAATAGACATTGCCAAAATAATCAAAGGAGTTAGATGTTTATCCTATGGTAGGTGTTCTGATTAGCATGATCGAAAATTAGGGATATTACAAATTAGAGAACCATGCTAATGGCAGTATATTCACTGAGGATTAGAGTATTAAAGTTAAGAGTAGCTCTACGTAGATTGCGTGGTTTTAAAAGCTCTCGATTGGGAGCTATATATCCGGAAAATCCATGAATCTTTGATGATTTCTTACCCATGTTTAAACTCTGGGAAAAGCGCGGATTAGCGAGCACATTATCTGATATAGACCTTTTAGGCTTGTAAGAGAAAAATAATAACCTGGCCACATCTTTTGCAGAGGGGCTTCGACGGTCGATTTAGATCTCAGTCTCTTTGCTCTGTTCCTAGGGCTATTAACAGCCTGGGCAGATGATGGGATACCTGTGTCTATTTTGAGAAAGTGGTCGGGTATGCGTATGACTGGGTTGGTGGAGCAGCGTAAATCGTCAGAAATTCAGTTTCAGCTCAATTTGAATCTCCGGTAGACCTATGCTTTCTCCTTTACGTTCTTCCCGTAGGGCAGACTTGACTGCATTTGAGGCGAGTCTGGCTGTACCAGATAGCCTGCACTTGTCCCCCCCTCATCCCTCAGTCACCTCATTCTTGAAGCGGTGTTTTGACATGGTTGGGGGGCTTGTCGGGCTGCTAATTATGTTGCTTTTACTGCTGCCGATTGCGATCGCAATTTGGTTAGACAACCGAGGCCCAGTATTTTATAGCCAGGTGCGGTGTGGGTATCGAGGGCGGACTTTTCGGATCTGGAAGTTTCGCTCTATGGTTGCCAATGCCGATGACCTCAAGCATTTAGTCGAAAATCAGGCCCAGGGACTAATCTTTAAAAACGACAATGACCCACGGATTACGCGGGTGGGCAAGTTTTTGCGGCGCACTAGCCTAGACGAATTTCCTCAGTTTTGGAATGTGCTGAAGGGAGACATGAGTTTGGTCGGTACTCGGCCCCCAACCTTAGACGAAGTGAGCCGGTATGAGCCTCACCACTGGCAGCGGCTGAATGTAAAGCCTGGGCTGACGGGGCGGTGGCAGGCCCAGGGGCGATCGGCGGTTAAAGATTTTGAGGCGATTGTCAAAATGGATTTGGACTACCAGGCCCAGTGGTCTCTCTGGCACGATGTGGGTCTGATTATGCAAACGCTTGGGGCTGTGATGCTGAGTCGGGGGGCCTACTGAGGTTGTAAGCTCTTTGGCGGCTCCGGAAACTTTTGCCACTCTCAATGACTCTTTACAGAAGAGTAAGCTATGGGAAAATTACGGAGGAAAAAACTAAGCGATCCGGAGTAGCGAATGTGAACTTGTAAGGGAAGATAACAACCTAAGTTTGTTCTTTGATTGCAGAGGGGCTTTGACGGTCATTTAGATCTCAGTCTCTTGGCCCTGTTCTAGAATGCTCTTTGGGCGATCGGGCAGATAAATAGGACAAATGTGCCATGAGGCACGTTGGCAAAGCCTTGCCGAAAACAAGAACCCAACACCCGTGTGGGTTATGCTATCGCTAACCCATCCTATATTTGAATTAGCCCACCCGCTTAGTTCAAGTAGGAAGCGACAGAGAGTGGTAAATTGGGGCCAATGAGTCAGCTAAGTTGATTAAAAAAGTTTGATCCCACTACTGTTGGCATATCACGATGTGGTACGTTCTGGCAGTAGAATCTCCAGCGCCCCTTCTAAGCAGCACAGAGCCAAAATTGTTGCTGTCGCTGGCATGCCAGTTTTGGATCAAACAACTTTATACGCCACTTAGCTGGCGTTGTTTTTTTTACACGACTAAGTTCTTACATATGGCTAAATATTTGGGAGCAAAGCCTTCCTTAAATATAAAGGAGACGTAGCTCAAAAAACTACTTCTCCTATCCGTCAAAAGAGCCACTTCTCCTAAAAGTTCTCCTTCTCAAAAAATTACTACGCTTAAATGCATCATGATCCAATATTTTAAGAAAATCTGGTATATCTTAGGAGATTCAAAGAAGAAACTGCCATTGCTGATGTTGGTCTTTGTCGTCTCTTCTATGGCCGAAACGTTTGGCATAGGCCTTTTAGGACCATTCTTCGCAATTGTCTCTGACCCGACTTTAATTGATCGAACACCAGTTTTACAAGGTATATCAAACGTTTTAGGGATTCAGTCAGATAAATCATTCATCGTCTTTTTGTGTGGCCTCATCGTTTCTGTCTTTTTAATAAAATCAGTACTCTATTTCTTTTCCAAGTACTATATTCTCCATTTCAGTCACTCTCATCGTGGCAAAATGATTGAAACACTGAATAGAGCTTACTTAAACAGTGACTACAACTACTTTATTGACAAAAACTCAGCTAACCTGCTTAAAAATATCACAGTAGAAACTCAAGATTTTTGCTATAAAATTCTTTTGTCTTTGCTATACGGTATTTCTAACCTCTTAATCTTATTTTTCCTGCTTTTACTTATGATGGCTACCGACTTACTGCTCCTGTTAGTAACGTTAGCCGCCATTGCCCCCATATTTCTAGTCATATTTAGCATGAGAAAGAAACTTAGAATATGGGGAAGAACAGTTTCGGAAGCAACGCAAAATATCATAAAGACTTTGAATCACGGGCTTGGCGGATTCAAAGAAACTCGCGTGATTGGTTGCGCGTCATACTTTGAAGCCCAAATGGCAGAATATACGCAGCAGTACGCTCATACAGCCTCGCTTTCAGCCAGCTTTAACATGCTGCCTCGGATTCTAATTGAAACAGCCTTAGTGGTCTTTATCGTTTTATTTATTGCGGCTTCGCAATTATTTCTAACTCGAAGCGCTGATGCGCTAATTGCAAGTCTAAGCGTATTTGCAGTAGCGTCAATTCGGTTATTGCCTGCGGCAAGTCAAGTGATGAGCGCATTGGGAGGAATTCAATCTACTCGACATGTAGCCGATATATTGTACGCCGATCTAAAAGAAGCAGAAAATCAGCTTGTTAAACATAACTATACCCAAAAGGATGCAGGCGGTAGCTTATCCGCCAATCCTCCTGAAATCATGGGATTCACCAAGCAAATTAATTTGCATAATGTTCTATATCGATATTCAGAAAAGATTGAGCCAGCTATCAATGACATTTCGCTAGAAATCAACAAGGGCGAAAGTATCGCCTTTATTGGCAAGTCTGGGGCTGGTAAGACCACGTTAGTGGATATTATCTTGGGGGTTTTAACGCCTCAGGAAGGCGATATTACTGTAGACGGTGTTTCTATATACAAAAATCTTCGAGCCTGGCAAAACCTTGTAGGCTACATTCCCCAATCAATTTTTCTGCTTGACGACACAGTAGAACGAAATATTGCCTTTGGCGTTCCAGACCATCTTATTAATCAAGATAGGCTGGAGAAATCTATTGCCTCTGCTCAACTAGAGGAGCTAGTGCAGCAGCTTCCAAATGGCATTTCTACTCGGGTAGGAGAAAGAGGAGTAATGCTATCGGGCGGACAACGTCAGCGGATTGGCATCGCTAGAGCTTTGTACCATGAACGGGAAGTTTTAGTCCTTGACGAGGCAACCTCTGCTTTGGATAACGAAACAGAGCAAAAAGTGAGTGAAGCCATTCAGAAGCTATCAGGTGAAAAAACTGTAATTATCATTGCTCACCGTTTATCAACAGTAGAACACTGTGATCGAGTTTATTTAATGGAGAAAGGGGAATTGAGGAAGTCAGGTAGTTATACCGAAGTAGTTAGTTCATAGGAAAACAGCAATCTAATATTAACTCCTATATTAGGTTACATTAGGTTGTAAAAACACTTGTCTATAGCAATGCCGTGCATAATGGCTGGAAAAGCTACCAGAGTTATAGCTATGAGCATGTTATGTGTAATGCGCATCACTTAAGAGAGTTACAATATAACCATAGAGCACTATGGCCAGGGGTGAGCCTTTCAGATGAGCCTGTTGTTAGCGACCATTCGCTACTGCGTTGAGGCCATAAAGTCCTAGGGGAAAGGGGCATTATCCAATTTGATTTTGGCCTCTTTTGAGATCCCTTATGTGGCCACTTTAAAGCAGGGATTAGCTGAAAACTCTATCACTTCCTTCTCAAAGTCTAAGGAAAAAAACGAGGGCGACCGAAAGGTTCATCTCCGCATGATCTTCTTGAATATCTACAGGCGTATAAAGCCTCGTTGCTCAGCTTTATGCATGATTGCGCTATCCCCTGTGATAACAATCAAGCTGAACAGGATCTACGCATGATGAAACTCAAGCAGAAAATCGCTGGCGGCTTCCGTTCTGAGGATAGAGATAGTCAGTTATGTCGCATTCGCGGCTGTCTGGCTATTTTGAGCAAGCAGGATAATATCTTTGAGATTCTTCTCAACCTGTTTGTGGATAATTCTCAATCACCCCTGCCACAGCCTGAGTAGTTACATGAAAATTAAAACATAAAAAATGAAAATTGCTGTAGTTGTTGGCCCATTTCCTGTGCTGTCCCAAACCTTTATCTTAAGTCAGATTACAGGTCTGATTGATCGTGGTCACGAGGTTCATGTATTTGCAAGTTATCCAAACGATTCAAGAAAAGTGCATTCAGATGTTCATTCTTATAATTTGTTTGATAAAATTCTATACCGCCCTAAAGTAGCAAAAAGTAATACTATTCTTGGAAGACGTTTCAATAGAATAGGAAAAGGAGCTCAAATAATAGTAAAGTATGGACTCAAAAATCCGCTTGTTATTTTAAAAGCTTTGAATTTTTTGCAGTATGGTCAACCTGCTAAATCTCTAGAACTTCTCTTTTGGGCAGTTCCATTTATCAGTTCGGATTCCTATGATATTGTTCATTCTCATTTTGGATTATATTCTTTAAACTGCGCCCTTCTAAAGAAAATAAAGGCTTTCAATGGAAAGCTTGTAGTGTCTTTTCATGGCGGGGATGTAAATGCTACGCCCAAAACTCACGGAAAAGATGTTTACAAGCCTGTGTTTGAAGTTGCAGACATGTTTACCGTTAATAGCAATTTTACTGCTCAACAAGCAATTGGGTTAGGTTGCCCTGAGGAAAAGATAGAAAAACTGCCAGTTGGACTAAATCTCTCAAGATACAAACCAAGTTTGAATAAGTATAAAAACGGCGATACAGTTAAGCTGCTTACAGTTGCTCGCTTGACTGAAAAGAAAGGAATCGAATATTCGATCAAGGCGTTTTCGAAAGCTACTAAAAATTTGGATAATGTTGAGTACACAATCGTTGGTGAGGGCCCTTTAGAGGCTGAATTAAAAAATCTTGTTAATTGTCTGCATATTTCTAATAAAGTAAAGTTTGTTGGATCAAAAACGCAAGCTGAAATACTATTTTTATACGAAGAGTCTCATATATTCTTACTTTCAAGTGTTACTGCAAAAAATGGTGATAGGGAAGGCCAAGGCCTGGTTCTGCAGGAAGCCCAGGCTATGGGTTTACCGATTATCTCGACGTTTCACAACGGAATACCAGAGGGAATTCTTGATGGAAAATCAGGTTTCCTTGTTCCTGAAAGAGATGTAGACATGCTTGCAGAAAAAATTTCTGTGTTACTTGATAATCCTGAAATCTGGTCTCAAATGGGAGAGGCAGGAAGATCGTTCGTAAGACAAAAGTTTGATATAGAACATTTAAATGACCGCCTTGTCTCACTTTATGAGAACGTCTTAAAATCTTAACCGTACAAGTAGCCTGTCGTTTGAGTCATATGAATATTTCAATAATATTGCTCATTTTTAATCGTCCAGAAACAACCAAAAAAGTTATTGAAGTTATCCGCCATATAGAGCCATCTCATCTTTTTGTCGTCGCAGATGGGCCACGACATGGACGCGATGGAGACGCAAAAAAATGTGGTCATGCTCGATCAGTTATTGAAAGCATTGACTGGAAATGCCAAGTTCACAAAAATTTTTCTGAAGTAAATCTTGGCTGTGCCAAGAGGGTCTCTAGCGGTTTAGATTGGGCTTTTAGCATTACTGATAACGCTATTATCCTAGAAGACGATTGTGTCCCTCATCCTTCTTTTTTTCAATATTGCGATGAGCTCTTAACTCGATATGCTGATGATGAACGGGTGATGTCTATATCAGGATTGAGCGTGCCTGCTTCTCATCAGCGTGATAACTATAGTTATCAGTTTTCCCATTTTCATCGCTGTTGGGGTTGGGCAACTTGGAGAAGAGCCTGGGAGCACTACGACTATGATATGAGGCTTTGGCCTCAAATTGTAGAGGGCAATTTGCTAAACGAGCTATTCCCTGAGAAGAGGGTTGCAGATTTTTGGTATAAAAAATTTCAGGGCGTTTATGATGAAAAAATTAATAGTTGGGCTTATCGCTGGATGCTTACCTGTTGGCTTCAAAGTGGATTGAGTATTTTACCTGCCGCAAATTTAATTTCAAATATCGGATTTGGCTTGGATGCTACCAATACTGTAAACGATAGCTTTGCAGCTCAACTCTCAGCTAAAAAAATGAATTTTCCTTTACGACATCCTCCCTATATTGTTCGTGATCTTAAAGCTGATCTCTATATTCAAAGAACGAGACACAGTGCAGATTTTGCCTATAGAGTTGAGCGTAAGCTTAAAAAGCTTTTAAACGTATAGCTTTGAACTTATAGCTAGTTACTACTGTTATTAATACAGGATTCACTATATGAAAGCAGCTGTTTGGGGATCTTACAACTATGGCAACTATGGCGACGATATCATGGCTGTGCAGTTTGCCCAGGCCTTAAAAGACCAAGGATACGAGCCCTGGGTATATCGACTAGACCCCGCTACAGCCAGCCGCTTCCAGATTCAGTCTACCGATTCTATCGATCAGTTGTTAGATCAAGCCAGATTTTGCCTAATTGGCGGCGGAGCTATGCTTGAAAGTGGCCCCTCAGAAAATGATCCAGATTTTGAGGCTTTATGCAGAGCCAGTTCTGAGCATCACTGTTCGGTGTATCCAGTTTCGGTGGGCGGGGATGGCCGGGGCATACTCAGCCAGCTCTCCCCCGAAAAGTTAGCCTTCTGGACCAGTGATTTTTGTCAAACTCCTACTGTACGCCTAACTAGTGATATCGCCTTTCTCCAGGTGCTGGGAAAAAAAGCTGCCTACTACCCAGACGTGCTGTGGACTGTCCGAGATTTTTGGAACATTCCGCCCAAACCATCAAGCTCTGGTATTACCCATATCGGCATAAATATTCCCAATTCTGGGGCAGCCCGCCTACTAGCGCACCAGCTCAATGCAGTTGCCATGGTGCGCCGAGATCTTGTTTTTCACTTTATTCGCACCTATCTACCCACGTCTCCAGTAAATCTGGAGCTAATGCCCAAGCTAGATTCTCCCTTTATCAAGCACCACGTTTATACCGATCCAAAATCTACTCTAGAGTTTTTATCGACTCTAAACCTGGTAATTTCCCATAAACTCCATCTTGGTCTAACGGCTCTAGCCTTAGACGTACCCTTTTTAAGCCTCGGTGGCAAAGGCAAAACGAAGTCGTTCTTAAGGGAGATTGGAGCCGACTTCGCTATCCTTTCTTCGCGCAAGAAAAATACAGAGCTGGTGGCCCTATTCGCTAGCCGCAAAAAGCTCAACCAGTTTGGGCAGCAGTTTGACTGGCCGCTGATTCACCGGCTGCAACAGATCAGTGCTGGACACATTGAGCATGTGAAAGCCCTATCGACTAGCTTAGGAGCCGAAGCCATGGGCCGTAAATCTGAATCTGAACTATTAGCGCCATGAAAATTGTGCACCTGAGCACCTCTGATCTAGATGGCGGTGCAGCTAAAGCGGCCTACCGCATCCATCAAGGCTTGATCGATGTTGGCGTAGATTCAACTATGCTGGTCAGGCATAAACTCAGCAAAGATTCTACCGTAATTGCCAACAAAACCGTGCTGGCGCAGATTGGCTCAAAAGTAGACGGGCGACCGCTAAAGCGTTATCCGCAGCGAGATCGCACCATGTTTTCGCCGCAGTGGTTTCCCGACTCAGTAGTTGGTCGTGTGCAAGCGCTAAACCCCGATATTGTGCACCTGCACTGGGCCTGCAATGGCTTTTTGCAGGTTGAGTCGCTAGCTAAGTTTAAAAAGCCAATCGTTTGGACGCTGCACGACATGTGGGCGTTTACTGGCGGCTGTCACTATACAAAAGGCTGCGATGGCTATACCAAAAGCTGTGGCAGCTGTCCCCAACTCGGTAGCACCTCAGCCAAAGACTTATCTCACAACGTCTGGCAGCGAAAAGCGAAGGCTTGGCGCACCCTACAGCTCACAGTCGTGACTCCCAGCCACTGGATGGCTCAGTGTGCTAGGGCCAGCTCGTTGTTTAGCCAGAGCCGAATTGAGACGATTGCCAACGGGATCGATAGCGAGCGATACCGGCCTATCGAAAAATCTGTCGCGCGGGAAGCATTGAACCTGCCTAAAGATAAGCGTTTGGTGCTGTTTGGAGCAGGCAGCACAACTGGTGACCAGCGCAAAGGTTTTCACCACTTGCTGGCGGCCCTACAGCGACTAAAGCCTATGGAATGGCAAAATCGTCTGGAGCTAGTAATTTTTGGCGAATCTGCCGGAAACGACGCTCTGCCCATACCCTACAAAACTCATTATTTAGGCAGGCTCAACGACGATACTTCTATTGCTTTGGCCTATGCGGCGGCTGACGTGTTTTTAGCGCCTTCGATACAAGACAACTTGCCTAATACCGTTGTCGAATCGCTCATGTGTGGAACGCCCTGTGTAGCATTTAGAATTGGGGGCATGATAGACATGATTGATCACGAGCACAGCGGATATTTAGCAGAGCCTTTTGATATCGATGATCTATCTCAAGGAATCGTCTGGACCTTGGAAAGCGATCTCAGACGAGCCAAGCTCTCTCAGCATGCGCGAGTGCAGGCACTGAATAAATTTGATGTCTTCAAGCAAGCTAAGAAGTATCATTTTGCTTATGAAAGTCTCCTCAAACAAATGAGTAAAACTCATGAAGCTTATACTTTTTAGCTAGAAGTAGTTGCTATGTTTATTGATGAATGAACAAAAGTTAACCCCTCTTATCTCAGCCCCTGTTCTTATCAGAAGAGCCAGAGAGCTAAATCCAAATTATTCTTCCCGCTAACTAAGAGAGAGGAATTTAGGATAAGGGGCAATGGTTTTGTGATAGAGGAGATATCTACTAGGTTCAATTATATGCGCAGATCAATTAAATCTTTATTTAATAAACTGTTTGGTATTCTACTACCGTACTGGATTGTCGGCTACTACCTAGGAACCACCATCCCAACCCGTCAGCTTTACATTCTATGGTTTGGAACGTTATATTTACTAGCGCTAATTGCTATAGCTTTCAAGGTCGGAAAACTCTTAACTTTGTTTTTACGGGAACCCCTAACCCTTTTGCTAATCGGCTTGTCTGGCTTATCTTGGCTTTGGTCTGTAACACCTGGAATTACCTTCGCTTCGTTTAGATCTCTGATTGTTCAATATATCTTGGCTGGACTACTTGTCGTTTCTTATAAGTCTAGTCAGCTAATTGGAATTGTAGCCAAAATATTTTCAGCCTGTGGTTTGATCAGTGCTTTTTATATCGTCTTTATTCCTCAAGTAGGCATTAAAGGCAGTAGCCTTTTTAGTTCTTCGTGGAGAGGTATATTTGCTCACCAGAGTATCCTGGCTGGTGTAATGGGAATAGCTATAATAAGCCTTATTTATTCTGCGCTATACCAAAAAGAAGCTAACAAAAAAAGTCTCTTGAATGGATGGTTTTTGCTGCCGCTTTCTATTTGTTCTATATTACTGATATTCTGCGGTGCAAAAACAGCTCTTGTCAGCCTTATTGCATCATTTTCAGTTCTGCCAATATTCTTTTTGAAAAAAGTAAATAAAATAAAAGAGCGTACGCTAATTTTTCTAACTCTACTTTATATATTGCTATTTAGTACGGCGACCTTCTATATAATGCGAGAGTTTATTGTTGTTGATCTTTTGGGCAAAAGTCTGGATTTGACAGGGCGATCAGACACCTGGAGTTTCTTAGCCTCAAAAATATCAGAGCGCCCTATTTTAGGCTACGGGCTAGATGCTTTTTGGCATAACAAGCAAATATCGCGTGAGTTTGCGGGTATCGTTGGACGTCAAATTCCAGATGTTTACAATAGCCATAATGGTTATTTGGACATTGCGGTGGGTTTGGGATATGTAGGGGCGTTTTTATTGGGAATTTTTATATTTAGAGTCGTTTCTCGAAACATATCTTTTGCTTTAAAGAACCGAAACATAGTTAGCTTATGGAGCTTGCAGATCTCAATTTTTATACTGATTGCTAGCTATTCTGACACATTTATCGGCCTTCTGAAGCCTAGAGGCATTGGATGGTTGATGTTTAGCATTGCTTATCTGCTTATTATTGCCCAAATGAAAGAGCTTGAACAAGAAAACCCTTCTGCCTCTAACAATCCCTATTTGCACAATACAAGCCGATTGAATCGTTCATATAGAAAAATAGTATAGCAATCCGGCATGATTACTGAAGAGCAAGAACCCTAGAAGACTTGTCTACCAATAATACCTATTTCACGAATCAAATAAGATTGCTATATAGAAGCTAACTTATAAATAAAAACGATACCTTCCTGAGTCCTGTACCCTCACTCTAACCTCTTACTTCCTGAGAAAGAGATTTGAGGTGAAGGCTTTAAAGTTGTATCAGCCAATTATCCATAGACTTAGTTTGAAAAACCCTAGTGCTGCATGTTAAGTAACGACAAAACAATGACTGAGCCAAGAATTGTTCTTTTTGATCTCAAGCATACAGGTCATCATGCGAACTATATCAGACATCTAATCAAGCATTGGCAGACATTGAAACTAGATGGAAAGCTCTACGTTGTAGTATCTCCTCAATTTATAGAGCAGCACCAGGCTACGGTAAAGCTGGCTAGCGATCATGAGAATTTTGGCGTAGAATTTGTTTCCATTTCTCATTCAGAGTTTGGAAGAATTCAAAATATCGGAAGCACTTTCGACAGGATGAAGGGCAATCTTCGCGAGTGGAACTTGCTGTGCAAGTATACCGCTCAGTTGAAGGCTAACCACTGTTTAGTTATGTACCTCGACACCTGTGAACTCCCCTTGGTGTTAGGGCTGAAGCCGCCTTGCCCATTGTCTGGTATTTATTTCCGCCCTACTTTCCACTACAGTAGCTTTTTACCTGAAAAGCTCTCTAAAAAGGAGAAGCTTCAGCAATGGAGAGATCGTCTATTTCTTGATCGGACGCTGCGTAACCCACAGCTACACACTCTATTTTGCTTAGATCCGCTGGTCGATCAGAGCATCAAGAAACTATATCCCTCTGTCAGGGCTGTGCCATTAGAAGATCCGATAGAAATTCCTGTCAGTCAGTCAGCTGATATACAACCCTTGCGAGCCAAGCACAAAATACCGGACGACCGAAAAGTTTTTATACTGTTCGGCTCTATAGATAGTAGAAAAGGTATTTATAAGTTGTTGCAAGCATTGAAGCTACTATCATCGGAAATTTGTAAAACGTACTGTTTTTTGATTGTGGGCCCTGCCAGCTCTGCTGATCAAGCCAGAATTTGTGCTGAGATAGATCTTATATGCCAAGACCAGCCACTGCAAGTAGTCACCCACTTTGAGTTTATTAGCGATGCCGAAGTTGAGGCATACTTTCAGCTTGCTGACGTTGTTCTGGCGCTATATCAGCGCCATGTAGGAATGAGCGGTATTTTGTTGCTAGCTGCTGCTGCCCAAAAGCCTATTATTAGTTCTGACTATGGTCTGATGGGAGAACTAACTAGGCGCTACGGCCTAGGCACAACGCTTGACTCGACTGCTCCACAGGCAATTGCCGACGAATTGACACAAATATACGCTGAACAAGGACTTGATTGTGACCTAGAAGGAATGCAACGCTTTGTGGACGGTAACTCTGCTAGCAAATTTGCGAAAACTATTTTTGATCATATTCACCCGTCTCCTGCTTTGATCTAATACTGATGTTTTTTGGTATAGCATTAACTGTCTCCTTTCACTAAGCTTTACTCAACTCTATTATCAAGAGAACTTCTAATATGCCTTTTTCTACTCGCGTAGCTTGGATATATCCTATTAGTAAAATATCGTTTTATATTCAGCCAGTTCTTAGCGAATTTACAAAGCTGTTTCCTCAAACAAAATTTTTTACAGGTGATTGGCCAGGATATGTACCTGGGTGTGAGAATACGTTTGATGTGGAAGTAGTGGGAAAAGGAAAATTTGTTCGCCTCCAAAAATCAAAAACGGGCTACGAGCAGGGATTCCACCTTTTGTCGCTGGGCATTATCAATCGGCTCTTGGCTTTCAAGCCAGATGTTATCTTTATTAACGGTATGAGCCCGTGGACACTACTAGTTCTCTTGCTAAAGCCGCTGGCTAACTGGAAAGTGATTTTGATTTATAGCGGCAGTTCACCAAGCGTTGATTTTACTGAGGCGAAGCTCCGACTGGCGGTGCGGAAACAGATGGCAGGAGCTATTGACGCCGCTATTACTAACTCTCTAGGTGGCAAGAATTATTTAACTGAAACGCTCAAAGTGAGTGAGGATAAGATTTTTGCTAGACCCTACCAAATTCCAAATCGAACAACACTGCTAGAGCCACTTGAGGCAGCACCTGTAGATTTTTCTAGTCTTAGGAAGACTACTTTCTTCTTGGTAGGGCAAGCAGTATATCGCAAAGGATTATCTCATCTGCTCGACTCCTGCATGATTTTGAAAGAGCGGGGCATTACTGACTATTCAGTAATTATTGGCGGTGATGGTGAACAAAAATTAGAGTTTGAAGCCCGTACGAAATCTTTGGGGCTGAGTGATCAGGTGAAGTGGGTCGGATGGGTCAATTATGGTCATCTTGGTGCGTATTTTGACAACACAGATGTCTTTGTTTTTCCTACATTAGAAGACATTTGGGGTATGGTTGCGTTGGAGGCAATGCTGTTTGGTAAGCCTGTGCTTTGCTCTAAATGGGCTGGCGCTAAAGAGTTGGTGCGTGAGGGAGAGAATGGATTTGTGTTTGACCCATACACTCCTGAAGAACTGGCCAACCATATGCTGTATTTCATTCAGAACCCAGAGAAGATTCAATGGATGGGAGAGCAGTCACGTAAAACCATCGCCTTCCATACGCCTGAAAATGCCGCAGAGCATTTGTCTAAAGTTGTATCTTTCTGCATGGAAGAGTAGGGTGAAAATGAAAATACTAATATCTGCTTACGCTTGTGAGCCAGGTCAGGGCTCTGAACCAGGCGTAGGTTGGAACTTTGTTAACGAGATGTCGCGGCATCATGAACTTTGGGTATTAACTCAGTCTGATGGTCGCTTCGAGATTGAGCGAGCACTTCAAAGTAACCCAAACCCAAACCTACATTTCTTCTACTTTGAACCTTTTGGTTGGCAACTTGACCTGTGGAAGGCTAAAGCAGAAATTCAGCTTCACTATTATCTTTGGCAGATACAAGCCTATTTTTTAGGGCGTAGGCTACACCAACAGGCCGGTTTTGACCTCGTTCACCATGTTACTTTTGTTAAGTACTGGAGTCCTAGTTTTTTGTCACTGCTACCACTTCCCTTCTTGTGGGGGCCAGTGGGTGGCGGCGAAGCAGCGCCAAAGCCGTTCTGGAAAGATTTTAGTCGTCGAGGCAAGGTCTATGAGCGATTGAGAGCGCTAGCCCAACGATTTGGTGAAGCTGACCCGTTCACTAAAATTACCGCTAGGCGTAGTACGCTAGCTCAAGCTACTACAGAAGATACCGCTAAGAGGTTGCGTCACTTAAAGGCACCCAACATTCAGATTTTTTCAGGAGTAGGGCTATCTCATCAAGACTTGGAGGCGCTTAAACAGTGTCCGTTCCCTTCGGTACCGCAAATTAGGTTTATTAGTATTGGGCGCTTACTGCACTGGAAAGGTTTTCACCTCAGCTTGAAAGCCTTTATTGAGGCTGATTTGCCTGACGCCGAGTATTGGCTGCTAGGGGATGGACCAGATCGTGACCATCTTGTGCAAATTGCTGAGGCCTCGAATGCGGCAAAGCAAATTAAGTTTTTGGGAAAAAGACCTCGCAAAGAGGTCTTGAACAGCTTAGCTGATTGCCACGTTATGGTTCATCCTAGTTTGCATGACTCGGGTGGATGGGCTTGTTTAGAGGCTATGGCGACGGGGCGGCCAGTTATTTGCCTTGATCTAGGTGGTCCTGCCCTGCAAATAACTGATGAAAGTGGCATTAAGGTAGCTGCCCAAAACCCTGAGCAGGCAGTTAAGGATATGGCCGTAGCTATGGTGAGTTTGGCTAAAGACAGAGAGAGGCTTTTTCAGCTTGGTCAACAGGCTCGCGATCGCGTCGAGACTCATTTTTCATGGTCAAGTAAGGTAATGGCAACATCTACCCTTTATGAAAAGCTGGTTTCTTCCTATCGTTAATTTGTTATGAAAAACTATATTTTTGAGCAAGGTAGGCGACTACGCAACCGTGTTTGTTTAGAGTTCGTTATTAGGGAAAACGTTGTTTTTGGTCAAAACCTGCATGTTGGACCTGGTAGCGTGATTGAAGCACCCCACCATCTAAGCATTGGTGACAATGTTTATGTTGGTAAAAATTGCACGATTGAGTGTGATGGATCAATCGGTAATCATGTTTTGATTGCCAATACGGTAGGCTTGATTGGGCGCTATGATCACGATTACAGTGTAGTCGGTGTACCTGTTCGGCAATCTCCATGGATAGGCAATCCTGATTATAACGGGCCAGGCAAAGAGCTTAAAATTGTTGTTGAGGATGATGTTTGGATTGGCTATGGTGCCATTCTATTGTCCGGGATAAGAGTTGGAAGGGGAGCGATTATAGCGGCTGGTTCTGTTGTTACCCGTGATGTGCCGCCCTATGCCATTGTGGCAGGAACACCTGCCAAGGTGCTTAGCCATCGATACAGCCCTCAGCAGATTGTTGAGCATGAAAGTCAGCTCTATTCCAAGGAGAAGACGAAAATTTCTTCACCTTAAAGGAAAATATAGCAATTCCATCTTATTCGTGAAATAGGTGTTATTAGTGGGCACCTCGAAAAATATAATCCTTACTGGGAATGGCAACGAGACTTCGGTAGTTTCGGGCTCCGAAAAATTGCAATAAGGCAATTAATCGAGGTGCCCTAGTGGATAAGGCTTCTAGGGTTCCTGCTCTTCAGTAATCATGCCGGATTGCTACAGCGTTTCCCACTCTAGTGAGGTACGAATCAAGATCTGAAACTGCTGTATAGCAGGTGCTTCAGGGCTTTTGCTGTACCTCATCAGCCTGAAAAAGACTGTATACGTTACGTATAGTTCTCTAAATTTATTTTTTTAAGCTTTTCTGTGGCGGGGGCTGTTTTGATGTCACCATTAATTCATGAGACATGTTGTGTAAATATTTCTCTGCTAACCTCACTCATTCATAGCAGTTCCTGGACAGTAGAGGTATACTGAAAATATCTGATTACTTTGTCTTTTTACCTTTGGAGATGCCAGAAAAATACATAGACAAGACATTCTCTTAGGTATTATAGAACTATAGCTTGTGAAAAAACAGTTTTATGTTTTCAATATGCTAGTGCTTAGAGCTAATTAAAAACGGTGTTAACGGATAGGTTGTTGATTCCCTTTAGCCACGTAAAGTGGCTGAGAAAATGTATCCTCTTGTTGATGCAAATTGTGCAGACGGAATGGGCAAATGCTCTGCCGAGATAATTGAGTCTTATACGACGCTGGCTCTGTATTTATCTTTAAATAGATAATTTAAATTGTGCTTAAATAGCTCAGCTAATTTTATAGTACATCATAATGAACCTCTTACTTTCTGCCTATGCTTGTGAGCCGAATCGAGGTTCTGAAGAAGGGGTAGGCTGGAACATTGTGACTCAGGCCGCGAAAAGCCATGAAGTTTGGGTGCTAACTCGATCGTTTTATCGTTTAGCTATTGAAGCTGAACTTAAGCGTAGCCCGCAGCCCAAAATTCACTTTGTATATTTCGATCCCTTTAACTGGACTTCTGATTGGCGAGATACCCAAGGTGCTGTCCAGCTACATTACTACCTTTGGCAAATTCAAGCCTATTTTAAAGCAAGGTCTCTCCATCAAAATATTTTCTTTGACTTATTACAACATGTAACATACGTGAAATATTGGTCGCCTAGTTTCTTAGCTTTACTGCCTTCCCCATTCATTTGGGGGCCTGTAGGAGGCGGAGAGTCTGCACCCCGCTCGTTCTGGATGGGGTTTGGATTTCGGGGGCAGGTGTATGAAACTCTGCGTTCTATAGCTCAGGGAGTGGGAGAGCTAGACCCATTTACTCGGTTAACTGCTCACCGAAGCACGCTGGCCATTGCTACTACTTGTGAAACGGCTAAGCGGGTTCGTAACTTAGGAGCTTTCTCTGTAGACGTTGCTTCTCAAGTGGCACTTTCAACATCAGAGATTGAAGCATTATGCCAAGTTGAACCTGCCCAAGATGGACCAATACGGTTTGTCAGCATTGGTCGTCTAATTCATTGGAAAGGCTTTCATCTAGGAATATCAGCCTTTGCACAGGCCAAAATTCCAGACTCTGAGTATTGGATTGTTGGCGAGGGAGCCGAGAAGTCAAGGCTCGCAGCATTAGCTCAGGCCCTAGGGGTTCAGAACCAGGTGAAATTTCTGGGTAAACTTGATCGCAAAGAGTTATTCAGCCTACTTAGTCAGTGTCATGTGCTGCTCCATCCTAGCCTTCATGATTCAGGCGGGCAGGTTTGTGCCGAAATGATGGCAGCCAGTCGACCAGTCGTATGCCTAGATTTGGGCGGTCCTGCTCTACAAGTTACTGAAGCAACGGGCATTAAGGTGCCCGCTCATAACCCAGAAAAAACCATCGCAGATATGGCAAAAGCCATGAACCGTTTAGCCAATGACTCTGCTCTCCGGTTGCAAATGGGAGAGGCTGGTCAGCAGCGAGTAAAAGCAGAGTTTAACTGGGATTTTATTGGGCAGTCTCTTGCTCAAACCTATCAGGCTGTTTTAGAAGAGTGCAAGGGCCTTTAGCTAATCTTATTATCGTCCCACGTCACTTTTATTGATTACCTATCTCTCCCTTAATTAGCTTGCTTTACCGCACCGCTCCTCCTCTAAGTATGTTCAATTTGCCAAAGTTTGCTCGGGTTTCAGTTCTTCCTCGCATTCAAATCTGCCTGAGAAGTCTTCACGGCAGCTTGGTCTTGCTGGGGCTGTTTGTTGGCCTTTGCTATCTACCTACTTGGGCCTTTGGCCTGTTCGATCGCGGTCCCCAAAGTTCAGATGGGTTAACTCTCGCTACTTGCTTCGTCGGGCTAAGCCTTTATCTACTCTGGAAGCAACGACCCCAACTCACTTTATTAGAAGCCTCCGAAGAAGACCAGCTGCTGGGGCACATGCTAATTATTGCTGGAGTTGGATTATTTCCGTTTTGTCGATTTGCCATTTGGCCCCAGGCAATCTTGTGGGCCTTAATTTTGGCTGGCATTGCCTTTTCCACTTGGGGAATGCGCTTTTTTGCCCAGCACCAGCTGTTAGTCGTAGCCGCCCTGGCAACCGTATATCCCCAGCCAACCCAAACGGCCCGTCTGCTGTGGGAAGCAATTACCCCTTACAAGTTTCTAGAGCGATGGATGGCCCAGGCCGGGGCCGGGGCACTCCAGCTCATTGGCTGGCCCGCAACAGCAGTACAGTCACTTGTCACTTTTCCCGAAGGGGCCGTAGACGTAGACTGGGGCTGCAACGGGTTTGATATGGCCCTCACCATGGCCGTCACCGGGCTAGTTATGGGAGCCTTTCTAAAGCAGAGCCGAGGAAAAACTCTAGGCTTTATCGGTATAGGAATTGTAGCGGCCCTGATATTTAACGTGCCGAGGATAATGCTGTTGGCAGTGGCTTCGGTATACTGGGGTCAGGGCTGGTTTGGCTTTTGGCATGGCCCGTGGGGCGGGCAATTGTTTACCGGCGCACTCTTTACCGTCTACTACTACACCGTGATGGCGATCGCTAAGCACCGCCCTAACAAAGTAGCCTGATCGCCAATCTGTATCATTTGCAGCTTGACTCTCCGCCCCAAATCCGCTAATTTTCAGAATTATAGCTGTCTGCGTGCAGCTTAGCTCTCCCAAAAATTTGGCGGTACCGGGCGTTGCGCCAACAACCACCCGATACCTAACCCCCGAGACAGGAACGAGCTGTCGAGGAGGCTGCGGTCATTGTACCGAGGCCGCCCCGAACTTCACCAGTCTGGGGCGGCCAAGTTTTTGGGGGCTTCCTTACCCATCTCTACCGAGGAATCCCCCATGGTACACGTTCCTTTTTGCCCAGACCTCCGAGTTCTTCCAGAACCCAGAGGTCTCGAATCCCTGTTGCTAACCCCCGCCCCGCCCCCGCCCGAACCCCATCGCGAAATCTTGCGGCACATCGTGCTGGGCTCCCGCAGTGGCGTACAGCAAACCATCCACCAGCTCCACAGCCTAGGCTACGTTGACCAAAGCTACTGGAGCCAGCTGATCGCGGTGCCCACCCATGGCCTGCTGATCACCCCTCACCAGGGCGAGGTGATGGCTTATCTGGTGCGATCGCGGACAATTTAGCCTCTGTGCCAAACCGCTGTGCTAGCGGGCGGCCTTTGAGTAGCGATTGTCATACTACAGCATGCCCCAAACCTAAATGGTTTGGGGCGTATTTGTGGTGCCCATTTATATTTAGTGCTTTATTGGCCTGTAGTGTCTCGACAAATGATTAAGCAACACTGCGTTAAGCTGCTGATATTTTTTCACTATTTTCAATAAGATCTTTCTTTTTTGAGATCCCCTTGAGTTGCATACAGGATCTGACGTAATGGCAGTTTTTCTCAACTGGTTGCTGTTTTTAATTCTGGCAGTCGGACCCCTTCCGCTGGCGATTGGCCTTACGTATTGTTATCAACCTCGTGACCTTGAAGAAACTAGGGTCAAAACGGTTTTTTCAATTGTTACGCTGTGGTGTTTGGGACAGATCTGTTTGGGGTTAGTGCTGGGTAGTCTAGGACTCTTGGCGCTACGACCAGTCTTGGCAGCAGAGACTACACTGGCAATTGCCGGATTGATCGCAGGCTACCGCTGGACGAAGGGCGGGGCGGGATTGCGCTGGAACCGTGGTCGGGTAAAGCTAGAACCCTATGAAACATTGCTGGTGCTGCTGCTAGGCAGCTTAGTGCTGGTGCTGCTCGAACGCATCGCAACCCAGCCCTTTAATAGTTTTGACACCCTATGGTTTCATGGCCCTATTGTGGCCCGCTGGTACCAAACCGCCTCCTTTTCACAGCTAGACCCCCTTGGCCACTGGATTATTGAACACCCTACGGCGCAGAGTTACCCCTACAGCTGGCATGTGCTGTCGTTGTTGTGCCTATTGCCCTGGCAGCAAGACTTATTTGCGGCCCTACCGATGCTGTTTTCCTGGGCATGGCTAGGGCTCTCGGTCTATTTGTTCAGCCGCTACAGTGGGGCTGAACGGTTTTATGCGATCGCTGCAGCAGTCTTGGTCCTGGTATGTCCCTTTTTGCTCAACCAAGTGACCACGCTGTATGTCGACCTACCGCTGGCCGCTGTCTATTGCGCTAGCCTTTCCTGCTGGCTAGCGTATCACCGCCACCGCCGGGGCTGGGACGCCTGTTTAAGTCTCGCTCTGGCTGGGCTGATGGTGGGCATCAAAACTACTGGCTTGCTCTATGCCGCCGTGATTGTGGTGCTGTTCCTTTGGAGTTTTGGTTTGCCTTGGGGCCGATCCTCTCGCCCTAGACCTATGACTAAGCCCGTTCTGCTGGGGATAGGCATCGTCCTTGGGGTTTGGCTGGGCGGCTTTTGGTATTTTGGCACCAGCTTTGATTTAGCCTCGACGTCAGCTGAACTGGCCGCTACGGGGACTGTCGACGTTATGTCCCCTGTTTTAGCACTGGGGGATAAGACCCCTAAACTTCAACGTCTTTGGGAGCAAATCGTCTATCTACAGAGCCATACGCTGACCAGTCAGTTTGAGCCACTCAGTCTGGCCCACTGGGGTTTTGTGGGGAGCCAGGCGCTGATACGCTTTCAGCTACCGCTGTTGGCCCTGCTGGGACCAGCACTACTGCTGCCCTACAGCTGGTATACAGCTTCTAGTCGTCGGGGGCGACGCCAGCTCGCAGGCCTGGGGCTGCTACTGCTGATCACGTTCGTGCTCTACTGGAATCTGCCCTATAGCTCGGGGGCCAGCTCGGGGGAAAAGTTCACACCCCTAGTGGGTCACAATATGCGCTACGGTTTTCCGGCATTTGTGATGCTGGGGGCGCTAGCATCCCGCAGTGCTACCCAGCTACGTCTAAGCCAGCGATGGATCACGCTGACGGTGGTGCTCTGCACCCTGCTGGGAGTTTTGAGCAGTGCGCTTTTCGATCAGGTGCGTAATTTGGCTGCTATTGACCAGAGTATAGGCTGGCCTAGCCAGATAGTACAACAGCTGGCGCAGCAGCCTAGGGAGGCAATCGTCTCCCTGGGTAAAGTGCTCAACGGCTTGGATCTAACCGTTGAAGCTAGGCACTTAACTCTGCTAACTGTGGTGATTTGCCTTTGGGGACTGGGCTGCCGTTGGCCCACCCTCTACCGTTGGTGGCTTAGTCACTTAAGCGCTTGGCCCAGGCCAGTGCGCTGGAGTACTAGCCTACTTCTGGTCGGCGCGCTGTTGGTTGGTGCTACCGCCCAGTGGCTGCCGGTGAGGGAAACCAATCGGGCCTTGCTGTACGGCGATCTTGATAGGGTAATGGCCAAAGCACTGCAGCCGGGCGATCGCATTGCCTACTTTTCTACTCCCAAGACCAGCAGCAAAAGCTACTTGCTCTACGGTCAACATTTCACCCATGAAGTGATCCATTTGTCGTCGCGAACTAGGACTAATCTATCTACTAAGTTGCCGATTCTCACTCAGGCGCGCACTGTGCTGATAGCTACTGAGCCTGATGAATTCAGAGGTCTCAGTGCTGAAACCTTCGCGATCGCCCTTGCTCAAGGGGCTTTGGAGTTGGGCTTTGAAGATGTCCCAGGATGGGGTATCAATCTGTATCGCGTTGTCGAAGCTGATGTTGACCGTGAGCCTTTACAGATTTCCCAACGTCAATTATCTCTACAACAATCTCAGCAATCTGGCCATTCAACTCCATTAGGGTCTGAGTACTGAGGTCGGCCCTTACAGAACTTTGAACATTTCTCAGCCTCAACTTTGTAAAGTTGACCTCAATCTTCCCTAAACCTTACGGAAGCCGCGTTAGCTAAGTGCAAACATACATTGCAGCTTGGCCCCAACGAAAGGCCAATGGATTTGCATAGCCTTCACCGTATTTATGGGGACAAACTGATATGGCCAACATTTCTATCCAAACGCCCACCGGCTTGGGGGGGCAAGCGATCGCTCGCATCGTTGGCTTTACCTGTCTCTTTGGCTTTTTCTCCGATATGATATCTCTGGCTCTGCCGATTGGGGCCGGGGCCGCCTGGCGTGCCAGTTTGTTGCAACAAACTGGCGATCGCAGTATTGTTCTGCTGATCGGCCTAGCCCTGCTCATCTACAGCTTTTGGGAAAACATTCATCTACGCAAGCCCTTTGCCTACGTTGCCATGGTCATAGGCGTGGCGTTTCTGCTCTCTAGCATTCTGGTCATTCGCGATGGGCTGGTGCTGCAGTCGCAGACCGTCGATCGCATTAGCCAGGAGGCGACTCAGCTGCAAACCCAAATCGAGCAAGGCCGCAGCAATCCAGAGATTGCCGCCAGCGCCAGCCCCCAAGACTTTGCCGAGGCCCTGCAAACCATTGATGCCCAGGCCGAAACTTTGAAGCTAAACGCCAAAACCAGCCTCACCAAGGCCAGTTTTGCCAGCACCAGCAATCTGGTGATTATGGGCATTGGCCTGCTGGGGCTAGGGCGCGTGGGTATTGGCGGGGTTAGCGGCCCGGCCCAGGGCCGCAGCAAATCTCGCAAGCAGCGTCGCGCTAGCCCTTAGGTAATATGGAGAATCTGACATAGTGGTGGCAGTTTTTTTCAGCTGGCTGCTGTTTTTAATCCTGGCGATCGGGCCCCTTCCTCTGGCGGTCGGCCTCACTTATCGCTATCAACCCCATGCCCCCAAGGAAACTAGGGCCAAGACGGTTTTTTCGATTGTCACACTGTGGTGCCTGGGGCAGGTCTGTCTAGGATTAGTGCTAGGTAGGCTAGGACTCTTGGCGCTGCGACCGGTCTTGGCAGCAGAGACCACACTGGCGATCGCTGGGCTGATCATGGGCTACCGCTGGACAAAGGGCTGGAGCGGGCTGCGGTGGGGGTGGATCAGGCTTGAGTCTGATGAGGCGCTAATAGCGCTATTGCTAGGAGCCGTAGCGCTGGTGCTGTGCGATCGCATTGCCACTCAGCCCTTTAACAGCTACGACACCCTGTGGGTTCACGGCTCTATCTTGGCCCGCTGGTACCAGACTGGATCATTTTCTCAGCTAGACCCCCTGGGTCACTGGATACTTGAACACCCTACGGCTCAGGCATACCCCTACAGCTGGCATGTGCTGTCGCTGCTGTGTCTGTTGCCCTGGGGACAAGACTTGTTTGCGACTCTGCCGATGCTGTTTGCCTGGGTATGGCTAGGGCTCTCGGTCTATTTGCTCAGCCGCTACGGGGGGTCTGAGCGATTTTATGCCATCGCGGCGGCGGCCCTGGTGTTGGTGACACCCTTTGTGCTCAACCAGGTGACGACACTGTATGTCGACCTGCCGCTGGCCGCCGTCTACTGCGCTAGCCTCTCTTTTTGGATGGCTTACCATCGCCACCGCCACGGCTGGGATGCCTGCTTGAGCCTGGCCACCGCCGGGTTGATGGTGGGGGTTAAAACCACTGGGCTGCTCTACGCCGCTGTGATTGGGGTGCTTTTGCTCTGGAGCTACGGCCTGGCACTGCATCGAACCCCTGGGCCAAGATCTAGGACTGAGTCGACCCTGCTCGGATTGGGGCTGGGGCTGGGGCTGGGGCTGGGCAGCTTTTGGTACCTCGGGGGTGGCGCAGAGATGGCGGCAGGCCCAGTCGACCGGGTTGTCGCAGGGGCAATTGGTGATCTCACACCTGTCTTGTGGAGTTTGGCTCCGGGGTTGGGTGGTGAGACGAGCCTGCTCCACGGCATTTGGGAGCGGGTGATGTACTTACAGAGTCAAACGTTGACCAGCCAGTTTAATCCGCTCAACCCCGCCCACTGGAGTATTGTCGGCGGCCAGGCTTTGGTCCGCTTTCAGCTGCCGCTGGTGGCTCTACTGGGGCCAGTACTGCTACTGCCCTATAGCCTGTGGAAATGCCCTAGCGCCCAGGGCCGACGCAGGCTGCTTGGCCTGGGACTGCTGCTCTTAGTCACTTTTTTCCTCTACTGGAATCTACCCTACAGCTCGGGGGGCAAGCTTACTCCCTTGGTGGGGCACAATATGCGCTATGGGTTTCCGGCCCTGGGGGTGCTAGGGGCTGTAGCCGCTAGCAGTGTCACCCAGCTGCGCTGGTCGCGTCGATGGATCGCTCTAACCGTGATAGTGAGCATGGGGCTGGGCGTAGTTAGCAGTGCCCTGTTCGATCAGATCCGTAACTTGACCATGATGGGGCAAGGCCTTGGCTGGCCTAGCAAGATCGCCGGACAGCTGTTTCAGCAGCCCAGGGAGGCGATCGCCTCCCTGGGCACGTTGCTAGGTGTCATAGACACAAGCCCTAGTGTCACGCACCTAAGCCTGCTAGCCCTAGTGGGCTGCCTTTGGGCCGTGGGCCACTGTTGGCCGCTGTGGTATCAGCGGCTAGGAAAGTGCCTGGGCAACTGGCCACGGACTGTACGCTGGGGCGGCGGCATCCTACTGGGCACTGGGCTGGTTATGCTGGCCACTGCCCAGTGGATGCCAGTGCGGCAGGCCCACCGAGCATTGCTCTATAACGACCTCGATCGGATTTTGGCTGAGGCGGTGCAACCGAGCGATCGCATTGCTTATTTCTCGACCCCTTATACCAGTGCCCAAAATTATCTGCTCTACGGCCAGCATTTTACCAATGAAGTAATTCACCTGCCTTCGGACAGCTCCGATCCATCCCCTTGGTTGACAGCCCTACGCGAAGCCCGTGCGGTACTGGTAGTCACCGAGCCTGGGCAGATTTATGGCCGGAGAAAGGATGCCTTAACTGCGGCCCTCGACCAGGGGGCACTGGAACTGAAGTTTGAAAATGTGCCGGGTCGAGGCATTAATCTCTATCGGGTGGTTAGCGCTAAGAATTGACCATGAGTGAGGAGCGACTGCAATCGTTCCAAGGTTCCCCTCATTACGCCTTCAATATGGGAACTTCAACAAACTCATACCTCACCCCTATGACTTTTCCCCAAAAAGTGTAGTTGGTATGAACCTATCCGAATTATTACGGCAACCTTTGGGGGGCTGAGCAAGATTGAGAAGGCTATCACCTACGATCGCCGTGCTTTCCTCAGAATACCCCCTGATTTCGCTCATTATTCCGGTCTACAGCGGCGGTTTGGCCTTTAGCCCGACCAACCTGAGGATGAGATTGCGCCACGACAAAGACTATTTAGCCCTTGGAAAACTTTCTTGGACACTTCTTGCAACGAAGCTATGGTTGACCCAAATCTCACCTTTGGTGATCAAGGCAAAGTTACAGGCTCCCCGCTGGTCTCAGTAATCATTCCGGCCTATAACGCTGAGCGATTCGTCGGTCGTACCCTAGAAGCGGTGCTGGCCCAGACCTACACTGCTCTAGAGGTGCTAGTCGTCGACGATGGCTCCCAAGATGCTACCGGAGACATTGTCCGCCGTTATCAGCAGCAGGATCCTCGGATAAAACTTTTGCATCAGCAGAATGCTGGGGTGGCTGCAGCCAGAAATTTGGCTGTTGCCACCGCCCAGGGTGAGTTTATTGCCCCCGTCGATGCAGATGATATTTGGTTTCCTCACCACATTGAGGCCCAGGTGAACTGTTTCCTGGCATCACCTGCCTCAGTAGGGCTAGTCTATGCTTGGTCTGTGGACATCGATGGGCAGGATAACCCAACCGGTGGCATGCGGGTAGCAAACATCAGTGGAGATGTGTACAAGACCCTGGTTTGCCACAACTTTTTGGGCAATGCCAGCGCCTCAATGATTCGACGCAGCTGCCTGGAGCTGGTGGGCGGCTACGATACCAGCCTTAGGTCTCGCCAGGGGCAGGGCTGTGAAGACTGGGACTTGTACCTGCGCGTTGCCGAGCAGTTTGAGTTTCGGGCCGTACCCACGTTTTCGGTGGGGTACCGCAAAGTGGCAGGCACCATGTCGAAGGACTACCATCAAATGGCGCGATCGCACAGTCTAGTCATGGATAAGGTGCGTCAACAGCACCCAGGTCTGCCAAGATTTTTATTTCATCTGTCGGCCAGCAACCTGTACTTCTACTTTGCCTACCAGAGCCAGCAGTGGGCCGATCCTCAAACGACTCTATTCTGGCTGAAGCAAGCGGTGCAAGCCGATCCGCTCACCTGTTGGATTCACCCAGAACTCTACCAGATTCTAGTTGGGAAGTTGGGGGGAGTTCGTTTGCCTAGGGCTGCGAGCCCTCAGGCTCTTACCCTGGCCGATATTGATCAACGTCACCCTGCCATCACTCGATTACTTGCGAAGGGTAACTACTTCCACTGGATCATCTCGACACTGGCTCGCCAACCGCTGGAGGCACTTCGCCCCCTTAGCCTAGAAGCGGGAGGACATGCCCCATGAACGACATAACCCTGCTCAAACGTCTACAGCCGCTGTTACGTCCGTATCCGTGGGCTATGCCAGCGGTGGTCCTGGTTGGAATGCTGGCCTCATTGTTCGAGGGGTTGGGCATCAGTCTATTTATTCCGGTGCTGCAAAGCCTGATGCCGGACGCTGCTCCAACCGCTGGCGGTGGGCTGGCTCAGGGGCTGTTTCGTCTGGTGGAGCGGATTCCCGCAGGCGATCGCCTGTGGGTATTGCCCAGTCTGATTTTGGCCTGCATCGTGGTCAAAAATCTGCTTAGCTACAGCAATTACATGCTGTCGGCCTGGCTGCAAAACCAGATCAGCCACCGACTGCGATCGCAGGTGCATGAGCAGCTGCTGCGGGTGGGCTACAGTTACCTAGAAAACCAGAACTCCGGGCAGCTGATCAACACCCTGGCGGGGGAAACCTGGCGCACTGGAGAGGCCGTCGCCAAGCTGATCGGGCTGATCACCACCATCTGCACCACTGTGGTCTACACCGCCCTGCTGCTGCTACTGTCACCCACACTCACCCTGGTAATTGCCGTGGTCATGGGTAGTATTTCCCTGCTGGTCAGACGGATAATGCGATCGGTCGATCGCCTGGGGCAGCGCACCGTGCGGGCCAACGCCAACTTGGGTATGCGCATGTACGAGGGGCTGGTGGGCATGCGCACTATTCGAGCCTTTGGCCGCGAAGACTACGAGCAAGCCCGGTTTGAGGCCGACTCCCGCCAGGTCAAGTCCGCCTTTGTACGGTTAGAGACACTATCCAGTGCCGTGCCGCCCCTTTACGAGGTGCTGTCATCGCTGCTGGTGCTGGTGATTTTGGCCGTAGCTGTGAGATATGATCGCGCCTTTGTTCCCGCCCTGCTAACGTTTTTGTTTATGCTCTATCGCCTGCAACCCCAGATGCAGATGATCGAGAGCTACCGCACTAGCCTGCAAGCCCTAGCCGGATCGATCGACGATGTGCTGGGCTTTTTAGACCCTACCAATAAGCCCTATATTCAGACCGGGGCAATGTCCTTTGGGGGATTGCAGGACTCTATTCATCTAGAGGCGGTCAGTTTTGCCTACCCTGGCCAGCACCCCCCGGCCCTCGACCGATTCTCTCTGACCATTGCAGCGGGAAAAACCACGGCGCTAGTGGGGCCATCGGGGGCGGGCAAGTCAACGCTGATCCATCTGATCTGCCGATTTTACGACCCCACGGCGGGCATGATCTGGGCCGACGGGCGGGCGCTACCAAGCCTCAGTCTGGCCGACTGGCGCAACCACCTGGCTATTGTCAGCCAGGATGTGCATATCTTTAATGCCACCGTGGCTGAAAACATTGCTTACGGACGATTAGAGGCCACCCCAGAGGAAATTGTAGCCGCCGCTCGCCAAGCCCACGCCGACGAGTTCATCCGTCAGATGCCCCAGGGCTACGACACCCCGGTGGGCGATCGCGGGATGCGGCTATCTGGCGGGCAGCGGCAGCGATTGGCGCTGGCCCGCGCTATCGTTCGCAACTCCGACCTGCTGATTCTCGACGAGGCTACCAACGCTCTCGACAGTATCTCAGAGCAGCTGATTCAGGAGACGCTAGATCTATTTAGCCGCGATCGCACCGTGATTGTGATTGCTCACCGGCTTTCCACCATCGAGCAGGCCGACCAAATTGTTGTTCTAGATCAGGGTCGTGTGGCGGAGCAGGGCACCCTGTCCACTTTGCTCAGCCAAAACGGCCTCTTCCGCCAAATGTACGGTCTGCAAAATCCTGTTTTTACCCCCTAACCCTGTCACCGTTGTCGCTATGTCCTATGCCATTGTCCAAATAGAGGTCACCCAGCCGCTGCCTTCGGTCACGCTCACCGCCGAGCACACCGGGGTAGCGCTGGTGCTGCGTCGCCGCGATCGCCTGATTGGCCAACGACTCCAGGCCATACCAACTCCCTGCACCCTTGCTCCGGCCCAACTGGAGCAGTGGATTGCTGAGACCGTTGGCCCCAAGATCCTGCAAGAAAGCCTGCGGGAAAAGCTTCAGCTCCCACCAACTTTGATCGATACGCCTACCCTAACCGTGGCTATCTGCTCCAAAGATCGGCCCGACAATGTGGCGCGGCTATTGGCTACTCTCATTCCTCTCCAGCTAGCAGCGGGTGAGCCACAGTTCAAAATTTTGGTGGTGGATAATGCCCCTAGCGACGATCGCACACAGGTCGTGGTCGCTACGTTTTCATCGGTCGGCTACGTGCAAGAGCCCAAGGCCGGGCTCGACTTCGCCCGCAACAGCGCCCTTCATAACGCCAACACCGAGTGGCTCGCCTTCCTCGATGACGATGTAACGGTTGATTGTCAGTGGTTTAACGGCTGGCAAGAGGCCTGGGCTGAAAACCCCGACGCCGGAGCCATGACCGGGTTGGTGCTGCCTTACGAGCTAGAGACCCCGGCCCAGATTTTGTTTGAGCGTCGGGGCGGCTTTGGCCGCGGCTTTGAAAAAATTCGCTACGGGCAGGCTTTGCCCAGTAACTCACTGTACCCCTGCGGTGCTGGTATTTTTGGGGCTGGCTGCAATATGGCTTTTCGTCGGCAGGTATTGCTAGACCTAAGAGGCTTTGATGAAGCGCTAGATACCGGAAAACCTCTACCCGGTGGTGGAGATCTGGATATCTTTTATCGAGTCGTCCGAGCTGGGTATCCGCTGGTTTACGAACCTCAGTATGCGGTGTATCACCAACATCGCCTGGAACTCAGCCAGTTGCGTCATCAGTACTGGACCTGGGGGCTAGGGTTTATGGCCTTTGTGATCAAGTCTATGGGGGCTGATCCAGCGATGCGATCGCGCCTTTTCCAATTAATTATCTGGTGGCTACAAGATCAACTTTGGCAGTTGCAGCAGAGTATATTTGGCCAACACGTGCTGTCGCCCCCAATGATTTTGGCGGAGTTGTGGGGCGGAGTTGTGGGCTTCTTTGGTGAATATGGGCGATCGCAGCGGCGCGTTGAGGCAATTCGGAGGCAGTTCTCATGACTCAAGCACCCTTCCTAAAATTGGTGATCTGCACCTACAACAACTGCACCAACGCTACCGAAACCGTTGTCAGTCGATCTATTCAATTTTGGTGGCACATGCACTATGCGTTTTACCGAGAGGAGCGATCAACTTTAGAGCGAAGTTCCCTACGGCCAGTGCCTATTACTTTTGCTTTTTGGCGAGGCTACAGGATGAGACCTTGGCGAGTAATCTGGATACCCGATGGAGAGCATGAACGCCTTCTAGGAGCCTTCACAAAGCGCTCATCTGCTCATCTGCTTACCTCCTTCGGTCAGGAGAGTATCGTATGCCAATAAATACCCAGTCTTCCACTGCGGCCAAGGCTCCAGCAATCGCTACCTCTTCCCCTACATCGCATCGATGGGAAATTTATCACCTTGATCTCAGTCAAGGGCTGCTAGATTTTCCCCCGCTAACCTGTGCTCAGGGCCTCTACGTGGTGCTGTGGTGGCACCACATTCCCCTCGGACACTTGGAGCTTCCCGCCTGTCAACTGCCCCTCACGGCTACCCAATGGCTGAATTTAGCGCTGCCGGAGATCACAGCCACCGTGGGCAGCTATTTGCTAGAGCAGGGTTTTCAAGCTCCCTTGCCAGAGGTTGAGCTGGTCACGGCAACGCCAGATCTCTCAGCCCTACTGTCTTTACAGCGTCCTCTGCAACGGCTGCTGGAGCGTTGGCAAGAGGCCGCCACCGCTGCCCAGGAAACCGTTTCGGTAGTAATTTGCACCCGCGATCGCCCTCAGCAATTGGCTCGCTGTCTGCGATCGCTGCAATCGCTTACTACTCCTGCCCACGAAATCATCGTCATCGATAATGCGCCCAGTTCCGAGGCCACTAAACAGTTGGTTGCCGAATTTCCAGCGGTTCGCTACTGCCAAGAACCTCGACCTGGGCTGAGTGTGGCACGCAACCGGGGGATCGCGATCGCTACAGGAGACCTCATCGCCTTTACCGACGACGATGTAGAAGTCCATTCCCACTGGCTTGAGCAACTGCGCACCGCCTTTCAGCACCCCACAGTGATGGCCATGACCGGCCTGATTTTGCCCGCCCGCTTGGAAACCGAAGCCGAAGAGGTTTTTCAGCGCGGTTCTAGCGGGTTTGGCTGGGGCTATCGACCATTAACCTTTGACAACCTCTTCTTTGAAAACAAAAAACCCTATGGTGTGCCAGTGTGGCGAATCGGGGCCGGGGCCAATATGGCCTTTCGGCGAGAAGTTTTTGAGCAATTGGGAGGCTTTGACGAACGACTGGGAGCGGGTGCCTCAGGATGCAGCGAAGATTCAGAATTTTGGTACCGGGTGCTTGCCGCCGAGTGGACGTGTCAGTACCAACCTACAGCAGTGGTTTCCCACTACCATCGGGCCGACTTCACCAGCCTCAGCCAACAAATGACTGCTTATATGCGTGGCCATGTCGCAGCGCTGCTAATTCAGACGAATCGCCATCACCACTGGGGAAATCTGTACCGACTCCTTGTATCCCTACCTAAATACTATGCCAAACGAATTACTCTGGGTTTGCTAAACGGCTTTCAGGGAAAATACCGCACTGTCTTTACAGAAATCGGTGGCTGCCTGAGTGGTATGGCCTACTATCTACGCCACTGTGCCAACTCACCACCAGCCCTAAAAGTCCAACCGCCAAAGCCCCAAGCACCCCACATTTCGGCATCATGCGCTGATCGTAACAATTGCTGATCAAGTGGTAGTGCACCGCAACCCAAGCTATCCAATTACCTGTTGAGACTCTATGAACTTGCCAACCCCAACCCCAGTAGCAAGCCAAAACCAGACGAAAAAGGTGACCTACAAACCTTCTCTGGGTAAATTTCTTTCCCGAAATCCATTCTCGCAACCCCTTACTCTAGGGTTTTTCTACCGTGAAAAAATGCGGGCTATATACACCATAGCGCCCGATCTCCCCTTTCAATCCATTCTCGAAGTGGGTGGTGGACAAGGGGGGCTAACAGCACTTCTCTATCCCAAAGCTCATACCACTAACCTCGACCTTGACCCCAAATTTGCCCAGGCTCCTTGTAACCAAAAGCCAAACGTGGAATTTGTCTGTGGGGATGCCACACACCTGCCTTTTGCCGATGATTCGTTTGATGCCGTCACTATGTTTGATGTACTAGAGCATATTCCCAATGATAAATCTGCTATTGCAGAGGCTTGGCGAGTACTGAAGCCTGGAGGTTCTTTATTGGTCAGCACTCCAAATGAGAATTGGCAGTTTCCCTATTACAAATCTTTTAGACTGATTTGCCCTCTCGATACTCAGGTAATGGCTGAATGGGGCCATGTACGCCGTGGATACACTCAGTTAGAACTAGAAAAATTAGTTAACTTAACTTCTTGCTCTCAAGCTACATTCATCAATCCAATAACTGTTATCAATCATGATATCGCCTTTTCAAAACTGCCACGCGTTATTCAAAGCTCTGCATGTGCTTTTCTATTTCCATTAACTTGGATAGGTTACGTTACACACGATTCAAATACAAAGGGTACAGAAACAGCTTACATGTGGAAAAAATAGAAATATCTACAAGTCAGAAATTTTATGCTTTTGAGCTTATAATCTGCTATTCAAATCGGAACGTTCCAGAGGAATAAGCCTCGAAAGATTTTGCTTTTACTAGCTACATGTAGCTTAATTCTAGGCTTTTTTAAGTTAGCATTTATTCTGCTAAGATTCAGTGGTGGCGCTCTTCCGTCGTGGTGATTTAATCGAAGACTATTTAGGGAGGAAGTTTTCAGCTCAGTCCCATTGAAAAATATATTCGATCCCATACTATCCGCCGTTGCGATGGATTAATTGTAGCCTCTCAGATGGAAGTTGACCGTGTACAGAAGACCTACAATCTTGAGGCTCAGCATATTGCCAAAATCTTTAACCCTTTGGATTTAGACCTGTGGCAAAGCAATCAAAGCAAGGATAATCAAACGCCTTTGACTGAGATGCGCGGACAACTCGGTATTCCTCTAAATGCCACAGTGGTGGTGTATCACGGGCGCATGGAGCAGTACCGCAAAGGTCTAGATGTTTTGCTGGATGCCTGGGACGATCTCTCCAACCGTTTCCCTGGGGAAAAATGGTGGCTATTGCTGGTGGGCACTGGGAGTAACGTTGTTGAGCTCAAGCAACGCATTGCAGAACTCCCTAGACAGAATGTTGCATGGGTTAATGAATATGTTCTCGATCGCACCCTCATGCAGCAGTATCTTCGTTCTGCCGACGTTTACGTTTTGCCATCGCGCCATGAGGGGTTTCCTGTTGCTCCCCTAGAGGCCATGGCTTGTGGTTTACCGATTGTGGCAACCGACGTACCCGGTGTTGCGGATATTCTGGAGCAAGGGGAGAAGTCTGGCGGGATTGTTGTCCCTGTTGAGGATAGGCACGCCCTTGCTGTCGCACTTGTCAGGCTTTTGAGTCACGGTGAGCTGCGCCGAGAGCTAGGGCTACGTGCCAAAGCTAGAGTCGAGGAAAAGTTTTCGCTCAGTGCTGTGGGCGCAGAGCTAAAGGCATTTTTGCTGAGTCCAGACCCCTCCACTCAGGCAAGCCCACTTAGACAAGATAGAGGGGCTTGATCGAGTACTGTCGCCCTGATGTTGTGAAGTTTAACCAGAGGTAGAGTGGGGCGATCGCCCCACTTCCGGCCCCAGCGAAAGCAAGTCCTTATTGGGGCTGATGCTTCTGAACAGCAGTATCAGCAACGAGTGCTAAGCAGCTCAAACGGCGAGCCCAGTAGATGGGGGCCGAGCTTGTCCCTAAATCTCCGCTCCCGAACGTTGCTTAGAAAACGCTTCGCGAACAGCGATCGCTCCCACCCTCCAAACACCCTGATAAGATACAGGCAGCCCGGCAGAAGACAGAATCCCATGGGCTATAGTCCCATGCTGCGCGATCGCCTATGGCCGACCCCACCCCATCTACCGCCTCGAAATCTGCTGCTCACCAGTCGCGATCGTGGTTTCGGCAGTCTTCTTCACGACGCATTTTGACGGCTCCGTTGCCCGACCCGATCGCCGAAAACATCGACGCCATTATTGCCATTCATCGCCAGGAGTCGAAGGACGTTGCTCCCCAGGAACGGGTGCTGGCGGTAGTGGCGTCGTGGTTTAGTCGGCCTGTTTTTTTATACCTGCTGCTGGGCGGGATGGGGCTTTGGCTGGCGGGCGACTGGCTCAACCACACGGGCCTACTGCCAGTTGCCCTGCCCACCTTTAGCTGGGCCGAGCAGGGGCTAGACGCGGCGGCACTGCTGATTTCAACGGGGGTGCTGATTCGCCAAAACCGTCAGGAGAGCTTTGCCGAACAGCGCACCCAGCTGATGCTGCAGCTCAGCCTGCTGTCTGAGAAAAAAATTGCCAAAATTATTGCGCTACTGGAAGAGCTGCGCGAAGACCTGCCTAATTTGGAGCAGCGCTACGACCCCGAAGCCGCCATCATGCAGCAGTCAGCCGACCCCCTGACCGTGCTGGAAGCCCTCAAAGCAACTCTGGAAACCGAAGTGTCGGCGGAGCCCGACTAGGGGCTGTCGTCAAATGACATGCCCTATCGCAGCAGCTGCTTCACCGTGCTGATCATGTCCGCCGGGCGAAAGGGTTTGGTAATGTAGGCATCGGCCCCCTGCTTCATGCCCCAGTAGCGATCAAACTCCTCGGCCTTGCTAGAGCAAATAATGACGGGGATATTTTGGGTGGCGGCAGTGTTTTTGATCCAGCGACAGAGCTCGTAACCGTTCATGTTGGGCATGACAATATCGAGTACTACCAGGTCTGGGGGGGTCGCCTGGATCATTTCCTGAGCTTCTACACCATCTTTGGCTTCTACCACCGTTAGGCCAGTTTTGAGCAGCAGCCCGGCGATCATCTCTCGCAGGGTTGAGCTGTCATCGACAATTAGTACTGTACTCATTCTGATGCCTCGCTGACGGTAAGCAGACCGCCCATTGCTCCGTAGCTATTATGGCCAATTTGAGCGAACTCTAACATTTTTCCAAAACTCTAGTGTCGGCTAAATTGTTGGAAACGCAGTGAACTTGTCATGCTGCAAACTGGGCTGCTGGCTGGCGATCGCGATGTCAATATCACTGTCTTTGGCAGGGCTGAACTACCGTGATGTTTTCTATAGGCTACCGCAGGCTACCGCAGCGAAAATTTACGTACCGCCAGCAAGCTGCCAATTAGCCCCACCAGGGTGCCTAGCCCCAGCAGCGATGCTGGCAATAGAATCAGCTGCTGGGGCGTTAGCGTTAGCCCTTGCACCACAAACTGAATAAAATCGGCCTGCTGAGTGGCTAGCTCAGTCAAAAAGCGCTGAACGGCAAACAGCAGCCCCCAGGCCACGGTTGCCCCAGCTAACCCAAAGGTAGCCCCCTGCAAAATAAATGGTAGGTAAATCCAGATCCGGGTAGCTCCGACCAGCTGCATCACTTCAATCTCGCGGCGGCGGGCCAGCACAATCAGGCGAATGGTGGTGGTAATAACGGCGGTGGCGGTGAGCGTCAGAATGGTGATTACAAACAGACTTGCCCACTTGAGGCCGTCGTTGAGCTGGGCCAGTCGGGTGACGGCCTCGTCGATATAGCGGACTTCGTCGATGCCGTTGAGGGCCTGAAGCTGAGCCGCGATCGCCGGTACCGCCTCAGAATCTTTAGCCTTCACCTTCAGCTCATCAACCAGGGGGTTGCCCTTCAGCTGGTCGGTGGCCCCGGCAATATCCGACAGACCCAGGTCGGCAACCAGGTCGGCCCAGGCCGATTCTTTCGTCACCGGGGTAACTGTCACCACATCGGGGAAAGCCTCGACCACAGGCTTTAGATCGCTGGCCTGAAAGCCGCTTTGCAGGTAGGCCGACACCTCTAGCTGGCTGCCAAACTGGTTGAGCAGCCGCTCTAGCTGCCAGGTCGACTGCAGGCTAATGCCAAATAAAAACAGCAGTACGGTAATGGTGCTAATTGCCGCCCAATTCATCCAGCCGCCGCGCCGCAGCCCCAGCAGGGTTTCGCGCAGCAGGTAGTCAAATTTGGTCAGCAGCTTAAACATGGACACCCTTGCCTGGGTAAATTGGGCCGATAGTCACAGATGTAGGGGTTAGCATGAGCTTAATCACTAATTATGGTGCTCAAGTAGTGCTAGATGTGGCGCTAACAACAGCATGGTACAAGCTATGCGTAGATTGAGCCCATGTCAAGGGGAGTTCTTGATTCGCAACCTGCTTGAGCTACCGTAGGCTAGCCTAGGACTGACATTAACCTCCACTGGATTTTAAGGATAAAACTTGTTGGATCGCCGTCTCGGCTGTCCAAGGTCAGGCAGGATGCCCAACCTACAAGCGTTGGGTTTGATTGAAACTACAATCAGACAGATTACCAGGATCAAGAAGCATTACCGATGGCCGCATCCGCTGGTTCACCCGATCGCCAGGCCGTGCCCGATCGCCAGGCCGTGATTGATTACGCCCTCAGGCTGGGCTTTGATCTAGTTGGCATTGCGGCCCTCGACGAGCACCCCAGCGACCTAGAAACGGCGGCGGTGGGGCACTTGCAAACATGGCTGGCCCAGGGCCACCAGGCCGATATGGCCTGGATGAGCAACCCCAAGCGCCAGGATATTCGTCAGGTGCTACCGGGGGCGCGATCGCTGATTTGCGTTGGCCTCAACTACTACACCCCCCACCGCCACTCCGCCGACCCCAGCCACGGCAAAATTTCGCGCTACGCCTGGGGCCGCGACTACCACCGCATTCTGCAAAAGCGGCTCAAACCCCTGGCCGACTGGATCACCGCTACCGGCCACAGCGCCCGCTACTACGCCGACACTGGCCCAGTGCAAGACAAGGCCTGGGCTCAGCAGGCGGGTCTGGGCTGGCTGGCCAAAAACGGCAACGTCATTACCCGCCAGTATGGCTCCTGGGTGTTTTTGGGCGAGCTGGTCACCACCCTGGCCCTGGCCCCCGACGCGCCCCACACCGACCACTGCGGCACCTGCACCCGCTGCCTAGAGGCCTGCCCCACGGGGGCCATTACCCAGCCCTACGTGGTCGATGCCAATCGCTGCATTGCTTACCACACCATCGAAAACCGGGCCGAAACGCTGCCGGACGCGATCGCTCCTCACCTGAATAACTGGGTGGCGGGCTGCGACATCTGCCAGGATGTCTGCCCCTGGAACCAGCGCTTTGCCCAGCCCACTACCGTCGATGACTTTCAGCCTTACCCCGAAAATCTGGCCCCAAATTTGGCCAATTTAGCTACCCTATCAGAAGCTGAGTGGGACCATCGGTTTCGGGCCTCGGCCCTGCGGCGGATTAAGCCCGCTATGTGGCGGCGCAACGCCCAAACGGCCCAGCAGAACTCCCCCTGCTGATTTCTACGGCCCACAACCGACGTACACTCTGTATATATTTGCTACCCACCCTACGAACTCTGCTGTGCTAAAACGCCTCTCTTTCCTGCCGCTGCTCACCCTTTGCGGACTGCTGGCTCCCGCCCTGCCAGCCCAGGCTCAGGCGCTCACCCCCTATGTGCTGCCCCTCGACTACGATCTGATGACCGAGCAGGGGCTGTTTTTGGCCAACGAGGCCCAGCAGCTGGCCGAGTTTCAGCAGTTTGGTCGGGCTTTGGCTCTGGCCCAGCTAGCGGCCCAGCTTGCCCCCAACGACGGCCAGGTGCTGGCTCTGCTGGGCGGTCTTTACCTACAAAGTAATGAGGTTGACAAGGCGCTGCCCCTGCTCGATCGCGCCCAGAGCCTGCTGCCCGACAACCCACGAGTGCTGTTTGCCCTGGGTTCAGCCTACCTACAGCAAGACGACCTCCAGCGCGCCGCTGGCTATTTAGAACAAGGGCTTGAGCTAGAACCCGACAACCCCAGCGCCCTATTCGACCTGGGCAATGCCTACTTTAAGCTCGACCAGTACCCCCAGGCGATCGCGGCCTTTGAGCGATCGGTGGCGGCTGAGCCTGAGTTTTGGCCCTCGGTGAACAATATTGGCCTAGTGCTCTACGAGCAGGGCGACGCCCCAAAGGCTGTAGAGTACTGGCAGTCTAGCCTAGAGCTATCCGCTAACGAACCAGAACCCAAGCTGGCGATCGCTGTCGCTCTGCACTCCCAATCAAACTGCGGCATCCCCGTGGTTAGGTCTACCAGCAGCGCCTGCCAGGAAGCCGTGCGCCTGGGCACCGAAGCCCTGGAGCAGGACAGTCGCTATGCCGACGTAGAGTTTTTGCGCACCAACCTCTGGGGCGATCGGCTGATTAATTCCACCACAGCGTTTTTTGAGATCCCCGACATCAAAACCCTGCTGAGCGAGCTGTAATCAATCGTGCTGTAGATCAGTAGACCTGGGGCGCTGGGGTACTAAACCTGCTCATCAGTGGGCGATCGCAGCAGGGTTGATCTCCAGCATGCACCGCTACGTTGTAGCCCATCCAGCGGGCCGCAGTTCTATACTTATTTCAAATCAGGCTCCAAGCGCTGACCCTGAGCCAATGTGAGCTTGCCCCACTTGCCCCACTTGCTCCCCTGCTCCCCTGCTCCCCTGCTCCCCTGCTCCCCTGCGACTGGCAATAGTCACCAAACTGGCACCATCGAGTATGGGTGTGTACTGGTTCTGATCTAATTTTTTACGCAATCACGGCAGCGTAACTATAAAAAGCTGCTGTCACTGGCAGTTAGCCAATAACCAGGAAAAGCTCTGAACGCCTGAAACTACGGTACGGAGAGGGAGGGATTCGAACCCTCGGTCCTTGCGGACACCCGATTTCAAGTCGGGCGCATTCGACCACTCTGCCACCTCTCCAAAGGGGGGCAACTGCCACTATGGCAGGGCTTCTAATCTGTTATATCACTCTGCTGGCTCGACTTGAAGGCCAATCTAACTGCCTACAAGCTCACCTTCTACTCGCTGGCGATGTGCCAGACAATTCACAGGCACATCGCCGGTCTTTGAAAAATGGTCTCTTCGTCACAATGGTTCACATTAACCACACTTGTCTTTGGAGCCACAGCGCCACCAAGCACTCAGCCTTCAGCGGCTTGCTGGTGGCCATGTCATGTCGGCCTACTATTAAAAGCTATGAGTCAATCCATGTTCTCGACCTGGCCTGTTTCCCTTAGTGTTCCTAAGTCTGCTGTCAAGCCTGAACAGTTGACCAGCACAGAACTGGTAGCCCTTTGCCAGCAGCGGCTACGGCCCGAGCGAACCATGTTCGCCGAACTTCTGCGCCGCTACCAAAGTCATGTAGATAAGCTGCTCTACCACTTGGCCCCCGACTGGCCTGATCGGGCTGACCTAGCTCAGGAAGTTTGGATTCGGGTGTACCGCAATATCCGTCGTTTGAATGACCCGGCCAAATTCAAAGGCTGGCTAGGACGCATTACCACCAACCTGTTCTACGACGAGCTGCGGCGGCGCAAGCGCAACCGAGCCACCCTCTCCCTTGATGCCCCTCTAAACTTAGAAGATGGCACCATTGATTGGGATGTGCCTGCCAACGCCCCTGGCCCCGTAGATATGATGATGACGCGAGAATTTTACGATCAGCTGCATCGTGCCATTGCCGATTTGCCTGAAGTGTTTCGCACCACTATTGTGCTGCGGGAGATTCAAGGGCTCTCGTACGAAGAAATTGCCGAGATGACTGAGGTGTCTCTGGGCACTGTAAAGTCTCGCATTGCCCGAGCTCGTCAGCGCCTACAGGCTGACTTACAGCCCTACTTAGGTCACTAACCCCACCTGCAAGCGTCTCCTGTGCAGGGTGCTCTGCCCACGCCTTCCTATGCAAAATTTTGCGAAGCGATCCATCGTTAAACTTACGCCATAACTGGGCCGTGAAGGAAAGTTTGTAAACTTCTACCTAAGGATTTATGTTTTACCGGTTAGAAATGCTCCCGAGAGGTTACCGATTCTAGGGCGTTGGCATTATGATCAGTACCGGCAGTAAAAATAGAGTTGGTCTTTTGGCCAATTAGGGGCCGCTAGAGCCCGATATCTGCCTTGGTCGTTGTTTAGTTGCTTATTTCAGGTGTTGTTTTTGGTATGACTACCTCTCCTTACACGCCTAATCACGTTCAAACGTCATCTTCCAAGGGGGGCAACCCCGATCGATCTATGGCCTCAGCTGCGTCATATTGTCACGACTTAGATGCTACTAAGCGCGATCGCTTTGAGTTGCTAAGCGCTTATCTCGATGGCGAAGTCTCTCCAGAGGAGCGCCAGCAGGTGCTGCGCTGGATTCAGTATGACGACGGCACGCGCAGCCTTTATCATCGTCTGTTGGCTTTGCGTCAAGGGATGCGCAGCCAAACTACCGCTCCAGACTGCAGCGCAGACGCAACTCTGGTAGGGGTGTTCCACTGCCTCAACCACCGTCTTAAGCTAGTCACCATGGCCAGTGCTGGAGTGGCCGCTATTGGCGTTATCAACCTTTTGTCTGGGGCTGGAGTGGGTACTCCTTCCTGGCGAATGGCTACTGTTGCCCAGCCTGAAGCTCTAGAGATTGTCCTCGACAAGCCAGCGTTTCCTATTCCTGAAGCCTCGGCAGCCTTGTCTACTGACTTCACTAGCCCGCTTGAAGCGGGTGGGTTGCCCATCGATTCTGAGCTGTAGGACGGCTTAAAGCCTAAGCCTTGGCCACAGCAGAAAGCCTCACCATCTGAAATACATGGTGAGGCTTTTTGCTGTCAGCCCATCCCGGAAGAACTAGGCTTGATTGCGCTTGGTGACTATCGGCTACAGCGGCTAAAACTTCTCTAGCTGGTCGAGGCGTAGCCAAATATTGGGAGTAGGGACTATCCCAAACTTGACCAGGGCGTAGTCGTCGCTGGTTTCTAAAATTTCGCCTTTGGTTTCAAACAGATAAGATGGAAATCGAGTGTCGCTGGCGGTGGACTCCAGGCTGTTTTCGAGTTTTTCGCGCACGGCCCGCACCAGATCGCCCCGCTTCAACGTTGCTGCCATAGATCTACTTGCTATCAACCTCAGCCTTACTGTACACGAAATTGCTCTATATCGGCCCCTTTGGCTGGGTTCATCTGTGGCGGCTAGCGCTGACACTGGGGACAGTAGTGGGCCGATCGCCCCGCTAGCTTGAGGCGGCAGATGGGGGTAGCGCAGACTCGGCAGGGTTCGCCGTTGCGATTGTAAACCCAGGCAACGCCGCCGTAGTTGCCATTGATGCCGTAGATATCGCGGTAGTCGCTAAATGTGGTGCCCCCCGACTCAATGCTGGTGGTGAGCACTTTGCGAATGGCGCTGTGCAGCCGCTGCAGGCGCTGGAGACTAATGCGATCGCTGGGGGTGAGCGGGCGCAGTCCGCTTAAGAACAGGGCTTCGTCAGCATAGATATTGCCAATCCCTGCAACCAAAGCCTGGTCAAGCAGCGCATTCTTGATCGGGCGACGGCTACGGGCCAGGCGCTGGCGTAGGTAGGCCACTGAAAAACTCTCGTCGAAGGGTTCTGGCCCCAGAGTTCGCAGCCCTGTCATGATGACCTCAGGGGCCGCCCCAGGGGGCACCCACCAGAGGCGGCCAAAAGTACGTTGGTCAACGTAGCGCAGCTCGTGGTTTTCGCTCAGCCACAGACGCACTCGGCAGTGGGTCTGCACCGGGGTTTTGGGGTCGAGCCACAGCAGTTGGCCAGTCATACGCAGGTGTACTCCCAAGTAGCCGCCGGGGCTACCGTCGGTCTGGGTTAGCTGACCTAGCAGGTATTTGCCCCGGCGATGCCAGTCGTTCAGGGTAGACCCGGTGATACCTGTCAAAAACGCGGCCTCAGAGGCAGGATGCGCGATCGCCCTAGCGAGTAGTACCTCTCCACCCTCTAGCCAGTGGCCGGGTGTTACCCGTGCTAGCCCCCGCCGCACAGTTTCAACTTCAGGTAGTTCTGGCACAGCCTAGCCCTGGGCCTCTGCCCCCATTACATTGTGTCTTTGCACTATAGCAACGCCCACCAGCAACGCCCACCGAGTACAGGTAGGCAAAAACTAAAACAAAGGCCCGTACCGAAGTACAGGCCTGAAGTTGTCTATACAGCTAGCCTAGTGAGGAGAGCCAAAGACTCACCGCACTAACCGACCGGAGCAACTATTCAACCCTGGGGCCGAATCTGCCCTTGAAGGCCTAGGAGACCGCTTTACTTAGTCGCTTTAGCCGCCTTAGCTTTGGGGGCTTCAACTTCCTGTAGCTCAGACAGCGCAAAGTTGTTGGTGTTGATACCAGCGTAATTTACCTTGTCAAAGCGCACTACCGCGGGGTATTTGATGCCGCTTTGGTCAATGGTGGCAACGGTACCGAGTTCCCGGTACCAGTAAGACTCTTTGCGGAGAATGCGAACTTTAGAACCACGTTGAACCATGAACAATGCCCTCTTGAAAAATATTAATGGCAGCTTGCCCAGGCCAAACCCCAGCCAAGGCTAATTGCAAAAAGCCTACGGCCAAGCTTGGATAGGGGGTTATTCCATGTTCACCAGATTACTACGAGACTTCAGGTCTCAAGGCGGCAAGGGGTTTAAGTTTTATTGCAAACCCAAAAGACGGATCCAACCTCTTCCAGGATATTTCTGAGGCTGCCGCCTGAACGGTATCTAAAGGCCGTGATAGCAAGACCAGCGGGCAGTAAAATGTAGATGCGATCGCACACAATCCTTCGACGAAGATTTTATTCACATTTCGAAACATTTGGGCATACTAACGCTACCTTCCTGCAGGAGACTTACCCCGCATGCTCACCGACGTTGAGTCTCTGGTTCGGGCTACCGATGGCCGCTACGCTTCTGACCAAGAGCTAATGTTTTTTCGGGCCTATTTGTCTACGGTTGGCACCCGACTGCGGGCCTACCAAAAAATTCAGGCGGCTGAGTCGCAGATTATCGCTCAGGTGCTGGCCCGGATCAAGGCCCAAAAGCCCGATATATTTCAGACTGGCGAACAAGACTTAGCCGCCAAGTGGCAGCGAGACACGGTGCGCGTACTGCGCTACAGTGCCATTGCCCTGCTGCTTGATGACTCCGAGCGGTTGCAGGAAAACCTGCTGAGCTGGTTTCAGACCATCATGCGAGCGTTTGGTGCTCAAGAGAGCTGCGGACTCACCTACGAGGCCATGCAGGCGGTGATGACCCAGGTTCTCAATGCCGAAGAGCTAAAGCTGTTCTTGCCTATCCTAGAGCTGAGCCGGGTTACCCTCGGTCGATAGTAGGTTGAAGCGAGCTAGAAGCGTGCATTCGGCTATGGGCAAGCCGCTAAATCAGATTGCCAGATTGCCAGACTACTTGTCTATCACCTGTCTGGGCGGATCGCCCAAGCAACCGTACTCAATTTCCCGGGCGATTGGCATCGGCAGAATTACTACGTTTTGTATCGTCTGAGTGACCTAGCCGTCGGCCTAAAGCCCTTCATCTCCTACTATTTGGGCCATAGACAAGGGTTAACTCAGGCCGCGATCGCATCCCAGAGCTGTTAATTCTACGCAGGTCTGGGCACATTACACTTATCACTGAAAACAGTCTTACAGGGCTTGTTCAATCATGGTTATGACCACAGAGACCGCCCACCGTCTACATCAAAAATTTCCTAAGAAGCACAACCACTATGCCCTGCGGGATTTCTTTCAGTTCAATAGCGATTACGGCACTATTACCGACTGGAACGACACCCGCAATGTGCTCACCAGCGAAGATTTTATTATTGGTCTGCTAGAGGGGCTGCAAGAAGAAGTCGGCGACGCCTCTTCGGCCATCATGTACACCGTCGGGCTGGAGTGGGGCAAAATCGACTCGCTCCAGTTTGAAGCCTGGTTTGAGCGCGAGTTTGCCATGAGCCCCCGCCGAGCCAACCTGATGTTTTTGCTCGAAACCTGGTGGTGGCCCTACATTTCTCAGGGCTGGGGCCGTTGGGAAGTAGACATGAGTGATCGCAAGCAGGGCTTCATGTTCATCAACCTGTTTGACTCGGCTGTAGCCCGCACACTGGGCGATGTGGGCAAGCCCGTTTGCCACCTCTACGCCGGGTTGTTCGCTGGGTTCTTTACCGAGATGGTGCGTAAGCAGCTGAGCTGTATTGAAATTCAGTGCTACTCCATGGGTGAGACCTACTGCAAGTTTTTGTTGGGAGGCCGTGAGCGCATTGATGCCGCCTCCTTTTGGATGAACGAAGGGGCCAACGCCCGCGACATCGAGAAGCGGCTGCGGGCCGGGGAAGGTGGCCAATGAGCGCATTCTCCCTCGATGCTATGGCCGGGTCTGAGGCCCCCCAACCCTGGCTAAAAGAAACGGTGCAGACCTTTTTTGAGGCGGTGGCCTGGGATGGGCGATCAGCCCTCGTAACCTCTGGTCTAGGGGACACCGCCCACTCAGAATCGACCATGACGATGACGGTCAGCGATTTCTTTGAGAATATTGCCTGGGACGGCCAGCCCACCATTGCGGTACCCATTTCACCCCTCGAAGCTGCCCCAGCCACCTCGGCGGCCTCTGACCTCGATTTGACCCTAGACGGGTTCTCTGACTTGTTTGGTTGACCCCTAATTGGCAAGACTGGCCGATTGGGGCCGTCCTACCGGGTTACCAGCCGACCTACCCTGCCCTCCAACCCAGAGGATTTTGATATGACCTTTAAGCTCGACGCTCTATTTGACTCGCCCGACAAGCAATACCTCGATGCCAGCGATCTCAGCACCCTGAGCCAGTACGTGAGCTCAATTCCAGAACGCATGGCGGTCTATCGCACCCTGCGCGACCAGGAAATTGCCATTATGCAGCCCATTGCCGATGCCTTACAGCAGCAGGCTGGCCACCCTGAACCCTTGGTTGAGCGCAGCGTGCGCAACGGGCTGATGGTGCTGCGCTACGCCGCCATGTCTATGCTGCTCGACGACGAGGGCTTTGTGGAAGAGCGGCTGCAGGGCTGGCTGCCTGAGATGGTTAAAGCCTACGAAACCCAGGCGGTTGACCAGATGCTGTTTCAGCTGCTGCAGCAGCAGTTGGGCAAGGTGTTTTCGCCAGCCCAGCTTGGCCTCCTCAAGCCTAGCCTTGAGAAAGCGCAAAACCTGATGCTAAATACGCGCGAGACCGTTACTCTAGCCGGGCTGCTCTAGGCGTAACCAGCGATTCGAACGGTTTAGCGTTTGGGGGTTGCCCCTGCCCCGCCTCGGCGGGTCTGACCACCATTACCACTCTCCTGTGAAGGACGTCTCCCATGGTTTCTGTTGCTGATTTGCTCACCGATGGCCGGCTACCCGGCAATTATTTTGCTCAGGATCTTTACGTGCGGGGGTCGACTGAACTTGGTCTGCTCGAAAATCGCCGGGGCGATCGCCTCCTGGCGATTCCCGAACCGCTGCTACAGGCCATTTATTCGGGGCTAGAGAAAGAAACCGGTCAGGCATCGGGACTGGTGCTCTACAACTGTGGTCGCTGGTGGGGCAAAAACTTCTACGCTCGCTTTTGTGAAGAGCTGGCCGACTACTACAAGCAGCCCCTGGCTAACCTGTCGATGGCTGAGTTTTTGCAGTCGCTGCAGCAGTGCTGGAAAACCCACGGCTGGGGCCAAATTCACTTAGATATTGCCTACCGCGATCGCGGCTTTTTGGGCGTAGAAATCTGGCATTCGCCCTTTACCGCTGCTGCGCCCCAGGGTAAAAAACCCTCGGGAGATCTAGAGCGCGGCATTTTAGAAATTTTCTTTACCCAGCTCACCGGACGCGAGCTGCGCTGCGCCCAAACTAGCTGTACTGCCAAGGGCGATGACTGCAACCGCTTTATTTTGGGACTAGAAAAGCGGCTGGAACCGGTGGAAGGAATGGTGGCCAACGGCCAGGCCCATCAGGCGATTATGCAAACCCTCATGCAGCAGGGGTAATTAAGCGGTGGCCCTAACCCGGCAGATTAGGCGATCGCAGTATCGCATTCTAGGCTTAGTAGGCCACGGGCAGTTTGGTCGAGTCTACTGCGCTGTTCACCGCAAAACCGGGCATTTGGTGGCCATTAAAGACCTCCACAAAGACCGGTTCCCCACCCATAAATTTTTGCGGGAGCTGCGGTTTTTAATTAGCCTTGAGCACCCCAGCATTGTCACCTGCCACGCCCTTGAGCACTCGACCAGCGGGCGACAACTGGTGCTCGACTATTGCGAGGGAGGCACTCTGCGATCGCTGCTCGAAAGCGATACCGTGCTCACGGTGCAGGAGGTGCTGGGTTTTGCCCTCGATATTCTCGCTGCCCTGGAGTGCGCCCACCGCCAGGGCATTGTGCACTGCGACATTAAGCCCGAAAACATTCTCATGGAGCTGATCCCTGGCGGCTGGGTGGCGCGGGTGTCTGACCTGGGCATTGCTCGGCTGAGCCAAGAAACGGCTGATGCCGATGGTGGCCACACGGGGTCGCCCGCCTATATGGCCCCGGAACGGTTTTATAATCAGCACCCTCCCGCCGCCGACCTCTATGCGGTGGGTATTCTTTTGTATGAGCTGCTGCTGGGCCAGCGCCCGTTTTCGGGCACCCCCATGGAGCTGATGGTGGCCCACCTGAATCGCCGTCCTATCGTACCGGCCCAGGTGCCAGAACCCTGGAGCCGAGTGCTGCGTACGGCGCTGCAAAAGCTGCTGCCCAGGCGCTACGCCACGGCCCGCGACATGCGCGCCGACCTGATGGTGGTGCACGAAACCTACCAAGCCCAAGGATTGCTAGCCCAACCCGCCTGCCCTAAGGTACTGCCCGACTTTGATCTAGCCTCAGAGTTACCCTTTGTATCGCTGCCCCACCCGACCAGCGTTATGGGGCTGGTAGCCCTGCCCCACCAGGGGCATTTGGTCGTGACCTGTAGTCAACAGCGGGTGTGGTTTTATCACTGGGCTGAGGAAGACATGGTCGCACCTCAGGAGAGTCAAGGGTTTACGCTACCGGCCCCGGTGCAGGCCTTTTTGCCGACGCCCCAGGGAGGCGTGCTGGTGACCACAGAGTCGCTGCACCTGCTGTCGATGACCCACGGTCTGGGCTGCATTGCCCAGGGTACCAATCCCCACGGGGTGGCAGTTGCCCCTAGCGGGCGCTGGTTTGCCACCGTCGCCCAGACAGACCGCGATCGCATGCAGGTTTCGATTCGCCAGCTGACCATGCCGCCTGGGCAGGGGGTGAAAATATCGGCACCAACAACGGCCACCTTCCCGACTCAACCGGAAGATACGCTAGTCACCCTCATGGCTCTGGATAACCGCCACGCAGCGCTGGTAATGCACCGGGGCAGCCGGACGGTGTTCCACGCGGTTACTCGTCGGGGTACCTACATGGGGGCTATTTCTGCCTCGGTGCCCATTTACAATCTGGTGGCGACCAGTCGCCCCTACCGATACCTGGCGCTAGAAAAAAACTGCCCCAATGCTGTACTGATTGTAGATTTAAAGCCCTTTAGAATCTTGCGCTACCGGGTCGAGATCGTACCCTACTGGCTGTTTGAGACGGTAGTGGGCTACGGTCTGCTAAGTCAGGCCGGAGAATTTTTGCTGATCAACGATGAGGGCTGCATTGTCAACCGCACGACCGGTCTACCTCGCCCAGCCGCGATCGTGCCGCAAGGGTCAAAGCCCCGTTCGACGAGAGCGCCGATGCAGTACCTATGGGGCTGTAACGACGGCGATCGCAGCCGCATCTACACCGTAACTATCAGTGACCTAGCCGCCGATATTTTGGTGTAGCCTTAGTTTTACCCACCCGCTACGCACCACCTTATGGCTTACAAGAGACACTATAGGACGGGTGTTTTGGAGATTAGTTGTTTTGAAGATCAGTTGTTTTGAAGATTAAACAAGGCCCATGCTGGAATTTATGACCCTGCCCGACAATGTGCTGCCTCCGGTGGCCCCCTACTCCCACGCGGTGCGGGCGGGAGATTTTTTGTTTGTGACCGGGCAGCTAGCGGAAGACCCAGCCACCGGCAAGGTGGCCAAAGGCACTATTGAAGATCAAACCCGCCGGGTGATGGAAAACCTAACCCTGGTACTCAACCATGCGGGCAGCGGTTTTAATCAGGTGGTAATGGCGCGCATATTTGTGACCGACTTTCGCTACTACGAAACGGTCAACGCTATTTACCAGTCGTACTTTGGCAGTGCTCCCCAGCCCAGCCGCACCACCGTGGGTGTGACTGCCCTAGCGGGCTATGGCGATGTGGAAATTGATTTGATTGCCTACTGCGGCGAGTAGGCGAGCAGTTGGCGGGTGAGTGCTACCCTCTGCTCACCCCTGCCCCTGCTCACCCTTGCCTAAACCGCCCCAGCCGCCGCGTGCCGAGCATGCGGGCGTACACAAAGAAAACTCGCGGCCCGCAAAGAAGATTTGACAGGCCAAAAAAATCCACAGCATCAAGATCATCTCCCAAATCCTTCCCTGCGGTACAGGTCGAGGGCCGCGATCGCTGCTTAGGATCAGGAGGATTTGCTTTGGAGAGGTAATGGTTCTCGATCAACTGCCGGTATCCCGCGTAAACGCTCGTAAAACCGATACCTTTGATGTCTACAACAGTCGGTTCTATGAGGGCAGCAATCCTTACTTAAATACGGCGGCGATCGCGTTCGACTTTGCCCTGAGCGGAAACTACGATCCACTGCCGATTGAGATCTATGTCGAAGCGGTGAGCGATCGCTATACTCACCTCAGCGAGCAAACCTACGAATCGTACGCCCACCTGTTTGCCCAGGTAGTCGCCGAGGTCAACCAGCTCGATATGGGCCTGCATGTACACCGCTGGAGCGTGACCCAGCGGGGCGATCGCTGCTGCATTGCCGTCGAAGCCATCCACGGACGCACGACGCGATCGGTGGTCTATGCGGTGTGGGATTGGTTTGAGGCCATTACCCAAGACCAGCGCTTTTATATTGAAGACCAAATTGACGTCTTTCAACAATCGTTTCGGCAGTCGGTCTACGGTGGCCCAACGGTGTACGCGCTGTTGCGAACCGCACAGGAAAAGGATATTCCCACCTTTTATCTGTGGGATGAGGGGCTGATGCAGTACGGCTACGGCAAAAAGCTGGTGCGCGGCGTAGCCACCACCTTTGACACCGATAGCCATCTAGATTCAGACTTTACAACCCGCAAAGACGACTGCAAAGCCTTTCTCAGCACCCTGGGGTTTCCGGTTCCCACGGGCGAAATTGTGGCCGCTTCTCAGGAGGCCCTAGCCGCTGCCGATCGCATCGGATACCCAATTGCGGTGAAGCCAGTGTCGGGACACAAGGGCGAAGGGGTAACGGCAGGGGTGCGCGATGCTGACGAACTGGAGGCCGCGTTTGATCGCGCCGTTGCCTCAATTCCTGAGGATGAGACGGTGCGGGTGATTGTCGAGAAGAGCGTCACCGGCTCCGATTTTCGAATTTTGTGCGTGAATGGTCGCTTTGTGGCGGCCATGGAGCGCCAGCCCGCTTCCGTCACAGGGGATGACCACTCGACCGTCGGTGAACTGATTAACGATGCGAACCGAGCCGTCGATCGCAGCGACACGCCGACCTCGCCCCTGGGCAAGATCAAAGTCGATGATGCGATGGAGATCTACCTGGCCGAGCAGGGTTTCACCCTGGAAAGCGTTTTAGAAAAGGGTCGCACCGTCTATCTACGCAAAGTGGCCAACCTTTCCGCTGGGGGAGTCAGCATTGATGCCACGCCCACCATTCACCCCGACAATGTAATTTTGGCGCAGGATATTGCTCAGCACTTTCGGTTGACCTGTTTGGGCATTGATGCGATTACCCGTGACCTGTCGCGATCGTGGAAAGACGGTAATTTTGGCATTCTTGAAATCAACTCGGCACCGGGAATTTATATGCACCTGAGGCCATCGGCGGGCGATCGCGTCGATGTTACCTCCCCCATTTTAGAAACCTTTTTCCCCGCCGAAACCAGCGCCCGCATTCCGATCATGACGTTTAATCGGCTTTCGATGCGCGATTTGCAAGAGCTGGTTGACCATGTCTTACTACAGCACCCCAACTGGGTAATTGGGGCAGTGTGCCGAGAGGGAGTGTTGATCAACCGGGCTGAAAAAAACTTGAGTTCAGACTACAACGCCAACGTGCGGAATCTGCTGCGGAACCCCAAACTCGATATGTTAATTGCCGAGTATCGAGGCGATGTGTTTGAGCAGGAAGGCGTGTTTTATTCGGGTAGCGATATGGTTGTGTTAGAAAACCCCACCGAAACCGAAACTATTCTCACCCGCGATGTTTTTCCCTATTCAACGATTATTGTGCGCGAGGGCGACAACATCTCGATTCGCCGAGAGGGGCTAATTGAGCAATACCGTTTGGGCGGAGGAGAACCCTTTAGCCGCGTTTACTTGAAAGAAATTGGCACTATTTTATCTTAATTATTATGCGAGTATCGATTGGTAAACTAATCGTCAGCCTGAGCGTCATTCTTACGGTAGGAACGCTGCCAGCCCAGGCGCAAGTTTCAGATCGTCAAGTGGCAGCACTGGTTGAGGCGCTTCGGCGGGCAGCACCTCAAACGGGGCGTGCAGATGACGGGCTCTATAGTGATTGGCAAATTATGCCAGCAAACATTCCCCGCTGGTCGAGGTCGTGTACTGGCCGAGAGCTTACGCCTGCTGAGTTTGAGGCTAGCCCAGACGTTGCCCGCTCGGTTGTAACCTGCGTGATGCAAGATGTGCTAAAAGAAGAGTACAGCGCTGGCGGCAATAATGAAATTCTAGCGGTGCGCCGATCCGCTGCCTGGTGGATGCGGGGCGACCCGTCTCAGTACAACAGCGCTGAAATTGCAGACTACGTTCAGCGAGTCGTAACGGCTTATGAGCAGCAGGGGGCATCGGCAGCGGTGGCTGCGCCTCAGCCCTCACCTGCTGTACAACAGCCGCCCCAGTCCTCAGAGTTTGATCGCTACATGGCAGCAGGGTATGAGGCAACGCAGCAGCGCGATTACGACACCGCGCTGATCTATTTTCAGCGAGCGCTAGACGAACGCCCTACTGATTCCTATGCCCAGCAGGCTATCGAAAATGTTGAGCAGTATCGCAGTCGCCCGCCCGAAGCGGCGGCTGATAGCCAACCTCAGTCTAATCCCGAGTAGCTGTATGAAAACTTTGTTTACTGGTTTGGCCGCAATTATTGCTGTTTTCAGTGGTTCTAGTGCGCTGGCTCAATCGGCCCAGGGCAGCTGGATTGAGGTCACGAGCAATGCTGTGGGCGATCGCTTCATGGTAGAGCGTGACTCTATTGAACTTAAAGATGGCATTGTTCGGTATTGGGAATATCGCGATTTTCCTCAGCCGAACAATGCCTTTGTTGGGGTTGAAGTAGATCAGCCGGTTTATGGTGCCATGTTGTACCGATCTGTCGATTGTACTGGCGGTGTTTCTCGGCTCAGGCAAATGATTGTTCACGGCCCCGAGCGGCAGGTAATTCAGCGCATTAACTATGCTGATGCGGGGCCGCTGGCGCAACCTCAACCCGGCAGTAGTGCAGCAGCTGTTTTGAGCTTTGTGTGCGAGCAATAACATCTCGATTTGTCGAGAGGGGCTGATTGAGCAATACCACTTGGCCAGAGGAGAACCCTTCAGCCTCGTTTATCTAATTGAATGTGAATGACGAACCACCTGTGGAGCGACCTCACCCCTGTGCCGCCCAGCAGCATCGAGCCAGGGCACCCTGGCGAGCCCCAAATGTGGATGGCGATTCTCACTAAAACTGTACTGATTGAGTAAGTCTCGTTGTCACAGGTACTGGCTTCCTTTGCCTGTAGTCTGGTTTGGGCCGCAGCACCAGGAACTCAGTACCTGATCGCCCCTATTCGTAATCTTTGCCCTGCGATCGCCAATGTGACACAGCTGTTTAGCGTGTTGTGCCCTGCCCGATATGGAGGGCTTTGAGATCTACCGCCAGCTGCAAAACTACCCCACCACCCAGGCTATTTCGGTGATTGTGCTCACCTCTAAGGTGCTGGCCCGCGATCGCACCCGCTTTGTCGACTCCCAGGTGTGGGGCTGATCACCAAACCCTTCACCCCCCTCACCCTGGCCCAACAAATCAGCTATTTGCTGGACTGGTAAGCGGCGGCTCAATCCACCCCGCGCAGCTTGCGGGTGTTGTCAAACAGGCTTTGGGCAAACCCATCGAGCCGCTGGGAGAGCTTTTCATCGGTCAGCTTGCCCTGGTCATCAAAAGTCTGCCAGGCCTGGCCGATCGCCACCTGTTCAGGAATCACCCAGGTGTGTACCCAGCGCAGAATGGTGCGTAGGTCGTTGAGGGCGTTGCTGTTTGACTGACCGCCCAGAATGCTGATTGCCCCAGCCACTTTGCCGTCGAGCTGGTCGAAGCTCATGAGATCTAGCGCATTTTTTAGTACGCCGCTAACGCTGCCGTGGTACTCCGGCGTCACCAGTACAAAACCGTCGGCCTTTAGAAACGCCTGCTGCAATCGTTCGACATCGGGATGGTCGGGATACGCTGTGCCACCGTGGCAGAGGGGCAAGTTCATCTCGCGCAGGTCGAGCAGTTCTACTTCGGCCCCCAGAGCGCGTAGGCGATCGCAGGCTAGCCCCAGCGCCAGCTGACTGTACGAATTGGGCCGTAGGCTACCGGCAATTCCCACAAACTTCACCATTGCAAACCTCCTAGGCACTTAATCGTAATCGTAATGACTTCAAGTTAATGAGTTTTGCCGGGTTCTGTCAAGGCCGATCAAGAGCGTGAGGGTCAAAGCTGAGGGGTTGGCATTGGGTCGAGAATCGTGAATCTAAATTTTAAGCTTCGACCCTTAGGCCCGAAGTCCACCCAAATTAGTAGATTTCTTACTCCATAGCCGAGCTAATTGGCTATAGTGGCGGCACATCAGCCCTCCTTTGTTGGCGGTTGTGTTTGGAGGTTGCCTTGGGCAAACCTACATCAGAGTCTTTGCAGCGCATGGGGGCGGCTAGCCTGACATCCTCGATTGTTCCGCTCACCATTGGGGGTGAAACCATTCCTCCCGGCAGGCGCGTGCGGCTAGACCTGCCGATCGCCCGCCTCACCACTGGCACCATGATGTCGCTGCCGGTGACGGTAATCAGCGGCAAAAAGCCGGGGCCGCGCCTGTGGCTGAGCGCTGCCATTCACGGCGACGAGCTCAACGGGGTCGATATTATTCGCCGGGTAGCGAAAGCGCTGAGGCCCAGCCGCCTGAGCGGCTCAGTCATTGCCGTGCCGGTAGTGAATATCTTTGGCCTGCTGGAGCAGTCGCGCTACCTGCCCGATCGCCGCGATTTGAACCGTTCGTTTCCAGGCTCCAGCCGCGGCTCGATGGCCAGTCGCCTGGCGGCCCTGTTTATGCGCGAGGTGGTCAGCCAGTGTACCCACGGCATCGACCTGCACACGGCGGCTATTCATCGCATCAACCTGCCCCAGGTGCGGGCCGACCTCGACGACCCGGCCACCCACGCACTGGCCCAGGCCTTTGGCGCTCCGGTGATGATCCACGCCTCCCACCGCGACGGGTCCCTGCGTCAGGCCGCCGCTAAATGCCACATTCCTACCCTGCTCTACGAAGCGGGCGAGGCGCTGCGATTTGATGAAGTAGCTATTCAGACTGGCGTTGAGGGCATCTACCGGGTGATGGCCTACCTGGGTATGGTTGCCCCCCTCGACACCCCCCCGCCCACCGCGGTAGAAGCGCAGCAAACCCGCTGGGTGCGAGCCTCTCGCAGCGGCATCTGGCACCGCGCGATCGCCCTGGGGGAGACGGTTCAGCAGCGCCAGCCGCTGGGGTTTATCAGCGATACCTTTGGCGACAAGCCGGTGCAGGTGCGCAGCCCCCTGACGGGTATTGTCATTGGCCACGGCCAAAACCCGCTGGTCAACCAGGGCGAAGCCCTAGTCCACGTCGCCAGCGTGAAGGCAGAGACCGAGCCAGAACAGTAGGATGAGCAAAGCGACACTTGCCCATTCTGCCAGCCATGCAGCGATTCACCCAGCTTTTTCAGGATATCGACGCCACCACCTCCACCAACGAGAAGGTGCGATCGCTGCAGGCCTATTTCCAAGCCGCTGAACTCGCCGATAAAGTCTGGGCGCTCTACCTACTGCTGGGCAAAACTCGCCGCCGCACGGTGACGTCGCGGGTGCTGCGGGATGTGTTTCTGCAAATCTCCGACATTCCCGAATGGCTGTTTAAAGACTGCTACGCCCAGGTGGGCGACTCGGCGGAGGTGATCGCCCTGCTGCTGCGCGACGTGGATCTGTCTGCCTGTAGGGGCGCAGCATGCTGCGCCCCTACCCCAGACCCTGCTGAGAACCAACCCCATCCGGCGTCCATTCCCTTGCACCAGTGGATGGAAGAGGTTATTCCGATGGTTAAGGCGATGAACACCGACGACGAGCGCCGGGATTTAATCGTTTCCTGGTGGGCGACGCTCGATAACACCGAAATCTTTGTACTGAACAAAGTTCTCACCGGGGCCTTTCGGGTCGGCGCATCGGCAAAGCTGGTGATCAAGGGCTTAGCCGCCGCTACGGGCATCCCAGAACCCGTGCTAACCCACCGCCTGATGGGCGACTTTACCCCCACCGTCGAGTTTTACACCAGCCTGACCAGCGAGGAGGCCACTCAGAATGCCCCCAGCCAGCCCTATCCCTTTTTCCTCGCCACCTCCCTAGACGAAGCCAAATTTCAGGTTGAAGACTTTGAGCGCTGGCGGGCCGAGTGGAAGTGGGACGGCATTCGCGCCCAGGTGATCAAGCGCGACGACCAGGTGTTCGTCTGGTCGCGGGGCGAAGACCTGGTCACGGCTCAGTTTCCTGAAATAGAAGCCATGATGGCCACCTTCCCCAACGGCATTGTGATGGATGGCGAAATTCTCTGCTGGCAGGACGGCAGGCCGCTGTCGTTCAACCACCTGCAAAAGCGCCTGGGCCGCAAGAAAGTTAGCAAAAAGGTGATGGAGCAAAACCCGGTGCACTTCATCGCCTACGACCTGCTGGAGTACGGCAGCGTGGATATTCGGGAGAAAACCTGGGGCGATCGCACTCAATCGCTCTCCACCCTGCTGGCCGTACATACTGCCCCCAACCTGCACCAGTCCAGCTCCTTCGAGTTCCACTCCTTTGCCGAACTGGCCGAGCTGCGCGAAAACTCCCGCCAGCAGGGGGCCGAAGGGCTGGTGGTGAAGGCGATCGATAGCCCCTACCTAGTGGGCCGCAAGCGCGGCTACTGGTGGAAGTACAAGGTTGACCCCATGAGCCTCGATGCGGTGCTGATCTACGCCCAGGCGGGCAGCGGCAAGCGGGCCAACCTGTTTACCGACTACACCTTTGCGCTGTGGCAGGGCGAGAATCTGGTGCCCTTCGCTAAAGCCTACAGCGGCCTCGACAACGCCGAAATCGACAAGCTGGATAAGTGGATTCGCCGCCACACCACAGAGCGGTTTGGCCCAGTGCGATCGGTCGAGCCGATTCACGTGTTTGAGATTGGCTTTGAGGGCATTGCAGAATCGACTCGCCACAAGTCGGGTATTTCGGTGCGCTTTCCCCGCATTCTGCGCTGGCGCACAGACAAGCCCGCCGCCGAAGCCGATACGCTAGAATCAGCCCAAGCCTTGCTAGCATTTTTTCGATAAACGGTTTGTGATATGCCTAGAGCTGCCATTATCCAGGCCGACCAATCTTATACCTTTGCAGATTACGTTAAGCTCAACTTTGCGCCGCAGGATATTTTGGCGTATTTTGGCGTTACGCTGCAGCGGCAGACGTTGACCCTGCCACGCCATACTGGCTCCCTCGATCGCTTGATCGATCTCAAAACCCGCATCGAAGAAAGCCTGCCCCGCCTGAGCCTGACCAGCGAGATGGCTCGGCGAGAGTTTTTAATTGCCCCGGTGTTGACCGATGTGTTGCACTACACCCAGGCCAGTCTCAATGTTGAATACCCTGTCGCTGTGAGTAACCAGCTCAAGGGATCGCTGGATTATCTGCTGCAAAATGGCGATACGTTCTTGGTGATCGAAGCTAAAAACGAAGATTTGGAACGGGGCTTTGTGCAGCTAGCGATTGAGCTGATTGCCCTCGACCAGTGGATTGACTCAGATCAAACTGTTCTGCAAGGAGCCATTTCTACCGGCAACATTTGGCAATTTGGGCAGTTCGATCGCCAGGCCCGCCACTTCACTCAAGATCTCAATCTCTACCGAGTACCCGCCGACCTGGAGGATCTGCTCCGTATTTTGGTTTACGTGCTTGCACCGTGACGGCGTTATTCTGACAGGCGATCGCTACGGGCTGACCCTCGCAACCAGGTAGACCAGGGGCGATCGCCACTGCACGGTCTTTCCCTGGAGCTGCCGCTGGCAACTCTGCTGAATCGTTGCGATGTCTTTTTCACTCAGGTGCTGGGCCAGCTGATCGCGGTAGCTGGGTGGGGTGCTGCCCGTCGCAAACCACCGCTGCAGCAGCGCCGCAGACACGTAGATACTGCTGTGCAAGACATCTTCGGTGAGCTGCACCGTAAACCCGGCTTTGCGAAAGAGGGTGTCTAGGGTATCGGCCTGCCAGTTAAAGCGGGGATCGGTGGTGGAATGGGCGATCGCCTCGTCTGCCTGGTGCCAGCGTTTGACCAGGGCTTTGCTCAAGGCCCCGCTATCCACCAGCGCTGAGATCCGCTGGCTGTGGCGGGGAATGGTTTCGGCTAGCACCACGACTCCTTCAGTGGCCAGAAACCCCTGCACAATCTCGACGAAGCGATCGCGGTTGACCACCTGACTAAAGGTATTGCGGCCTACAATTCGCTCAAAACGTACCCCCGGCGTGTGCGACTCCAGGTAGGCGGCCAGAGCCTCAAAGTCGGCGTGCACCAGCACCGGACGGATCAGTGCCGGCAGCTGAGCCACCTGCTCTTCTAGCGCCACCTGGTCCTGGGCCGTGTGCACCCGGGCGTAGACGCCGCCCTCGGGCACCCGCCGCAGCGCCTCCCAGGTAAGCAGCCCCGTGCGGGCGTTGAGGTCGAGCACGCGGTAGTGGCGCTGGGGTGGGGCCAGAGCAAAGATGCGATCGCGCACTTGCCCTAGCTGTTCGCCCGCCTGGCTGAGGGTGCGCTGCAGCCAGCGATCGCGGGCTGGGTCATCGGGGCCGTAGGTGAGGGCTTCGGGTAGGGCACCGCCGCCGTCAACCAGGGCCGCTAGCTGGGCCTCGCGCCGCTGGGCCACCTGGGTTTGAATGCTCGCCTCATAGCCCTGAGCCGACGGCTGGTAAAACACCTGCCTCTGCAAGCCACTGGGCAAATACTGCTGCTCAACCCAGTGGTCGCGGTAGGCGTGGGGATACAGATAGCCTTTGCCGTGGCCAAAGCCCTTGCTGTCGCGGTTGCCGTCCCGCATCGGGTTGGGCACCTCCGCTTCCCGCTCCTGCTCCACAGCGGCGAGGGCGTCAAAAAAGCCCATGGTGCTGTTGGATTTGGGGGCCGTTGCCAGATAGATCGTGGCCTGGGCCAGCGGGTAGCGCCCCTCGGGCATGCCCACCCGGTCGAAGGCGGTGGCGCAGCTGGTCACTACTGTGACGGCGTGGGGGTCGCCCAGGCCAATATCTTCACTGGCCAAAATCACCAGCCGGCGAAAGATAAAGCGGGGGTCTTCGCCCGCGTAGACCATCCGGGCTAGCCAGTACAGGGCCGCATCGGGGTCAGAGCCGCGCACGCTTTTAATAAAGGCGCTGATGGTGTCGAAGTGGGCATCGCCCTCTTTGTCGTAGAGTACCGCCCGCTGCTGAATCGAGTCTTCCGCCACCGCCAGGGTGATCTGAGTCTGGCCCGATTCGTCGGGGGACGTTGTTTCCACCGCCAGCTCCAGGGCGTTGAGCAGGGCGCGGGCGTCACCATTGGCGACATTGACCAAGTGGTCGATCGCATCGGAGTCGAGCTGAATAGGGCGATCGCCATAGCCCCGTGCTTTATCGGCCAGGGCCTGCTCCACCACTCGGTACAGGTCGGCAGCCTCCAGCGGCTTGAGCTGAAAAATGCGCGATCGGCTGACCAGGGCTTTGTTGACCTCAAAGTAGGGGTTCTCGGTGGTCGCCCCAATTAAAATCACCGTGCCGTTCTCCACCCAGGGCAGCAGCGCATCCTGCTGGGCTTTATTAAAACGGTGCACCTCGTCGATAAACAAAATCGTCCGCCTGCCGTACTGACCGCGCAGATCTTGGGCTGCTGCGATCGCCTCGCGAATATCCTTCACCCCCGCCAGCACCGCATTCAGCGCGATGAAGTGGGCGCTGGTGGTGTTGGCAATAATCTGAGCCAGGGTGGTTTTGCCCGTGCCCGGCGGGCCAAAAAAAATCAGCGACGACAGCTGGTCAGCCTGAATTGCCCGCCGCAGCAGACGCCCCGGCCCCACCACGGCATCCTGGCCGATAAATTCATCGAGGGTGCGGGGCCGCAGCCGCGCCGCCAGGGGGGCATCCCGGCCAATTTGTTCCTGGCGGCTGTGGTCAAAAAGATCCATTGAGGCAGGGCTGGCGAAACACCCAGGGCAGCGATCGCGCCGCACCGTTGCTCTATAGTACCGCCGGGGCTATGGGCTAGGCCCCAATAGTTGGCAGTTGGGCTGACAGAGTAACCCTTGGTTCGGGGCAGGGGCTTATCGTTTCTAAATCAAAGTCGGATTCTGCCGTTCTCCCTTAACTTATCGTTGAATGTCACTTGAAATAAGTTCTTGCAGACCGCCGAAAGCCCTGGTTTACCGTAGGGTGGGCACTGCCCACTAGCCTTAATTCAGTGCCATTCACTTATAGAGCCCATTTGAGATCTTTTGGCGATTGCGGGAGAATTGAGTAGACGTCTACCCCCCGTGACTATGGCTTATTCAAGCAGTCTGAGCGATGCAGAATGGGACATCCTTGAGCCTCTGTTGCTT
>JBARVV010000104.1:0-63064 GCA_049646445.1 Nodosilinea sp. | reverse complement strand
CTTCCTCGTCAACCTGGTCTCAGGCCTGATCGCCTATGCCTACCACCCCGACAAGCCCTCGTTGGGTATCCCCGACTATGAGCTTAAAGCCTTGCCACAAGCCGCTTTTTAGCTGTCGAACTCAGGTTAAAAGAGAGCTCGGTTGGCCGTAGTAGCTAACAAATACCCGCTTTTTGGCGCGGGTAGCAGCGACGTGAAGTAGACAACGTTCGCCTGTAGTAAAGGCCTGCTGAGCCGTTTCATCGGCACAGTGCTCTAGCCCAGCATGGAGGGGTAGGACATTGGCATTCAGCGAGGGCAGAAACATGTAGTTGAACTGCAAGCCTTTTACACGGTGCATAGTGGCGATGCGGATGCCATCTTCCATGGGGTTATCGGGCTGGTCGCGATGGATGCGTTTGACAGGTAGTCCCATGGTCTTAATGGATGCTTCAAAGGTTTCCATGAGGGCGTTGGTGCGAAAGGTGAGGCAGACCCCGGCTAAGGTTTTGTCTTGGGCCTGAATGGTGGTGAGGGTTTGTTTTAAGAACTTGAGTTCGTCGTCTAGGGTCTCGAAGCCTTTAATCATCGGCACCTCTCCATGGACGAGGGATCGGTATTCTTTGAGGGAGTCGGTGCCGCCGTTGAGGTCGTCGATGGCGATGCCCTCTAAGACAGCGGTGGCCCAGCGGCGGATTTCGTCGGTGGTGCGGTAGTTAAGACGCAGTTTTTTGGATCGACCGCGAATATCGATGCCGCAGTGGCTAAGGGTAACGACTTTGCCGTAGATGCGCTGGTGGGCATCGCCAACGATAAACAGGTCGTTGGGTCTGGGCTCGCCCGCGATCGCCCGTAGCAGCTCAAAGGCGGCGGGGCTCATATCTTGGGCTTCATCCACAATGACAGCCTTGTAGGGCAGAGACTCTGGGCCTCGGTTGGCAATTAATCTGGCGGCATCGCGAAAGGCGTCGTCAGGCTCCCGGAGGTTTTGGGCTAGCAGCAGATTGCGATACTCCTCAAAAACGGGCCAAATCTCCTGACGTTGGGCACGGCTGAGACGGGTGCCGCGCCCGACCCGTCTGGCCTGGAGGTAGTCTCGCTGGGTTTGGCAGCCCTGGGAAAGCACCACATCTTGCCATTCATTTTTGTAGAAATCGAGCGGGAGTCCGAGTTCGACGGGGGCCAGGGTATAGGCCTCCTCCCAGAGTTTATCGGTGAGGTTGCTGTAGGCGATTTTGGTCTCGACCCCCTCTTGGCGCAGGAATTCTGCGACCCAGCCATCTAGGTTAACGACCTGAATGCGGCGCATGAGGTCGGGGGCGCAGATGGTCTTGAGGTTGGCGGCAATATCGACGGTGAGGTTTTTGGTAAAGGTGGTGAATAGGATGCGATCGCTGGGGTCAGTAAAGCGGTTTTGGGCCAGCCACTTAGCTCGGTGCATCGCCACTACGGTCTTGCCTGTACCCGCGCCGCCCAAGACCCGCACCGGGCCACTCCAATCTTTCTCGACCAGCTTGCGCTGGGAGGGGTGCAAAAAGACGCGCCACTTTTCTAAGGGGGCAGCGAGCATTTCTTCTAGTTCGGTGTCGTCGGTGATGACCACAAACCGGCTGAGGCTATCGTCGTTTGCCAGTGCTGTTTCCAGATCGTTGGGGTCGGCATTTTTCGAGTCTTGCGATCGCTCCAGCTGGCGGAAGACGTCATCTAGCTCGTACCCTGAGGCCAGCATGAGCAGGGCATCGCTCGCCTCGCGGGGGAGGTGGGGTAAGAGAGACTCAACATCATCGTCCGTCACAACCCGACGGACGGCGGGCAGCAAAATCTCTGGCACGCCCAGACGCATCAGGTATTTATCTTTAATGTCTTGAAAGCGGCCAGGGGTGGTGGCGGCATGGCGCTGGCCAAGCTGGGCCGCTGTCGCTTTAGCCTCCTCTACGTCGATGATTTGGAGAGCGCCGGATTCTTCATTGACCACACAGGTCTTACGCTGAGCCCAGTCGTAGGCGTCGTCATGGTGGTCAACCCACAGCATGATGTAGACGTTACCGGTGTCGGGCTTGAGCATGATGGCGCGATAGGCTTCATCAATACGAACCGATCGCATCAGCTTGCTCTGGCCGTTTTTAATGGTTTCGTAGTTGATGCCGGGAGAGGTGGGGTCTTGCCGAAACAGGTTGATAAACTTCGAGACCTTCTCCTGGGTATTGCGGGGGAGCTGGCTATAGGCATCAAAGAACTCATCAGAGATGGCGAGGCGAAATGTGTTCTGTAAAGCCATGGATTATGCTCCTTGCAGCCTGTCGTTCTGTAACCGGTCTTTAATCGTGCCCATTGCGCCTAAAAACTCTGCGACGGTAAAGGCGTACCAGCCCGCCTGGGAGCAGGCGTCTTGATCGTCATCGGCGACGAGTACGACCACCCTGGCATGGGGCCAGGCCAGTTCGGCTTCGGCGATAACTTTGCCCCGATCATCCGCTAGCTCGTAACCAGCTTCGGGCAGGGGCCAGTGCTCTTGCTCCATCTGGGCGATCGCAGGTAGCAGGGCCTCAGCAAACACCACACCCCTTAGGTTAGCCCAGCGCTCGTCGGCCACCGGAGCCGGAGGGTTGGCCAGCAGAGGCTGTTGCCCCCGCTGAATAGCGGTGGTGGTGGTGGCGTAGACATGGGGCAGGAACTGATAGAGATTCAACAGCCGTAGCGCCTCATTCCAACTGGCTTTGAGGGGGTCGGGGTTGCCGCTGGGGGTGTCGTTGAGCTGAAGCAGCACCAGGCTGCCGGTGGCATCGAGTTGGGTATGGCGGGCAATATCTGCCGCACTCCAGACGGTGAGCAGGGGCGAGACCTGGATTTCGCCACTGATAAATTGGGTGGGCGGCTCCCAGTAGTCGAGGGCCAGGTCGCCCAGGCGGGGCTGGATCTGCTCGCTCCACTGCTGTTGCAGAGTCTGGTCGGTAAAGGAGTGGGGATGGGCCTGGGCGAGGGTGCGCAACAGTCCCCACTGCTGCCAGGTTGAGGCCGAGGGATTGGCTAGATAGTACATTAGCCATTCGAAGCTGGTGCCCTTTTCCAAAGCTGTCAGGGAGTCACAGCGGTACTTCAGATACATGCCGGAGGGATTGGCCTGGAATTGGGGGTTGAGCTGGCAGTTGAGACCATCGGGCCAGTTCACCCCATGCTCTGGCTCTAGCTGCTTGGCGACATCATCCCAGGTGAGCGACCAGCACCAGAATTGGTTGCTGCGCAGGATGGCAAGGCGCTGCTGGAAGTCATCCCAGATCCGGTCTTTGTGATATTCCCATCCGTCGGTAAAGATAACAATGGGCTTGCTGTCTAAACGGACAGAGGCAGGACGAATCAGAAAATCGGCGCGGCAGGGGATGGCAACGCCATCCTGCTCGCCCAGGGTGACTTGGGTTTCGATCGTCCAGGCCGATTCGCCCACTTTCAGGTAGTAGCCGGTTTTGCCATTGAAGGTATCTTTCCGCAGGGTGACGGCCTGGCCAGACTCTGAACCAGTGTCTGAGCTAGGACGGTAACGGCGGATAGCTTCGATGAAGCGGCGTTCTAGCTCACTCTCAAAGTTACTGTTGAGGCGAATGGCGGAGAGGCCGGTGGAGGTTTCTGCAAGCTGGGGCCAGTGTTTTGCGATCGCGCTCAGCAAGCGCTGCCCCTGCTTGCGGCTGGTCTTATCTTGATCAAAGCTGTTGCGGTAGGCAAACAGGCAGGCGTAGCAGCCGTCTTTGCCCTCATTCTGGCAACCGCAGGCCCGCACCACCTTCAGCGCCTGCTCAAACACATCCCGCATATTCTCTGGGTCGCGGATCAGCTGGCGCAGGTAGCCGGTGCCCCCCGGTACGCTGTCAAACAAGTACAGGAACGATTTCCGCAGGCTGGAGTTGGGTTGAGGTTCTTCGCTGATGGTGGTGTGCAGGTGACCCACCTGGCCGCCAAACTTTTGTTTGAGGCCCAGCTGCAGGGCGGCGATAAAGGAGTGCAGCCCTTCTTTTGTCCAAAAGTTGTCGTCGGGCATGAGAAAGCGGATCGCCTCAGACTCGAACTCGCGGTAGAGGTAAAGCACGTCGAGGGCCTTGGCCTGGTCGGGCTTGTCGCGAAATTGGCAGCTAATGGTGTGGTCTTTTTTGCTGTTGCCCCGCATCACCTTGCCGCAGTTGCGACAGACCCGAAACCCCTGGGACTTATACTTTTGCCCGCCAATGGCGATCGCCTCCCCCGTGGCCGTTGCCTCACCCAGGTTGATCTCACGGAAGCTAGTGCGGGAAATGTACTCAAACCCAAAGGGAAACTCTTCGTCGTTGACAAGGAAGGTTTTCTCTAGGTAGTCGGCGTTGAAGTCGACCAGCAGGTGCCTCTGGAAGAAGGCGGTGTTGCGATCTTCGCTATCGTCGCCAAAGCGACTGTCGCGATCGCTGGTAGTCGCCATTACCTGCTTGAGCCGCAGCATGCGCCGCACCTGGCCCTGATCACTCCACATTGAGTCTTGGCAGCGGGGGCAGGTCTTTTGTTTAGCCTCGGGCTCAGCATTCCGAATCGAGTAATTGCAGCTGCGGCAGAAGCGCCACTCTTCGGGTTCCGAGAGCTTTAGATCGACCTGGTCGATTTTGACCCGGCGGCCCTCGGCGTAGAACACCCCGCTGGGTACCAGCTCTCGAATGGCCAGTTGCCCCGGGCGCTCGTAGGAGACTGGGTAGGTCTCGTACTTTTTGCCGTCGCCGGCATCCCCTTCAGCCCTGCGCCGCCAGAGAATAGAGCGCAACGTCACCCCAGCTTCGGGGAAGGCATAGTTGGGTAGCAACCCTTCGTCGGTGAAAAAGTTAAGAGTGGGCTTTGCGTTGAGGTCTTTCATCAGCGCCCTAAAGCCAGACCGCTCTCGGGAGAGTTCTTCCAGATGTTCTGGGTCTTGCAGCGCTTCAGGCTCCTCCTGAATTTTCTTGATTTTGGTGCCGATGGTTTTGATCTGGCTGCTGAGGCGGGTGCGCTCCTTGCGAATGCTGTTGAGGGCATCGAGAATGCGAAATCGGAGTCCGCCTTCCTCCTGCGCTCCTTTTTCCATAAACAGGCGTAGTTCCTCACGGGTGCGGGCTTCGGTGCAGTTTTCAAACAGCTTGAGGAAGGTTTCTAGCAATTCGCCCTGGTGGGTTTGGATATAGGTCAACCAGTTGTAGGGAAAGCGCTTTTGGTCGTTGCGCTCGATCGCATTCAGCACGTCACTCAGCAGGTGGGGCAGCGCCTGACGGGGTACCCCCGTCGCCACCCAGCTGTCGAGGCAAAAGGCGGTGAGCTGTCGCTGGAGAATGGCTGAGGCATCGAGATAGCAGCCAGCGGTTTCGATTTTGCCCTCCAGCATGAGCACCGGGTCGGCATAGAAGAAGAGGTCGTGGGGCTTGCCGTTGGCGATGACGCTGACCAGGGCGTTGCCGTCGCGGCGACCGGCCCGCCCAATGCGCTGCTGAAAGTTGGCGGTGCCGGGGGGCACAGAGCTGAGGAACACCGTAGACAGATCGCCGATGTCAATCCCCATTTCTAGGGTAGAGGTGGCAGAAATCAGGTTTGGGTCACAGCGGCGGGTGCTTTCGATGAAGCGCTTTTCTAGAATTTCGCGGTTGGCGCGGGTGAGCAGGCCCGTATGTTCAGCGGCGACGATGCGCTCGACTTCGCCCTGGCGGTAGATTTGCCGGTAATAGGCCAGCCCAGTGCGCGGGTCTGGGGCGTAGTGGCCAGTACAGCCTACTTTGAGACAGCGCATCCCCTCTAAGCTGGCCTGCTCGCGGGGGCTGCTGGTGATCTGGTGGCTACAGCGATCGCACATCAGCACTGTACCTTCAGACCCCAGGTATAGCGCCTCCATCGGTATGCCCCAGGCCTTGCCGCTATTGCAGTGGCGGGCTTCTAGCAAACCTGCCTCCACCAAACTGTCCAGAGCGGTGTGCAGAATCTCGACCAGCTGCTCTTTGAGCAGCAGGCTGGCAGTGGCAAAAATGCGAGTAGCCCAGTCTTCGCTCCAGCTGTTGCGTTTGTCGGGGCGAATCACGGACTCAAAGCTGTCGGCCTTGGCGGAGGCGTTGGCATAGAAGATCGGGCGCGGCACCGTTGGCCCAATTTTGGGCATGTAGGTGTATTTGTGCCAGAGAAAGGTATTGCCGCCCGCCGCAATGTAGTTGTCGGTAGCGGGCTGGAGAATGCCGCCCCGCTGCCGCAGGTGATGCAACAGACCCAGCAAGAACTGCCTCACCTGGTCAGAAGATGCCTCCCGCAGCGCTTCAATTTCGTTAGTGAGCCTGAGGTGCAGGGCCGCCACCGCCTGGTCTAGGGGCGCGGGAGTGAAGTAGGTGGCACAGACGCCGCTGCGCTCTAGGGAAGGGCCAACGGCGGCGCGGTGGCCGAACTGGTTGACAATTTCCCAGGTGAGGCGCTCTTTTATGGTGTTGAGCAGGCGACTGTCGGGGGGCAGGTCGACCTTGTCGCTTTTGATGAAGTCTTCCCACTCGCGCAGCCAGGCCAGGTCGGTGGGCAGGAAGGTAGCAACGTAATCCGCGGTGGAGCCGAGTTGGGTTTGCCAGTAGGCGGGGAACTGGTCGAGCAGGGCTTTGAGGGTGAAGCTGCTAGCGCCAAGATCTCGGAGGTCTTGAAGACCTCCGAGATCTGTTCTCTCGGCAATCATCCGAGCGATCGCAGTCCTCAGCGTTGTCCGATAGGTACGAGCGCCATAGAACCCAGCCCGGTGGGCGGCATCTTGCACCGAGTCAGAGAAGGCCAGCAGTTTTTTGTCGGTGTTGTAGGGGGTGGTGTAGAGCACACCAATCATGGCGCTGGTGAGGCTGCTAGCCTGGGCACCTAAGATAGTGAGCCCACTGCTGCTGTTGCAGTAGGGGCAGTCGTGGGTGACGACGAGATGCTTTTGACCGTCGCGGGTTTCTTGATGGTTGTTGTCGGGCACATGCACGCGGATCAGGTGCTCGTTGCCACAGCTGCGACAGTAGCCATGGCGCGGGCCGTTAATGGTCAGGCACTGACCACAAAACAGGTGGTAGTCGGGTTGGGTTTCGTCGCAGGGGAAGACGTAGGCGACCAGGGGCTTACGGCTAAAGTAGGCCTGGTAAAAGGCCTTGAGGGCGTCGGGTTCGAGCTTGTCGGCCCCCTGGCTGGGACGCACTCCCCCCCAGCCGGTCGCGCCACAATCGCGGCAGTGCAATACAGGGAGAGTTTTTGGCGGAGTCGTCTCGCCAGGATCGACGGCTTTAGTGGCCAGGTCAGTGGAAAATTGCAGCTCTGGCTCGGCCTCAACGGTGGCCACCATGCGGCGCAGCTCGCGGAACCAGTACTGCACCCGTAGAGAGACCCAGGGCAGCACCAGGGTGGTGCCGTCAGGGTTGGGCACCCCACGGCGGGCGGCGGCCATCAGGCTGAGCAGACTGTCGAGTAAGAGTTGGGTGTACTCTGGGGGCGCTGCGGTCGAGATGCCCAGGCGGCGACCGAACAGGTCGAGCAGTTCGTCGTAGGTTTTAGAGCCGTCGCTGAGCTTGCGCAGCAGGTTTTGGACGATGGGCAGGGTCTTGAGCTCTTGGCCAAGCTGGATGCGCCACTGCTGATTGAGAGGATCTGCCGGGTCAGAGGAATCCTCTAGGGCAAGCTGCTGCGGGTCGGTCGGTGGCAGGATGCTTTGCTGCTCGAAGGTCTGGCCGAGGCCAAGCCCTTTATTACCGTCTTGGGGTGCAAACTCTTGCAGCCATAGGCGGGCCTGGGCCCGCAGGTAGGCAATGGGGGAAGCGTAGCGATCGGGCTGGAGGGCGTTTAGCTTCTCTAGGCCGGGGATGGGCAGCACGTTGATCAGCGCATCCTGGTCTTCGTAGAGAAACTCGTTGGGGGTGACGCGGTCTTCTTCGATTAGAGCCTGGTCGTCGAAGGGTTCTTCAAAGATGGTGGCGGCATATTTCAGCATTTCGGCGTTGTTGCCGTCGCCGCCGAGGGTGGCGGAGGTGCCTACACAGGCCAGGTGGTTGTGTGGGGTTTTGAGGCGGTGCTTGAGGCGACGCAGCAGGCAGGCCAGGTCGGTACCCTGGGCCCCGTCAAAGGTGTGAAACTCATCGACGATGATGTAGCGCAACGCTTCGGGGTTGGCTTGGTTGTGCTGCCAGAGGGGCTGGGCATCGGGCTGGATGAGGAGGTAATCCAGCATTTTGTAGTTGGTCAGCAGAATGTCGGGTGGGTTACTGCGCAGGGTGGGTTTATCGGTGATGACTTTGTCTGGCCCCATTTGGGTGGTGGGTTTGTCGTCTTGGTCGCCGATGTAGAGACCAGCGGTGACCTTGCCCTGGAGCGCTGGGGTGTTGTGGATGAGCCCGGCGATGCGTTTGGCCTGGTCGGTGGCCAGGGCATTCATGGGGTAGATCAAAATAGCCTTGATGCCGGGGTTGCCGATTTGTTGGCGGCAGTGCTCTAGCAGGGGCATGAGAAAGCACTCGGTTTTGCCGGAGCCGGTGCCGGTGGCTACCAGGGTGGACTGGTAGTAGGGTGGGGTGAGCCGCTGAAAGGCCCGCTCTTGGTGCAGGTGGGGGTTGAATTTGAGGGGAATGTCTTTGAAGAAGCTGGCTCCGGTGCTGCCGGAGCGAAAGGGTAGACCGACGGAGATGTAGGGGCCTTGGTAATAGTTGGCGGGCTTCGCCAGAAAGCGCTCCATCAGCCCGTCGAAGCCGGGGGTGGTGGGGCGAAAGGTGGTGTGGAGGTAGTCGGCAACGCAGTTGCGGACTTGGGTAGCGACTACGGAGGGGAGCATTAGACTAGCTTGGAATAGTACCAGAGCTTAATGGACAGCTAACTTGATTAAGTTGGACAGCAGCAGAGTGTGGAAGGTGAGAAAGACTATTTACCTTTACTCGTGCCTAAGAACCAATAGGAGACTATAGAGCAGTGAGTTTTTAAGTTAACTGTTTTCTAGTCAATGGAAACCATTAAAGATATACCTAGTCCTCTTCAGTAACGCATGTTCCAGCGCAAGCACGTCCACATGTTAGGCAGTGACGTGTCTGGCGATATTCCTGCACTTGCCTCTGGGAAAAGTTCTTTTCATGCAATCCATTCACGAATAAACTAGGCCAAAGCAATTTTGCAAAATCACCAGGGCATGATTGCTTGAGAGTCTTTCGACCCTCAAGCATGATGTTTGATCGCAAAGCAATATTAGATTTACTATCCATCCTTAAAACCTCCATTTATGCGAATCTTAGACCATAACAAACATCATGAATTTGAGACTGTCTAGATTCTCCCTTTACAGAACTACGAGCACTTACTCGAAAAATGAGATCCTCATCAAAGGCACAATTTACATACAGTTTTTCCTCAAAGGCATCAATCAAAGTCTTGGAAACAGGGACAGATAAAATCTTTTTAACTTTGTACTCATTCATACCTATATCCTCGGAGATAATGAAGTGTGCCTCCCCATCCCTATTATCAGTGCAGAAAAAAGTTTTATTGTCCTCTGCAAACTTCGGATCCAAAATAGTGCCAGGCTCAAAAATTGGAATATGACTGTCATCAGACAGCTGAAGGCAAACAGCATTTACCAAGAAAGGCTTCCAGTTATGATGTGAAATAATGGCAGCTCCTTCGGAGATCAAAGTAGCTGAGTTATCAAGATTTACAACTCTCGAAATCCCAAAAATTTCATAGATGGTTTTTCGAAGTAAAGGTATTTGCGATGTTCCACCTACCAATAACACTTTGCTAACCTGTGAAACATCAGTTCTTGAATTGTCTAAAACCTTTCTCAAGTTATTAATAGCCAGATCGATGTCATCTCGAATAACTTGCTCAAATTCATGGCGACCTATAGTTCTAAAGAGATCATACGAGTGGCCATCTAGCTCAAAAAAATCAAAAATTCCTATGCTTGATTCGTCTTCTATGCTAAGTCCGATTTTCGAAAACTCGGCTTCGTTCTGAAATATTCCTGCAACACCTCTGTCTAGGTAAAACTTCTCAGACGGAATTCCTTCATCTTCCAGAAATTTGCCCGTCAAATAGCTCATTAAGTTTTCATCAAAGTGATCGCCTGACCTGCCAGGAAATCCAGCATTGCTTATTTCGCTAATAGTGCCATTGTCAACTTTTGCCAAAGTAATATCTAGTGTTCCCCCGCCCCAATCAAATACTAAAATATTTTCTCTTAGATCCTTGAGTTGGTTCAGGCCATACTGCCCATATAAATAGCCAATTGCTGCTGCGAATGGTTCATGAATAAAAGCCTTAACTCGAATGCCAGCCTTTTCAGATGCCTGTCTGATTGCCTGACGTTGTCTGCCTCCAAAATACAAGGGAACTGTTACTACAGCCTCTGAAATTTCTGGGAACTGAGTAAAACGAGATTTCGTGTCCCGACGAAGAAAGTTAAATATTTCAGAAGCGATTTGCCAGTTATAGTAAGGCCGACCAAAAATTTCTACTTCCTCTTGATTTTGTATTTTAGATTTAATTGAAGTGATAAATTTATTGCCAGGCATATTGCCATGAGATTTAATATTATCCTTAGCTTCCCTACCAACTATTTTCTCTTCGCCATCCCCTCTAAACCAAATCACCGATGGATGAGGTAAACCTTTGTTATCCATAAATGAAGTCAGAGATCTTCCATCGTAAGCAGATACGACAGAATTTGTGGTGCCAAAGTCTATACCAAAACCAACTGTACTCACTTTTCACGCTCCGTCATCTGAATAGTTTTCTCAATCCTTGACATGATTTGCCCAAATTGAGCTTTTGTTTTCTCATCATGTATATGCTTGTCTAAGCCTCTCTGCAATTTTAGGAACTGGTGTTTTAGATCTTGACTTAATCTCGAAACAAGGGAATTAACCTCCGCTTGAGTCTCCAATTGTGACGCCTCTTGAAGACGAGAGTAAGCATCCTCCAATTCCTGCTTGGCTTTCCTTAGAAGTTCAAGTTCTTCTTCTTGAGAGGTGATAACTCTTTTATTCTCTTTGATTTGTTTTTCAGCCTCATCCAGTTCGCTTTTGAAAACCTCAATCTGCTCCTTTCGTGATTGACTTGTTTTAGCCAAAGAATTTCTTTCAGTAGTCAGATCTTTTTTTTCAAAATTGTTTATATATTCAAGTAAATAAAGATTCTTAATTGCTCCCTCTGAAGTATTGTCTTTGATTTCATCGAAATAAACTTTGAGTTTTTCAAAAATAGGATCAAAAGGCGTCAAAGAACCTCTCGTTCTCTCCCCAGGAGACTCTCCTACGAAAATGTCGATGAGAGTCAATACAGCCTGATATATTTGACCAATTTTGCTAGAATTCAGTCCTCCCTGAAGAACTATTAAAGAATAAAAAAGCCTAACCCTATCTATTCTTTTTAGAGATTCCCATTTGAGTCTATTGGAATCTTTGCTAGGCCTAACATAGGCAACTTGTATCTTTTCGTCCAATTCTTTTTTAATATCTTCTCCAAAATCCAAAAAGCAAATGCTTTCCTCAAGACCGCTCCAATCCTCAATCAATTCAATAAGATCTTCACTCAGCGAAGACACAAAATGAAAAGATATATTAGTTTTTCCAGAGATAAAGTCTATAAATCTTTGGTTTACTATGAAATATAGGGTGCGAGGTAGATGAGTATGAGGAATTCGAAGCAAAATTGAATGAAATTCCTTGATTTCTTCATCCTTTAATCGACAAAGACCAGACGATATTTGAACAAAATCACCAAAATCTTTTTCAACCCACTTTTTCTTGCAAGCCAAATGCTTGATATGTTCCAGTGCTTCTTCTTTTCTGAGAAATATTTTCGCTTGTGTCTTAATCTCTTTGCTGACTTTCTTTTCGTTCATGGGTCAAAAATTATTTGATTCTTGAGAAAAGTCTCTGTCATAAGCTAATTTTCTGTAAGACCTTCTTGCCTCCTCTTGATTATTTAGCTTTCGATTGACTCTCGCGTTTATTAGATTAAGCTTCTTTTTAAGATTGGGACTGATATTCTCAAGATTTTTTAGACGCCTATATAACTGATTAAATTTATCTTTATTAATTCTATCACTAAAGAAAATAGCGATTAGTTCTAGCAGATACTCCAGGTTTTCGGTTACATATAAACCAGATATACTTCGTGGCGCACTTTCAACGGGCAAACGGATAAACTCTATATCGTCATACGATTTCGTAAAAAAAACGTAAGCCAGGTAAAAGATTGATTCTTTAGGTGCTTTAGCTAAAGCATTAAACCAATTGAATTTTAAGGCTATTGCACAACGAATCTGTTTAGCCAGAGAATCATTGAAAGGTTGCAAATAACCATATACGCTTTCAAGACGACGTATGATGTCTTGATCTGGATTAGGCGAGACCGTTTCAAAATACGAAACTTCAAGATATCCAAATAGACCCTGACAGTACTGATGAGCGACTATATCAGCAGTATTTTCTCTAATCAATCTGTTTAATAGATCTAGGTCAATTGCTTGACGGTTCTGTAGCTTTTCTTGAAACTCTTGATATGTCTCTATTAATTTTTTCGAAACGTTTTTATCAATCTTAATAGAGTCGGTAGTTGCTGTTCGGATTTTATCCTCCGCACTTACTAAAATCCTTTTGTGTCTATGCGCATGAAATATATGATCCTGCAATTCCTGGTCTGTGAAAAAACGATTAAGGCATTCTGGGCAAATCTCCATTGGATTAATGTCAGGAAGAAGCTTGATATAGCGAACTATTTCTTGCTCCCATCCCATTTCTCTGTTGTCTTCTACTGTGTCAAGGAAAATACCCATGGTCGTCGTTGGAAGAAAATTCTGGGGTAACGTCTGGCTTATCCTATGGTTCCCGTTGAGTCTAGGCGATCAATGAATTCTTTCGAAAAATGAGTAGAGATACAACCCTGAATGCCTGCTTTTGAGTTGATCTAGATATAGTCAAGTTTTGCTTGGGTCACTTGAGCAGCACTATAAGAGGCTCGGGGCTTCGGTCTTCTGGCGCAGTTGTTCCTCAAATGATGTACCCTGCACTGCCAATTCTGTCATCACCTGAGCGTCCTCAACAACGGCTGTTGCTAAAGCTTCATTTTCAGGGCCTTGGCCCATGCGTACTCCTAAGCTCATGTCTCCATGTTTGGCCAGGTGGTATACCCATTCCCAATAGTTAGGGTAGTGCTCAATCAGGTACTGACGCGTGTAGGTCGGGTGTGGGAGGTGAATGCCTAAATTCATAGGCCCTTCTTCGAGCGCCAGGATTTCTCTGCAGACGTAGACTTTGAACTGTTCTATATCGGTGAAGAAGCGGAATCCAGCATTGTTAGCAGCTTGCTCAGTGTCTTCGCCCTCATCTAGAAGCAAGGCGACAGGTTGGCTGTAGCCTTCTTGGAGTCCGTTAGACCAAGCCAAATCTACGATGGCCAGAACCTCGCCAGTCTGTGAGTTGAGGCTGTAGGCCAGTTCACCAGAGGGTAGGCCTTGTTCTGTTACCCATTGGTTGCAGTCTCTCAGAGCTTTATCTTCGGCGTCGTCAGCAATACCGCCGGGGATGACAGAAGATTCTCGCTCCAGTACCGATGACATGACTTCTGGTTCGGAAATGGAATTGGTATGGAGGCTGTCGAGGAATTCATTGGCTTTGCGAGCGAGCAGTTCACGACGGGCAGCTAGGAACGCCTCATAATTGCCATATTGCCAAAGCTCTGTCAGGTCATTGCCGATTGAATCTCTGGTTGGAATCCAGTGAGAGGCAACAGTTCCAGGGTGTTTCTTTTCGTAATGGGCGAAGTATTCTTGCGGGTCGCGATTGCTGACTTCGAGGTTCGTTTCTTTCGTCAGGAAGGTGAAATTAGCGATCGCATTGACTTGGCTGCGCTTATAGCCTTTTTGGTAGAGTTTAGACTTTGGAAAAATGTGATGAATTTCTAGATTCGTTAGCGAACCGAGCAAATGTTTTGACAGAGGTATGTCGTCTTCCCAGTCACGGGCTTCGTAGACACGGGTGAGTAAATAGAGTAATGGATAAAATCGGTTACCCATACTCCAGCCGCTAAAATCACCGGGAGTCACCCGCAAATCACCTCGGTTTTGCCGAAGCTGTTCGATCAGCCGAGTCAAGCTACCCTCTGGACCATCAATCGCCGCCAGGTCTTTTTGCAGGGTTGACTCTGTTTGCCCAGAATAGCGCCCCCATAGGATGGTGTTGACATACCAGTAAAGCATTTGGTCGCGATCGCGGTTATCGGCGAAGTGCCCGCCCTGCTGGTCAAGGTATCGAGCCATCAGTGGAAAAGAGTAGACACTACCCAACACGCGATGATGATCTAGCCCCAACCGCGAAGAAATAACATTAAGCAAAGTATTGATTGCTCTTTCCGTGTCGGTTAAGCCCTGCTTAAATCGCTCGGTAGAAACGTCTTTAAGGGCTGAAAATCTCGACTCATTAGTGACTACGGCTGTGATACAGCGCAGTAGCCAGTCAAGCTTAAAGTCGAACCCCGCTTTTGCCCATCGATCCAGCCGAGCTTTGAGTTCGTCACGGGCTTCCGGCCAGGCTGCACAAATTCGAGCCAGTGCTAAATCACCTTTGGAGAGCTTGGTACCGCCACTATTGACGTTATTGAAAATATCGACAACTTCATCAACCGTTTTGTCAGCACCTGTGACCTCTTCAATATGGAAGTTACGGTTTTTGATGTTGTCGATCGCGGTAAGGCGGTTAGCGTAGTCTGCCAGTTTAGGGGCAAAGTCTGGATTGGCTGCCAACATTGGGAAAAAAGTCCCGACTCCCTTTTGCATTAGCTCAGTCACGCTAATCCATAGTGGGTTGCCATCCATGCGAGTGGGCATGTAGAAAGAGAAGATTTCTTCTTCAAGATGGAAGTAGAGTCCTGTAAAGGCTTGAGCGTTGCCGTCGAAGAATTTAGGGGCATGACCACGAATCAAGCCGTAAAGAGAGGTGATGCGCTGCTGCCCATCAAGCAGCAGCTTGACTGTACCAGCGCTGAGTTTACCGTCGCCCCTGGCCTGCTCTTTGACCTGGTCAGTTTGAGTCTCCCAAACTAACAGGCTACCGACAGGATGCCCCCGATAGAGGGAGGTCATGAGGTTACGTACCTGGTCGCGATTCCAAACGTAGCCGCGTTGAAACTCGGGAAGCGCAATGCTGCCCATTTCAATCTGAATCAGGATAGTACTTAGCTGCATAAAACTAATCGATAGAGTTTAAGTTTAGGAGCACTGTTCAAAGTATGCCCAGGCGGTGCGGTAGTCGCTAACCCGATCGCACTTATCAAACGGGGCCTCGTAGATGATCTTGCGGTAGCGGGGGCCGCCTTCGGTGTTGACCCAACGATCGCCGGGGCGGAGGGGGACTGTGGGGGGCAGGGTGTCGTCTTCGATTTCGATTTCGATCGCATCAACGATGGCCTGCTGGGTTTCGGCGTTGAAGACGTTTTCCCAGCCGATGATGGCTTGCTTTTTGTTGCCTTTGCGCGGCAGGCCGACGCCACCTTTCTTCGAGAAAACGATGCGCCCGTTTTTGTCGTAGTAAGTTTCATTTTCAGCCTGCTGCAAAACTGGAAACTGCAAACGGTAGAGAGTGAGCAAGTCATCAAGAGTAAGCCCCAGGGCTATGGCAGCGAGCACGTCAATTTCGACGAGGGCCTGGCGGCGGGCGTAGTCGGTGCGGAGGGCGCTGGTGCGTTGCCAGGTGGGGGTGAGACTGGCAAAGAACCGATGGTCGAGGCGAAGGTCGGTAGTTTTACTCCAGCTATCACAAAGAAAGACGGGATCAAAAATGTTGGCCCAAAGATTAGTGTAATGAGTAGTAAGACAATTGAGTGCCATAAATCTAGAAAACAAAAAATGATTAAAATCATCTGAGTCTACAATCGGAATTCTATCTACTACATCAGGGATAAAATGAATCATGTGTCCTTTCCCTGTAGTCCTAATTAAGTAGTCGAAAGGCAAGGATGTCCAATATGAACCAGTTTTGACCAATTGCTCATGAGTTTTAAACGTTATGCCAGCAACTGTGTATATATGTTTAACTCCTGGATAAGCGATTGAGGGATATAGGGTTCTTTCATGCGAAGGGCTGCGATCCCTTTTGAAGATCAACCTAAAATCGGAATGGACTTCTAAATTTGGCGTCCAAGGCAACTTACGTAGATATTTTCTCTCTCCACTTACTTCATTGGGAATAAAGTTTGTCCTTGGCAAGTAATCGTCGGGGATTGATTCTAGATCGAGAACATCAAAGGAAAATTTAGATTGTCTTACACGCCTCGGAGTTTCTGCCAAAGGGTTGGCCATGCCAACATGTGGACCAGATAGTAAAAGCTCTTCAATTCTCTCGGGAAATTTTGTTTTTGAAATGATTACATTTTCCTTCTTTGCCTTAGACTCATCAAACATTTGAGTCCAAACATACTCGCTTTTTATATCCCTCATTTTCAAAGAGCATTTTGCAAATGCCGCGACTATTTTAAAGTCAAAGACAGAGTGCAACTCTGGAAGCTTAGATTGTGAAGGATTGTCATTAGCTTCTCCATAGACTTTAGAGATATTTTTAATAGCCTTAAGGTTTATATTGATAATGCGGTCAGGATGACCAATTATATTCCAATTGTCATTTTCATCTTTAATTCCTTGAAGCTTCAATGTATTGTCACCGATGCCATTTAAACATTGATCAATTGTTTTGGTGGCAAAAAGATTGGCAACATAAGAGAAATTTATTTCTCTAGGCTTTCCGTAGACAGATATGGAGAATCTTGCTTGATGCCCTATTGGAAAAAAATCTTTCTCGTTTATGAATACAAAGCAGTAAAGTAGTCGGCCATATAAAAACTCTCTGAGTTTTGCACCTTGAGATTCATTAAGGACATCACTAGGATGAACAAAACCAATTAACCCTTCCTCGGTTGTAAAAGAGAAGGATTGCATAATGAAACATTTGTATAAATTAGCTCTAAGACCCTGTAAGAGTAAATAATTTTGCGACGAACTTAAAAAGTTTTGGGTTCCTAGGACATCCTCATATTCATCGAAATATGAATTCCTGAGACTAATATCCTGAAGAAGAGATTGCCCTTCTAGTCCAATCTCATCTGCAGATAAACCTCGTAAAACCAAGAGCGGCTCATAATCTCCCAAAACTCCTGCTTCACTCCACTCCACTTTAATCCACGGTGGATTCCCTACCATCAAATCAAACCCACCCCGCTCCCGAAAAATATCCGAAAACTCCAGCTCCCAATGAAAAAAGCGGTGGCGTTGGGCCAACTGCTTTACCACTTGCAGGCGGGGGGTCAATAGCATCAGCTTGTTGAGATCTACATAGCCCCAGGTCTGCAAAAACAGCTTCCCCTGCGCCGCATCCTGAGTTTCCGGGAAAAGCTGCATCTGTTGGCTAGCGGGGGCCAGCATTTCCGTTTCGCCCAAAATCGCCCCCACCTCCTGCAAAAACTGCTCCCGCGTGGGCAGGTGCTCGGCCTCGGTGATGGGCCAAAACCACAGGGCGCACCAGTAATCCATCACCAGCTTGAGGCGACGGTAGGCCCCGGCATTGGTCACGCCTTCCGAGAGTTTTTCTTGGGCGTAGATTTTGTCTTTCATCTCCAGCGGCGAAGCCCCCCTTTTTAAGGGGGGTTGGGGGGATCGGTTCGCGGCAGTGTCTAGATCCCCCCCTAGCCCCCCCTTGGGAAGGGGGGGAATGGATTGGCCCCACACCGTCAGCGGGTCGGTCGTCCGTTCTCGAATCTGCGCTAGCTCCTGGGCATAGCTCACCCACAGCTCATGGATGCGCTGGCTCAGGCGCACGGCATAGTCGGCCTGCTCCGGCGTCAGTTCTGCCTTGGCAAAGCCCGACTGCCAGTCTTTGATGGTGCGGATGGCCTCCGGCTCCATATCTTTGATCACCTTGTCGGTGTAGTTCGCCATCCCCGGATCGCCCAGCAGAAAATGGAAGATAGCCTTCCCCGGCAGGTCTTGATCGAGCGGAATGCGCTCTGGGTCGAAGGTGTGCCACTGGGCCTGGCCCCGCTTCAGCCCCGTGACCTGCTGCCGCCCATACACCTGCCGCCGCGCCCCAATCAGGGAGTTGCCGCAGTGCAGCTGGAGGCCAAACCAGGGGACAAAGACTTGGGCTGACCCACCGGGCAGACCCAGACCTCCGAGGTCTTGAAGACCTCGGAGGTCTGGGTCTGCTGGGTCGGCGGCAGCTTCCCCATAAATGCAGTTCAACCACAGCGACACCTCCGCCAGCTCCATCGCAATCGGGTTTTTGTCGATGCCGTAGACATTGCGATCGGCCAGCAGCATCTTCACCTTTTGGGTTTCCAGGGTGATGCGATCGTGGGGGATGCGATCGCCCAGTTCCTCCTGCTTGCGCTCCAGGTAGGCTTCGGCTAGCTGGTCGATCACCTCATTCAAAAAGGCGGCGCTGCCCATGGCGGGTTCGCACACGGTCAGGGTGAGAATATCGTCGGCGGTTTTATCCTTTAGCAGCTCCTTGAGGGCGTACTTGACCAGGCACTCCGTCAGCGACTTGGGCGTGTAGTAGCTGGCGCTCTTGGTGCGATCGCGCCCCGCCAGGCGAAACAAAAACTTGCCTCGGGGATGCTTGCGCGGCTTTTCTCCCGTGATTGGGTCTTTCACCAGCTCGTCGGGCTTAAACTCCTCTAGCCGCGCCTTGGGCACAAAATAGCCCACCTCTAGCTCGCTGCGATCGTCCGGGTCGTCCGCAGGCTTGACCTCGTACAGGTCTTCCTCCGCCAAAAAGGCCGACAGACTCAGCAGCCCCTCGTAGACCTCCCCCAGCTGGTTTACCCCCAGCTGGGCATAGCTGATGCGCCCCCGCCGCTGGTGCTTCCCCGGCTTCGAGAGCGACATCAGCTCTAGCACCTGGCGCAGCACCGAGTTGCGAAACTTGACCCCGTTGAGCATGGGGGTTCGCTCTGGGTCGAACAGGTGACTCTTGAGGGCAGGCAGGCGGAAGGTGTTGTGGAGAATACCCTCTAGAACCCCGGTTTCTTGAAGAAACCGGGGTTCTGACGCCGTGGTGAGGTCGAATTCTCGCTGCACTTCTTTCTGAACCGGGTAGCCTTCCCACAGCAGAGTAAACAGTCGGCGAATGGAACGATCGATGAAGGTGCCGTTTTCGTCTACCTCAGTGGTGAACTCCGTCTGCTCCAAATCCCGCAGGGCTTCCAGGCTGTAGCCTTCCCGGTACACGTCCGACCCTATGGGAATGTAGCCCAGCTCGGGCCGCGCTTCGATGTAAAACACAAACAGCAGCCGATAGACCCAGCGCAGGCATTCGATTTTGAGCTGGTTGGGGTCAATCTCGCGATCGCCCTCCGCTTTCTGGGCCTCGGTGGAAAACACCCGCTTTTTCGCCACCTCTTTGCGATAGTAGATCGTCTCATTGCCCAGCAGCTCGATCGCCTGGCGCAGGGCAAACTTCAGGTCTTCCGACACGCTGTAGGCATGGCGGTGGCTGTTCTCATCCAGGTCATCCAGCAGGGGGCTGCCTTCGGTGGGGCAGGTGTGCTCTCGGTGCAGCAGGGTGGCGGCGGCCAGCAGGGCGCTGGCGTCGCGCTCGTTGAGCAGTTCTTGCAGGTCAAAGCGCAGCAGGCGCGAAGCGGCCCACTTGTGGCGATCGATCAGCACCATCTGGTCCAGGCTAATCAAGATCACCCAGCGGGGCGGGTTCTCCAGAGCAAAAATCGGGTCGAGCAGATCTTCGAGGGTGAGGCCCAAATCCTCAGAGCCCTCATCCCCCTGCCCCCTTCTCCCTAGGGGAGAAAGGGGTTCTGAAGTCCGGTTTCCCTCTCCCTGTGGGAGAGGGGCTAGAGGTGAGGGCAGCGACAACACATCAGTTGGCTCCCCCGTGGGGTTAAACCCCTCCAGCACCCAGAGCTGGGGCAGGCCATTGCTGCGGGTTACCTCTGCCACGATAGGGATTAGGGTGTCGTCGTCCAACGCTTTGACCTGGGGCTGCCAGATATAGCCCAAAATTGGCAACAGCTGCTGAAAAAACTCCCGCTGCAGGGCCAGTTTTTCCTCATCATCCGCCCGCGCCATGCGGTCTTGCAGGCGAAAGTAGGGCTGCCGCAAACTGCCCAACGCCTGGTCTGGAGATTTGCCAGCGGTGCCGTCACTACCGTCACTGCCGTCATCCTCTGCCGTAGCTGCCACCTTCCACCGCTTCGCCACATCCTTCAGGTCTTCCTTCAGAATGGCGTCGAGGTAGTGGGCCGAGTAGAACTCGTTTTCGTTGGCAATTCCCGGTAGGGCCATAGCGCTATCCTGCGTGGGCGAGTAGAATCCGTCGCTGGGTTCCATGGGTTCCCAAGATTCAGACGGAAGCACCACTAGCGTAACCCAGCAAAACCACCGTGACGGCTGGGTTTGATTTCATTTCACAGAAGCGATTCTCCTTCGGGAACGCAACCGCCCTACCCACCAAACTACGGTACGATGCAGCCTATTCCGCCAACTGCCGCCCCCAGTAAAAGCTGTCCTCAGTGAAAACAGACTCGCTATTTTACGCCCTCTTTCAATCTCAGCCCTCACTCTTCTTTGAGCTGATTGGTAAACCCACCAGCGAAGCACAAGGCTACCAATTTGCGTCGGTCGAGGTGAAGCAAACCGCCTTTCGCATTGATGGCGTCTTTTTGCCCCCCAACGACAGGCCAGATGCCCCGGTTTACTTTGTGGAGGTGCAGTTTCAGCGCGACCCGATCCTCTATCGTCGTCTGTTTGCGGAAGTCTTTCTCTACCTCAAGCAGTACCCCGAGGTTGCCCACTGGCGGGCCGTTGTTGTCTATCCCAGGGCTGCGATCGAGATCCGGGAGATGGCCCCCTTTGGGGCACTGCTGGAGTCAGCCTATGTGCAGGTAATTTATCTCAACCAGTTGGGCACTGTGGCCGATCTGCCCCCCGGCTTAGCTACACTGCGGCTGATTGTAGAGCCTGAGGCCACGGTACCCACCGCCGCCAGAGAGCTGATTGCGCGGGTGAGAACAGCGCCCCTACCGGATACTGAAAGAATTCGCCTTGTAGAATTGATAGAGACCATTGTGGTCTACACGTTCCCCCGTCGTTCGCGCCAGGAGATTGCTGCCATGCTGGGCCTGACAGACTTAAAAGAGACCCGATTTTATCAGGAGACTCGCGAAGAAGCGCTGCGAGATGGGCGTAAGGCAGAAGCAGAATCGCTGATTATCCGGCAACTGACTCGCAAGCTAGGCACAGATTTATCTGAAGCCTTGCAGGAACAGGTCAGGCAGCTTCCCCTAGAGACTTTGGAAGCCCTCGGTGAGGCGTTGTTTGACTTTACAGCCCTGGCAGATTTGGAAACTTGGCTAGCCCAAGACCCGCCCGCCCCCTAAAACATCATCTGCACTAGCAAACGTAATTCCTCTAAGCGAGCATTACCGCTGGGGAATGGCCACCTTAAAAGATGTGGGTGCTCATGGGGCTCTCCTACACGGAGCATGTCTCTACAAGTGTAGACACGAGGTTTTATCGCGATCGCAAAACGGCCACCAGCTTGATAAACGGCTCCGGTTCTGTGGTCATCGACAGTTCCACCCAGTCGCGGTAGTCCTTGAAGATTTTCTCGATGCGGGTGAGCTGGTTTTGGCGGCGCTGCTGGCGCAGGGCCTCCGACCGTTTATCTTCCTCAAACTGCAACTCCAGCTGTTCCAGGTGCCGCCCCTGGAGCCGATCAAGCCGGGCCTTTTGCTCCGCCAGCTGCACTGACAGGGCGGCATCAAAGGTTTTGTGCTCCGCCAGCAGATAGCGGCGGGCCTGCTGAATCGCTGGGTCACGCAAGGGCAGCAAAGCCTCCACCGGCACCTCACCGGGGTTTGGAATTGGCTCCTGGCCCAGCTGCGTTCGGTTCACCGTTTCAGTAAACGGCTCCACCGCCTTAAATTTCCCGGCCTGAAACACCACCGACACCCAGCGCGACAGCACCGGTGCCCCCCGCCGATTGGGGAAGCTGCCAAACAGCACAAACACCGCTTCCCCCGTCGCTAACCCACGGGGCAGGCTAATCACCGGGGCCTGGTGCCGCCCAAACCGAAACAGGCAGCGATCGCTCAGCCATTCCATAAACGGGTGCAGTTCCCAGAGATACTGCTTGTCGGGCCATTTGGCCTCTTCCCGGCGGGCAGCTTCCATCGACTGCATCACCACCTCGGGGCGATCGCTCAGGTGCAGCAGCGCTTTGTCATCGGGGCGAATTTCGCGGGGCAGCCGCTGGTAGCGCCGCTCTAGCTCGGCAGGTAGCTGAAGCTCAATGAAGCGATCGCCCTCGTTGATAGTGAGGTTGGGAGGTAGGGGGTCTAGGGCTTGCAGGGCGGCGATCGCATAGTCAAAGGTGCTGCCAAATAGGGTCGGCAGGGTGCCCGTTTCCACCTGGGGGTTGCTGATGCCCCCATCGGCCTCTGCCGTAGTGACCAGATCAGGGTTCGAAAACAGAGCAAATAGGTCAATCTCCCCGTCCTGGCTGGCTGCGTTGCGGTCGAGCTGCTGGGCAAACTCATCGGCTGAGGTGCCCGACTCAATCACCTGGGCCGTGATCGCCTCCTCCGCCTCGGCATCAAACACCCCCATAAATACCGACGGGTCGCCGATGTTTTTGATCGCCTGGTCGTCTTTTGCCAGAAGCACCTTGATGATCCGCTCCACCTCGTCCATCCGCTCCAGCTCCGAGCGGGTCAGCATGTAGCGAATCTCGGGTTGGCGGGTCTGCCCGTAGCGGTCAATGCGGCCATTGCGCTGCTGTAGGGTCATCAGTGACCAGGGAATGTCGAAGTGGATCAGCCTGTGGCTGAGATAATGGAGGTTTAAGCCCTCAGAGGCCACTTCTGTCGCAATTAGAATTCGCACCTTGGCGCTTTCTTGACCAAAGGCCTCCACAATCCGGGTTTGATCCACATCGGCCATGCCACCATCCAAAATTTCCACCGCCTCCGGCTTTAGCTTTAAGTCCTGGGGCAGGCGATCGCGCAAAAACTTTAGAGTCTCTAGCCGTCCAGTAAAAATGACCAGCCGGTCTTTGGGGTCTTTGCCTGTCCAGCCAAAATCTTGCCGAATCAGCTTAAGCAACGCCTGGTACTTAGAAAAGGAGCCACCATCCATAGCCTCTAGCGCGTCCCGGAGATGCTCTAGCTCCTGGATATCGTGGCGATCAGCGGGGCTGATCTCCTCCTGTTTCTCCAGTCGTTTGATGCGGTTATTGACCGTCTCCAAACAGGCGGCGGGGCTAGACAGCATCGACTTTAGCAGGGTGGTCTTAAACAGTTGAGTGGCGGTACGGCGACTATCAATGCGCTCAAACTTGAGGCCGTTCAACCGCTCAAACACCCGCTCCTCCGCTGGGGATGCCTGGGCTTCCACCGGCAGCACATTCCGTTCGGGAACGTGCTGCTTGAGATCCTTCAGCACGTCTTTCTTGAAACGGCGCACGTACAGGTCGCGGATGTCGTCCTGGGTGTAGTCTGCCTCATTGGCGATCGCAGTAGCATCCAGCATGTTCATCAAGCTGGCAAAGCTCTCGGCCCGGCCATCGTGGGGTGTGGCCGAAAGCAAAATCAGCGTGTCTGACCGGGTCGCCAGCCGATCCGCCAGCTTGGCCCGTTTCGACGCCGACTGCCCCCGCCCTCGCTTCGCCACGTTGTGAGCCTCGTCAATGATGATGATGTCCCAGTGGGCCGCTTCCAGGTAGCTGCGGTACTCTCGATCTTGCTTTAGGGTATCGACCGAGATAATGGCGCGATCGTAGTAGTGAAAGGGGTTGTGGTTGCCGGGAATGCGGGTACGAATGCGCTGAATCGTGGTGGAATCCAGCCGCACCAAGGGTATAGTAAAGCGGCTCCAAAACTCCTTCTGGAACTGCACCATCATCGCCTTGGTGGTGACCACCAGAATCCGCCGCCCCCGTCCCCGCCGGATCAATTCCGACACCAAAATACCGCACTCCAGGGTTTTCCCCAGCCCCACCGCGTCGGCAATCAAGATCCGCTGCCGGGGCATCGACAGGGCCTTGTAAGCAGGCCAAAGCTGGTATTCGAGAATATCCATCGCCGCCCGCTGCCCCTGGTACAGCCTTGGATCGTCTGGCGCAGTCTGCTTCAAGTGCGCCTCTAGAAATAGCAGGCTGTGGGCATAGCCCGAAGAGCTGTCATTGATCAGCTGAGTCTCCTCAGGCCGCAGTACCTGGATATCGTCTTCCAATTCCTCAATGAACCGCGCCGTCTTGCCCTGGATAAACTCAGAGACCCCGATCGCCTCAATCACCCGTCCGCCATCCGACGCTATATCAGTAGACTTCACTAGCCACTCGGCATCGCGACATAGAATTCTGGCTCCGGGGGCAATGGCGATCATAAAATCCTTTAGCTATCGCTAGATGGGTAGCGGGCAACAGTTAATCCAATATTGATACGACTAAAAACTTAGCCCCTCAAGCCCATTCAAACTGATTAACCACCCTGCGTCAGCCCCTGGACACCATCAGCGTGCTCAACATAGTAGCTAGGGCGTTAACTATACGTCGTTGCTCCAGAGCGATGACGTAGCCGCCGCACAATCTTGTTAAAGCGAATAACCTTATCAGCACAGGTTAGCTGAAACGCTCAACATGGGCGGAAAGCTTGCTCCAAAGGAGTTTACGCCACCTCAAACGACAAATCCAGAAGATTTCAGGCTTTTCAGGAGGATTACCCACCCCTGATACTCCAATCTCCCCTTAACACTGGCGTGGTCTTGAAGCCTACAGCCTGTTTCCCTCGACGCTAGGTATCCCCGCCAGGCGATGGTCGAAAAAGCTAAAGCCACACCCAAAAAACAAAGCATCTCCTTAAAAGAGTGCTCGACCAAGTAGCTTGCAGCTTTCAAGAATTATTGCTGTTAGACAACCCAACTTGTTGATGTAGCAATTCTCCTAGACATCAAGACCACTAACCTTGCACCAGAAACCGCACTTGCAAAGTATTACTATAATATGATTTGCCATCTTCTTAAATAAGCCCTCACTAGAACCTGCCTTCTGACAAGATTTGCAAGCCAATAAAACCCATAAAAATTAAATTTTATCCATAAATAGCCTTAATACCAAGCGATGGGATCGTATCATATTGAATCCTATGATGAGTGCTTTAATGTGATCGTCAAATCCTCTTCAGGCAAGGACTTGAGGCAGTTTGTGTATTTTTAGATAGACCTCTGTGAAGCCCTCATACCGGTAAGAAATTATCGCTGCCTTGGGTAACCCATAGGGCGATCGCCCTATGGGTTACCCTTGCTTGTTGTCTTATATTTGCCAATTTCCTTCTACAATCTCAGTCCCCAATAACTCAGACCTCTCTCTAGCTGACCGCTCGAAATAGCTGATTAAGCACCGCCTGCTGCTGGGCAGCTGCCTCTAGGCCCGACACATCCAGGTAACGCTCAAGTGCCGCAAGAGTGGCGTGGCCGGTGATTCGTTGAATCGCCCGCAAGCTAACCCCAGCTAAATGAAGGTGAGTCGCCATCGAGCGCCGAAAGCTGTGAGTACTAGCCCCATCCACACCCACCAGGGCCGCCGCCCGCCGCACATGCTTATCCACTGCTCGCACCGTCAGGTGGCCACCCGCCGCCGAACTGGGGAATAGATACCTAGACGAGGGCAACGCCACCGCCCGCAGGGCATCTTCGAGCTGCTGACTCACCATTGCCTCTCGCGTAGTTTTGGTCTTTGTCTTGGCTGATCGGTACACAATACGATCGCCCTGGAGGTCGGAGCGCTCCAGACTCAGCACCTCGCCGCAGCGGGCTGCCGTGAAATAGCAAATCTGAGTTACCAGCCGGTAGGGCTGATCCAATTCTGCCCATACCTGCCCCAATTGCTCAGGCGTAAAAACGGCCGACTGCCCCGAACGATTAGATTTTGCCATCAGCCCTAAATTTTACTGTCATTCCTATTTTAGATAAAATAGGAACGGCGTTAGAGCATCCTAGGCTACCCACATCAAATCATCATGCCAGAGCCTAGCCTATTGAGAATGAAGCCCCATTATTGACTGTAACGCTTGCCCTGAGGGCGTTACGGATACACTGGGGTTAGAGACTTGTCAACCCGGTTCTCAAAAATTCTTGGAGCGTTACGGTGGCTGAAAAAGTTGGCATCAAAGTGCCCCCTTCGTGGAAAGAGTCATTACTCTCACTTCGAGACACCCTGCCGGAGGACGTGGGGGCTGAGTTGATCGCCGTCTTGGCCAGTTGCACCCCGGAACAGATTGAGACATTGGTCACTGCCCTGCAGACCGAGACAGCGATCGCACCCATGTGCCTGCCTGCCGCCATCGAGGGAACCCCAGCCCAGAGAAGTAATACAGAGCGACCCCCAGAGCCATCACCACAAAACCTGCTGGGTAGGTGAGTCCCCTATGGGCTAGTGGGGGTATTGGGGAGAATCTTGGATGTGGCCCTGGACGATCCGAGCCGTGCCCGTGAGGCGTTGTTAAGAACTGAGAAGTTGCTTTGGGGCGCTAACCGCGGTTAGCATCACCCCGCGTTGACATAGCGTTGCTTGAGTAACGCCACTAATTTCTGGGTGTCAAAGTCTGGATGCCCCAGTAGTTTATCGACCACCGCCTCAAAGCTCTGAGGGTATAGTTTTTCGTGAAACTCAAGGTAGCGGAGCAATGTGCCCGCCACCCCTTCCTTTGACTTAGCTGGAGCTGTAGGCAGTTCAGCCGCCAGGGCCGCGATAGTGCTTGCCACATATTCGTTAATGCTGAAGCCGTCTATTGTGACCTGTGCCCCATTCGCCAGGGCTGCACCCACCACCGCCGCCCCCGCAGCAGTCGGCTCCCTCTTGAGGCCCAGGGTCAAGCGCTTCACGGTGGATTCGCTCACCCCGAACTGGAGGGCAATTTCACGCCGACTTTGGTTTGTGGTCTTCCAAACCTTTTGGATCTGTCGTTGGGTCAGTTCAGGTAATGCCTTGGCCATAAAGCCCCCACAGGGCTAGGGTTTGCAGGTTAAGCCGTCACAACAGTCAACTTGGTTCAATCCTAGTCTATCCAATCGTTACAGGCTCATCCTTAACCAACCGTGCCAACCGCGGTTAGCATCCGCCACCCATTCTCCGACCGGTGAAACCGTACTGGGCGGTGACCCAATGTTTGTAGGGCGGCAGTGTGATCGGCCTATTCGTGGTATGGAAAGCTTTGCAAATGCAGGGATTGGTCAATGTAACTATCCTAACGCGGGGTGATGCCCTAACCCTAGAGCACCCCCAAACCCTTGTCTAGGATAGACTAAACCCATTTCAGCCCCCTTAGAAAGGGTCACCTTACTGTGTGCTGTGTAACCCTCTGCGTAACCCTCTGTGTAACTCCGAAAGCGTTGGCATATATGAATTAGAGGGTTATTGTGTAACTGTGTAAGGGGTACACGATTTATTCACGGAAAATCAAAAATTTCCTTCTCAATGCCTAGCCGAATCTAGGCGCATAAAAGGGGCACTTAAAGCCCAGTTAACGCCCAGTCTAGAAAGTTGCGCCCTAGACTCCTTGCCTCCAAAGGCTTGCCTACCACTTTGGGGTCGTGGGGGTCGTGGGTTCAAATCCCGCCGCTCCGATTGCCGAAACCCTCCAGTAATGGAGGGTTTCGGCTTTTAAACCTGGCGATCGGTCTGTGTCAATTCGCAATAAGCAGCGACACAAGCTGACATAATTACGCCATTACAGGACATGCTGTGTCGAAACTGTGTCGATGGGAAAAACAGCTAAAGGTGGGGTTTCTGTTGGGGTAGACCGGGGCTGGTTGCGGCTGCGGTGGAAGGTGGGCAGTAAGCCTTACACAATGGCTCTGGGGCTGCCTGATGACCCAGTAAATCGAGCCCTGGCTCAGAAGAAGGCAGCCGACATTGAGGCTGACCTGCGGGCCGATAGGCTAACGCCAGGGGCCTTTGATGTGACGCTGTCAAAATATCGGGAAGCTAACGATGGGGCCAACCTTTCGGTTGTCAGGCTGTTTGAGCGCTACACCGAGTACAAGCGCAAGACGCTACCCGATCCCCGCAGCTTGGAAAAGTACCAGGGGCTAGTGAAACATCTGGAAAAGTATTTTAGAGCGCGATCGGCAGCTTCAATCTCTGAATCGAAGGCGTTTGAATTTAGGGATTGGTTGCTGAAGCAGTTGAAACCCATCACGGCGCGGGAGCGGGTGGGGATGCTGCGGAAGTGTTGGGAGTGGGGACAGAAACGAAAGCTGGTGGCGGAGAACCCGTGGCTGGACGTGCGAGTGAAGGTACCCTCACGGCAAAAGCCTAAACCTTTCACAGCAAAGGAGATTGGGCGGATTTTGGAATACGCTAGGGCAACGCCAACCTATCAGCACTGGGCGGACTTGATAGAATTTTGCCTATCAGTAGGCTGTCGGCCTGGAGAAGCAGCAGGGTTGAAATGGTGCCACCTGGCGGATGATTGCAGCAGCATCTGGGTGGGGGAGTCGTTTGGGCGAGGAGAGCAGAAGGGGACTAAGAACAATAAGGATCGCACGTTTGACCTATTCCCGGAGCTTCAATCGATGCTGCTGGAACGGAGACCGGAGCGCTGGGCTGCGAGCGATCGAGTGTTCACTGCTCCGAAGGGTGGCCCGATCAATGACCAAAACTTTCGCAGGCGCTGCTGGAAGCCGCTGTTGCAGGAGTTGAGCATTCCTTATCGGAAGCCGTACAATACGCGGCACACATTCGGTAGCCATGCGATCGACCAGGGGTGGAGTGTGAGCGAGGTGGCGGCGATTATGGGAGACTCGGAAGAAACAGTGCTACGAAATTACATAGGTAACCCACACGGCAAAAGCAAGGTAAAACGACTGTTTTAGGCTCTCCTTTTCTGGTTGCTAGGTTGCTGCTTCAACCACTGCTCACAGGCTCTGCGGTGGGCTGGTGAATCAAACCCTTGGCGTTGTCCATCACGTATGAGGAGTAGATTGTAGATCGGTGCGCCATTACCATCCTCTGGCCACCAGTGGATGCCTTGCTGGAGCTTGCCGCTTTTTCTCCAACGCATTAGAGTGCGGGCGCTGCGCTGTAGAAACTTGGCAGCCTCGTGCTGATAGGCAGTTTCCGGTTCAGTAGAGGTAAGCTTGGCCTCTAGAACACCAAAACGGGTCTCTATTTCTGCTCGCTGCTCTGAGGTAGAGTGCAGCAGCTTCTGAGAATGGGTTTCTATTTCGTCTAGTCGCTCTAGGGCAGAGTGCAATAAATCTAAGGCGCAATGTAACATTTCCTCCGTCGTCATCACCATGTCGCCCTCTGTTGGGTCCGTTGATTGGTTAGCCATTACTTCAGGTGAAAATCATGCTGTCTCAGCCAGACCCAGATCGATCGCTCGGAGGTTCAACCTTGGCAGTAAGGTGATGCTCATTGCCGTTGCTCAAAATTTCTCTACTGAGCAAACTGATCAACTGCTCAGCATTTTGCTCAGCAAACCCTGAAAGTACCTGTTCTTCATACCTTTGAGTGGATTGGCTGCTGCTCAGCATTTGCTCAACATTCTGCTCAACAAAACCCAGATGTTGAGCAGACCGCTCAACATTCTGCTCAACCGAGGGTGATAAATTAGGGGTGCTTAGGGAGTACAGACCATCCTGTTGATCAAGCCAGCCTTGCTCAACAAGTGTGCTCAGTAGCTCTTTGAGGTAGGGAACTCGCCTCTTGGTCTTGTCAGTGCTACGGTCAAACAGCCGTCCACCTTGAATGGCACGTACGTTGAGGGGCTTACCTTTTCGTTTGAGGTATTTGTGGACCCTGAGTAGATCACCCGTTAGCTCCTGTTGGGGGCTGTTGATTGCTAGCACTAGCTTGAATTGCCCGATAAAGTATTCTGTCCACTGACGGGCTAACTCAACGGTGTACCCGTCTACTACAGATTCAGGGGTTTGGTCTGCCAGAGCAGCATTAACCAAATGCAGCCACAGAATGAACCGCCCAAAGTAAGTTTCAAATTTAGGGTAGGCAGATTGGAGGGAAGGGTGGTCTTCAGCAATCTGGCGCTCAGTCAGCTCGTGCTGGTAATTTTGGAACCCTGTTTTGGCCTCTGGGCTTAACCGGTAGCTCTGCTCCGGCAGCTTGTAAAGTGCATCAAACAGACTCATGACGGTAGAGGTTAAGCCGATGTCCCCTACATCTTTGTCCAAGTCAATTTTTGAGGGGGGAGCTTCAGCAGCACAGAACAGGTAGCGTGCAAATTCGCCGCAGTCATCGTTATGACCGCCCATCAATCGTTGCAGAGTGCTGTACTGGGTAGCACCTACACGGTTGATAGCTGTCTTGGCCATGAAGACGGAGCCGTCGCCTTTGCGATCGATCATCACAGCGCCGCCGTTGAACTCGGATAGGTCAGCCTCGAATTCGCCGCCGTCACCCTTCCCACTGGTAAACCTTCCGCGCTCGGTAATGAAGGCGCTTGCCTCGTCTTTGTATAGCAGTAGCCCCCTAGGATTCTCAGAATGGATTTGAATGCGGGCGGCAAGGGTGCTGTCTTGGGTGATGTAACGTTGCCGTATTGGTTTCTTAGGCTCAGGACCGGGGTCTTTATCGCCTCTCGATGTTTTTAGCCATTCACGATGTTCTTGGTCGTAGTTGGCTATTTGAGCTGCATAGTCATTGGCGGCGCTTTCCTCCAAGATCGTTAGAGGTTTGAGGATAACTGATTGGGCCGGGGTTTTCTTGGTCCCGGTTGGAGCAACAATTATGATTCTGAAAATGGGTTGAGCCGTATAGCCCGCTGTATCGTGGATTATCAATATTTGGGCCGTACCCATAGCCGTAGCCAGAACAGGGATCAAGGTAGTCACCAGAAATTCGGGTGCTGTGGGCATAGCCTCAGCTACCTGCTGAATTTGGCTTGCGAGCCGTCCACCGTCACCGTGTAAGCCGTGTTCAATAGAGAGCTTTAGTCTTTGGATGGTCCGCAGCTGCTCAAGGTCGTCCGCAGCCCCCTGGGTTGCTGTGTGAAGGTCAGCATCACTTACCAGTGATTGGTAAATGCGGTAAATGACGCTGTGCTGGTGCCCTGATGCTCTGACCAGGTCTGCTATTTGAATGTCGGTATCAGCCTGAGTAACGCTCTCAGTAATGAGGCGCTCTAGCTGTTGCCTAACCTGGTTTAGAGTGAGCAGTTGGGATCTATCTGCCGGGGCCGCTGGGAGCATCTGGGATCGCTTGGCCTCGACCGCCGCCAGAATCTCATCACGAGTTGCGCCGTCATCAATCCAATCAGCCAGGTCAGCACCACCAGACTTCGGTAAACGCTGCCACAAAGAAGTCTTGGGAAAGGCGTAGCACCACCCGTCTATCCCAAGACCGTGGGCTTTTAGGTCAGTCTCAATTTCTTCGCAGTGCTCCATACCAGCGGTATCACGGTCTGGACAGAGCACAACTCGGTAACCTTCCAGGTCTTTGAGGTAGTTGGGGTAGCCGTACAACCTCCACTTTTTTGCACCGCCGATCGCCGTAGTCGCTGGAATGCCAAGAGCTAGCAAAGCATCAACTACTCCCTCACCTTCCACTAGGAAAATCTGCTTACCCTGGGCGGCCCTATTAACCAGGTTAAAAATTTGGTAAAGGTGAATTTTGGCCTTAATGGCATCGGTTAATTTTCTGACCCACCTGTCCCTAGTTTGGTACTGCTGGTAAAAAGTTCTATTGCCCTGGCCATCATCCTGGCGCACCACCTGTACGAGACCCTCAGCCCTGCCGTTGATTAGGTGATAATAGGTGAAGATCTTTTTCCCAGCAGACCGAGTTGGTTTTTTCCATGCTGGCGGAGATATAGCATCTATAACTCGTTGTTTGCCTCCAGGAGCATCCTTGCAGCCGCATTTGAATGTGTCGTATTTTCCAGTTCTTTTGTCTATCTTGAACCCACCGTCACCACAGACTGGGCATTTACAGTGATACTCACAGGGCGTTTCTTTAACGATTGTCAGCGAGGAGAGGTGCTCAAGGATATTAAAGCTCATAGCTCACCTCCTGCTCTGCCTTGGGGGCTTCAGCAGCCAGCACCTCACCTAACCTTCCCCAATTGAGCCTGTAGCAGGTCTCAAAGAGGTTAGAATTGACGTGAATCAGTACTCGTTTCAGCTTGAATGTGATACAAAGAGACATAGAAATCTTTCACGCCCTCTGGCGCGTGTGAGTGAGTAAACCTTTAGCCTCTGACCGGTTGGAACTTGTCTAGGAGGCTGAAGGTTTTTTAATGGACTGGCTAAGGACAATTCTGAGTCCTTCTCTTAACAGGGCACTGGCAGATACTCCTTGAAGTCGTGCGCGGTCTTTAGCGGCTTGCCACTCTTCAGTCGATAGAGCCACTGGTATGACTTTACGATTGGCCATGCCATGATCTCCTCATTGCTCTATACAAAGGCTAAACTCCTTTCTGCAAAACTCAACAGCTTTCTTTTTTCTGCGGAAACCCCTGTGCAACAAGGGATGTAGGAACAACTTTTTTTTGCTCCTGCTTTTTCCTGCCTTGAGTTGAAACCTTGGCACCACCGCTACTGCTCTTGCGCAGCATATCGGCTTCTGTTTTTAAGTGAGCCGATAGCTGACGGCGTGCATTGACATAGCTCTTCAGGTGGCTAGCAAAGCTGCCATGTATCTCGGCCAGGATCAGGGCAATGTCAAACAGAGTTTTGGTCGCTGGTCGGATGAAGGGGTTACTCTCTAAAGTCCGTAACTTTTGGTTGGCGTTACGGAAATTAGCTACATACTGGCTTTTGGTAAGCTTTTCGTCAGTTGTGGCATGCACCCCAATTGCCTCATTTTCGAGAAAGACTTGAGCAAACCAGATAGATGGATGCTCATACCCACATGGATATCTTAGAAACACTTCGTTGATGAGACTTAGCAATGTATTGGTGACTGATCCAATCAGCTTTAGAGACTTTTTTAGGGAGCGTGGCACACCTTTGATCTTAGTCTTTGAATTCCACCGGAGCCGAATCACTTCAGCCAATATTCGCTCTCGATGGTTGGAAAGTGCCCTTGCGAACTTACAATCCGTTCGAGATATTAAGGTTATATGTTCAAAGACTTGAAGCCATATATCCTCATCTCTAGGGGCTGAAGGTGGAACAAGGATTAACTGCCTCTCTCCAGCTTTGACCCAATTGCTGCCAAATTGGTCCATAATCACTGCCTCAAAAGATAGTTCAATCTAAGGTTGCTAGCATCATAGTTTCTTTGTACCAATCATGGAAGATTAATAGCAGAAACCAGGCTTGAATACACCCAAAGCTTCCTTGGTGTAGATTTCGCTTGGTGAGGAAATAAAATTAAACGGACTTTAAACTTAGAGTTTTGCCTTGCGGCAACGACAATCAGTTCACAGGTAAGTACTGGAGCTAGCTTTTCGCTAACTCATGGATCTAACGCCATACTGATTGGCAGCTGGATTAATCTTTTCAACCATCGTCTAGGGAGTTTTGCCAGTATGTGCTGTTCAGCACAATAAGACCTACTTATCTACCTTAGGAAAGCTAAACCGCCATCGTACGGCTCAAGTCGATTATGACGCTCACAAGGAAAATAAATGACGTCTAACAGGGTTAAACCGTCACGACCTGGCGAGACTTCCACGCCTCATAAGCTGCCACATCACCACCAAAGGAATCGGGAGAAACGATAGCCGGAGCCATTTCTACCCACGGGTTCTCAGTCTCAGGCAGTGGCTCATAAGCACAGTAGGCGATGACTACGTCATTCATGGCTTCTTGTCCGGTATTGCCTACATACTCATCAACTCTGCTCACACGCCAGGCTGAAAACCGTTGATGGGTCGCGCCGCCGCGATGGTCGAAGGTGGCCGCCACGTCATCGCGCTTAAACTCGGGCAGGCGATAACCCACCTCTGGAGCTGAGCTATTAGAGTAGTCGAAGTGCTGCCCTAACAGGTCGGTGAGTGAACCGCTGGGCTCTAGGGTGCGAGCTTCCCACCCCGGAGCACTGGAATCGTCAGCTTTGAAAATAACTAGGCGGCTCATTGGTCACTACCTCCTGAGAAATCCAGCGGGCTCTTTGGGAATTGGGCATCACCCTTAAAGATACACTCCACCACCAGCGGGTCACGAGCTGCGATTCGTCGCCGTGCCTCTAGCAATGTCCAGCCATACTTAGCTGCCATCTTGCGACAACAATCCTCATTGACAGCAAAGTGGCTGGTCGTGCTGCGATCGCTGCTCTGGGTCACAAATTACCCTCCTTACCCGACTGAGGTTGGTCGGGTTCTAGGGTTTTAAATTCGTTGCTTGCTTTTGCTTGTCTGATTCCAGTCTCTATAAGGAATGCAGCCAGATTAGCTGTAGGACGGCCCTGGTACTGTGCCCACGCCTCAAGATCAGCAACGACTGTATCAGGCAAAGTGACCAGAACTCGTTTAGACACAATGTTTACGTTCATAGCATTACGCACCTCCATGTTACGCAGGGTTAGTTAGTCCTGAACAAACGATATTTTTTAGATCATCAGAGATATCTAATAGATATCAATTTATATCTTATATATGCTATCACTGTAGCAGGCGAGTGGAACGAACTGGAACAAATCAGTTCCACTAAACCACCTAAAGCATTGATTTACCGAAGTTTAGAGCTGTAACCAAGAGGTGTAACGACGTGGAACGTCAACCACTATCGATTCGCAAGTTTGCTGAGGTCTGTGGGGTGTCCCACACCGAAATAGGCCGCAAGATGACTGCCCTGGGGATCTCGGGAACGCCTCAGGGCAAGGGGCTACCCACATTGCTGAGTCCGGCTGAACAGGACAGCATCGCTCAAACCCTGTTTATTCCTGATAAACCACCCGCCGCACCCGCACAACACGTCGAGGTTCTGGGCAATGGTTTATCGGTTTACACGCCCCCACCGTTGGCGACTCGGGGCATCAACAGCGAGCTCAGCCGCCACCTGCAACAGCAGCAGCTCACCCAGGCGCTGGGGGCGTTTAAGGGCAATCAGGCCAGTTTTAGAAGCGCCCTGCTGGGCATGGCAGCTGAGTCAGGTCGCCAGCTAGGCCACGAAATGGCTGTTACCGAGATGAACTCCGCCCTGGCCACCCACGCGCAACTGCAACAAACCGTGGGAAAGGAGTTGGGCGTCGTCGAAGACACGCCCGATACCGCTACTGCTGGTTAGGGGGTTTAGCCCTGATAACTGCCGTTTTCATCCTGTTAACGCCGTAACTCTGGTCATAACGCCATGGAAGCTAAATTCACTCCCCCTGCCGTTCCCCTCGAATACCGTCGCGAGGTTGTTGGCGGTGCATCGCCTATCCAAAACATCTACCTGGCCCCCGTTCCCTGGTGGCAAAACCGCCGTTACTGGGCTGCCGGTGGCATCGCGGTAGCGGCTCTCTCTGGCATTGCTTTTGCGTTTGCGCAGTCAGGCCGCACAGGGGACGAGGGCACCTATCAGAGCGAACTGCCCGCCCCTAACTACGAGAACGTGCTGGCGGCAGCCCAAGACCGGCTCTCGGGCAACTACGAAGACAGCCGCCTGGTGCTGGCCGACGTGAACCGCGCGGTTTTGAATAACGAAGCCTATCGCTACCGCCAGCAGGCGGAACAGGCTGTTCTGAAGCCCACTGACCCCTGCTACCAGCAGCAGCTCATTTGCCCCCTCAACCGTTACCAGCGTGATGCCCAGGTGATGTTGGATACGGCCAAGGGCGATCGCGATTGGCGACAGGCTAATGCGGCGCTCTTCAGAGTTGAAGCCGTGGAGGTGGCTCGCTCGATGGCGGCGCTGCCCCAAGACCCGCCGACCAACTTGGCGGTGGTCGCGATCGAGAATCTGGTTCAGTACCACGACCGACAACACTCTTTGTCTGAAGAGGTGCAGGCCCATGAAGTTAGAGACTAACCATCTGCTCTATGGCTCCATTGGAGCAGCTGCCCTGGGGCTGTTCTGTGGCCTGCAACGGCCTGCTAGCAACCTCACTCCGGCTGACCTGGAAGCCTTCGCCAATGGGGCTCAGATTCGCTACGAGAAAACCTATCCCTATCTACCTGCGGCGCTGGTGTTTGGGCTGGTGTCTGTGGGCTGTGGGTTGGCTTGGGCGTCGGGGGGAGAGCAGCCTAAGGTGGCGATCGCAGGCCCCCAGATTCAACCCGAGCCGCAGAGCTGGAATGGGCAGGTGCCCTTTGCCGGGGCGACTGAGTCCTTTCGGGTGGGCAACCCTGCCGCTATTCTCGCGGCTCGTATGCGGCCTACCTTGATCTCGGCTAACCCTCGGGTCGGCAAGGGGCTCACGGTGGCCCACGCCTACCGGCAGGCCCAGGTGAAGCAGGGCGCGGTGGTGTGGGTGATTCAGCCCAAGTATCACCCCAAGGAGCACGGCTATTGGGAGAAGGCTGACAACGTGCTCGGCTTCATGGCTGACTCGTTGGAATCCAAGGAGGATATCGACGACATCTGCGACCAGATGCAGAAGTTCATCTTTGCCTGGCGGCAGCTGCCCCAGCGGCCCAAGGTGCTGATCATCGATGAGCTGGCGATGATGAAGACGGCGTTTAAGGCCTGGTACGACGGGTTCCTCAAGTCGCAGCTGACGATGGAACTGTCGTCGGGGGAGACGGACGACCGGGCGCTGTGGGCCATTACTCAGTCGTCGCTGGTGGGCGATATCGGGGTCAGCGGTGGCATGAGAGCCACGTTTGATTTACTGACCATCCAGACCCCCAGCAGCCAGAGCCATCTGGAGAGCCTGCGGAAGTCTGATACCAGCATTCCGCCAATCGAGGATGAGGTGATTTTTGAGCGATCGTTCTCGCCGAAGCAGGCGGTCTTCTACCACTCAGAAATAAAGGAATGGCTGCCGATGGTGGCCTATGAAGTGCCCGAACTAAGTTCGGCCTCGATAACCGGCGGCATAACTCGCGGTAACCACGGCCCAGCAATGGATACAGCCGAATCGGTTACAAACCGAACCGAGTTTCAAAAGCCCTCCCAGGGGCTAGATCTGCCCCTGATCATCGCGGTAACCAACGCCCTGGCCCAGGGTATGTCGCGCTCCAAGGTGATCAAAGAGGTGCTGGGTTACCAGGGGCACAAGTACCAGGAAGGCTGTGACTTATTTGACCGCATCAAATCCATCATTGAGGAAAATTCCTAATGGCTACCTCTAAGAACAGTCAACTCGCCAATAGCAACAACGGCCCTGAGATCATCGACGGGCAAATCATCGACATCACGCCTCAGCTCAGCTCGCCAGGGCGGGGCAGCGGTGTCCAGCTCGCACCGCGCAATGCCATGCGCTCTAACGTGCAGGATGGCGGCTGGTTCGATGCCACCAGCGGTAAGCGCAAGCCCATCTTTGTCATCACTCCCACCACCGACCCCTGGAGCATTTTTCCGGTGATTCGCAGCGGCCTCAGCTGTTTGCGCAACCACCCATTACAGACGATGGGTGGAGCTTTTATCTCGGTGTGGGGCGGCCTGTTCGTGCTCTCGGCAGGGCTGAATGTCCTCCAGGGGAACGCGGTCAAAGCGGGGGGCGATGTCTGGAATCCGGTGGTGGCAGGGACTAACTTCGGGGCGATGTTAGTGGTGCCCACCCAGAGCATTGCAGGCAGTGCTCACAAGGTCTTGACTGGGGAAGAACGGGTGGGGCAACCGATTGAGACTCGTCCCTACACTCGCGCTGTGAAGGTTGGGGAGTAGCGATGCTGTTCTGGCGAATCAGAACTCGGTACCTGCTGGCCCTGGCGGCGTTGTTCGTCGGGGCTGCGTTTTTAGACCTCAAGCAGCCGGGCCGGGGGCAGTTCTACAACCCAATCTATGGGGTGAGGTCGTGGGTCAACACCCACCAGCCTGCGGCGTGGCAGTTGGTGACCAGGGTGCAGGGCAACGATGCTCGTCTGCAAGCTTGTGTGGCGGTGGCCCCTGACCCGGTTGCCCTCGATGCCACAAAAGCCGGGCTGCGCAAAGCGCTGATGGGGGAATCGGAGGCTGTAGCCCTGGAGTGGTTGGGGCAGCCTGCCTGCGCCCTGGGGAATGGGATCTATCGCTGGGCCTTGGACAACGGCCTGGCTCTCGATGTGACGGTGACGGAGGGGGAGGTGACCCACAGTGAACTCAACCGTTAAACATATCAAGCCCCACTGGTCGGAGCTGCCGCCGACCTGGCGCTATGTGATTGGCACGGCAATGCAGGCGGGCGAGCTGGTGCTCAAGCTGGGCTGCGTGGGGGCGATCGCCGCCTCGGTGTGGGTGATGGTGGATCAGGAGACGAATGAATCTTGGGGGGCTCAGTTCAGGAAAGTCAGCGCGGTGGCTGAGGCGGTGGCTGAGGCGGTGGCCGGGTTCTACGACGATGACTTTAAAGCCCTGATCAGCAAGGGCGATGTGATTGCGGGCTACACGGTCAACTCGGGCTTTGGCCTGCGGATGCACCCCATCCACCAGGAGATGCGGATGCACTCGGGCATTGACCTGCCGACGCCGGAGGGGGTGGCGGTTCATGCCATTGGCTACGCGGGCGATCGGGTGTCGGTGCGTTGCTGGAGTGACCCCAAGGGCTATGGCACGGTGGCGGATATGACCAGTTCGGCATTCCCTGAGATCACCTTTAGGGCGGCTCACCTGTCCCACTGCAAGGGGGGTGAGCACCGGGCCGGGGCGGTGGTGGCCAAGACGGGCAACACGGGCGGCAGCACGGGCGCTCACCTGCATTGGGAGCAGCGACAAGGGGGCGTAGCCCAGGCTCCGCAGAAGGGTTACCTGGTCTGGGCATTGAATGGTCGCAAGCCCAATGAGCGACTGGGGGATACGATCGCGCTCTACCAGACAATTGTCGCCAAGGAGTCGGGCGGTGACCCCAGGGCCGTCAACCCTGATACGGGGGCATTGGGACTAGGGCAGGTGATGCCTCAGAACCTCAACTGCTCCTGGGACGGCAAGCCCAAGAGCAACTGCGGTTGGGATTACGATGTGCTGGGCCGTGATGTGACGCTCCAGGAGTTTTTGCAGAACTCTGACATTCAGCAGCAGATCGTAGGGGTCAAGCTGGAGAGTGCGCTCCAGCGCCAGATGCAGGCGGGCCACGATATGAACACGGCGGTAAAACGGGTGGCGGCGGAGTGGTACTCGGGCAATCCTGAGCTGGCCCACAACACGCGACCCCAGGCGGGCTATGAGTCCATTAAAAGCTATGCCGACAGTGCGGCGGAGAAGTTTCACCGGCTCCGGCAGGAGAACCTGGAAAAGTAGGCTTCGCTGAGGATGGTGCCCTTACTGGTGGGACAATCGCTACCGAAGCCGCTTCGCTATCTCCTTAGACATGCCACAAGTTCAATTTTTAAAGGGGTTAAATTACGATGAATACTAACGCTGCCCAATGTTTTGAATTTGCCCAAGCTCGATATGAAAGCGATCGCCAACTACTAAGGGCCTGCTAGACCCAGATAACCTGGGATGTGGCCCAGGGCGTGATCGTTCTGCTGGCCGCTAATGAACCCTGGGGCAAAGCCGTGCAAATGTACCTGGAACGCCACAGCGACACTACCCTGCTCTATCGGTGGGAGGTCGCGATCGCGATTCTGTAAATCGGCAACACGTTACCGATTTGAATCTTTAGTAATGAGACATTGATTGAGTCTAGTCCGGAGTTTCTACTAAGGGGGCAATCGTGCTGGATTTTTGATTAACAATTTGATCATAAACCCGGATTGGCAACTATAAAGGAGGAAGAGTAATCAAAGTCATTGCTTTCCCCCACCCTATGACCACTACCGCCCAACGGTTGCAGGCCTTTACCCAGTTTTTCTATGAACACCTCACAGGCGACTAAAAGGGGAATCACAAAACTTTTTAGACAAATTCTTTCGCGCCTTTGACCTGGGACTATTTCAATGGGAGCTATTTTACTAGATCGACCCCATCGACCTCATCCATCAAGAACCTAAGTTTCTCGAAGCCTTGGCCGTGGAAACTTGGAGTAAGGTGCGCCCTACTACTTTTGCATCAATCAATCAATTTATTAGTTAGATGAACTAAAGATGTCACAAAAAATCAAAAGAGGATATAAGTTTGGCGACTGGAAGCTGAAGAAGCAGTTAGGTTGCGGTGGCAATGGCGTCGTCTGGCTATGTCAGAATTCATGCGAACAAGAGGGTGCAATAAAAATACTTTCACTCGATAAAGTAGAGAAATCAAGAAGAGCAAAGATGTACACTCGCTTCAGAAGTGAAGTGAAAGTCATCAAGGACAATGATGACATAAAAGGTATATTGCCAATAATTGACTATTATCTCCCAGATGAACTTGCCGACTGCCTTCCATGGTATGTAATGCCAGTTGCCTCAACTTTAGATGAATATCTAAATGAGTCAGAATATGAATCAGTTGTACGAGCAGTGATTGAAATAGGAGAAATCTTAGTAAAGCTACACGAAAGAGGAATATCTCATAGAGATATCAAGCCTGCAAATATTTTGATATGGAAAAATGAGCTTTGCCTTAGCGACTTTGGCTTGGCAGAGTATCCTCAAAAAACAGGAATAACTAAAACAGGAGAACAGATAGGTGCAAAATGGACGATTGCTCCAGAAATGCAACGTAGTGGAAAGATGTCTGATGGAAAGCCAGCAGATGTCTACTCGTTATCAAAGACATTGTGGATATTAATAACAAGAAATAAAACTGGCTTTGAAGGTCAATACATCGCTGAGAGCATAAATGGGCTAAGAAACTTCAAGCTTGTAGAGAAGGATTCTCTTGTTACGCCTTACCGGCCTCAAATTTACACTAAGCCACTTGATGATTTGCTTAGGATAAGTACTGATGACAATCCTTTGCTGAGACCAAACATCAAGGAATTTGTCAGGCAGTTAAGCCTATGGCTTACCACTCACAGTAAGTTGGAAAAACGAAATTTGTTGCAGTGGAAAGATTTTCAAGAAAATCTTTTTCCGACGTCTATTCCACAACGTGCTGTTTGGGTAGACATCAATGAAATAGTTAAAATATTAAACTATTTAGGAGGCATAAATAGTTTGAATCATATGTTTTTCCCAGACGGCGGCGGGCAAGACTTACAAGGATCTAGCTTAGGCTTAGAACCAGAGACTCTTGAGTTAGTGACATGTGTATCAGGTGTAGGTGTTGAGGTTGTTAAGCCTAAGCGGCTAATTTTCGAAAGTTTCGGACATGACTCAGGATGGAATTACTTTCGGCTAGAAACAGGAGGGTTAGAACCCACAGGTGTTGTAGATTTAAGAAAGGGAAAGGAACATGTAATTGAAGTTTCACCATTAGAATATATTAGTGAAACAGACTGGTATATAGATATGGAAAAACAAGAAAGAAAATATACTAATGTCCGAGATGTAAAACGATACGTTGAAGGAGACTTCCTGATTGTTCAAAAGAGATCCATATATAATCTCAGCAGATCCACATATGACGGAAGACACAACAAAATGAACTCTGAGGAGTTTAGGCTGTATATCCAAGAAAAAGTTGATTTGTTTAAGCAGTACCTTGAAGACGAAAAGTTGCTAAAGATTGCTACAAGCAAAGGGTTGTCTAAAGAGGAATTAAAGGAGTTTGTGTCTGAATATTTCATTAAAGTTTTTGATCATGATCGAAAAAGATTTTCTGATCGAATAAATTCATTTTCTTGGCTTGATTTAAAGGATTCAACTCACCAAGAATCCCTGTAAAATTTGCCGTTTAATTTTCCTTTTAATCAATCTCGTAACTCTGAAATCCTTGTTGAGGATGCCTAGAGCCGCCGACACCCACGCCGTGGACGAGGTTTTCTCACTATTCACGATTGCCCGTAAAGCCGCGATCGCTCCCCCAGATGCTGCTATCCGTCTGATTTTGTGGGGCAGACCTGCCAGAGTCCGGTTGGTGCTAACCCCGGTATGTATTCTTTTAGAGGTGAAGCCAGCGCAGGCAGTCTGGGCCGTTACTATTCAAAGGGCTATTCCTTGGGGCACCCTAGCCCTGTAGCCTGTTTGCCGACCCTCAACCTAAGCCCTATCGCACCGTAAGACCCTGAATGGCCGTTAAAAAGACCGCTCTCTATAGCTCCCTGTGGGCCAGCTGCGACGAACTGCGCGGCGGCATGGATGCCAGCCAGTACAAAGACTACGTGCTGACCCTGCTGTTCATGAAGTACGTCTCCGACAAGTACGCAGACGACCCCTATGGTGACGCCGACATTGTGGTGCCCGAGGGTGGCTCGTTTCAAGACATGGTGGCGCTGAAGGGCAATAAAGAGATTGGGGACAAGATCAACAAGATCATCAGCGCCCTGGCTGAGGAGAACGACCTCAAGGGCGTGATCGACGTGGCCGACTTCAACAACGAAGACAAGCTGGGCCGAGGCAAAGAGATGGTCGATCGCCTCTCGAACCTGGTGGGCATTTTTGCGGGGCTAGACCTGAGCGCCAACCGGGCCGAGGGCGATGATTTGCTGGGCGATGCCTACGAGTATCTGATGCGCCACTTTGCCACCGAGTCGGGCAAGAGCAAGGGCCAGTTTTACACCCCCGCCGAGGTATCGCGAATCTTGGCCCAGGTGGTGGGCATCACCGCCGAGACCCGTCAGGATGAAACCGTCTATGACCCCACCTGCGGCTCCGGCTCGCTGCTGCTGAAGGTGGCGGATGTGGCCCCGCGTGGCCTGACTATCTACGGCCAGGAGATGGACAACTCCACCTGGGCCTTGGCGCGGATGAATATGTTCATGCACAACTACCCCAGCCACGAGATTTGGCGGGACAACACCCTCTCGAACCCCTACTGGAAAAACGACGACGGCAGCCTCAAGACCTTTGACTTCGCGGTGGCGAATCCGCCCTTTTCCTACAAGTCGTGGAGCAATGGGGTGAATGTGGCGGAAGACGAATACGGGCGGTTTGAGTACGGCGCACCGCCCGATAAAAACGGCGACTATGCTTTTCTGCTGCATATTCTCAAATCGCTGAAGAGTACGGGCAAGGCGGCGGTAATTTTGCCCCACGGGGTGCTGTTTCGCGGCAATGCCGAGGCCACCATTCGCCGGGCGCTGGTGCGCCAGGGCTATATCAAGGGCATCATTGGCCTGCCTGCCAACCTGTTCTACGGCACGGGCATTCCGGCCTGCATTCTGGTGCTGGATAAGGCGGGGGCGGCCCAGCGCCAGGGGCTGTTTATGGTGGATGCCAGCCGGGGCTTTATGAAAGACGGCAACAAGAACCGCCTGCGCAGCCAGGATATTCACAAAATTGTGGATGTGTTTAACCACCAGACGAAGCTAGACCGCTACAGTCGCCTGGTGCCTCTGGCCGAGATCGAGAAAAATGACTACAACCTCAACATCCCGCGTTACATCGACGCTAGCGAGCCAGAAGACCTGCACGACCTGGCGGCCCACCTCAGCGGCGGCATTCCCAATGGGGATCTAGATGCCCTAGGGGCTTACTGGCAGGTGTTTCCTCAGTTGCGCAGCACTCTGTTTGCCCCTGGGGAGCGATCGGGCTACAGCCAGGGCCTGGTCGAGGCCAGCCAGGTGAAGGCGACCATTCTCAACCATCCAGAATTTACGGCCTTTGCGGAGCGGAGTTTGGCACTCTACACGGCCTGGTATGAGGCCCACCGGGAGGCGCTGATGGGGATTGCCATTGGCGACAAGCCCAAGGAATTGATCGCCACCCTGTCAGAGGATTTGCTGCACCGCTTTACCGAGGCCGACCTGCTAGACCGCTACGACATCTACCAAATTTTGATGGACTACTGGGCGGAAACCATGCAGGACGATGTCTATGTGCTGGTGCAGGATGGCTGGGCGGCGGGCAAAACCCTGCGGGAGCTGGTGGTAGCCAAGGGCGAAAAGCTAAAGGAAACGCCGGATCTGATCATTGGTAAGCAGAAGTACAAGGCCGACCTGATACCCCCAGGGTTGGTGGTGGCGCGGTACTTTACCGACAAGCAGGCCCACATTGATGAGCTACAGGCCGACCTGGATGGCATTAGCCAGGAGCTAGAGGCGCTGGTGGAGGAGCACGGCGGCGAGGAGGGGTTATTAGCTGAGGCCCAGACGGATGGGGGCAAGGTGACCAAGGGCACGGTAGCGGCGCGGCTGAAGGAAATTAAGCGCGACGCGAGCGCCCCTGAGGAACGGGCGGTGCTGACGGAGGTGCTAAAGCTGTTTGACCAGGCGGCGGCGATGAAGAAGGCGGTGAAGGCTGCCACCGAAGCGCTGGATAGGTTGGTGTTTGGCCGGTACCCGAAGCTGAGCGAGGCGGAGATTAAAGCCCTGGTGGTGGAGGACAAGTGGCAGGCCACGCTGAAGGGGGTCGTGGCGGCGGAGATTGAGCGGGTGACGCAGCAGTTGGCAAACCGGGTGAAGGATTTGGAGGAGCGCTACGCGGAACCGCTGCCAGAACTGGTGCAGACGGTGGAAGCGCTGTCGAGTCGGGTGGAGGAGCACTTGCAGAAGATGGGGCTGACATGGTGAGGGAAGGGTATAAGCAGACTGAGGTTGGGGTGATTCCTGAAGATTGGGATCTTGTTGCTGCTGAAGAAATTTGTGAGGTTGTTGTTGACTGCAAAAACAGAACCCCTCCTTTCGTTGATAGCAGTGACTTTGCAGTAGTCAGAACTCCTAATGTTCGAAATGGCAGATTCGTCTATGAGGACTTACGTTTTACTGATGAGCAGTCTTTTCATGAATGGACTGCTAGAGCTGTTCCACAGCAAGGAGACATTCTAATCACACGAGAGGCACCACTGGGAGAAGTTTGTCTTGTTCCCAATGGTATGAAAGTCTGTTTAGGGCAAAGAATGATGCTGTATCGCCCTGACCCCAACAAGACGTCAAGTACTTTTTTCCTTTACGCTCTGATGGCTCCAGAGGTTCAAAAATGCCTCTTTAAGCAGATTGGCGGCTCAACAGTTGGACATGCAAAGGTCAATGATATCAAAGCTCTAGAGGTGCCCCTTCCACCGCTGTCGGAACAACGCGCGATCGCAGCCACCCTATCCGACGTAGATGCCCTGATCGCCGCGCTAGATAAGCTCATCACCAAGCAGCGCCACCTCAAAACCGCCACCATGCAGCAACTCCTCACCGGCAAAAAACGCCTGCCTGGGTTTGGCGAGGGGAAGGGCTACAAGCAAACCGAGGTTGGGGTAATTCCAGAGGATTGGGAGGTAGATAACATTGCCTCCCAATCCTCAATCACAACCGGAGGACAGAATACACAAGATCGAGTCGAAGATGGACAATACCCCTTTTTTGTTAGGTCTCAAACCGTTGAAAGGATTAACAGCTATTCATTCGATGGCGAGGCTGTCTTAACTGCTGGTGATGGGGTTGGAACTGGAAAAGTATTCCACTACATCAATGGAAAATTTGATGTTCACCAAAGAGTCTATAGAATTAGCGATTTCAAGCCTGCATTAGACGGGTTCTTCTTTTATACCTACTTTAGCAATCGCTTCTATGGCCGAATAGCATCTATGACTGCCAAGTCATCAGTCGATTCAGTGCGGATGGAAATGATTGCGGATATGCTAATTCCGCTTCCTAGCGCAGAAGAACAACGTGCGATCGCGACTGTCCTCTCCGACATGGATGGGGCGATCTCAGCCCTAGAAACCCGCCGCGCCAAAACCCAAGCCATCAAACAAGGCATGATGCAAGAACTCCTCACCGGCAGGACGCGGCTGGTATGAGTACCCCATCAGCCCCCACCTGCTGGATTATCGCTGGCCCCAACGGCGCAGGCAAAACCACCTTCGCCCTGTCCTATTTGCCCACCGCCGCCAACTGCCGTAACTTCGTCAACGCCGACCTGATCGCCGCTGGCCTGTCGCCCCTAGCCCCAGAGACAGAGCTATTGGCCGCCAGCCGCCTCTTTCTCAGCGAAATCGAAAACCGCATCCAGGCCCGACAAGACTTCGCCTTTGAGACCACCCTCGCGGGTCGCAGCTATCTCAGGCTCATCCGGCGGTTACGATCAGACGGGTGGCGGGTAGAGCTCATTTACCTGGCCCTGCCCAGTGTAGAAATGTCCAGACTGCGGGTTGCCGAGCGGGTCGCCCACGGTGGCCACAACATCCCGTTAGAAGACATCGAACGCCGCTTTCCCCGCAGTCTGCAAAACCTGCTCAATGAGTTCAGCTACGCGGTAGACCGTACCCAATGCTTTATGAATGAAGACGATTCTCCCCAACTCATCTTTGAGCAACAAGGCGAAACCCGTGAAATCTTGAACCCTGAACTATTTGAGCAACTGAGCCAGGAGGCAGAACGATGAGCAAAATTTCTCCCGAAGCCCAAAAAACCCTCGCCGCTTTACGAAAAGCTGTTGCCGACACTTTAGAACGCAAACGCCGTCTGGGTCACTATGCCGTTATCTGGCGCGATGGCAAACCTGTGGCCGTTGGCGACGATGCCCCCCCGGATCTCATCGAGCCATCCCCGTAGAAGTAAGCAGAAGGCTCATGGGCATATTAGACCAACAAGTTAGTCACCCACTGATCCAAGATCTAGCCTTGGTCACCCCAGGTTTATCCCCCCAAATAAGAAGAATATGCCTACCATCACTCCCCACTACCGCAGCGTGCGAGAACTCTTACAGAGCAAGTTCTTTGCCATTGACGAATACCAGCGGGAGTACAAATGGGAAAAAGAAAATATTGACGAACTGCTTACAGACCTGCGAGACAAGTTCATCAACAGCTATCAGGAAGGCGACCCCACCTCCAAAGTCAGCTCCTACGAAGATTACTTCCTGGGCTCCATCATCGTTAGTAAGCGCAACACTAAGAATTACCTGGTCGATGGGCAGCAGCGGGTCACTTCCCTCACTCTGCTGCTTATTTATCTTTATAACGCTGTTAAAGCTAAAGACCCACTCTTAACCAGTGCCCTCATGCCGTTGATCTTTAGCAACGACAATGGCACTCCAAAATTTAACCTCGACATCCCAGAACGACTCCCCGTCATTGAGGCTCTTTTTTATAGCCAAGAGTTTAGCCCTGACGGTAAGGATGAATCTGTCCAGACCATCTATGCCCGCTATGAAGATATTCAAAACAAAGAGTTAGCAGATGAACTAGGGGATGCCCTGCCTAACTTTTGCTACTGGTTAATGAGCAAGGTCGGGCTTATTGAAATCGCCACCGACAACGACAACTACGCCTACGCCATATTCGAGACCATGAACGACCGGGGTAAGCCCCTCAGCCCCGTCGATATGCTCAAGGCATTCCTATTAGCCCCCATCGAAGACCCCGATCAACGGCGCAACGCCAATCAAATCTGGAAAAAGCAAGTCCTCGACCTCATTACCTGGGGTGGCAACCACGAACCCGAACGCGATTCCGCCTGTATTAAAGCCTGGTTACGAGCACAGCATGCCGAGACCAGCCGAGAACGCAAAGCTGGGGCCACTGACAAAGACTGGGAACTGATTGGTAACGCCTTTCACCGCTGGGTGCGTGAGAACGATGCTCACCTTACGTTAGGGACTCAGTCGGCTAACCTGGAGTTCATCACTACCCACTTCACCTTTTTTGCCAAAGCCTATCAGCTTATTCTGAATGCCAGCCACACCTATACCAAAGGTCTGGAGGCAGTGTTCTACAACGCTCACAATGCTTTTACCTGGCAAGGTACAGTTCTCCTCGCGCCCCTGTGCGTCACTGACGATGACGCCACTGTACGCCGCAAGATTGCTGTCACCGCCACTTATCTAGACATTTGGCTTATGCGGCGTGTGGTCAATTACATTCGGGTAGGGTATTCCAGTACCGCCTACTCCATGTTTGTCCTCTGCCGCGATATTCGACGTAAACCGCTCCATGAGTTGGTCGCTATCCTCAACGACAAACTTGCTAAGGATGATGCCACCTTTGACGGCAGCCCCTCCCGAGGCCGTATTGGCATTATGGGGCTAGGACTCAACCAGTTCAGCCGTCGTTACATTTATCACCTGCTAGCTCGACTCACGGCCTATACCGAAGCCGGTGGCGGTGAGCACGATCTCTTCGACAAATACGTTGACCGCAACCACGGCAACCCCTTCGATATCGAGCACATCTGGCCCAACCGCTATAGCGATTACTCAAACCAGTTCGAGACAGCGCAAGAGTTTCAAGACTGGCGGAACCACGTGGCGGGGCTATTGTTGCTGCCTGCTGATGTTAATCGGAGTTTGCAAGACAAACCCTTCTCCCATAAAAATTCGGTTTATGCCAGTCAGAACTGGTACGCGGCCAGCCTGAATACAAACACCTACCAACATAAGCCCCAGTTCAAAGCCTTCTGCGAAAAGAAAACATTAGCGTTCAAGCCCTATGAGGATTTTGATAAAGACCAACAGCAAGAACGCCGAGAGTTAGTCCTTGCTCTAGCAAAACAAGTCTGGTCACCCAATCGCTTAGAGGAAGCAGCCTCATGAGCACCGTCGGCCAACGGGAACGAGCCACCCAAAACAAAGGGCAATGACTTATCACCCTACATAGTCGATAATCTGAGGCATCCCTGAACCACCCAGGCCACCATGACCGATCTCTACCAGGGCCGCGACCCCAGAGACATCCCCACCTACACCATCCCCGATGCCGCCCGCTACCTGCGCATTCCCGTAGGCACCATTCGGTCGTGGACAGTTGGCCGGTTATATCCCGTCAGCCAGGGCAAGCGCTTCTTCGCCCCCCTGATCGCCGTTGTCCCACAGACGCCCCGCCTTCTCTCTTTCACCAACCTGATCGAGATCCACGTTCTGCGGGCCATTCGCAAACACCACAAAATCCAGCTCGACAACGTCCGCACCGCCCTCGACTACCTCGAAGCCCAGCTTCAGGTATCTCACCCCCTAGCCCACGAAGAATTTCGCACCGACGGCATTAGCCTCTTCATTGAGCGCTACGGCACCCTGATCAACGCCTCTGCCCAGGGCCAAACTCAGCTCAAAGCCGTGCTCACCCAGCACCTAGAGCGCATCGAACCCGACGACACCGGCCTCGCCATCAAGCTCTACCCCTTCACCCGCTCCGACGAAGCCCACAACCCCCGCATCGTTGTCATCGACCCCCGCATCGCCTTCGGTCGCCTGGTCATCGACGGCACCGGCATTCCCACCCACATCATCGCCGAGCGCTACAAAGCTGGAGACTCCCTACAAGACCTGGTCGAAGACTACGACTGCGACATCAGCCAGATCGAAGAAGCCATCCGGTGCGAAATTCCTCTGGCTGCATGAGTTCGCCATCATCTCAGACGACCACGTTCTTCATTGACCGCTGCTTGGGCAAAAAGCTGGCCACCGTGCTCCGAGCCCAGGGCCACACAGTCGAACTCCACGACAGCCACTTTGCCAAAGATGCCAAAGACGTAGACTGGCTGCCCACAGTTGGCCAGCGGGGTTGGGTCGTGCTCACCAAAGACGAGCGCATCGCCAAACGCTTTCTGGAGCGATTGGCCGTTGCCAGCGCCGGGGTCAAAATGTTCGTGCTGGTTTCCCAAAACCTGTCGGGTACTGATACCGCCGCCGCCTTCACCAAGGCTATTCCTGCCATGCAGCAGTTCCTCCAGGCAAACCCGGCCCCCTTCATCGCCAAGGTTTATCAAAATGGCGACATTAGCCCTTGGAAAGACCATCAAGCTCTGCTGGAAGAGCTCAACTCACCGCCTTAGTAATGTTTGGTTTTCGTGAGGCCTTCCCAACCGGGTGATTGGCCCCAAAGGGGGTTGCTATAACTTGGGGGAACACTGGTTAAGCAGCCCAACCTCGGGCACCCATCAAGGAGCACCGCCGTGAGCACCGTCGGCCAACGGGAACGAGCCACCCAAAATCGAGTCGTCCAGCTTTTTCAAACCCACCTAGGCTACCGCTACCTGGGCAACTGGGAGGCCCGCCCCAACACCCGCAACATCGAGGCCGACCTACTGCGATCGTGGCTCAACCGCCAGGGCATTAGCGAGACCCTGATCGCCAAAGCCCTGCGAGAGCTAGACCAAGCCGCCGCCCTGGGCGACAGCCAAAACCTCTACGACGCTAACAAAGCCGTCTACGGCCTGCTGCGCTACGGTGTCAAAGTCAAAGCCGGGGCCGGGGAACAAACCCAGACCGTACCGCTAATCGACTGGAAGCAGCCCGAAAATAACGACTTTGCGATCGCCGAAGAAGTCACCCTCAAAGGCCAAAACACCCGCCGACCCGACCTTGTGCTCTACGTCAACGGCATTGCCCTGGGCATTCTCGAACTCAAAAAGGGCAGCGTCGATGTCGCCAAAGGCATTCACCAAAACCTCGACAACCAGCGCAAAGAGTTTCACCGCGCCTTCTTTACCACCCAGCAGCTGGTCATGGCCGGGAACGACACCCAGGGCCTGCGCTACGGCACCACCGAAACCGCCGCCAAGTACTACCTCACCTGGAAAGAAGAAAACCCCCGCTACAACCCCAAAATCGACCCCAGAAGCCACAAATACCTGCCCACCATCGACCCCGCTATTGGCGACACCCCCCTCGACACTGCCTTGGTGCGCCTCTGTGCCAAAGCCCGCCTGCTCGAACTGATCCACGACTTCACCGTGTTCGATGCCGGGATCAAAAAGACCTGTCGCCACAACCAGTACTTTGGTATCAAGGCGGCCCAGCAGCGGGTGCAGCAGCGTGATGGGGGGATTATCTGGCACACCCAGGGCTCGGGCAAAAGCCTGACCATGGTGTGGCTAGCCAAGTGGCTGCGTGAAAACGCCACCGATGCCCGTGTGCTGATCATCACCGATCGCACCGAACTAGATGAACAGATCGAAGGCGTCTTTAAGGGCGTAGACGAAGACATCTACCGCACCACCAGCGGCACCGACCTGATCGCTAAACTCAACGCCACCACCCCGTGGCTGCTGTGCTCCCTGGTTCACAAATTTGGCAGCCGCGACGATGCCGACACCAGCCAGAGCACAGAAGAGTTTATCCAAGACCTGCAGCGCCACCTGCCCAGCAACTTTAGCCCCAAGGGCAACCTGTTTGTGTTTGTCGATGAGTGCCACCGCACCCAGTCAGGCAAGCTCCACACCGCCATGACGGCGCTGCTGCCAGAGGCCATGTTCATCGGCTTCACCGGCACGCCGTTGCTTAAAGACGACAAACAGACCAGCCTGGAGGTGTTTGGCACCTACATCCACACCTACAAGTTCGACGAGGCGGTCAGCGACGGGGTGGTGCTCGACCTGCGCTACGAGGCCCGCGACATCGACCAGCATCTTACCTCCCAGCAGAAAGTCGATCAGTGGTTTGAGGCCAAAACCCGCAGTCTTTCGGAACTGGCCAAGTCTCAGCTCAAAAAGCGCTGGGGCACCCTGCGCAATGTGCTCTCTAGCCAGTCGCGCCTAGAGATGATCGTCAACGACATCTTGATGGATATGGAGACCAAGCCCCGGCTAATGGACGGGCGCGGCAACGCCATGCTGGTGTGCGCCAGCATTTACCAGGCCTGCAAAACCTACGAGCTGCTCAGCCGCACCGACCTGGCGGGCAAGTGTGCGATCGTCACCAGCTACAAACCCGGCCCTGCCGACATCAAGGGCGAAGAAACCGGTGAAGGCGAAACCGAAAAGCTGCACCAGTACGCCATCTATCGCCGCATGATGGCCGAGTACTTCAACGAAACCGAAGACCGGGCCATGCACCGGGTGGAAGAGTTCGAGCAAAAGGTCAAAGAGCGCTTCAAAAAAGAACCAGGCCAGATGCGCTTGCTGATTGTGGTCGATAAGCTGCTCACCGGCTTCGATGCCCCCAGCGCCACCTACCTCTACATCGACAAAAAAATGCAGGACCACGGCCTGTTTCAGGCCATTTGCCGGGTCAACCGCCTCGACGGCGACGACAAAGAATACGGCTACATCGTGGACTACAAAGACCTGTTTAAGTCTCTGGAGGGGGCGATCACTGACTACACCAGCGGCGCGTTCGAGAAGTACGACGCCGACGATGTGGCCGGGCTGCTGAGCGATCGCATTGAAAAAGGCCGCGATCGCCTCGAAGACCTACGCGAACAGGTCAAAGCCCTCTGTGAGCCTGTGCGGCTGCCCCGCGAAATGATCGACTACCTGCACTACTTCTGTGCCGAAGACACCGCCGACAAAGAAGCCTTAGCCGCCAACGAACCCAAGCGCGTCGCTCTCTACCAGGCGGTTGCAGCCCTGCTGCGAGCCTATGCCAACCTGGCCAACGAAATGGCCGAAGCAGGCTACTCGCCCCAGGAAAGCGCCACCATTAAAGCCGAAGTCACCCACTACGACGAGGTGCAAGAGGCAGTCAAAAGAGCCAGCGGCGACTACATCGACATGAAGCAGTACGAGCCCGCCATGCGCCGCCTGCTCGACAGCTATATTCGCGCCGACCCCAGCGAAACCATCTCTGACCTCGACGATATGAGTCTGATCGACCTAATCGTCCAGCGGGGCACCGCTGCCCTCGATCAGCTACCCAAGGGCATCCGCGACAACCAGGACGCGGTAGCCGAAACCATTGAGAACAACATGCGGCGGGTGATCACCGATGAGAGCCCGGTTAACCCCAAGTACTACGATCGCATGTCCGAACTGCTCGACGCCCTGATCGAGCAGCGGCGGCAGCAGGCGATCAGCTATCAGGAGTACCTGGAGCAGGTGAAACAGCTTGCAGGCCAGGTCAAGCCCGGCGCTGAAGCGGCCCAGGGCGACTATCCCCCGTCGATGGATACGACCGCCAAGCGATCGCTCTACGACAACTTCGGACAAGATGAAGCCCTAGCCCTACGCATCGACACGGCGGTACGCTACACCAAAAAAGCCGACTGGATTGGCAACAAATTTAAAGAGCGAGAAGTGGCCCGCGCCGTGCGCGAAGAATCCGCAGGGTACAATGTCAACCTCGACCAGGTCATGGAGTTACTCAAAAACCAACGTGAGTACCAGTAGCCTCACCTTAGAACCAGCCCCGGCTCCAGCCGCTGGAGCGACCGCCATCGTGATTCGCGACATTCCGGTGCAGGTGGTGCGCAAGCCGATCAAAAATCTGCACCTGGGCGTCTACCCCCCCGATGGCCAGGTGCGGGTCTCTGCTCCCGATCACCTCACCGACGACAACATTCGCCTCGCCGTTATCTCTCGACTGAGCTGGATTCGCAAGCAGCGGGCGGCGTTTCAGGCCCAGCCTCGCCAGTCGGAGCGAGAGATGGTCAGTGGTGAGAGCCATTACTTGTTTGGCCAGCGCTACCGCCTAGAAGTGATCGAACGGCGCGGTCGCCACGAGGTAGTGGTCAAAAACAACAGCACCCTCCAGCTCTTTGTGAACCATGGCACGACTCAGAAAAATCGCGATCGCGCCCTCAAGGAGTGGTATCGCCAACAGCTCAAGGCCCGCATTCCCGACCTGCTAGAGCATTGGCAGCCGAGGATTGGTCATCAGGTCTCCGCCTGGGGCGTTAAGAAAATGAAAACCAAGTGGGGCAGCTGCAACATTCAGCAGCGCCGCATCTGGCTCAACCTAGAGCTGGCCAAAAAGCCCCCCGAATGTCTGGAATATGTGGTGGTGCATGAACTCGTTCACCTGCTAGAGCGCCATCACAATGACCGCTTCAAAGCCCTAATGGATGAGTACCTGCCCCCCTGGCGCATCCGCCGCGACCTGCTCCAGCGCGATCCCCTAGGGCATGACACCTGGGCCTGCTAGAGCCAATGCTGCCAGCCACTGCCCCGCCACAAGCAAACCATCACTAAAAAAAATCGATCCGCTCGCTGCGCTCACTAGCAAAGGGAAAGAGGGAAAGAGGGAAAAAGAGAAAAGGGAAACTTAGAGCCCTCGGGCCTCGCAAATAACCCGAAAACCGTAGTCGTTGCCGCGGTAGTCGGGGTAGTTGAGGGTGCGAGACGCGGAACGGCAGTACCCCGGAGCGCCGTCCCAAGAACCGCCGCGTAGCAATCGTCTAGCATTCTTGTCATCCGTCAACCAAGCACTACCGTCGATGGGTGCTCCGTCATAGTTGTCGTGCCAGTGATCAAGGCACCATTCCCGCACGTTGCCGTGCAGGTCACACAGACCAAAGGCATTGGCTAACGGATGAAAATAATTGACGGGGGTGGTTTCTTTTCTGTAGATGCCTTTGGGGCCATTGCCGTAGTGGCCAGGAAATTTTTCAGGATCATCTTCCCTATCTTCACCGCGATAATTAGCCAGGTCAGTGGTGATGGTTTCGCCAAAGTGGAAGGGGGTTTCGGTACCTGCCCGGCAGGCGTATTCCCATTCGGCTTCGGTGGGCAGGCGGTAGGTGTGGCTAGTCAGGCGGGAAAGGCGATCGCAAAATTCCACCGCATCGTGCCAAGCCACCTGCTCAACCGGGCGATTGTCGCCCTTAAAGTTGGCTGGGTCGGGGTCGAGGTCAGTGTTGACCTTGAGGTCTGTGCGAGTAGCAACAGCTCGCCACTGGGCCTGGGTGACGGGGTAGCGGCCCATTAAGAACGTCGGCACGGTGACCTCGTGCTGTGGCCCCTCATCGTTGTAGCGGCCTAGCTCATCGGGGGGCGAACCCATGGTGAAGGTACCACCGGGGATGAGCAATAGATCGAGCTGAATGGCAGGCTCGGTAAAGCACTGGGCTCGATGGGGCTGCCTGATAATAGTGAACTGCTCTGGGGCCTGGGCCACCTGAGAAGACTGCGATTGCATGCCACAGAGAAAAAGAGAACAGCAATGCCATGGGGGAATGAGCCAGACGACGGTTCGAGCAGTTGCCTACTAAGCCCCCTGGCCCTGTCTGCTTTTTGGATGCCGAGGCATCGCCGGAACAGGTCTGGACTCTTCTCTGGCACGCTCGACAGATTCCCACCTGCCAACTCTGGCACAGAAGAGTGCTCGGGCCTCGCAAATAACCCGAAAACCGTTGTTGTTGTTGCGGTTGTCGGGGTTGTTGTTGTTGCGATACGCGGAACGGCAGTTCCTCGGATTGTTGTTCCAAGAACCGCCGCGTTTGGCTGCCTGCCCCGTCTTAAGAATACTAGGAGACAGGAGTTAGAAGACAGGAGGAAAGCTAACTTCTGGCTCCTGCCTCCTGAACACCGTCGCGTCGAAGAGGTGTCGCCGCAGTCTGTGGGTGTCGCCGTGTATCAGGTGGGCTTTCCAGCTTTGCAGCCGTTGCACCAGGGCAGAGAGGTCTACTAGGCCAGCAGCATAGTCGTGCTGTAGCTGCTTCAGACGCAGACGCGATCGCCGCAGGTTGTCGTTTCTCACCCGAATGCAAATGTCTTTGGGAAAGGTGTTGCCGATGGGCAAAATGCGAAAGCCAACGAAGTTCAGGCCGTGGCGGGTTTCAAACAATTGGGTCTTGATGGGGTGCAGTTGCAGGCGCAGAGAGTCTAGATAGGTGGCGATCGCGCCTCTAGCCTTGACCAACTGCTGCCGGTCGTCAGCAAACAGCAGAAAATCATCCACATAGCGCAAATACTGCCGAATTTGGAGGGTCTCTTTTACGAAGTGGTCGAACCCGTTGAGATAAACATTGGCAAAAAACTGACTGGTTAAATTACCGATGGGTAATCCCACCCGCCGCTCTAGAGGCGTGAGCAACGTATCGCCGGGGAAATAGACCAGCTCGTCAGATTGAGGGTTGCTGTTGTCGATGATGGTGTCGATCAGCCAGAGGGTATCTGGGCATTTGAGCCGCTGGTGAAGCTGGTGCTTGAGGACACCATGGTCAATGCTGGGAAAATATTTGCGAATGTCGCACTGCAACACGTAGCGCCGCGATCGCGCAAACTGCACCGCCTGCCGCAGGGCGCGATGGGTGCCATACCCAGTTCGGTTTGCATAGGTATCGTCAATGAATGATCGCTCCAGCAGCGGCACAATCACGTTACAGAGGGCATGGTGGACGACGCGATCGCGGTAGGGTGCCGCCGAAATCAGCCGAGGTTTTGGGTCAATAATCTCAAAGGTGCGATACTCTCCCGGCTGGTAGGTGCGGGTTTGTAGCTCAGCCTGCAATCGCAGCAGATTTTGCTCTAGCTCGTGGTTAAAGGCCAGCACATTGGGGCGAAAGCGCTTACCTCGCTGGGCCTGTTTGGCCGCCTGCCAAAGGTTTTCAAAGTCGATAATTTGTGGCCAAAGGTAGCCATAGCGTTTCATGCGGGCTGTTGCTGCTTAATCCAGCCGCCCAGGTCTTGGCCAATATCGTTAATCTGCCGGTGCATGTACTCATAGCGCTTCAGCGACACTAGATCAAAATCCATCAGCAAGCGGCACTGGTAGCGCAGCACCTGTAGGCGGGCATTTAGCCGTTGCAGGGCAGAGAGCCTGCCAACCTTAGCGTAGCGGGCCGCAATCAAACTCTCTAGCAGGTCGTAGAGCTCTTCGATGATGCGGTTGCCCAGGGTAAAGCGATGGGTACGGGGCAGGCGATCGAGCATGGGCACCATCCACTTGATCAGGTCGTAGGTTTTTTGAATGATCGGCAATTCCTCAGACATGCACTCACCATTTAACGGCTACTCACTCTACCAAGATCCGTCGCAGGTTCTGCTGGTGGGCATTGCCCACCCTACGGCTAAAAAAATCGATCCGCTCGCTGCGCTCACTAGCAAAGGGAAAGAGGGAAAAAGAGAAAAGGGAAAATTAGAGCCCTCGGGCCTCGCAAATAACCCGAAAACCGAAGCTGATGACGCGGCTGTCGGGGCTGAAGTTGTAGCGATACGCGGAACGGCAGTACCACGGATCGTTGCCCCAAGAACCGCCGCGTCTCACTCGTTCAGATTCCTCATTTTCTGTCAACCAGGCCGATCCATCCGTAGGGGCTCCCTCATAATTGCTATGCCAGTGGTCTTGGCACCACTCCCACACATTGCCGTGCAGGTCGTACAGCCCAAACGCATTGGGTACAAATTGCCCCACCGGGGTCGTTTCGCCCCGCGACTGCCCCTTAGGCTCGTTCAAAAACACACTGCCGTCGTAATTAGCCAACTCTGTGGTGAGGGTAGCCCCAAAGAAAAAAGGCGTGGTGGTGTCGGCCCGGCAGGCATATTCCCACTCGGCCTCCGTGGGTAGCCGATAGATGCGCCCCGTCAGATCTGAGAGACGGGCACAAAACTCCACCGCCTCATACCAGCTCACCTGCTCCACCGGGCGGTCATCCCCTTTAAACCTGGCTGGGTCAGGGGCTAAATCATGGTCTTGCTGGGGCAGGGCCGCCACGGCTCGCCACTGGGCCTGGGTCACCGGGGTTTGGCCCATAAAAAACGGCGGTACCTTGACCAAATGCTGAGGCCCTTCAGCCTTAGTTCGCCCAACCTCATCCTCCGGCGACCCCATCATAAATTCGCCGCTGGGTATCGCCACCAGCCTGAGGGGGGGCACGCCCTCGGCCAAAGGCTCTTCAAAGTAGGCGGCGGTCTGGGCGGCGGTCGCCACCACCTCGCCCCGGTCGTTCACCGTTACCGTTTCAAACTCAAAGGGGGTCAGCTCGTTCGCCTCCGGGGGGGCTGCCTCTACCCCAAAGGCCACAGTGGCCACCTCAAACTCAACCCAGCTCACCTCAAAGCCCAAAGTCTGTAGCTGCTCTGCCGCCGCTGCGGTGGCATCGATGGGCTCCCCCTCGGCAAACCGTTCGGCCCACTCTAGCAGTATGGGCTGATAGCCGCGATCGGCCAAAAAATCACCATAGCTAGCGACCAAATGTGCTAACCGAAAGCGATCGGCTGGGTTGGGGGTTTGCTGAGCCAGTTGCGCTAGGGTCTGGCGAATCTCATCGTAGGCTGCACCCGGTTGTAGGCAGGCCAGGGCCGTCCAGTGGGGTTTTTCGCCCAACAGCAGGGCGCGGTCATCGGGGTGGTCGCCCGTAAGGCGATGGCGCAGATAGGCCACCATAAACCGCTCTAGCTCGGCAATGCGGCCTTCCCCAAACTGGTCTCTCAGGTAGCGCAGCAGATAGCGTCGGGTAGCAACGTCCATTTCATATAGGTCGTACGCGGCGGGAATGCATAGCCCAGACAGCAACACATCCGCCGCCGCGTACCAGGGGCAATCGGGCAAAAAGGTCTCCCGCAGGCAGTACACCACATCAGTAGTGAGGGTAAGGGGAAAGGCCCCATGGGCCGCCAGATTCGTCGCCTGCCTGCCGTAGCGCTGCTCAAAGGCCCGCACCCGCTGCTCGGTAGGGTCTTTTTGGGGGGGCTGTCGTCGGGCCGAGGTTACCATGGTGTCGATTCCTTCCTACACCATAGTCCGCAAAAACAGGCGATCGTCTGTGGCCGGTTGCTTGGCGAGGGCCAATACCTCGGGCACGCTCGGGCAGGTCATGCGCCCATCGAGCCAGTAGGCCACCTCTGCCGCCAGGGTACCTGGCCAGCGGTGGGGCGGCAGCGGGTTGAGCCATAGGAGCGATCGCACACAGGGGCTCAGCCGGGTCAAAAACGTCATCAGCCCCTGGCGGTGCTCGTCTCGGGGGGGGGGTTGAGTGGCCCCAGCCTCACTCCAAATCAGCACAATGGTGCGCCGAGCATGCAATCGCGACAGCACTTGATCGAGCGCGATCGCCTGGGAGGGTTGCTGCCAATCGTAGAGATAGTCGTCGGGATAGGTGGTAAAGCGATACAGAGTAGCGGGGGTAACCTGTTGAGCCTCGATCGCCTTCACCAGAGGCTGTAGCGCCGGGGCAAAGGGCAGCATCACGTTGCTGTCATCCACCAGCACAACCAGCTCTACCCGCTTACTTTTTGCCGGGCGCATCACCACATCGCTAAAATAGCCAGCCTGGCAAATGCGCCGAATCGTCGCCTCTAGGTCGAGTTCGCTGCGAATGCCTTCTCGCAAGGGGCGGCGCATGAGCTGCCAGCTATCTAAAATCGCTTGATGGGGCAGCGGCATCTGGCTAGGGGTTAACGACAGCCCGCTCTCATCCACCTCTGGCAACCCGGCCAACCCGGTTTTAACGGCGACAGGTGCCTGGGCTTCTGCTGAGGCAGGGGTGCTAGCGGGCACCTTGCTAGCCGACACTTTGCGGGGGGGCACTTTAGGCCACTGCCGCGTTGGTGCTAAGGTGCGTGGGGGGGGTGGCTGGGATGGTATTTCTGGGCGCTGTAGTGCCTGTATTTCTCGCCGTTTTTCGGTGACGTAGTCGTTAAACACATGATCAAACACCTGGCCGTCGTAATGGCGACTGGGTTTTACCCACAGCACTCGGCACACCTGTCGCAGGTCATCCCAGTTATGGCCATCCCAATTGGCTACCCCATACCCCTGATGTAGCGCTTGCCGCAGCAAATCATACTGCTCCGGCGACAGCTGCATACCAGCCTGTTGCAGCCGTTGAAAGAGATCGAGGAAGGGGAAGTCGAGGGAGGACATTGAGGGCGTTTATCTCCCTTTCACGTACAGGTCTTGGTCAGCTTTCGTTTTAATCAGCGTCCCTAACAGGGGCAGTTCTTCAGCTAGGTTTTCTAGTTCTGCGATCGCCGCCTCGACCGGCTTACCGTCTTGGATCAACACCGTCAAAAATTCCAGTAATTCGCTGGTGCCAGGGGGGCGGCTACCGGGCTGCCGTTCTAACAGTGTATGGATAGCGTCAAATTTTTCTAGCGCCTGACTCACAATTTGGGCTTTGTTGGCGATGCGCTCCCCAAAGCGAGCTTGAATGATGCGCTTCAGGATATCTGTTTGAGGGAACTGAACGTAGTAGTACAGACAGCGCCGCAAAAATGGCTCTGGCAGGGGCTTTTCGCGGTTGCTAGTAATCAGCACGATGGGTTTGTTGTGGGGCTGAGGCGGCCCCACAGGCTCGCCTGTTTCAGGAATGGTGAACCGCAGTTCATCCAGTTCTAGGAGTAAATCATTGGGAAAGTCGCTATCGGCCTTATCAATCTCATCGATTAGCAGCACCGGTCGATAGGTTTGATTTCGCAGCGCCTGGCCCAAAGCGCCAAACTCTCGATACTGGGTCTTATCCCTCATGCGCTTTTCTAAGGCTTGAGCCTCATCACCAAGAAACTGTTGCAAGCGGGCCGGGTCGGTGCCCATCAGTTGAGCATCGCGCAGTCGCCCAACCGCATCAAAGGTGTAGAGTCCATCCTGAGCCCGACTGCTAGAGGTCACATTCCAGATATAGAAATTCCACCAGTCGGCTAGTTTAGTGGGGTTGGGATGTTTATTTTTACCGAGTTGTTTACAAGACAGTTCGTAAGCCAGGGCCGAGGCAATACGGGTTTTGCCGCAGCCAGGTTCGCCTTCTAGCAGCAGAGGCCGTTGCAGGGTAATGGCTAGGTTCAGAGCCTTTTTTAACCCCGGCTCCGGCAAATAGGGAAAATACTCTCGCCCTTGTGGGTCGCGCAAACCAGCGGAGGGAGGTTGGTAGCTCTCTGATCCGGTGTAGGTGTAGTCTAGGTCAGCTACCTTTGTCATCCTGCCAGCCTCCATTCTGCTTCAATATCCGCAATGCCGTTTTCAAGCTTAAATTTGTAGCAAATCTGTTGGATCGCAGCCGCTGGGTCAGTATCCCATTCTAGAATTTCCTCGTTAATCAAACGGCCCAGCAGCAGCTCCTGAGGGATCTGTCGGCTTAGATGGGGGAAGACCGGATTACTAATCATCCAGTTGTGAATATCGTCATGCTTGATAGCGGCCAGTGGAGCGAGCCGCAGCGGCACAACCGATGAAGAGGCTGGGTCTTTAGAACCTCTGGCAGTCGCCAGATCATGGGCCTCAGCCAAAAACAGAATTATCCGCGATCGTAAGGGTTGCGGCCCTTCTAATGCGCCTACAGCCTCGACTAGGGGTTGCCATAGCTCATCTAGCACCTGCTGCTGAAGGGTTTGCGATCGCGGCCTGTCTGGCCAGTCATACATGGCCATAATGATAGACTTTGTGCGGTAAACCTCAACCAAAGCATCAATCACCGTAGCGGGCTCCGCCGAGCACTGTAGCGTACGGGCTAGGTCAATCCACAATGCCCCAAAGTCATGAGTCGTCCACATGGGGTGGGCGGGTACCACAAAGGGAAACACCCGCGCATTGGCGTCATTCGGAATTTGTTTAGCCAGCCGTTTTACCAGCCAGCGCTGAATCCGTGAATCTTTAGCCTGCACCACAAAAGCCGCCGCCCGTCGAGTTGAGGGGAAAACCTGATCATAAAAGGCATCGCACTGAGCTTTACAATCTAAAGACCATAGGCAATCAGCCACCTGGGCAGACACTTGTCCCCGGCTTTGAACGCCCTGGCTAGAACGTGCAGGCTCCAGTTGAGCGGTCTCTACCGCTATAGTCTGCTGCAAACCCTGACAATTATCGATCAGAATAAAATTGCCAAGTGTGCCTTCTATCCGCACCTGGGGAACCTGGTCAACCCCCTGGCGAACCTGCCAATCTTGCAGATTTCCCAGGATGTACTCAGCCAGATCCATAACAGTTACATAATTTTTACCGCCAAGATCGGCCTTGCCGTCTAACCCCGATAGGGCATAGAAACTAAACACCCCATGCTTTACCCCATCCCACTCGTGGGCATCTTGCTGGTCAGTGCTGGCCGCCAGCAGGGCATAGCCTTTAGCCAGGTCATGAATCTTCCTCAGTAGCTCAGGGTCTTCTGGAGCGCGGGTAGTGGTGCTAAGGCCAATGTGGCAGGCATCCAGCATCAAGATCTTGCACTCCGCTCCACTGCGGTTCATCCCCTGCTCAATTTCTGCAATGGATATGGCCCGGTCTGCCAGTAGCTTCTTACGGGTGTCTGTAGCCACCAGCCGAGGCTGATCGTCCGAGTGGCGAGTGCCATGGCAGGCAAAATAGACCAGCAGCAAGTCATCTTGCCCTTGGTTTTCCCCAGCCTGAATGGCTGAACACAGGCACGCGAACTCAGCGCGAATATTATCTACGGTGGGGTAGAGACGGTTGGGTTTACCGTCTTGGTTGTCTCGGTCGAGGCGATCGTGGAGACAGACAACCGTATAGTTTGCTGCTGTCAGTAGCGTCTCTAGAGCCAAAACATCATCTACGCAATAGCTGAGGCTACCGTAATCGCTGTAACGGTTGATTCCGACTAGAAAGGCCCAGCGCTTGCGAATTGCCATGAACTGATTGCGTTTACCTGACGATGCAGCCCCACAACCTAATACAGGGCTGTGTAGCCATAACTACGATTGCCCCTAGCTCGAATCCGAACACTGGCCCCTCGCTTAGCCAATCTTTCCCCAAAAGTTTACTTGGTCAACGGCAATCCGAGATCTTGAGTTGCCCTCAGTACCGACTCTCGGGTTAACTCAGCCCCAAACCCCCAAGCCATTACAGCGAAGTAGTCTCGCATGGGGTTAGCCCCAAAGGTGGCATTGCTGCCGTATAGCTCAGTCATACCAAGCCAGGCCAAGAGTGCGATCGCAACGATCCGGCTGATCCAGTTGAACCACCTCAAATTCCGATCGGCCTGAGCCACCTGTTTGGGACGAAATACAGCGCTGATGGAGGGGCCGGGGGGCAATGGCTGCACCTGGCTCAAAACTTCTCCCGACGATCGCCCAGCAATGCCCCTGGTCACCGATTTATCTTGCTCTTTGACGGCATTAACAATGTCCTCTTCCAGGGTCACCTTGGCCGCTTCTACCGTAGTTTTCCACTCTTGGAAGCTGCTTGCATCTGGGTTCAGATTTTGCAAACTCTTTTCCAGGAACTCAAATTGCCGGAGCCAGTAGTCCTCTCTCGCTCTCGGCAGGTTGGCATTTGCGCGGATCTCCTTGAGGTACTCCACCAACAACTCGCCTTCCCTATATTGAGAGAGCAACCGGCGAACGTCTGAGAAATCATCTTTCAAAGTCTGAGGGGTTTCGTATTGCCCCGTCCTGAGCTTGCGGTAGACCGAGTCAATCCGGTCTTTGACCCCTTGCATATAGACCGTTGACGTTATTGTCTCGGCGAGGCTATCAAAGTTCTCAGCCTTAGTGGTGCAGAAAACTCTGTAGCAGTCTCAGAATGAGAATGAAACGACCTTGGAGAACTCAATGCGGCAGTCTAGAGTGTCTCGTTTGGACTGAGAGGCGCAGGCAGGCGGTGGATTGCACTT